>JAQVXD010000096.1 GCA_028709385.1 Fermentimonas sp.
ATCGGCTGGATGAGATGTTAAAGGGGATATATTATGAGTTATTGAAAGAGAGAAGAGAGTTTTACGCCTTTTTCCATTTCCTTGGAATGTCCCGAAGCCCTGCCGGAATTGAAGATGCAATTCATCAAAGGTTCCGATCTCAAATATGCGATCATGCAAACCTTAAGAATATTATGTATGTATCCCGGTAGAGGTAGAAGAGAACCGCCAGAATCTACATAACATTCTGGCGGGATCAACATCACTTATTAAGCCATGAACAGCTTAATATCATCCTCAACTGTACCAATACCTGCAATACCAAACTTCTCTATCAGAACCTTAGCTACATTCGGGGACAAGAAGCCCGGAAGTGTAGGACCGAGGTGGATGTTCTTCACGCCCAGATACAGAAGTGCAAGAAGTACAATAACAGCCTTTTGATCGTACCAGGCAATATTAAATACAATTGGTAGCTTGTTGATGTCATCAAGGCCGAACACTTCTTTGAGCTTGAGTGCGATAACAGCCAGCGAATAAGAGTCATTACATTGACCGGCATCCAACACTCTCGGAATTCCGCCGATATCACCAAGCTTCAGCTTATTGTATCGGTATTTCGCACAGCCGGCTGTGAGAATAACGGTATCTTTTGGTAGCTTTTCGGCGAACTCGGTATAATATTCTCTGGACTTCATACGTCCGTCGCAGCCTGCCATGACAAAAAACTTTTTGATCGCTCCGGATTTGACGGCTTCGACGACTTTGTCTGCTAAAGCAATAACCTGATTGTGGGCAAAACCGCCGACTATGGTTCCGGTTTCGATTTCATCGGGAGCAGGAAGGGTCTTGGCAAGTGCGATAATCTCGGAAAAATCCTTTTTACCATTTCCCTCTGCTTCAATATGCTTGCATCCCGGATAGTCGGTAGAACCGGTAGTAAAGATTCTGCCTCTGACCTCTTCACTCCTGGGCGGGACGATGCAGTTGGTTGTAAACAAAATTGGGCCGTGGAAAGACACAAATTCATCAAGCTGCTTCCACCAGGCGTTGCCATAGTTGCCGGCAAAATTATCATACTTTTTAAAAGCCGGATAATAATGGGCCGGAAGCATCTCGCTGTGGGTATACACATCCACGCCGGTATCCTTGGTCTGCTCCAATAACTGCTCCAGCTCGGTCAGGTCATGACCGGAGATAAGGATGCCGGGATTTTTCCTGACACCAATATTCACTTCTGTAATCTCCGGATTGCCAAATCTTGAGGTATTGGCCTCATCCAAAAGTGCCATAACTTTTACACCGTATTCGCCGGTTTTAAGTGTTAGTACCACAAGATCATCAGCTGTAAGAGAATCGTCCAGCGTTGCAGCCAGCGCCTCATATATGAAGGCATTGATATCCAAATTTTCTTTTCCGATATTCTTCGCATGCTCAGCATAGGCTGCCATACCCTTAAGTCCGTAAATAATCATCTCACGCAATGAGCGTATATCTTCATTTTCAGTTGCCAGCACTCCGACAGAGGCAGCCTTATCAAGCATTGCTTCCCTTGACTCTACTGTGAATATTGCTGCGTCATGCAAACTCCCCTCAGTAACAGTTTTTCTGAATTCGTCTCTGGTATTAATCATTTTCACAATCTGCTTTTCGATCGAGCCGTGATCAAAGTTTGCGTTAGTGATTGTCATGAACAAGCTGCTAAGTACCTCATAATTTGTATAGTTAAGACTGTTGATATCAAGTTTACCCTTAACTACGATCTCTGAGATGCCCTTAAGTGTGTAAATCAGAAGGTCCTGCAGCTTTGCAACCTCCTCGTTTTTTCCGCATACCCCTTTAATTGTACAACCGGTGTTTTTTGCGGTTTCCTGACATTGATAACAAAACATACTCATTTTTTTCCTCATTTTTTTCTCAACTTTTCGGAGCAGGTGCCTTAACGACGATAAGCTCCAGTGTTTCATTATGTAGATTTTTAACATTCATTTTGGTTTGAAACGGGATTTTCAGAAGAGTTCCCTTTTCATTGCCTACAGACAGTTTAAAAGTCTGTTCAATCATAACTTGCATACCTCCTTAATAAACTTAAATTTTTGTATAGTTTGTATAGTAAGTGAGATTTGTATAATGATCATAACATACAGGGTACAATCATTATGTTGCAGTTGCAACATAAATAAATGTATATAATATTTTATTTTATTTGCTGTAATGAATAGCATCCTTGCAAAAAACATTCCTTGCAAAAATGGTTAGTATATACTAACATAGATATAGAATGATTCCCGAATTAATGAAAAGGGTGTGAATGGAAAAATGAAAATACAGAAATCTGCAGAAGATTATTTGGAAACAATTTTAATACTGAAGAAACGTATGGGACAAGTACGTTCTATTGATATAGTGAATGAAACAGGATACTCAAAACCGAGCATCAGTATTGCAATGAAACGGCTGCGTGAAAACGGATATATTTATATGGATGAAAATGGATATATCACTTTGGCAGATTCAGGACTTGAAATCGCTAAACAGATGTATGAACGGCATCAATTACTTACAGAGTTTCTGATTACTTTAGGTGTCAGTGAAACAAAAGCTCTTACAGATGCCTGTAAAATAGAGCACGATATCAGTGAAGAAAGTTATCAATGCATAAAAAAGCATCTCAACTCACTATAAGTTTACTTTCGTTAGTTTTTATGAATATTGTAATCTAATGTGTCCCTGATTTGTGTCCCCCATTTTACTTTTTATAAAGCTGCTTCATTAAAATCGGGTGGTCACCAAATAGAATTTTATCAATTATTTTATCATTAAACAGCCATTCTTTTATTTTGCCTTTCGGTAACACCACGGGCATCCTTTTATGTATTTCCGCAACAGATATATTTGCATCAGTAGTCAGAATAACGAAGCGTTTTTCCTTTTCAAACTGATTAAAAAGGCCCGCCATGTAGAGCATATCGGAATCAGGTATATTAAACAGATACTTATTTTTGTCCTTATCCCATTCAAAAAAACCCGTAGAAGGGATAACACAACGTCTTGTTTCTAAAGCAGATCTGAACATGGGCTTTTTACTCGCCGTTTCCGCTCGGGCATTGATGATGAGCTGCTTACCCTGGAAACTTGGAAATCCCCACGAGAAAAGCTGTGGGTATACTTCTTGTTTTTCTTTTAATAATACCGGCACCATATTGGAAGGAAAAATCTCGCCGGTCTTGAGTTTATCCTTATTAACATCTTTATCAATCTGTTCGATAATCTCTTCGACTTCTTTTATTTCTTTATCTGTAAAAAAAGCAAATCTTCCGCACATAGCACTACCTCAATAATAGTATAGTCAAAATATAGCCAAAAAACATTGCACTTTATTACATTTTATAAAGTTCCCAACGGCATTCGTTAATTAAATATTTGAGCTCATAAAGGATCGTCATGCCCCCGATTTCACTTTGGCAGCGATACAGCAAGGTCTTTATGCCGGCTATCTTCGTTTCCTCTGTCTGAATAACCTTGTCAATCTTAATTTCACGGGTCATATCTCCCTGATCCATATATCGGAACTTATAAGGTTTCGGAACATCTTTACCCTTGAACATTACTATCGCATCGATGGGTTCCGCCAGTATTTTCATGAGTCACGCCCTCCCATCATAATATAGTCCCCATCGTGAGTCCCTCCTTGGATTGGTTTCAATTCAGAGTTTGTAAAAACGCCTCTGATAATTGCTTCTTCGCCGTATAGTTCTCTGATTTTATC
>JAQVXD010000097.1 GCA_028709385.1 Fermentimonas sp.
GGTGGTATAATCCCCGCACCGGCGTTGCAAAGTCTATCGGTATTTTTGATAATAAGGATAAAAAGTTGTTTAAGTCACCTACTCCAGGTGAAGATTTGGATTGGGTGCTTGTGCTGGATGATCTTGCTAAGGATTATCCGGCACCCGGAAGGAAAAGGTTAAATGATGAATAAGGTGAACCTGTAATGAATATGTTGGCGACTAGTTCATAAGATCAACCATTTATAAAATAAATCATCTCATTTTTCGTGAACCTCAATGTTATTTCTATAATAGTAGCTGTATCTCTCAGACTTTTTGCTTAAAGATTTCGTCTAGGGCATCAATTTTCTCTCGATTTACATTATCTTTGTAATTAAAAGATACATTTTATGATGAATTTCAGACTTTTATTGGTTGTTATTCTGTTTGGAACGACTACAGCTTTCGCCAAAGATTTTACATCGGAAGGGGTCATGTATACTTCCATAAATGACACACAGGCTAAGGTTACGGGACTAGAATCTACCTTCAATGGTGCACTAGTTATTCCGGATAAAGTTGATGGTTATAGCATTACATCCATTAGCAGTGGAGCTTTTCTGAACAATAAACAGATGACGTCTGTCATCATACCGCACTCTGTTACCAGCATTGGTACGAATGCATTTTATGGCTGCAGTGTACTTTATAAGGCCGAGATCAAGGCCTCGGTAACGACCATTGCCAACTATCTGTTTTATGGTTGTACAAACTTATCATCCGTTATCTTGCCGTCTACGGTCATAATTATTGGTGAAAGTGCATTCGAAAACTGTTGCAGCCTCCAGACGCTGTCATTTCCCCAAAATCTGACTGGTTTCGGTACACACGCGTTTAAAAACGCTGGTCTTACTGCTGTGATTTTCCCTTCCCGGGTGAGTTCATTGGGCACATGGTCGTTTGAAGCATGCAAGAATCTGAAGTACATCAAATTACCTACTTCTCTCACAGCTATTGACGAGGGTACATTTTATAATTGTACGGCGTTGGAATATGTTACGATACCTGCCAACATCAAAATCTGGGGAAATAACGCATTCAATAACTGCCGCAGTCTTAAGAATGTTTACTATCTTGGCACATCAAAACCAACGATTTCACAATATACATTCTTGAATTGTTCTCCTTCATTTCAAATTTATGTGAAGAGTTCCGGTTATTACGCTATAAAGTCGATGAACTATTACGGTAGTTATGTTAAGAAGGAAATACCTTTAAAGCTTACAGCAGATACGATGGCATTTTCAGCGGACTATGACGTGAATTTTACAGATGCCAACGGTTTGACGGCATTTGTTGTCAAATCTTATGATGACGCAAAGGGACGTGTTGCTATGACTGCCGTCACGAAGGTGAAGGCTGGGACAGGTCTCATTCTCAAGGGCAAGGCTGGCTCTACTTACACACTTTCTATTTGTGCCACTGAACCCGAGGCGCAGGATAACCTCCTCTTAGCTGCACTGATGCCTCAAATAACGGAGGCTAAACAGATGCCGGAACCTTCTAAGGAATTTCCAAACACGATGTACAAGGGAAACCTCTTGCTTAGTTTGGACAAGTCGGTTTATGCACCAGGTGAAGATGTTACTCTCTCGTTTATTGGAGAACAACCTGCAGGCCTAAAAGTGCAGTATATGAAAGGTGTTCAAGTGATTGAAACGGTCGAAGTGAGTTCAAATCCGTGGACATGGAAACCACCCCTCAATGATTTTACAGGATATATGGCTGTGGTTTACACGCAAGATAATAATAATCAGAAAACAATATATGGCACCATTGGCATCGATGTTTCGAGCGATTGGACACGTTTTCCGCGTTATGGATTTATTGCTGACTACGGTTTAAGTAAAAATTCTTTTGTTGTTCGCAATGAAACCAAAAAACTTGCCAGCTACCATATGAATGCTATCCAATTTTATGATTGGCACAATAAACACCACTGGCCTCTTGGCGGCACACGAGAAAGTTTGCTGACCTCTTATAAAGATATTGCAAATCGTACCGTGTATAACAGTGTGATTAAGGACTATATCAGTAATCTGCATGGCATCGGTGCAGCATGCATGATGTATAATCTCTGTTATGGAATTCTTGATGATGCCCAGAAGGATGGTGTTGACCTCTCTTGGGGGGCTTACACTGACGCAAGTCATACGAATTTGGATTATCACAAATTGAGTAGTAGCTGGAAGAGCAATATATATCTTGTAAATCCTGCCAACGTTGATTGGCAGAACTATCTTGCTCAGCGTAATGATGACGTTTATAACAACCTGAACTTCGATGGTTTCCATATTGATCAACTTGGTAGTCGCAGTACACTTTACACATTCGGAGGTTCCAGTATCGACCTGCCAAGTGGGTTTAACTCTTTCGTGAAAGCTATGAAAAAGGCGCATCCACAGAAAAAATATGCTTTTAATGCTGTTTCGTGTTATGGAGGTAATGAGATAATAACCTCCGAGAGCGTTGATTTCGCTTATGATGAACTTTGGGGTGGGCAAGCCAATTTTTCAGATCTCCATGATGTGATTGAGAATAACTATGATGTTTCAGGGCATCGTCTCAATACGGTTATTGCTGGTTATATGGACTATAACAAATCTAATACTGTGGGTTTTTTCAATACTGCCGGTGTTCTGCTCACCGATGCTACCATATTTGCGCTTGGAGGTGCTCACCTCGAACTTAGTGGTGATCACATGCTCTGTACCGAATACTTCCCTAATGCCAACTGCCAGATGGACGCTATGCTTTCCACGAATATTACGCATTATTACGATTTTCTTACGGCGTATGAAAACCTTTTGCGCGATGGTGGTCAAGAAATTCCTACAGACGTGTACGGAACCGGTGCCCTGTTCAATAATTGGCCTCCGCAACTAGGCTCAGTCGCTAGTTTCAGCCGTCAATTTCAAAACAAGCGCGTAATCCATTTGTTGAATTATAGCAAGGCGAATAGTCTTTCTTGGCGCGATATGGATGGTACGCAACCGGAGCCAAAAGAACTCAACGACCTCAGTCTTACGCTGCAAATAGGCAGACCGATAGTTCGTCTTTGGACAGCATCACCCGATTATCAGGGTGGTGTACCTATCGAACTGAACTTTACACAGACAGGCAGCGAAGTTAAATTCACATTGCCGTGTTTGAAATATTGGACCATGATTGTAGCCGAATATGCCGACGAAGAGGTATCTATAAACAATAATCTGGATTATAGTCTCTTTTCAGGGCAATTCTGCAACATTGCTGATAGCCATATTTCAAGTGAGCAAGCCTATTTGCAAATTCCTTCTATCAGCGTCAGAGACTCGAGCCTTCCCATAACTCTTGACTTTGGTATAACTGATATCAAAAAAGTAAAAAGTCATGTATTAATTAAAAATACGTGTTTATATGACCTGCAAGGCCGTAAGGAGAAAAGTTACATGGGTGGCATCTACATTCAAAATGGTCAAAAAATATTCAAAAAGTAAGTATCTATTTTTAATAGATATTGTAAAAAATAGAATGAATCTGCTTACAGACTACTATATAGTAATAAAAAAACTCTGTAAGTAATAAACCTACAGAGATTTTATAGTTTTTACCGTGGACCAGCTAGGGCTTGAACCTAGGACCTCCAGATTATGAGTCTGTTGCTCTAACCAACTGAGCTACAAGTCCGATTCTGACAAGAATTATTTGTCAGATTAATGGTGCAAAGATAGATGTTTTCAAC
>JAQVXD010000098.1 GCA_028709385.1 Fermentimonas sp.
TCAGCAACTCATTCACGTCAGGATAATTGCCGATATTTTCATACGGTTCAGTGGCAGTTACAATCACCCCGTCAGGCGACAGGAAAGGAAGATAACGAAGCGACTCCATTGGTTCGATAGAAAGAATCAGATCAGCTTTTCCAAGAGGAATCAGATCAGAGTAAATTTCATCAGATGATATACGCAGATGAGATTCCACGGCACCGCCACGCTGACTCATACCGTGAACTTCAGCCTGCTTCAGGTTAAGTCCCAGGTTCATAGCTGCCATATCAATTATAGAAGCGATAGTTAGAATACCCTGTCCCCCCACACCGGCTATAATAATATTCTTTTGCATTATTTGTTTTTCAATTACTCAGTTTCAGTTACCTGTTTCCTGCTCTTTTTCAATGTCTGAATACACTCCCTCTGAGAAATGATTACAGAAACACCGTTATATTCAAACTCCTCACGAAGAATAGCAACATTCTCCTCAAGGTTCTTTTTCAAAGGCTCAATCAAACGTATATGGCTCTCCTCAACCCCAATACCCTTACAGATATCAAAGAATTTGCCGGTACCGGCCGAATCCTGTCCTCCCGTCATTGCCGTAGTGTCATTATCCGAAATAATCACCGTAATGGGGGATTTATCATTCACAGCATCCAGCAATCCCGTCATTCCCGAGTGGGTAAATGTTGAATCACCTATCACACACACTGCCGGTCGCATTCCCGCATCCGCAGCCCCTTTGGCCATAGTAATCGAAGCACCCATGTCAACACAGGTACTTATAGTGCTATATGGCGGCAAAGCCCCCAGAGTATAGCACCCGATATCCCCAAAGATTTGCTTTTGAGAATAATCCTCCATCACAATGTTAATAGCATCAAACAGGTCGCGGTGACTGCACCCCTGGCACAACATGGGCGGTCTCCCCACCACAATCTCAGGTACATTCTGAATCTCCCCGGTATTTACACCCAATGCTTTAGCAACAACGTTTGGCGAAAGTTCACCCGTTCTTGGCAGCGCACCATCGAGTCGCCCGCGAAACTTACTGTTACCGAAATAACCTTTCAGCAGCTCCTCAAGCACCGGGTAGCCCTCTTCAACAATAAGTATATCTGAATATTTATCGCAAAACTCCCTTACTGTATCTTCAGGTAAAGGATACTGCGATATTTTAAGAACAGGAAGATTAAGTCTGAAAGCCTCAATCACCTCCATAACATAATTATAACCTATCCCAAAAGCAATAACAGCTTTTGAGCCTATACCCTCAACAACTCTGTTAAATCTCGAGTTTTCTGAAAGAGCAATCATCTCTTTCTGTTTTTGAAGTAAACCCTGATAATTCTTACGGGCACTGGCAGGAAGCAAAATCCACTTACCATTTATTGCAGAGGGGTTCAGATCGTTCTGCTCACGAGACTTCTGTCTTATTACAACCGATCTTGAGTGCGATAAGCGAGTCGGGATCCGCAATAAAACAGGCAACTCCAGTTTCTCCGACAAATCAAAACCATAACGGGTCATATCATACGCCTCCTGCTGGTTGGAAGGTTCAAGCACGGGAATCATTGCAAACTTACCATAAACCCTGCTATCCTGCTCATTTTGCGATGAATGCATAGAAGGGTCGTCAGCAACAACAAGTACCAGTCCCCCGTTTACCCCGGTTATTGATGAGTTCATAAAACCGTCCGCTGCAACGTTTAGTCCCACATGCTTCATGCAAACCAGACTCCTCTTTCCCGCATACGACATACCCAGAGCCGACTCATACGCCGTTTTTTCGTTGGCCGACCATGACGAGCGTACCAACTTATCCCTTCTTAGGGGTGATTTTTGAATAAATTCCGTAATTTCCGTTGACGGCGTACCCGGGTAAGCATAAACTCCCGAAATACCACCATCAAGTGCTGCCTGAGCAATTGCCTCAGCACCCAGTAGTAGTTGTTTCATTTATTATAGATAAAACCTGTGTTAATAATTCGTTTTATAAGTAAAACAGGGCTTAAGGTTACAAAATTACTAAAAATAAAGTATTTGAGCTACAAATGCTCAAAAAGATATAGTTTTTGTATATAACAGATAAGGAAAACAAATATATTGGTAAGACATTATAGGAAGATAGGCTTACTCCTCCTCATTAAAATATGAGGTGAATATGAAGAAAATATGAAGAGTATATGAGGAGATGACAGATTATGTATAATTGATGTACAAGTCATGTATTAATGATCTGCCAGATATTCATTATAAAATGAGAAGACACAAAAAAAGCGAACCCTTGTGAGATTCGCCTTAAAAGTTATAATTAGATAACTAATTGCAATTAGTTTTCAGATCTGTGATTACGGCCGCGTGGACCATCGTGACGCTGACCGTCATGATTCTGGTTATCCTGACCACTATCATCCCTTGCAGGACGAGGAAGCAGAACCTTACGAGAAAGTTTGAACTTTCCTGATCTGGAGTCAATATCAATCAGTTTAACATCAATCTTATCACCCTCTTTAATGCCTGTATCTTCGATAGACTCAAATCTTTGCCAGTCTACTTCAGAGATATGCAATAAACCATCTTTACCCGGAAGGAATTCACAGAACAGACCGTAAGGCATCACTGATCTTACAGTTGCTTTATAAACCTCACCAACTTCAGGAACAGCAACGATACCCTTGATTTTGTTCATTGCAGCATCGATAGAAGCCTTGTTGGTAGCAGATACTTCCACACGACCCTTATTATTAATCTCTTCGATTGTAATGGTAGCACCTGTTTCCTCCTGAATACCCTGGATAATCTTTCCGCTCGGTCCGATTACCGCACCGATGAAATCCTTAGGAATTTCGATCACCTCGATACGCGGAGCGTGAGGCTTCATATCAGCACGAGGTTCAGACATAGTCTCCATCATCTTGCCCATGATATGAGCGCGACCGGCTTTTGCCTGAGCAAGAGCTTCTTCAAGTATCTCATAAGACAATCCATCCACTTTGATATCCATCTGAGTAGCAGTAATTCCGTCGGGAGTACCGCAAACCTTGAAGTCCATATCACCCAGATGATCCTCATCACCAAGAATATCAGAAAGAATAGCATACTTCTGACCCCTGTTTTCAGAGATCAGTCCCATTGCTATACCGCTCACAGGTTTTTTAATCTTAATACCCGCATCCATAAGAGCAAGAGTACCTGCACAAACAGTTGCCATTGAAGACGAACCGTTAGACTCGAGAATATCAGAAACCACACGAATAACATAAGGATTATCAGCAGGAATCATTTTCTTAAGAGCCCTGTTGGCAAGGTTACCGTGACCAATTTCACGACGCCCTGTTCCGCGTTGCGGACGAGCCTCACCTGTAGAAAAAGGAGGGAAGTTGTAATGCAGCAGGAATCTGTCAGTATCATGTACCAGAGCATCATCCACAATTTTAACATCAAGTTTTGTACCCAGAGTCACAGTTGTAAGTGACTGAGTTTCGCCGCGTGTAAACAGTGCAGACCCGTGAGGACCGGGTATAAAATCCACCTCACTCCAGATAGGACGAATTTCGGTAGTTGCACGTCCGTCAAGACGCTTACCCTCATCCAGGATACTGCGCCGCATAGCCTCTTTTTCTACATCGTGGTAATAACGAGATACAAGAGCTGATTTTTCTTCCCTTTCCTCTTCAGGAATAGTTTCAAGGAAGTTTTTCAGTACAG
>JAQVXD010000099.1 GCA_028709385.1 Fermentimonas sp.
TCCCAATTTCTATACCTGTGGAAACGAACTTCAAAAGACTCATCAATGAGGCAATTATTCCAAAATTTTCTTTGGCAGCGCCACGATGTGTTCACCGGATTCAATAAAATTGAACAAATCCGGATTTCTAATCAATCGGCTATAATCAGAGGAATCTTTTATTAAAACAGAGGATTTCTTATTATTCTTTTTTGTGATGAAACCGGCTTCTGATATTTCTTGCCGGGTTTTTCTCAATATAGTTACAAACAGTCCCTCACCCTTTGTCTTATGCGGGAAAAAACGATATGCTATCACCCCTTGCGTGACAGATGGAGAGATTCCCCACGCCGGATCTATCTCTATCTCAATAAATTCTGCGCCGAGTTCATTTGCCGCCCAGAGAGCATTTTCTTCGTTTTCAGAAGTATTGTAAGTGCAGGTGCTGTATATGAGTATGCCCCCCGTTTTGAGAGATGGCCAAATATCACTTAAAATATTTTTTTGGCGTGCGGCGCACGTTTTTACATTGTCAGCCGACCACTCTTGAATTGCAATCTCATCCTTTCTGAACATACCCTCTCCTGAACAGGGTGCATCCACCAGGATTAAATCAAAAAAATGAGAAAAAGCAGTAAAATCCTTTGGTATATTATTTGTAATCACCACTTCGGGATTGCCAAATTTTGTCAAGATCTCCGAAAGTACGTTAGCTCTCTGTCGTACTGTTTCGTTACTTACAAGCAGGCTTCTCTTATGTAATGCAGAAAGCAGGGCAAGTGATTTTCCACCGGGAGCAGCACAAAGATCGAGGCAGGTAACGGGATGCTCATACAATTGCTTTACCACATGTCCGATAAACATAGAAGAGGCTTCCTGAACATAGTAATAACCGCTGTGAAGCATGGGATCGAAGGTGAAAGCGGGGCGCTCTTTTAAAAAATATCCACACTCCGACCATGGCACAGGTTCTGCAGTGGACGAAAACTTCATTGGATTTCTGTGTCTCTTAAATGGATTGACACGTATACTTACGTGCGAATCTTCATTCAAAGCTGACAAAAACAGTTCTATATATTCTCCAAGTATAGGCCTGAGCGAGCTGATGAAATCAGAAGGCAAATTCATATTAATTAGTTCAAACTACAAAGATAAGATCTGTTATTTGAATTTAACTTACATTTAAGTCATTATTCACTAATTAATTGGCGATCCTGTAATTTATCGTTTAAAAAAAAATATTACCTTTGTGCACATGCACAATAATAAAATTATCAATCATGAAAAAAATTCTGATTATTACAGGACTGTTATTTTCCCTTACACTATCGGCTCAGAACAGGCCTGATCCTCAACCTGCACCGGAAACTGCAGAAAAATTCAATGTAGGAATGGCAGGGTATTCGTTCTTAAACTTTGATCTTGAACAAACTTTGGATATGATACAAAGATGCGATGTGAAATATCTTTGTATTAAAGATTTTCACCTTCCTTTGGACAGCAGCGATGCAGAGATAGCTGATTTCCATAACAAACTTAAAGCTAAAGGAGTCACCGGTTATGCTGTAGGGCCAATATACATGAAATCTGAGAAAGAGATTGATAATGCTTTTGAATATGCAAGACGAGTTGGCGTTAAACTGATTGTAGGAGTACCCAACTACGAGTTATTGCCTTATGTAGAAAAAAAAGTTAAGGAGTATGACATGCATTACGCAATTCACCTGCACGGACCTGACATGCCTCTATATCCGGATGCGGATGATGTTTGGGAAAATGTGAAGGATCTGGATCCTCGTATAGGAATGTGCCTCGATGTGGGGCATGATACCCGTAACGGCAAGAATCCTGTGAAAGATCTTAAAAAATATCACAGCCGTGTCTTCGATATTCATATTAAGGATGTGACCGGAGCATCAAAGGCAGGGTATTCAGTGGAGATTGGCCGTGGCATAATAGATTTCCCGGCTTTCGTGAACATGCTTCGCAAAGTGGGTTATTCCGGCATGTGTAGCCTTGAACATGAACGCAACATGAAGGATCCGTTACAAGGTATAGCAGAATCCATAGGATATTTTAGAGGGGTAATTGCTACAACAAGCGAAAAATAGTCAGAGATACTATTCTTCTATTATCTCATTCGATATATTTTTCATAAAGGGAGAATTTATTTAATTGCTTCTGCTGCCTTTTGGTACA
Source organism: Fermentimonas sp. (assembly GCA_028709385.1). Lineage (GTDB taxonomy): Bacteria > Bacteroidota > Bacteroidia > Bacteroidales > Dysgonomonadaceae > Proteiniphilum. Next base: position 2,179 of record JAQVXD010000099.1, read on the forward strand.
TATATGGAGAAATCTACACTTTATCTGATTCCTGTATTGTTGGGCGATACGTCGGTTGAGAGGGTTATCCCACCTTTCAACACAGCAATTGTATCCAAATTGAAATTCTTTATTGTAGAGAATGTTCGTTCTGCCCGCCGTTTTTTAAAAAAATGCAACCCGGAAATAGATATTGATTCGCTTACATTTTACGAACTGAATAAACATACTGACAAAAAAGAGATAGCAAGCTTTCTTGCTCCGTTAAAAAAAGGTGAAAATATGGGAGTTATGTCCGATGCAGGATCTCCGGGTGTTGCCGACCCAGGGTCAGATGTTGTTGCCATTGCCCAAAAGAATGGATACAGGGTGGTTCCGATGTCCGGTCCCTCATCCTTGCTATTGGCTACTATGGCATCCGGATTTAACGGACAGAGCTTTGCGTTTAACGGCTACCTCCCTATTGATTCAAATGAAAGGGTGAAAAGGCTGAAACAATTGGAAGCACGTGCTTACAGTGAAAATCAGACGCAGCTTTTTATCGAAACTCCCTATCGCAATCAAAAAATGGCTGAAGATATTTTGTTGCATTGTAAGTCGCATACACAACTCTGTATCGCAATGAATATTACCTGTGATGACGAGTTTATAGTGACAAAAAGGGTGAAAGAGTGGAGAGGAAATTTGCCTGACATGAATAAAAAACCAACTGTATTCCTTTTATATAAAAGCTGATAGAACTGAGGGAACATAAATAGAACATACAAAGACATTGAACATACAGCGCGACATACAACTACAGAATTACAACTCATTCAGGACAAAAGCTCTTGCAAAACTGTTCTGTGAACCTAGCACGGTGGATGAGCTCTCTGAAGTGATCAGATCCTTTCCGGATGAGAGAAAATTGATTCTTGGAGGGGGATATAATCTGTTCTTTACTGAGGATTTTAACGGTCTGGTTATAAAGCCGGGTATGAAGGAAATCAATCTTGTTTATGAGAACAACAATTATGTAGAGGTTGAGGCAGGAGCTGCTGTTGAATGGGACAAACTTGTTGAGGACAGTGTCTCCAAAGGCTTGTCCGGTTTAGAAAATTTATCGCTTATACCCAGTTCCGTAGGAGCGAGCCCTATACAAAATATCGGTGCATACGGTTCAGAGGTAAGGGATACAATAGTCCGGGTAAAAACAGTTGACAAACAGACTGGCGAAATCAGGGAATTCTCAAATGCAGAGTGCGAATTTGGTTATCGAGACAGTATATTTAAACGCACTTGCCGTTATATAATCACATCTGTGGTTTTCAGATTGAGCAGGTCTTTCAGTTATAAGGAAAAATATATAGATGTCAGTCGCGAGCTTAAAGATATATCTACCCCTACTATATCACAGGTTCGAAACGCTGTTGTAAGCATACGCAAAAGAAAACTGCCGGATACAGAAAAGTTGCCTAACGCGGGTAGCTTCTTTAAAAACCCTATACTAACAAATGAGGAGAAAGCGGAACTGCTGAAAAAAGCTGTAGATGTAC
>JAQVXD010000100.1 GCA_028709385.1 Fermentimonas sp.
CAGCAGAGGTTGTCCAATCTTGTAAAATTTCAAAAGTTACCGGTTCCACAGGTCCCCTTCTTATGGTATCGAACTGTACTTTCCATGGCCCTTGTAACTCTACTGCAATCTCCGGCACCGGGTAATTATCTGAAACAGTTGTTAACAAAGAGGGGGGAGCCACTTCCCTGAAAACTATAAAAGCACTTTCATAAGGGGCCAGTTCTACTGGAACTACCGTATATTCTTTCTTCTGCACATATGCAGGCAGATTTCTTACAGTCCCGTTTATTGCATTCCATAATTCGGGTTGCATACCTGTTACTCTAAATTCAGGATAAATTATTTTCTCTTCGTTTGTCTGATTAGTTATGAAATAGATATCAATTTTACCATCAATAGTTCTGTGGCCGTAATGGATTGAGTTATCCTCAGGGAGCCTGCAATCAGGTAAACAATTTATAAGTTCAAACATCTCTCCCATTGTAACTCCGTTCATTATAAGCCCATTACCATATTCTCCATGTTTTACATTCACACCATTAACTTCACCCCATATTTCCTCAGCCATTTGTTTAATCTGAACGTCAGCTTGGGGTTGATTCTGAAGGCTTGGCGAACGCATTGGTGGCTGTCCAACCACTACGGCTCCATCATAAATTAACTCTTTAATTTTCGATAATACTTCCGGCCGCATCGTCTCTTGCTTTGGAAGCACTAAAACCCTGTATTGTGTTCCGTGAGGCAATGTTAGCAGGCCATCCACGACGGCCATGTCCCTTACTATTACCTCAGCATTGATATAATCAAATTGATATCCAACGGGCAGAGGAGGATCGGTAATTCCTGTCATTTTTGGAGCATCTTCACCTATAAAATATGCTGCATCAGCCACATTTAATCCTTGCTGGAGCATGAAGTTGGATCTTTTGAGATACTTAGTGAAAAGATCTAATTGAGAAAACCATGTGTTTTTACGATCAAATTCGTTCCCAAACCATGCATTTACACCGGGATTTTTATCCTCGTAAGGTTGCATAATATATACATGTAGTAAGGTATTGTTGATTCCTTCAGCAAAAAATCTGTCCGTGCGTTGTTTCATCATCGCGGGATTACGTGAATATGCCGGTCCTCCTGATGTATTTGATTCTGCTGATATTTTGGTCTTACCGTAAATATGTCCGGCAGAAGTTGCAGCGCGATTTTCAATATCACCCAACTCTCCTTCACTCCAGAACTCACCTCCAATTTCATCTGACTGACCACCATACATCAGGAACTCACCGGGAAAGCCCCAGTGTCCGTAATTTTCCAGCCATGTGGTTAGTCCATGTTGGTGGCTTACTTCTCTTAATCCGCCCACATAGTCATAAGCAACCTTATCAGCAACCATTCTTCGCATATCCCACAGAAAGCGATCTGAATTTAACTGGCTGTTTACTATGAATCCTTCATAAACAGGTAGATATGGTAGTGGGTCATATCCGTATCGCTCTTTGAATTCAGCCAGGAATCCATCGGTAAAGTTTTGTCCGCCTGTTTCATAGCTGTCTTGCACCACAACTTTAAATGTTTTTCTGTCAGTCTCAGGAATTCTTCTTAATATTTCCCCAATAAAGCGGTCGAATTGTTCAGCTACCCACTTTTTACTCATCTTATCTACTTCAAGACCGGTTGCTTCGGGAGAAGCAGGGCTGTTTGTCACTCCCGTAGGAGTCATTCCCATACGCATAATTATCCATTCTCCATCCGGTACATCCCATCTGAGTATTCCCTCATCTGACATATATTGAGTAATATCCAATATTTCATTATCATTTATTGTTAAGCTTTTTTCTGCAGACTCAGGCAGCTCAGGCCACATATATGCATCCCAGTAGGGTAGAGGAGTTGGATGCATTTTAGCTAATGTTTTTTCGGCATATCTTTCAACACGGGGAACTGAACTTAAAGCAATTTCTGCCAGACCGCTTTTAGGTGATACATTATTAAGAATTAACCTAAACTCACTTGAGCTTATTTCAGGTAAAGATATAACAATAGGAGCAAAGGGATCAAAACCAACGTTTAATGAAATGTTAGATCTGTTAATAGTGAATTCAGAAACAGTTATAAAGTCACCATTTTCCTGTTTTGCCTTTAACAATGCATTTGACATTAAGGGAGTTTCAGCAATCTGAACGGTAAGACTTCTAGCTGTAAAAGGCTCTTCTGTTTCAAATGTAATAATAAATTCACCATCATTCGGAAAAAATAGAACTGTTGAGTTGTCTCCGTCAGTTATATTAGAAAGGTTAGATACATAAGGGACAGAACTTATTACAGCATTATGATTTGTTAAAGCAGAGTTCTCATTTGTAACAGAGGGAAAAGCAATAACCTTAACATCCTGGAACTGTTTTGCAGGCTGATCTAAATATTGTTCAACTTTCTGCGGTCCTTTGACCAAAGTCTTGGAGGAGACAAGATATCTCATAGACTCCTCCGGCTTTATCCATGGACCACCTGATTGGCTCCATCCGGGTGAATTGAAAATACCAATCTCAATATCCAGCTCTGCAGCAGTTTTTAAAGCAAGATGCAAAATTTCCCACCACTCATCGCTTAGAATTTTAATGTCTCCGTAGGGCAGATTATCCAGACCAATATTACCAATGAATGCACGGTTAATTCCTGCTTCCTTCATTGCCTGCAAATCTTTCACAACACCTTCTTTTGATATATTATCTGAAATCCAGTACCAATAAACACTTGTTTGAATAGTGTCAGGAGGAGAAATGAATCCGTTCGCTAATGCATCAGATAATTGCATTGTTCTTATATCATTTTTTTGCAAACACGAAAGCAAACTAATCAGGATTATTGCAGTTAAGTAATGAATGATTTTCATTGTGCAAAAATGTTGTTAAATATTAATTATCTTAAAACGTTATACAGCATTGATGTTGTTATATAGTGTTGATAATAAAATAGTGGCAGTCTTTTTGTATTCACCAAGCCTGTAATTTATTTTACTTAAAAATTACTTTATCTTTACGATCTTTTAATTTACTCTTCTGTAATTGTATTTTCACTTTGATTTTTTGTATAAATTCCAGAGTTTGACCCATAAAAAAACTGTTCGTTTACTAAATACATAACCCGAAAATAGCGCTATCAGGAGTTCCCATAAATTATCACAGTAAGACTTTATACGATTATAGTTGTTCTTTTACGAATTTATTTCATATAAAATAACTCCATCAAGGGGATTGTTATTGGGGAATTATCCTCATTAACTTCCATTATATCTGCCATGTAATCCCACCATTTTTGAACAATTGGATCTGTACCCATTTCTTGAGAAGATTTTTCACCTTCAATTTTTTGAACGGCAAATAAATAGTTTGTTTCTTTATCCCAGTATATCGTATAATCACGAATACCATTATCGTATAATAGTCTCCTCAATTCCGGCCATATTTCTTTATGTCTTTTCTCATATTCCTCTTCAAAGCCAGGTTTTAAAAACATTTTGAAAGCTACTCGTCGCATAATTATATATTTATTAAATGTAAATCGATAAGAATAAAGTGTTATATTATTAACACCTATAAGTGTTGAAATTATTTAGATGCATATCTGGCAACCTCAAGCCCGGCTAAAGCAAAAGCAGCTGTGCCGTACACTTCATTTTT
>JAQVXD010000101.1 GCA_028709385.1 Fermentimonas sp.
CGTGAAGTATACGCACACGTGAAATTCCCAACTGTAATGCGTCATCAATAAAATATATTACTGCCTGTAATGCTTCATCACCTCTAAGACCTCTTACATCAATATCCTGCTTGAAGTTAAGCCTCCTCTCATGAATTAAATCCCTTGTGTTTGAAGCTTTAATCTCTTTTTTCACCTGATTTTTACTAACTTTCTCAAGCTTATCTAGGTCAACAGTAGATTTTATCATTCCGAACGCGACTGTAGCTTTTTTGCCTGAAATATCCATTATTTCACCTGTGGATGTCTGTCCTTTTAGTCGTACATTATCTCTTGGCATCAATTTGTCAGGCTTTTTCAATTCAGTTGCAGATTGTTTTTCTGTTTTGCGCTTCTTCCTTTTATTGAGATCTTTAATTCTTTTTTCTGATCCACCGGCATCAAATGCTGATTTAACACCTGTAATCTTCAGATCATTTTCGTCTAGAATTCCTGTAGATCCAATTTTTTCTTTAAAACTGCTCAACTCCTTACGAATCTGTCGGGTTTTCTCTTTATCAGCCTCAGCCTCCTTTATTTCGCGAATGGTATTTTCAATACGTGCATTACTTTCAGCAAGCAACTTTTCAGCCTGCTGTTTTGCTTGGGCAAGAATCTCTTTCTTCTGTTTGTTTATCTCCTCCAGACTGATTTCATACTTAGAAGACAGCTCTTCAAGTCGTTTATTCTCACGGCGTATCTCATCACGCTTGCGTTCCCAGTATCTTTTGTCTCTTGAGATATCCTGAAGGTATTTATCCATATTGATATAATCACTGCCTACAATCTCAGATGCCTCTGCTATTACATCTTCAGGCAGTCCGATATTGCGTGCAATTTCCACGGCAAATGAACTTCCCGGGTTGCCAATTGACAAGCGGAACAGAGGTTTCATTTCATGACGGTCATACAGCATGGCACCATTTACAACCCCAGCATGTTCATTGGCAAAATGTTTAAGATTCTGGTAGTGGGTAGTGATTACGCCAAAAGATTTATTACGGTTAAACCTGTCAAGAAGTGCTTCAGCAATAGCTGCACCAATTTGAGGCTCCGTGCCACTGCCAAATTCATCAATCAGCAATAGCGATTTTTCATTGCACCGTTTTTCAAAGAATTTCATATTCATCAGGTGCGAGCTATATGTAGACAGATCATTTTCGATAGACTGCTCATCACCTATATCAATAAAAATATCCTCGAAAACCCCTACCCTTGAGTTCTCTCTGAGAGGTATCAAAAGTCCGCACTGCACCATATACTGCAGCATACCTACTGTCTTAAGACATACCGACTTACCACCCGCATTAGGACCCGAAATAACCAGTATCCTGTTTTCTCCTTCGAGAGTGATATCCAGTGGTACAATCTTCCTGTTTTGCTTTTTCAGAGCCAGATCAAGCAGTGGGTGAACAGCCTGTACCCAATCGATTTTCTGAATATTCTCAATTGATGGCATAATCCCACCAATGTAAAGTGAAAAAGATGCTTTTGCCTGAATAAAATCTATCTTAGCCAGAAACTCGTACGACTCCAACAGATCAGGAAGATATGGCCTTAGGTAATTAGTAAATTCAGTAAGTATTTTAATTATTTCCCTTCTTTCCTCACTTTCAAGCTCCCTAATACGATTATTTGCCTCAACAACCTCCGACGGCTCAATAAAGACCGTTTTTCCTGATGCCGATTCGTCATGAACAATACCTTTTATCTTTCTTTTATGAGAAGGGTTTACAGGGATAACCAGCCGCCCGTCTCGCATACTTGGCGACACATCTTTATCAACATATCCTTCTGCCTGAGCTTTCCGCATTATAGAATTCAGACTTTTGGATATTCCATTCATGGTATTGGTAAGCTCACGCCTGATTTCTGACAACCGTGACGAAGCATGATCTTTTACTTGTCCAAATCCATCCAGAATCTGATCTATCCTTTTGGTAATATCGGGATAAGTAACTACCCCCTCGGTCAATGCCAGCAAGTGAGGATACTTAGGCTCCTTATCCTCATCGCGATGCAAAAAAGAGACTATACCGTTGATTGTATGCAACGAACGACGCAGTTCGAACAGAGCGCTTTGGTCAACCCATGAACCTTCAACCCGGATTCTTCGTAAAACAGGTCGCATATCGAAAAAGCTGTCTACAGGAAAGTTGTCTTCTTCCTCTTTAATTTTCACAAACTCCTCAGTCTGCAACAGCTTTTCCAATATCTCATCAAAATCTGATGAGAATCGCATTTCTTCTACTTTCTCTTTGCCAAGCGGACTAAAACAACGATCAGTAATAAGTTGACGAACTTTCTGAAAGTCTATTTTTTGTTCAAAATTATCAGGATATATCACAGTAATAATAACTAATACAGTTTCAAGCTTTTCTTAATGTGCAAAATTACAATATAAAAATGAAAAACAAAGATTCGATTTAGTCTGACTTGTCCGGAATTACATTTACAGTATGTGAAAATTAATCCAGAACCTATTTTATGAATACTTTGGAAGGGAATCACTCGCTTCCCGCTTATTATCCGTATATTATCCGCTTATTACCGGCTTATATTAACTATGTATAATTATATACCGATAATAAACTAAATATAAACAAAAGATAAAGCCAGCAAGACTGAAGTTCGGTTTATCAATTAACAATTTCTGTACGAATATATGTACAGTTCACTACAAAAACACAGAGTTTCTAAAAAACGACTAAACTAAGTTGCATTTTGATTTGGCAAAATTAAAAAGTTGTACTACTTTTGCACTTCAAATTTGGCGAGATAGCTCAGTTGGTTAGAGCGCATGATTCATAATCATGAGGTCCCGGGATCATGCCCCGGTCTCGCTACAAGACAAAAAAGATCCCGTTGTTGCGGGATCTTTTTCTATTTATAGATAATTAGTTAGTCTTTTACACAGCGGATAGAGGCTCCACCATCTTTATCCCCTTGATTATATCCACCGGCTGATGAATTGTCTTGCATCCATGCAGCTCTTACTTGAATACCCCCTTCAGCTTCTGTAGTAGTCAGCCAATGTCCAAGTGTTCTTAAATTAAAATAATAGGGTACGATTGACTGACGGCTACCACCACCGCGTGCTGAAAATCCAAACTCATTAGTCACACCTAAACTTGGGTTGATCCAATAAGTATCTCCTGTTTCTTTCAGTTTATTAGCAGCATCAGCTCTATCAGGGGTTCTAACATAATCAGTTAGCTGCATCCATTCAGCCTCACTTGGCAAATGCCAACCATCCGGACAGACGCCCTTAACGCCACTGGGGTTTGAACTACTGCTTGTAGCACCGGCCATTGCTGCAGGCCAGTTATAAAGTACTCCGTAGTTAACGAAATTTGCTAACGCGTTAGGAATAGATTCAGGAGTACCATCATAACCATAAACATAATATCGCGGTTCTGTAGTTGAGCCTTCGGTTGGTAAGTTTAAATTATCTTCATCAGGAAAACCCGGATAATACCTTAGATTCTCTGCCATCCATATCTGATCTCCTATTCTAACAGTACTATAAATCTGACCGTCACGTTCATCCAGAATTATGCCATTGACAATATTGGTAAATGCTAATGCAGGATCCAGTGA
>JAQVXD010000014.1:0-28875 GCA_028709385.1 Fermentimonas sp.
GACGTGTGCTCTTCCGATCTAACCTCCTTGCAGTATCTTTCATTATAGAAAAAGCCACAGGAAGTATTTCATCCAGTATTTTTCCATACTTATCAGTTATATCTTTCTCAAGTTTATCAATTTGATTCCAGATAGTTTCACGTTCACTTAGTTCAATTTCCTCTAAACCGGCTTTAAGTTGTTCTATCTGAGACTTCTCATCGGAAACAAAATCCCTGATTTGCTTTTCCAGATCTTTTGTTCTATTCCTAAGTTCATTATTTGACAATTTCTCAATCTCGGGGTATACCTCTTTTATCCTTTTCACAGCAGGATTGATTTCGTTCAAGTCACGCTGTGCTTTATTACCAAATATTTTTGATATTATTTTGTTAAATCCCATATTAGTATATTGATTTTTTATTTTTAATTACCTATAGGCTATAATAATAACCTTAAAAAAGCTCTTCCAGAATATCACCTAAAGCTGCGTTTGGTGCACGTATTCGTAACCTGTACGAAACACTTGGAGCGATTTCAGTGACTTCAATAGTACGATTGATTTTCTGAGGCTTGATGTCTTTTCCAAAAAATATAACAGGGGCAGTAACTGCATTATTCCTCACTCTTTCATGATCAACAGCTCCCTGTTCGACTACCTGCCAACCTGGTTGCAGTTCTAAAAACAGATCACCTGATATACCCTTATAATAACCATTTCTGTAATATTGAACAGTTTCGTTATAAGCACCATGCAACATTTGATAAGAAGTCATTACATCCTGAATGCCTGCAGATTGAACCAGGAATTCTGCTGCTTTTTGTTGAAATTCAATCAGGTCGATTTTCTTATCTTCTATAAGTTTTCTGTCAAAAAACAACTGTTTATTATAATATTTTTTTATCCATTGCTCTCTGCCGTAAAGAGCCATCAGGTACATGTTCAACAATGCCTGTCTCCTGTCGGGATAAAAGGTTCCACCTGAGGTAACCATACCCTCGGGGATAATTTCCTGATCGTTAAAATAGCCTGTTGAAACAACAAATATAAGTGTATTATTTAATCCAACTAACTCATCTATTTTATCCAAGAGCCTGGCAATTTCATGATCAAGTCTATAGTATGTGTCCTGTATTTCAATAGAATAGTTTTTATCAAGAGCCCCGGAAAAATTTCCTGCATAAAAAGTAACAGCCAGGTAATCAGGGTTCAATCTGGATCCCAGTGAGTTTGATTCCAAAACCCTTATTGCCATATCGTTAACCTCTTTATTTACATATGGCGATTCTTTAAATTTTATTACATTATCCTTTATGTTGTTGCCAAAAAAATGCTGAAAATTGTATCTGTTTTTAGTATACGGGAAAGCATTATAATTTTCAATTGGCATTGCAGGTTTCCATGAAATGCTGTTTATGGTATAAGTCAAAGTTTGTTGACTGCGGTTAAACTGATCAACTACGGGTTGTCTTATTTTATAGAATGTTGTTGTTGCCCACTTTGCATCTTCATTTTCTATCCAGTATGCACCACTTGCGGCATGTCCCCCTGATGCCAAAGCCTGAGATGCGTCCGGGGCAAAAGCAAAAATATCAGATTGCCCCCCGGAAGCAATTTTAAGTTCATCTGCAATTGTTGAGACCTTAATTGGCAGTGGAGATAATTTCTCGGTAGTAAAATTGCCAAGATAGTTATCATCGTGAAAAGATGATATCTCAATATTATTATTCAGTAAATATTTGTTTTCTGCTGTAATTCCGTGATATGAAGGGTTTGCTCCGGTGAAAATTGATGTAATTGTTGACGCTTTATCAAGGTTGGGAAAGTCGTAATTCACGTTTTTGTATACAAGACCATTGTTGAGTAGTCTATTGAACCCTTTGTTACCAAAAGTGTGTTTGAACATCTCAAGATAATCACCTCTAAGTTGATCAATAGTTATACCAACTACTAACTTAGGTACCTCACCAGAAGGGTTTTGTGCAAATATCGCTGTAATAGATATAAAAGCGACAATTGAAGTTATTATTCTAAACATTTAAAAATTAGTCCTTATCTTAGATTATTTACTGTCCCCAACCCGCCTTCATGTATCTGCTTGAAGTTAAGCGTCTGTTTACAAGTCTCTTTTTTCTCAACATCAATAAATTAGTACCGGATCTTCCCCATAGAGACAGTGAAAAGAATATTGTCGCGATAGGCAGATTTTGTGGTAAGAACCACCAGGATAAAAGAAAAAGAGTCAGGACTACAAAGTTAATGAAATGATAGAAATAAACGATGTTCTTTGCCGGTTTTACCCAAAATAAAATTGCTGCAATAAGTGCGAAAATATTAATCCATGCAAAATTCCAATTTGGATTAGTTGCAGGATGTTCAGAAAAATACATCAGCACAAATATAACAGTACCAGCAAGACCAGCAAGACCAAAAATTACAGTGTCAAATATTAATGGTATTCTGGTCTTGTTTAATTTAAATGCCTGAATTAGACACACGAAAATTGTGATTATTATCAATAATATTGAAACAGCAACAGGAGTGAGGAAAGTCCTGCTTCCCGGATTATTTCTTTCTCTGTTTAGTTCTAAAATAATATTAGAGTTGCTCACCAGATTACTTTTCAGAGAGTCATTAGTCTGAAAAACTGCACCTTCGAAAGAATCCATTAAGTAAGAAGGTATAAACATTTTCTCCCTTGCATCAATGATCCGGTCGGCTTCACTGCCTAACATAAGATCAATACCAAATTCAACCCAGGGGTAATCTTTAACGCATTCATTTACCAGGTCACGGTAAGATTGTTTCATCGCAGTCTCGGGATAATGGATAGTTGATATTGTGTATTTTTCTATCATATCCCTTGGCCGGGTTGCACAATTATCATAAAAATAATTATACCTGTATCCTCTGTTTTCTGGTAAAGCGTTAATATATAAAGCTTCGTAGAGCTGCTGCTTCTCTGTTTTGGAAAGATTTAGAGTCTGTTCTGTCACCTGTTGGCCCTTGTATGAATATTCAGATATAAAATCATCGAATGTGTTTACTCCCAAAATATAATCAGTCTTTCCTCTTATGAAATTATATACGAAATGAGGTTGAGAAGGGTCAAAATAGCCATAATTAAAAACAGCATCAACCCCTGTAGAATCATCCTGTACATGAATTGCGGTATGGCCAAAAAGTGCATAAACAGCACCATTCCAAGGAGAAGCAGTCAGAAGACTCACTTTTGTGCTGTCATGGAGCATCACCTGAGCATTTGTCTTAATGCTAAAAAACAGGATAATTAAAAGTATTATTGTGTAATCTATTTTCTTCATTGCGCAAATGTATTAACCTTTATACATTGTCTTTTCCATGAAATTATTAATGGCAAACCATTTTGCGTGACAAAAATAGACAAATTTGCTTTAAAATCATACATAATTGCATAAAACAAATAGCGACAGCCTATAAAGGCCGCCGCTATAAATTAAATACCTGTTCCCGGTTTTTATTTTTTCTTGTTACGATTTCCGTAACGACTCATGAACTTATCAACACGTCCGGCTGTATCCACCAGTTTTTGTTTTCCTGTGTAGAATGGATGAGAAGCACTTGTAATTTCAAGCTTCACTAATGGATATGTAACACCGTCTACCTCAATAGTTTCTTTTGCATTAACTGTAGATCGTGAAATAAAAATCTCTTCGTTCGACATATCTTTAAAAACTACCGGACGATAATTATCGGGATGAATCTCTTTTTTCATTTTTACCTTCTGTTTATATTATTGGCAATTTTCGGATGGCAAAGATATAACAATCTGTTAGATAAAAAAAATAAACAGACTCCTTTTTTCTTTTTCTGAAAGTTAATAGCTTTATTTGTATTCATTATGATAAATAAATTCATATGAAGGTTGAAATTATAACCATTGGTGATGAGATACTTATTGGACAGATTGTAGACACTAACGCTGCATGGATGGCACGTGAGTTGACTCAATATGGTTTCGACATTGAAGCCATTTCTTCCATTGGTGATCAGTCTGACGACATAATAAGAGCAATTGACATTGCTTTTGAAAGAGCTGAAATATTACTACTTACGGGCGGTGTCGGACCAACGAATGATGACATAACCAAACACACACTTTGTCAATACTTTCACACTGCTTTGGAAATGAATGATGAAGTACTTCAAAATATTGAGTCTATTTTTATCAGGAGGAATCTTCCATTGAATCAACTTTCCAGAAAACAGGCATACGTTCCTGTTAATTGTACTGTTATCCAGAATAAACTTGGTACTGCACCAATACTTTGGTTTGAAAAGGATGAGAAAGTCTTGGTGTCAATGCCTGGTGTACCTTTTGAGATGAAAAACGCAATGCAAGAGGAGATAATTCCACGACTTCAGGAAAAATTTAAGGCAACTGATTATCTTAGTCGCTCATTCATAGTAAATGATATTACTGAATCTGCTTTAGCAACTCAGCTTGCGGAATTCGAGTTGCAGCTTCCAAAAGGTTTTTCTCTCGCCTATCTGCCATCACTTGGATATATCAGACTAAGATTATCCGTTTGGGGCGAAGAGCGTAAACCTGAAATAAAGCAACAGGCATTAAAATTAAAAAAGCTGCTTGGTCCAAATTTCGTATCAAAAGGTGAAAAAATGCCTGAAGAAATTCTTGGAGACAAACTTCGTAAAAAAAATCTTACTATTTCTACAGCAGAGAGTTGTACCGGTGGATTCATTTCACATAAAATTACGGTTATTCCCGGATCATCTGATTATTACCAGGGCAGCATTATTTCATATGACAGTCTTATTAAAGAAGAACTTCTAGAGGTTGATAAAAAGACAATTGAATCTAATGGAGTTGTGAGCCGGGAAGTTGTAGAACAGATGGCTCTCAAAGTTGCCAATAAGTTTCATACTGACTGTAGTATTGCTGTTTCAGGAATTATGGGACCTGATGGCGGAACAAAAAATCAACCAGTCGGAACGGTCTGGATTGCAACATTACACAATAGTGAGATTGTAGCACGTGAATATAATGTTGGCAGGAGTCGCAGAGAAAATATCGAGAGAACAGCAAATACTGCTATTTTCCAGCTTCTCAAAATGCTGAAGAGCTAGAGGAATATTTCATACCACAAGCAACCTTCTTTAGTTGATAACCTCAAATCCGCAATAGGGAACCAATGCTTCAGGAATCCTGATGCCTTCTGATGTTTGATTATTTTCAAGTAAAGCTGCCATAATACGAGGAAGTGCCAGTGCACTGCCATTTAAAGTATGGCAAAGTTGAGTTTTACGGTTCTCATCACGATAGCGGCATTTTAGACGATTTGCCTGATAACTTTCAAAGTTGGAAACAGAACTCACTTCCAACCATCGCTCCTGAGCAGCAGAATACACTTCAAAGTCGAATGTCAAAGCTGATGTAAAACTTATATCACCCCCGCATAAACGAATAATACGCCAGGGAAGTTCGAGTTTTTCTACCAGTGTCTGCACGTAAGAAACCATTTCATCAAGTCTCTTATAAGAATTTTCAGGTTTGTCAATACAAACAATCTCCACCTTGTCAAACTGGTGTAGTCTGTTTAATCCACGTACATCTTTTCCATAAGAACCGGCCTCTCTTCTAAAACATGCTGAGTATGCAGTGTTTTTAACAGGTAATTCCTTATCATCTAGTATCACATCCCTGTAAATATTGGTTACCGGCACTTCAGCTGTAGGAATCAGATAGAAGTCATCAACTCCAACATGATACATTTGTCCCTCTTTATCGGGAAGCTGACCGGTTCCAAATCCTGAATCACTATTCACAACGTAAGGAGGCTGAACCTCCAAATATCCGGCATCACGTGCATTATCAAGAAAAAAATTAATCAGGGCCCTTTGCAATCGTGCTCCTTTTCCTTTATAAACCGGAAAACCGGCACCGGTAATCTTTACACCGAGTTCAAAATCTATGAGGTCATATTTTTTAGCAAGATCCCAATGTGGTAAAGCATCATCAGGGATAGAAGGCATTACACCACCTGTACGTTCAATCAGATTGTCTTCAGCACCTTTCCCCTCAGGAACAGATTCATGGGGAAGATTTGGTATAGTAACAAGTAATTCCTCTATTTTTTCCTGAGAACTCTTTAGCATAACCTCAAGTTCTTTAGCGGACTCTTTAAGCGCGCTAACTTTCTCTCTGGCAGCTGAAGCATCCTCTTTTTTACCTTCTTTTAAAAGAGCTCCTATAGATTTGGAGATAGAGTTAATTTCTGACAAAACTCCATCAAGTGAAGTTTGACTGTTTCTCCGAACAGCGTCCAGCTCAATTATCTGATTTACAATATCACTGGCATCGAAGTTTTTTTTCGATAACCGGTTTATAACCTCCTCAGGACTTTCGTTAATTACTTTAAGTGTAAGCATACTGTTTTGCTGATTTTTAGATAATCAGAATCTTTACTTTATAATTTTTGTAATAAGAATCTTGCAAAGGTACAAAAATTACTGCCATTATATAAATAGCCGATTTAATTATTATCGATTGTAGATGGTTGTCAGAACAGCTGGAAATGAAGAGTCTCACGTACCTCTCTGTCTTTTTGTTTTTTCTGACGATAAAAACGGCTTACATAATAAGCAACCCCTGCAAGAGCACCCAGCATCAAAATGTCTTTAATTGTACTATTTTTCATATATATATTGGTTTTTTTTTATGGTCTGTATTTGTCTATAATAGTGTTCTTATTAGTTAGATGTAATAATTAGAAAAACGTTGCACTAATTAACTTTATTTATTAACATATTCAATAATGAAAATGTTTTTGCTTTCATCTGTAATTTTGAATCTTTCATCAGATCGTTCTCCTACAATCCATACAAGATCATCTTCTGATAGAAGTAGCCATACTTCCTGTTTATCTTTAAGGCTGTATTTTTGGTCTGTAAAGTAATCACTTAATTTCTTGCGTCCGTTCATGCCGAAAGGAATAAACCAGTCACCCGCTTGCCATTTACGCAGTATTAAGGGGAACTTTAGCTTATCTGCATCAGCATACAGAAAACGCTTGTTCTTATTGATTTTAACCGGACTGCTTTCTTTACTGAATATAAGGTTCACAGGGATTATTATTTCATCAGTATTGTTTTCTATTAAATAGTAATCTTTCGAATCAGACTCATTTTTATTATTCTCAAGAATGAAATATAATCGATCTTTTATCAATCTGTAATTTTCTGAATAAAATACTTTTCCAGGAGTTGAATCCATACTTTGAAAAACATCTTCAATAGTAGAAACACTAAAGCCCAATGGTGAGAGAAGTTCAAACAGTACTGATTGAGGTGATGCTGTTTCCTTCAGCTGTGCTATATTTATTTTGTTATCTCTGAATAATATTTCAATTGATCGTCTAATTGATTCTGAATATACTTTTTCAGCTTCAGATACATTGAGAGATGTACGTAAGATCGACTCCTTCACTGACGGGTTGACAGCTTGCAGTCTTGGAATTATATTGATTCTAATATAATTACGTAAATATATATCCTGATCATTTGTACTGTCAGTTACATAAGGAATTTCACGTTCAGTTATATAATCTTCAATATCAGACCGAGACACACAAAGTAACGGTCTTACAATATGTCCATTTTTAGGTGATATGCCTGTCAGGCCTTTAATTCCTGTTCCTCTAATCAGGTTCAAGAGAACAGTCTCCACAGAATCATCCTTATGATGTGCAACAGCAATTGCATCAGCCTCATATTGTTTTCGTAGGGCTTCAAACCATTCATAACGCAATTCACGGGCAGCCATCTCTATAGATATTTTTCTGTCTTCAGCATACTCTGATGTATCAAAGTCGATACTTGTGAATGGAACATCTGTACTTTTGCACCACTTACGAACAAACTCAGCGTCACGATCCGATTCATCAGCTCTCAAATGAAAATTACAATGTGCTGCAATGCAGTGATATCCAGAAAGTACCAAAAGGTCAAGCAATACCATAGAATCCATTCCACCACTAAGTCCTACAATAATTTTTGCAGTTTGTGGGAGAAGTTTTTCTTTTTGTATGAACTTCTGTACTTTATTTATCATTTTGATCTAATTGTTAAAACAAATGTACGATAAAAAACTCATTTTGGCTCTCATATTAAATCTTTCAAGCCGAAAATCGGGAGAAATCGCAATAAAAACAGTAATTTTGTACAAGTATTTAATTATAAGTTAGAATAACAAATGATAGATAAGATTGAAACTCTTCTTTCAGAAATAGAACAAATGACAGCATCTAATCTGGAAGAGCTGGAAGCACTACGTATCAAGTTTATGAGCAAAAAAGGTGTAATACCTTCTCTGATGGACGATTTCAGAAACGTTCCCTCCGAACAGAAACGTGAAATTGGAGTTAAGATAAATGAATTAAAACAGAAGACCTCCGAGAAAATTAATTTATTAAAGGAACAGTTCGAGAATAAAGATTCCGGTATTATGGATATTGATCTCACTCGCACTGCTTATCCTGTCCCATTAGGTACCAGACACCCTATATCTATTGTAAAAGAGGAGATTAATGACATATTTAAAAGACTTGGTTTTTCTATATCAGAAGGGCCTGAAGTAGAGGACGATTGGCATGTTTTTTCTTCTCTCAATTTCGCTGATGATCACCCTGCAAGAGATATGCAGGACACCTTTTTTATACAAAACGATCCTCAGATAGTACTTCGCACTCATACTTCGTCGGTTCAAACACGCGTAATGGAAAACACAGAGCCTCCAATTAGGATAATCTGCCCGGGACGTGTTTACAGAAACGAGGCTATATCTTACAGGGCTCATTGTTTCTTTCATCAGGTTGAAGCATTGTATATAGATAAGGATGTCTCTTTTGCCGATCTAAAACAAGCACTTCTTTTCTTTGCCAAGGAGATGTTTGGTGAAGAAACTAAAATTCGCCTGAGACCTTCTTACTTCCCTTTCACAGAGCCAAGTGCCGAGATGGATATTTCATGCAATATATGCGGAGGTAAAGGCTGTCCATTTTGCAAACATACTGGATGGGTGGAAATACTCGGATGCGGTATGGTGGATCCAAATGTATTGGAGAATTGTAGCATTGACAGCAAAGTCTATTCCGGTTATGCTTTGGGTATGGGTATTGAACGTATTACCAATCTAAAATATCAGGTCAAAGATCTTAGAATGTTTTCAGAGAACGATCTGCGTTTTCTTGATCAGTTTAAGTCGGCTAATTAATTTATTTCTCACTGTTTAAGAAAAAAAACATATATTTGCTAAAAACGCGAGTACAAAAAACTGAAAAACTATAAAGAAATGATTAGAGCAAAATATTTTATTCTTCCCCTGTTGCTTGTAATATCTTCCTGTGCATTAGCTCAGAAAACAGTTAGAGTCAACGCGATAAAAGCAAATGATTATGGAGTAGTATATTCTTTGCCCAAGACATCATTTGTTGTTGAGTTTCTGGTAAAAAGGACAACATTCCAGAGAGGAGATTTTTATCCCTATGCTCAGCGTTATCTGGCATTAGATAATCCTATAACAGAAAACAGAGTTGTACATACTTTGGAAGGCATAGAAGTTACAAACAAGGGAATCCCTGACAAAAACAACTCTTTTATGGTTGAATTTCGATCAAAGAGTGTTGAGCCCTACGTTTATCTCAGAGAGGACGGACTAATCGTTTCTATAAATGCTGATCCGGAAAATGTTACGGATGCCAAGAGAATTATACCTGCAAACGAGACTGCTTCTGAAAATCCACGGCGTTTCTTTTCACAAGAGACACTAATGGCAGGTTCAACAGCAAAACAAGCTGAACTTGTGGCCAGACAGATCTTTGAACTGCGCCGTAACAGAAATGATATACTTTCAGGTGAAGCTGTTAATATGCCTCCGGATGGGAATGCTTATAATGTTGTTATGGAAGAGATTAACAAACAGGAAAAAGCTTTAACTGAACTATTCTCCGGAAGTGTAACAACGGAGTATTACGTGAAATCTTTTCAGGTTATACCGGAAAACAGTGATATTGACAGAGATATTATTGCACGTTTTTCTGAAAAACTGGGACCTGTTGATGCTGATAATCTTGCAGGTGAACCTGTATACTTTTCACTTATACGAAAGACTCCTGAAGTTACTATGCAACTATCAGAACGTGATCTTAAACGATTGGAAGATAAACTCACTCAGGGAGTTGTATATAATATTCCGGGAAAAGGTGAGTTAACTATTGAATTTGGCAACAGAAAATTAAAAACAATGGAAGTAGATGTCGTTCAGTTCGGTTCTAAGGATGTACTTGTAAAACAGATGTTTGACAATAATAAGCTGCCTGTAAAAGTGTACTTCTATCCCGAATTGGGTGCTATAAAGCAGATTATCCAATAACACTTAAAAAATAATTTTTATGAGAACCGGAAATGTAATAATTGGTGTTTTTCTTGCTCTTTTTTCTTTAGCATATTTGTCCTCATGTAACAATAGAACGGGTAGAGGAAAATCAACAGATATTGTTTATGACAGTATTGTCATGCAAAAGGATATCCCATTACTAACAGAAAATGATTCTACTTTACCTCATGCAGATGTAAATCTGTCGTTTACTTATCCGGTTAGTTTTCGCGACAGAGAAAGTACAGAACGACTACAGAAAATTTTCAAAGGTACTTTTTTTGGAAGTACAGATTTCGATTCAATGACTCCTGAGCTTGGCGTTGAGAAATATCTTAATGAGTATACAGCAAGATATCAGTCACTTTCAAATATGTATTACGAGGATAAGGCACGACTGGATGGTAAACCGCCTATGTGGTATTGGTATTACATGAATACTAACAATAAAATACTTTTCCAAAACGATTCTCTTTTAAGTTATGCTGTTGAATACAGTGATTATGAAGGTGGTGCACACGGCTCTTACCGTATAACTTATACTAACATTAATCTAAATGATTTAGTTACACTCTCTGAAGAGGATTTATTTGTACCTGGTTACTATAATGAACTTACAGAAAAAATATTACAGAGTTTGATGAAAGATTATAATGCAGAGGTC
This sequence comes from Fermentimonas sp., assembly GCA_028709385.1. GTDB lineage: Bacteria > Bacteroidota > Bacteroidia > Bacteroidales > Dysgonomonadaceae > Proteiniphilum. Next base: position 11,077 of record JAQVXD010000014.1, read on the forward strand.
CCAGACTCACTTCTTATGAGAGGATTTTTTACAGTTGAGGATATTGTTCCAAATGATAATTTCTGGTTGAGCGAGGAAGGTATTAACTACTCATATAATCAGTATGAAATTGCACCATATTCTATGGGAGTGATAAATGTAACTGTTCCTTATTCAGAACTTAAAGATATTCTGCTTCCTGAAAGTATTGTGTCAAAATGTTTTCTTAACGAAGAATAATTCTACTTGATTTAGAAAAAAAAAGCCGGCTTAATACCGGCTTTTTTTAATAGAACATGCTATGATTATTATCAATATTACTCTTTTTTAAACTCAAGGTAGAGTGTTATATCGACATCTTTTCCAATACCTGCTGCATCAGGATCATATGCAATATTATAATCTAAACGGTTGATTGTATTCTTTGCTATAAAACCTACTACTTCAGTTCCATCCTGCCCAGTAACTGAACCACCGTATACAACATCGAATGTAACATCTTTTGTAACATCTTTAATCTGAAGTTTTCCGTTAAGTTTGTACTTATTATCTGATACTTTCTCTATAGAAGTACTTTCGAATGACATAGTTGGAAATTTTTCAACTTCAAAAAAATCGGCGCTCCGCAAGTGATCATCGCGCATTTGAACACTGGTGTTTATACTGGCAACATCTACATTGAAAAACACACGAGCCTGCTCTGCATTTTCCATACTGCCGATGATGCCTCCGTCGAATTTTTCAAATTTCCCGCTTACAAAAGTAATCCCACTATGTTTTACTTTAAAATTAATCGATGTGTGAGCAGGGTCAACCTTATAGTGTGACTGGGCCATTAAGCTAAACCCGGTTATTAGTGCTGCAAAAAACAGTAATACTTTTTTCATATTTAAAATTTTATTGATTAATATTTTCACTCATTTAACATTTTATGCTTCTCGTTTGTTCACAGACTATATGCTATGAAAGTTTATTTGAGAAAAAGCTTTATCTTTGCATAAACAAAACCTACTATTAGTTGTTTGGAGTTATAAGTGAGAATATAAAAGTTCTCCGGTAATTATTATAAAGTAGTTTCTATAATATAAGAAAAAATGCAAGAACTAGATCAAGATCAAATATTAACTGAATTAACCACTCAGGATTATAAATATGGTTTCACCACTGACGTAGAGACATACGTTATTGAAAAGGGGTTGGATGAGGATGTTATCAGACATATATCAGAACAGAAGGATGAGCCTGAATGGTTGTTGGATTTCCGATTAAAATCTTATCGTCACTGGTTGACAATGGAGATGCCAGACTGGGCACATCTTAAAATTCCTGAAATCAATTATCAGGATATAATTTATTACGCAGATCCTTCTAAAAAGAAAAATCCTAAGAGCCTTGATGAAGTGGATCCTGAATTACTGAAAACATTTGAACGTTTAGGTATTCCGCTGGACGAGCAAAAACAACTCACCGGTGTTGCCGTAGATGCAGTTATGGATAGTGTATCTATTAAAACAACATTTAAAGAGGTGCTTGCTGAAAAGGGTATTATATTCAGCTCTTTTAGTGAGGCTGTTAAACATCATCCTGATCTGGTAAGAAAATACCTGGGTAGTGTGGTGCCATATAAAGACAACTTTTTTGGTGCTCTCAATTCTGCTGTATTTAGTGACGGATCGTTTGTTTACATTCCCAAAGGTGTACGCTGCCCGATGGAATTATCAACATATTTCCGTATCAATACAGCAAATACCGGCCAGTTTGAACGTACCCTAATTATAGCTGACGATGATTCGTATGTAAGTTACCTTGAAGGATGTACCGCTCCTATGCGTGATGAAAATCAGCTTCATGCGGCCATCGTAGAAATAGTTGCACTGGATAATGCGGAAGTTAAATACTCTACAGTACAGAACTGGTATCCCGGCGATAAAAATGGAAAAGGTGGAGTATACAATTTTGTAACTAAAAGAGGTATTTGTAAAGGAAAGAATTCTAAGATCTCTTGGACTCAGGTTGAAACCGGTTCAGCAATTACATGGAAATATCCTTCATGTATACTTGCAGGCGACAACTCAGTAGGCGAATTCTATTCAGTGGCTGTTACAAATAATTTCCAGCAGGCTGATACTGGTACTAAAATGATACATATTGGAAAAAATACCCGAAGCAGAATTGTTTCCAAGGGTATTTCAGCAGGAAGCAGTCAGAATAGTTACCGTGGACTGGTTAAAGTGACAAAGAAGGCTGAAAATGCCCGTAATCATTCCCAGTGTGATAGTTTACTTCTTACTGATCATTGCGGTGCTCATACATTTCCTTATACTGATATTCAGCATCCAAGTGCAGTGCTTGAGCATGAGGCTACAACATCTAAAATCAGTGAAGATCAGATATTCTACTGTAATCAGCGTGGTTTAGGTGAAGAGGAAGCAATAGGACTTATAGTAAATGGTTATGTAAAAGAGGTGGTTAATAAACTGCCTATGGAGTTTGCCGTTGAAGCTCAGAAACTTCTGCAGATTTCTCTTGAAGGAAGTGTTGGATAATTTGAATAACTTACCTGAGATTACTCTGAATAACAAAAACCTGTGGACTAATATTACCAGTCTATGGGTTTTTTTCCGTTTGTAATAAGATATTTGTTTGTTGTGCTGAAGTGCCTGTTACCGAAAAAACCTCTGTGTGCGGAAAGAGGTGAAGGGTGCGGCGATTTAAGAACTAAATGACGACTCCTGTCTATGGATGATCCTTTTCGTTGTGCATAAGCCCCCCAAAGTATGAATACTAGGTGTTCGCGTTCATTGGATAGTTTGCTTATAACAGCATCTGTAAACTCTTCCCAACCTTTATTCTGATGTGAGCCGGCCTGGTGTGCTCTTACTGTTAATGTGGCATTTAATAGCAAAACACCCTGTTTTGCCCATCTTTCAAGATTGCCGGATAAAGGGATTTCAATACCTAAATCATCTCGTATTTCTTTGTAAATATTTATCAATGAAGGGGGTATCTTTATTCCGTCGTTAACTGAGAAGCATAATCCGTGTGCCTGACCTGGTGCATGATATGGATCCTGACCAACTATTACTGCCTTGACTTCATTGAAAGGACAAGAATCGAATGCATTGAATATTAATTTAGCAGGAGGATAGACAGTTTTTGTTGAATATTCCTGACGCACAAAATCGGTCAAAAGCTGAAAATAAGGTTTATTAAATTCATCTATCAACTCTTCTTCCCAGCTTTTTTCAATATTTACATGCATAAATAAAAAAGATTCTAAATCAGGAAAACACCTCTTTTGCGTGCTTCATCTTTCATTTCGTGGGGCCAGATACTCGATTGTATCTCACCTATATGTGCTTTACGAAGATAGTACATACACAAACGTGATTGACCAATTCCACCACCTATAGACAATGGTAGTTCGTTGTTCATCAGTCGTTTATGAAAATAGAGTGAAAGTCGATCTTCCTGTCCAAGTGATTTCAATTGTCTCTCAAGTGATTCGGCATTTACCCTTATTCCCATGGAAGAAATTTCAACTGCCTTTTTTAATACGGGATTCCAAACCAAGAGATCACCATTTAAACCCTGATACCCATCATCGTTAATTGTACTCCAGTCATCATAGTCAGGGGCACGTCCGTCATGTGGCTTCCCGTTTGACAATGGTGCTCCGATACCCATTACGAATACAGCTCCGAATTCTTTTGTAATTGCATCTTCGCGCTCTTTGTCATTCATCCCCGGATACTTTTGGAGTAGTTCCTCTGAATGGATAAAAGTTATCTCGGAAGGCAGCTGAGGTGTAATTGCAGGAAAAAGCTCATATACAAGATACTCAGTTCGAAGCATTGCTGCATATATTCTCCTGACTATCTGTTTCAGGTATGCTATATTTCTGTCTTTTTCACCAATCACAAGTTCCCAGTCCCATTGATCAACATATAGCGAATGAATATTATCAAGCTCTTCATCTGCACGGATAGCATTCATATCAGTATAAATGCCAAAACCCTCTTCAATTTCATAATCCGCAAGTGTTAATCTTTTCCACTTGGCAAGTGAATGAACAATCTCGGCATATTTATCACCCATATCTTTTATAGGAAAACGAACCGGGCGCTCAACACCATTCAGGTCATCATTTATTCCGGTACCACTTTCCACGAAAAGGGGCGCGGTTACACGCCGAAGCCTTAATTCTGATGATAGGTTAATCTGAAAAAAATCTTTTATATTTTTTATCCCCAACTCAGTCTGTTTAAGATTAAGCATTGGAACATAGTCGCTTGGGATGTGTAAATTTGGCATAGCCTGAATTATCATATAGTTGTAAAATATCTGTTTTGATGAGCAAAGATATAATATATTTTCATTTTGTCAAACAGATCGCTGTGCAATTATACAATTTGATAGCATTATAACGATTTACTTACACATTTGACCAACAAGGTCTTTAACCGAGGCTATGTTATGTCTGTCAAGATATTTTTCAATTCCTTTCACAATCTTTACTGATATAGCAGGATCAATAAAATTGTATGTTCCTACCTGAATTGCCGTTGATCCAGCGAGTATAAACTCAATTGCATCCTGCCAGCTGCTTATGCCACCCATCCCGATAATAGGAACTTTTACAGCATTATATACTTCCCATACCATTCTTACTGCTATTGGCTTGATGCATGGTCCTGATAATCCACCGGTTGTCGTTGAGAGTTTAGGTTTTTTGCTTTCTATATCAATTGCCATTCCCAAAAAAGTATTTACAAGTGATACAGAATCAGCCCCTGCTCCTTCAACGGCTTTAGCTATTTCGCTTATACTGGTGACATTGGGAGATAATTTTACAATCAGTGTCTTAGGGAACGCTTCACGTACCGCTCTGGTAACTTTTGCTGCTGATTCGCATGAAACGCCAAAAGACATACCTCCTTCTTTAACATTGGGACATGAAATATTTAATTCAATTGCAGGCATTTTATCCAAGTCAGCCAGCTTCTCAGCTGTTGCTACATAATCCTCAATTGTAGATCCTGAAACGTTTACGATAATATTTGTGTCGTACTCTTTTATAACCGGATATAGGTGATTCACAAAGTAATCAACTCCTTTGTTCTGTAGCCCGACAGAGTTTAACATGCCTGAAGGTGTCTCAGCCATTCTGGGATAATCATTACCCTGACGCGGTTCAAGAGTTGTTCCCTTTACAAAAATTGCTCCCAGGGAACCTAGATCAATAAAATCTTTATATTCTGTTCCGTAACCAAATGTACCCGATGCTGTAGTCACCGGATTTTTGAGTTTCAGATCGCCTATTTGTACTTCTAATCCAGCCATGTTAATTCTTTTATATTGAAGACGGGGCCTTCTGTGCATGTGCAAACATTGCCTCTTACTGTTTTTTCTATGCAGCAAAGACATGCACCAAAACCGCATGCCATGAGATTTTCCAATGAAGCCTCACAATCAATTTCGTTACTGCTTGCGTATTTAGCTACGGCTACCATCATTGGTTTGGGGCCACAAGTGTATATGAAATCATATTTGTTTTTTTGTAAAACAGAGTGTCCTGTCACGAATCCTTTCTCTCCAAATGAGCCATCTTCAGTTGTACAATAAACATCTCCATACTGTCTGAAGTCTGAGAGTTGCAATATATCAGATTCTGTGCGTCCTCCTAACAGAAAATCAGGTTTATAGCCCTTTTCTGAAAGTTTTTTACCAAGAAAAAGCAGAGGAGCGGTTCCAACGCCACCTCCAATAAGGAGTGTGTTGGATTCCTTTTCAGGTATTGAAAAGGAATTTCCCAACGGGAAAATAATATTCATTGTATCTCCCGTGCCCAAATTACATATTTTTTCTGTTCCCTCCCCAACCCGTTTAACCAACATCCATAACTCGTTGCCAACTAAATCGGTATTGTTTATTGAAACAGGTCTTCTCAGGAAAACATCGGGAGAATTATTGACTAAAATCTGAACGAACTGACCCGGAGACATTTCCGGTAACGGCTCTCCGTTTGCAGGAGCAACTTTTATCAGATTATTTTTATCATTTAATGATTCATTCGAGCGTACAATAAAATCGAGTACTTTCATCGTAAATAATATTATTGACTACAAAAGTACATCTTAATTTTTAATTCAGCAATCTTGAAATGTATAGTCGGTGATTTGACTATACTTAATGCACACTTAGTATATACTAGGTCCTAACAAACTTCGTATTTATATAAGGTATATTAGGAGTTTGTTAGAACTTGGTTAGGACTTTGTAAGAACTTTGTATGTATATAATATGGGAAAATTACAGGTTTTTTCTTTACTTTTCAGGAATAATCCATAGATATACATTTCTGCCCTCAATTGTAATACTTTCATCCGGTTCCCAGTCACCCATTGTAAAAGCGTGGGAAACGACACGACTGCCTGGTTTCATTTCAGCTAAAATTTTGGGTTTCAATTTGAGATTAACGTCAGGAAGAAGGTAAAGTGTAAGTACATCTGCTTTACTGAAGTCGAAATTAAAGAGATCTCCTTGATGGAATGTAACTTTATTTTCTACTTTGGCTTCCACAGCATTTGCATTTGCTTCTTCAATCCTTTCCGGATTAAGATCAACGCCTATACCTGTTGCTCCGAAATCTTTTGCGGCAGTAATAACTATGCGGCCGTCGCCACATCCTAAATCATACACAACTTCTCCTTTTTTTACGTCAGCAAGTTCCAGCATGCCGTCTACTACTTTCTGAGGTGTCGGTACGTAAGGAACATCGAGTACTATCTGCTGAGCATTTAATTGCACTCCACTCAATATAAAAATAGAAATAAACAGGTAATTGATTAGCTTCATACTTCTTTATTTAAGAGTTATTAATGGGGAAATCCTGAAAAAACTACCTGTAAACAGGTAAATAGTTTTCATTGATTTAATTGATAAACAGATATTTGCTTAAATATGTTTTGTGTCCGGTTAATTATTTTGGTTTTTTTTCCTGAAGATGATAGAAAATAGCCAACCTGTAAACAGTACAGCAACTCCGATCAGCGATCCTATGCCAGTGTAGGTAAGACTTGAATAGAGCATATAGGTACAAAAAACCACGAAAATAATAGGTGTTATAGGGTAAAGCGGAACTTTAAAAGGTCGGGTTGCATGGGGATTTTTTTTTCTGAGTACGAACAGGCTCAATCCGGTAAATAAGAAGAAAAACCAGAAAACGGGTGCTGTGAAGTCTACCATCGACTCGAAACCATTACGCGTGAATGCTCCAAATATCACCAGTGCGATTGCAATGATTCCTTGTACTACAAGTGAGTTTACCGGTGCTGACTTCTCGCCGTTCCATTTCCCAAGAAAAGAAAGTGTCTTGAAATCTTTTCCCAGAGCATAGTTAGCTCTAGCTCCGGTAAATATTGTTGTGTTGAGAGATGTGAGTGCTGACAGGACAACCAGTATACCAATTAAAACAACTCCTTTTTTTCCGAGTGTGGCTCTAATCATGTCAACCCCTACAGCATTAGAAGAAGCAATGCCTTCCAAACCTAAAACACGCAGGAAAGCCATATTTATAAGAATATAAATGGTTGTTATTATAAGTATGCTCACGATCAAAACGAGTCCCATGTTTTTACTTCCTGTTTTTAATTCGGAAGAAATGTATGCTGCTTCATTCCATCCGCCAAATGTGAGTAAAACAAAAATAAGTGCGAGGCTGACTGAAGCAGTAGATGATGTACTTGAAAGTGTTTGTAACTCATTTGTGATAACTTTTTCTGCCGGTAAAGCAACAATTCCTGCTGTAACAATTATAAATATTCCTATGAATTGCAGTGCTAACAGAAATTTTTGTATTCCTGTTCCAAATTGAATACCTAAAATATTGATAAGTGTTAATGTAAAAATAATTATAATGGAATAGTAGGTTGAAGAGAAAACGCCGAGCGAAAACAATTGGGTAAGATAATCACCGGCAATATACGCCAAAATTGCCATGGAGCCGGTCTGTGTGACCGTTACTCTGGACCAGGCAAAAAGGAAAGAAAAATTCTTACCGTATGCAAGTTTCAAAAAGTAATAATCTCCTCCTGCATTTGGAAAAGCGGAACTCAATTCGGAATAACAGAGAGCTCCAACAAGAGATATTGCTCCTCCCAAAATCCAAACCATTAAAAACCATAATTCATCAGGTGTATTTGAAGCTACTACAGAAGGAGTTCTGTAAATACCTGCTCCTACAACAATTCCAATAATCAGTACAATCGCATCTATTAATCTCAAAGTCGGTTTTGGTACAGAATTGGGATCATGCATAATGATTTTAGTTTTTTTATTGGTACTCAAGTATTAACCCTAAAATCAAAGATATTAAATATGAAAGCAAATAGTTCCTTGCTTTCTTATTGTTTAACGTTTTTATATATTTATTTAATACAATCTAGAGGCTCAACAGAAATTCAATTTGGATTAAACCTTTCAAAAGTGTTGTCGTTATAGTAAATAATTATCTGAGTAATTTTCTTAGCAGGTTTGGTTGACTGCTCAAATTGCTTATTTTCTGACTGTTGACTGTCTATTACCGGGCTATTAGAGCCTGATTCTTCATGATTTTTGTTGATTGTTTTACTTTCCCCCGAGAATATTTCACGCTGGTTGAATAAATCCGGTTCTTTGGGTAGTGATTCCGGATCAATACCATTTTTATACATATTCCCGGTTCCGTTAATTAACCACTCAGGATTTATGTAATCCATATCACCCAGAATTTTTGTCACAACGTCAAGACTGGGATTATTTCTGCCATTTAATATATGAGAGATAACCGCTCTGTTAATATTTAACATGTCGGCAAACTTTGCCGGAGTAAGGTTCTCTTTTTCCATTATAAGTCTTATTCGATCCTTCATATTAAATGCATAATTATATTTACCAGTTACAATAGATCTAATTTTTCAACAAATGTTGAGACACAAATGTAAAAAACATTATTTACAAATGAAAATCATTTCCGAGTATATTTGTAAATCACATTTGATGATAACATCGTTACATTTGTAATTAACTTAAGTAAACTAGTGACTAGCTGGATTGATTTGAGTTATAGTTCTACTTAATATTATTACCTTATATATTTGATATATAGATATATAAATACTTATTATCTTTGTTTTTTAACTAAAATATCCGATCTTTGATCTGTTTATATTTAAAATATGATTTTAAGATACATATTATCTACATATATCATTGATATATTGTCGTATAACTACTCTGGATTTATGTTTTATATGGATGTTAAATCAACAAATTAATATTTGTATATTAACTCTACAATTCTAAATAAACACCCATGTTACATTTGTGTACGATATTAAATATACATTTGTACCACGAATTATTATACTAAAATAAATTATAAATGTAAATTATTTACATATTAATTCAATAAAGTATATGCAGCATAAAAATTAGTACGTATGTAAACATCATTTCTATGGCGTAGAATAAAATATAAATTTAATTGGCCGGAATAATGAACAGATTTAGGTTTAGTCTGTTTAATTATAGTTAGGTAGCTCAAATTAAACAATTTAATTTATTAATCATATGAAAGTTTCTATAAGACCCTGGATAGCGCTGTTATTTGCTTTCTTTGCTCTTCAGTGTGTAGGGCAAAACAAGCAGGAACAAAATAATAGCATCGACAATAATATGAAGACAACACAAACATTTCATGATTTCATTGTAAAGGATATTGATGGAAAAGACTTCGATTTAGCCTCACTTAAAGGTAAAAAGGTATTAGTAGTAAATGTGGCATCAAAATGCGGACTTACCCCTCAATATGAAGACCTGCAAGCACTCTACGACAAGTATAAAGATAATAACTTTATTGTAATAGGTTTTCCGGCCAATAACTTTATGGGGCAGGAACCGGGATCTAACGCTCAGATTAAGGAGTTTTGTACATTAAACTACGGTGTAACTTTTCCGATGATGGATAAGATCAGCGTAAAAGGGAAAAATCAGGCACCACTCTATAATTGGCTTACTCATAAGTCCGAGAATGGGAAGATTGACCAGGAGGTAACCTGGAACTTCCAAAAATTCCTTATAGATGAAGATGGAAACCTAGTTGATGTACTGCAACCCAAGGAGAGTCCAATGAGCGAGAAGATAGTTAAGTGGATTACCGGGGGATAATCAATGCATTATTTTATATACAAGTACTTTCAGCAGCTCTCCATGGGTTGCTGAAATATTGTCTATACCTTTAGAAGCAGCATCAACAGTTCTAAGTTCTGAAATGATTTCCATTACTTTAGTGGCATTATAATTCCTAATTCCATCCAAATAATCACGCACAAAAAAGGAGGATCTGATATTTAAAGCAGTCATAACTGAGGCTTCGTCTTTTCTTGGCAACCAAAAACACTCCAGCAAATTGCTGAAATAGTTGAATAAAACTGCAACTGTAGCCATTATTGGGTTTTCTTTGGAATTTCTGCTAAAATAATCAACAATTCTGCTTGCAGAAACAATATCTTTTTTGGCAACTGCTTTTAAAAGTTCAAAATTGTTATAATCTTTACTTATCCCCACATTCTTTTCAATCATTTCAGCAGTAATTCGTCTGTGTGGAGACTGAAAAGGCAATGATACCTCAAGTTTTTGAAGTTGTGGAATCAATTTACTAATATCATTACCAACAAAATCAGATAACATCTGAGCCGATTTAGCATCAATTCCAATGTCTTTTGCTTTTAGATAAGAGGCAATAAATCCTGGTATTTGGTTGTCATACAGTTTTTTAGACTCAAAAACAACTCCTATCTTATCAATTTTTTTAATTACTGCTTTTCGCTTATCCACAGTGCCATGTTTGTAACTGATAACCAAAACAGTAGTTGGCATTGGATTTTTTGCGTATACATCCAAAATATCAAATTTGTCAAGATTCTGTGCTTCTTTCACTATTATAAGTTGATATTCAGACATCATAGGGAAACGACGTGCTGAGGCAATAATCTCGTTAACATCAGAATCCACCCCATAGAAAATCTGCATATTAAAATCCTTTTCTGACTCTGTAAGCACTTTCTCAGTCAACAACTCAGTCAGCTCATCAATAAAAAAAGATTCTTCGCCCATTAAGAGATAAATGGGCTTAAAACGTCTGTTAATTATATCATTCTTTGTTGTTTCGTAGTTTGATTTATGTGATGGAGCAGCCATTTAAAAAAAAAGTAAATTTTTGAGTTTTGATAGGAAATATAATTGTAGATGATTGGATGTGATTTCTTATCACCAATCGAACCTAAGATGCTTTATAGTAGAGCTGTTATGTATTATAGAAGAAAGAGATTTTATACCAATTTTCACATGCTCCTCTACAAATTTTTCAGTAACTAATTTATCACTTTCCTCAGTTTTTACACCACTCGAGATAAGTGGCTGATCTGAAACAAGAAGCAGAGCACCGGTAGAAATATGATTAGCAAATCCGCACGTAAAGAGTGTGGCTGTTTCCATATCTACAGCCAATACCCTAATTTGTCTCAGATAACTTTTAAACTCATCATCATACTCCCAAACCCTTCGATTAGTGGTATAAACTGTTCCAGTCCAGTAATCTCTTCCAAAATCACGTATATTTGAAGATACAGCACGCATAAGGCTAAACGCCGGCAGAGACGGTACCTCAGGAGGAAAATAGTCATTTGATGTACCTTCACCTCTGATTCCTGCAATAGGTAATATATAGTCGCCCAAATCACTGCTTGCTTTGAGTCCCCCACATTTACCAAGAAATAATACAGCAGTGGGAGCAACAGCACTAAGCAAATCCATAATAGTGGCTGCATTAGCACTACCCATTCCAAAATTGATTATTGTGATACCTTCTGCTGAAGCATTCGGCATATTAGCATCAACACCAACTATAGGAACATTAAAATGTTCTGCAAAAATCTCAACGTACTTCTGAAAATTAGTAAGTAGGATGTAATCTGTAAATTCATTTAAGGGTCTACGTGTATATCTGGGCAGCCAATTCTCTACTATTTCCTGTTTTGTTCTCATAAAAAAGGTCTATTTTTGTATTGATCAAATCCTGTCTGAAACAAAGATACAATATGTACTCATTAAATTTACCAACTTACGACGCAAAAATCAGAAAAAAAGGTAGTGGATTAGAAATATTTGATCCATTACGTCGCAAGTATGTCTCTCTTACACCTGAAGAATGGGTACGACAGCATTTTGTAAACTATTTGATTACTGATAAAAATTATCCCGCTTCTTTGATGTCAAATGAAGCGGGGATAAAGCTTAATTCACTCACACTCAGATGTGATACTATTGTCTATAACAACATCTTAGAAGCATTGATGGTCATTGAGTATAAAGAATCAAATGTACAGATTACTCAACAGGTATTTGATCAGATAGTCAGATATAACAATGTACTAAAAGTTCCATATATAGTTGTATCTAACGGTATTACACATTACTGTTGCAAAATTGATTACGAAAATCAATCATACGAATATCTTACTGAAATACCTGACTATCAAACACTCATATAGACTTCAGCTGTAATAATGATTAATAACTTTCGTCAATTGATGGAAAATCAGATGATTTAACATCATTGATATATTCCTGCACGGCTTTAATTATTATGTCATACAGGTTAGCATAACGTCTTAGGAATTTGGGTGAGAACCCTTTATTCAGACCAAGCATATCATGCATAACCAAAACCTGACCATCGACGTAAGGACCAGCACCTATACCTATTGTGGGAATAGTTAATTCTTCAGTCACTTTTTTTGCCAGTTCAGCAGGAATTTTCTCCAGCACCACACCACAGCACCCGGCTTCATCAAGCAATTTAGCATCGCTAATCAGTTTATCAGCCTCTGCGCTATCCTTGGCACGTAAAGCGTATGAACCGTATTTATTTATCGATTGTGGCATTAATCCTAAGTGACCCATAATAGGAATACCGGTGGCTAAGATTGCTCTTACTGCATCAATTATCTCTACTCCACCCTCCAGTTTCAGGCAGTCGGCTTCAGTCTCTCTCATTATCTTAACTGCGTTATTAACAGCCTCCTGAGTACTTGCATGATAGCTTCCGAAAGGCATATCAACAACTACCATTGCCTTTTCTACTCCGTTTGTAACTGATCTGCCGTGATGTATCATCTGATCAACTGTCATTGGCAGAGTTGTTGTATTTCCAACCATAACATTAGAGGCAGAATCGCCCACCAGAATTACATCCATTCCGGCTTTATCAATGATTGATGCCATTGAGTAGTCGTATGCAGTAAGCATTGAAATTTTTTCACCATTCTGCTTCATTTCAAGAAGTCGGTGAGTTGTTACTTTTTTTCGATTTTCGTTTGAGAGGTAACCCTTTTCCTGAGACATTTTTTGTAAAAATTTAAACTTGAGTAATATATCTACACAAAGTTAATTCTTTTTGTGGAATTAAGAGAAAAAGAAAGCCGGGAACTAAGCCCGGCTTTAAATTGATTTATAGAAATCCACTTTTTAAAACTTATATCCAAGTGTTATCAAACCTCTGAATGAACTATTATTCAATTCAAAAGGATTTGCATCTATCACAAGTTCTTGTCTGTTATCTGTGTATAGATTAGGAAATGGGTACAATTCATCTGTTTGTGTCTTGTAAACAAGTGCCAGATCTAGGAAGAAGCTTTGATTGAAACGATATCCAATTCCTCCCGTGAAGTAATTAGCATCACCTTCCATCCTGTAAACAGTATTTGAATTAGGAATAAAAGCATCCCCACTCTCTTTAAAAACTGTTTCGTAAGGATTTTGCATCCAGGCATAACCAAGCCTTCCGTAAAATTTTGGAGAGAAACGGTATTCTGTACCTAATTTTACTGTTGAAGTACTTTTGAAATCAGTCGAAATATACTCATTATCAACCTCATACCAGTCTGATTCATCCTTTGAGTTTGAAGGTGTCATTAGCTTCATTTTACTGTAATCCACCATTTCGTAATCCACACTTAAAATGAATCTGCTCCCTAAAACAGCTGCAGCACTTGCAACAAGTTTACCAGGGGTTCTCATATCATAATCATTTGAAAAACGACGTGAATTGGTTATATCTTGAACGTATTCAGGATCAGTTACATATGCTGACATATCATCTTCAATCTCTGCTTCATAAGTCTCTGTAAGAGCATAATATGTAGGTGTGTGATATGAAATTCCCAAACGCAGCTCGTTTACTGGTCTGTAAATAGCTCCAAGTTTAGCACTAACACCTGCACCATTTGTTGTCAGCCAATTTGTTAACCTATAGGATCCGTCAGCGTAATCTTCCCAATAGTCAGATGTCAAACGATACGTGATATCCTTAATAGAAAGTGAGAGACCAAGGTTCAGTACATTATTTACAGTTGTGCCTATTGTGAAATCGTAATTATCGATATATCCGCTTTCGCGTGTTTTAATCTCATTACCAACTGGATTACCCGCATTAAGAGGAGTATAATAATAACCCTGAGAATCCTGGTGATCATCAATAAGCCATGAGTTATAACCTAATACTGTTAACCATGGCTGAGATTCAAAAGGATTCGGAAGATCATCACCCATATATAAATCTGTAGGATTTATACCCTCACTTCTGTCAGCGATGTATTCCAGCATCGAATTTCCAGGTACTCCCACGGCATCGATACTTTTATTAAATGATTTGAGTTTATTATAGGAAAATCCGAAATTGATAAAAGGAATTACATCATTTCTTAAGGGAAAATAACCCACAAAACCCAGATTATCCATATTGAAATTAGTCTTACTTGCATCGTAACTACCCACAGAAGAGCCTTCACGTGATAAATTCAGAGTTCCTACTACTTCTGAACTTCTATAAACAGCAATACCTGCCGGGTTTATATTTACGCCTGTGAGATCACCGCCTAATGCTCCGAAAGCTCCGCCCATAGCCATAGCTCTGGCAGTACCATATAAATCTTCTCTGGAAAATCTCAATGCATCAACTTCTCCCTGAGCCGATAGCGGTAAAGATAATATGAGCATAGAAGCTAGTAAATACGTGATTTTTTTCATATTCATAAGTTTATATTCAATTATCTCCTTCCTCCACTTGAGCGACTGCTACTGCTACTGGAACTTCCGCTTGAGCTTCTGCTGCTGCTACCTCCTCCAAAAGAACCGCTGCTTGAAGATGAACTCCTGCTTGGTGTTGAGATTGTGGAGCTTCTGTTTGTACTTGAACTTCTTTGAGGAGTTGAGTAAGTACTTCTGCTTGGTGTAGTACTTCTCTGATAAGTAGAACTGTTTCTTGACGGAGAAGTAGTCGTACTTCTCTGATAAGTAGAGCTGTTACTTGAGCGATTTGGTTGAGTTGTTCTGTTTATGGAACTTGACCTGTTGGTTGTGCCTGTGCGTTCTATTACACGCCCGGTTCTTGAGTCAATGGTTCTGCCGGAATTGTCTATAATTCTTGTCCTTGGTGCATTTGCTGAACTTCTGTTTGTTACAGATGAACGAGTGTTAGCTGTTGAACTTCTGCCTGATACAGCTGAGCGAGTATTTGTAGTTGTACTTCCACCGGATAATGCCGAACGTGTTGCATTTCTGCCTGTTGAACTTCTGCCCGATACTCCTGCAGATGCAGCTGTAGATCTATTGGCTAAACTTCTCCTATAGACACCTGAACTTCTTCCTGAACGATTTTGAGTCAGGCTGCTGTAATAACCATCATAAAATCCATGACTGTAACCTCCGCTGTAACCATAATAACCGCCATAATACCATGGATCATACCATCCGCCGTAATACCATGGAGAGTACCAGCTGCTGTAGTACCATGGACTGTGCCATCTGTTCCAGCCACCGTACCATCCTCCATAACCGTAGTACCATGGATCATACCATCCACCGTAATACCATGGTGAATACCATCTGCTGTAGTTCCATGAATCATACCAAGGATAGAAAGAACCCCATCCCATTCCATAATAAATGTTTGTATTCCAACCGCGGTTATTATAACCTTCATAGATATCATCACCAACGTAAACAATTACTTCATCAGCACCTGTAATTCTAATGCTTGATTCAGGATCGTGAAATCTTACAATTCTGTCGGTATACTGATAATCAGTATATTCTTCAGTATTTTCGGTGTAACCTTGTTCGTTAGTTGTATCGTTATTATTGCTACGGCGATTATATTCGTCAATATCCCTGCCATTCGCAGTAACTTCCATATTTGAAACATCACCCTGAACAATTACGACTTTCTTTTTTTGTTGTTCCGGTTCGTTGATTTTGCGAACTTTCGCAGTTTCTTTTTGTGAAGGATCTGCATAGATATCATCCCATTCCTGAGCGAAACCTAACAGAGGAATAGTAACCAATAAAACCGAAAGTAAAATTTTTTTAGTTTTCATTGTCTCTTCCTTTTTTTATATTGTTGTTTAATTGTTTCTATCACTCTATTTGACTAAATTACTCATCGATAGTTTAATTAAATATCATACTTATCGATAGCTTTAAGTACAAATATACAAGTAAATAGGGTATTATTCTACTTTTAAGATGCAGAATGTATGTAAACGTTGCGTAACATTTGGTTAAAAAACATCAATCTCGAGACCATCATAAGCGAAATGAGTGTTTTGAGGCAGTTCTTTTTCTATTTCAGCATGTAATCCCATTTCATGGCTCATATGTGAAAAGTATGTTTTTCTGGCATCAATTCGTTTTGAAACCTGTAAAGCGTCCGTCAAAGTCTGGTGAGATATGTGTTCTTTCTTTCTCAAAGCACTTATCACGAGCGTGTCTAACCCCTTCAATTTTTCAAATTCAGTTTCGGGAATTGACTTGACATCCGTAAGATATGCAAAATCCTTTATCCGGAAACCCATAATTGGAAGCTTGTAATGCATGACTCTGATTGGAGTAATACTTATCCCCTCTACATCAAAATTGTCAACATCATTAATTCTGTTGATTCTGATGTCGGGAACACCTCCATACTTTTGAGATAAGAAGCAGTATGGCAAGCGTTCTCTGATAACATTTTCCAAATGTTCTTCCATATAAAGGTTTACAGATCCGAAAAGCGAAAATGGCCTGAGATCATCAATTCCACCTACATGGTCATAATGTTCATGAGTTAAGAGCAGACCGTTGATTTTAACAAAAGGTAATCCCATCAACTGTTGCCTAAAGTCAGGAGTACAATCTATAATCATTACTTTACCGTCAACTTCTATTCTCACAGAAGATCTAAGTCGCTTGTCATGTTTGTCATTTGAGGTGCAAACTTCACAATTACAGCCTATCTGAGGTACTCCGGTAGATGTTCCTGTGCCTAAAAAAAGTACTTTCATATCATACTTAATCATGAAAAAAAAGCTACACCAATAGCGGGCAGCTTTTTTTATTTATTTAGATTTAGATTGAGAAACAGCAATGTTTATCAAATTTGAATTAATATTCTCTTTCCAAAATCCATAGGTCGTTGAAAGGTACACCATATGTTCTTCTAAGATAGTCTGTATCTCCTTTTGCAGTAAATGTATTATATATTTCGCCTCTTTTTGCAGCTGCCTGTTCTTTGGTATCATAACTAGCTACAATTACCCGATACATTCCCTGTTCATTTTCAGCCAGAATTACATTATGTCCTTCATTTTCCATTCTGCTTTTAAGTGATTCAGCGTTGAGTTTCACGCTCAGTGAAGCGATCACAACGTTAAATCTTTTTAGTCCTGCAGCATCAGTTGC
>JAQVXD010000014.1:28885-51937 GCA_028709385.1 Fermentimonas sp.
TCAGTTGCATAAACCGGTTCAACCTTTTCTTTTCTCACTGATACTTCAACCGGAGGGAGCGGACTGGCATCCTTTACAACAGTAGTTGGCTGTGAAGCTGATTGCTGAATTTCCCTTTCCTTAGCGGCTTCATAAACTTGTTTATATGCACTTTGTTTTGGTTTACAGGAAGCGCCCAAAACCAGTAAGCCTGCAAAAAATAAAATTAGATGGAATTTTTTCATGTAAGTTGAGAATTTATTATTGTATGTAATGATCTTAATTTAAACAGTTAGTGCAAAGATAATAAAGAAGGTTATCTTTGTATTATTAGTCATGTGAAAATAAATTAAAACTTAATTCGAAGGTGCTGTATCAAAAACTAATCTTATAGGCTTCGGAGTGAGCTCCAGTTTTTGTCCTTCAGATATTGTATCAGTAAAAACAGTGTCTCTGTAATTTGATTCTGGATTTGCAATTAAATAAATATCCCACGCACCTTCATTCAGACCAAAAAAATAAAACATCCCATCAGCCTCAGGAAAAGTGAAAAAAGTATCAGGTTCCTGAATGATAGCTACATAAGGATTAGCTTCCATAGGCGAAACATAACCTTTAATTGATCCGCCATAAGTCTCAGGAAAAGCTCTTGCCGCAGGCTTTAAAAACCAGTTACCATTTATTTCCCGTATTGACAATGCCGCGTTTATATCAATTATGATACTTGAAATAACGTTCGTTGCAAGATCTGTCGTTACATTATCAATAACCACACCATCAATGATTTCAGGTGAAAGCTGCAGTGGAACAGGAGTATCAGTTACTGTTACAAGTCTGTTGTTATTTCCAAACTGAATTTTGATCTTTTCAATATTTTTAAACGACGGAAAGTATTGATCGACAAGTTGAACTGTTTTTCCATTCATTAAAGTAAGCAAGTTGTATTCACCCCCCGAATATTCCAGTGTTATCCATTCACCCTCTGTGTTAGCAGAATCAGTTGCAAAAACAGATATCTCTTTAATATCAACATACATTTCCCTTAAAACCAAAGATGTTGCATCAGTCAGTTTTATTCGCAACCTGGCTGCATTTTCGCTTAAATCCTCTTTATTGCACGCGGTAAATAATATAAGTGCACTTAGAATTATATAATATGAATAAGAAGTTATTTTCATTCTGTTATATTTGTAGATCAGTAGACAAAAATACTCAAATCCCAATATCTAAAGCAACGAAATAAATTATATTCAATATATATAGTGCTCAATTAACATTTAATAAAAACAAAACATTAAAAAACACGTTATTATCAATAATCAACTAATTAGAAACAATCTGTAATGAAAAAGTCTGCTTACTATCTTATTCTTTCACTGTTTTTTATTGCTTTAGTAGGATGCAATAATCAATCTAACAGCAAAAAATCAGATCAGAGCCCTGAAGAATACTCCGAAGATATAAACTCTGCCTCCCCTCAAAATATTAATGTAATTGAATTACATGACAAATTGATGTCCAGTTTCAGTGAGGACTGGATAGAAAGAGAGTCAGACCCAGAGCTATATCCCGAATACTATGGTGGTTCCTTTGTTGACAATAACGGTGATTTTGTTATTGCCGTAACAGGAGATGTTGACAAAAACAGAGAATACCTCAAAGATATTCTTGAAACGGATAATTTTAAAATGGAAATAGTTCGCTATTCTTACCGACAAATGATGAGAGTTATGGATGATATAGACAACTTTCTCGTCAACAGCAATATAGCAGATAATCATCCAGTTTTGGAAAGATTTGCAGGAGCATATCCTGATGTAATGGATAATCGGGTTAAAGTACTTCTCACAGAGATTAATGACGAAGTTGTCAATTCATTCAAAAAAGAAATTACAAATTCCCCCCTGATCGTTTTCGAGCAAGGGGAAATTCCTGAAATGTATTAATGTTTTTGTTTGTTGATCTTAATTCTCTGCAATATCAGGTATTGTGGTAACCAGATTCCTGTCGCCATATGCATTATCTACGCGTGCGACATTAACCCAGAACTTGTTCTCACTGACATAAGGCAGCGGATAAGCAGCTTTGCTGCGTGAATAACTGTGTGTCCACTCATCTGCTGTTATCTCATACTCCGGATGAGGAGCATTTACCAAAACATTATCTTCTTTGCTATACTCACCCCGTGAAACTTCTATAATCTCTTCATGAATCTCGATCATTGCATCAACGAAACGATTAAGTTCAACAAGACTTTCACTCTCTGTCGGCTCAACCATTAACGTGCCATGAACCGGAAATGACAATGTAGGTGCATGGTAGCCATAATCTATCAGTCGTTTAGCTATATCAGTTTCAGTAATACCAGACACATCCTTAAGACCTCTGCAATCAAGAATCAACTCATGCCCCACTCTGCCTTCAGAGCCACGATATACGATTCCATAAGAATCATCAAGCTTTTCAGCAAGATAGTTTGCACTTAAGATAGCTGCAGCTGTAGCTTCCTTTAATCCTTGTGCACCCATCATACGAATGTAAGCGTAAGTAATTTCCAAAACTCCGGCACTACCATATGCAGCTGAAGAAACTGTGTTTTGCTCTGTATTGTAAGTAACGGGATGTCCCGGTAAAAATGGAACCAAATGTTCTGCAACACAAATAGGACCGACACCCGGACCACCTCCTCCATGAGGAATTGCAAATGTTTTATGCAGATTCAGATGACAAACATCAGCACCTATTGTTCCGGGATTAGTATAACCTACCTGAGCATTCATATTAGCGCCATCCATATAAACTTGTCCGCCTGCTTCATGAATCAAGTTGCACATCTCTCTTATATCAGCTTCAAATATACCGTGTGTTGAAGGATATGTTATCATAAAAGCAGCCAGGCTATCTCTGTACTGCTCAATTTTGCTGCGCAAATCATCCATATCCACATTACCTTTAACATCAGATGAAACAGTTACAGGAGTAAAACCTGCCTGAACAGCACTTGCAGGATTAGTACCGTGTGCTGAAGCAGGAATCAGAACTATATTCCTGCTACCCTCACCTTTACTCTCAAGGTAACTGGCAATCGTAATGAGCCCCGTGTACTCACCCGCTGCACCCGAGTTAGGTTGCAGGCTGGTGGCTGAAAATCCTGTTATCTCTGCAAGCATATCTTCAAGTTCACTTATAATCTGCCTGTACCCTTCGGCTTGTTCAGTCGGAGCAAATGGATGTATACGTTGCAAACTTGCCATACCTAATGGAAGCATTTCAGAAGCAGCGTTCAGCTTCATTGTACACGACCCCAAAGAGATCATAGAATGAGCAAGCGAAATATCTTTACGTTCCAACCGTTTGATATAACGCATCATCTCTGTCTCAGTATGATAATTGTTAAACGTAGGATGCTGAAGAAAAGCAGATTTTCTTTTCTGAAAATCTTTTAGCGACGTTTTTTCGGGAAGGTCATCGATCATAAAAACCTTAGAACTGCCCGCTGACATTGCAAATACGGCAAGTAGTTCATGTACCCTGTATGCATTAGTAGTTTCATCTATACTTATACCTATTTCGCCACTTTCGAAATAGCGAAGATTTACAGATCTCATCTCTGCATTTTCAGATACATCCTTTGAAGTTACACCATCAGGTAATTTAATTTTTAATGTGTCGAAAAAGCTCTCATTCAGCTGTTTGAAACCCATATCTTTGAGTTCATCACTTACATAAGAAGCTATAGAATGAATTCGTGAAGCTATTTTTTTTAATCCTTCGGGACCGTGATACACACCATAAAATGAAGCCATTGTAGCTAATAAAGCCTGTGCTGTACAGATATTAGAAGTAGCTTTTTCACGTTTAATGTGCTGTTCACGTGTCTGAAGCGCCATACGATAGGCAACTTTACCGTGAGCATCTTTAGATACTCCAATTATACGTCCCGGTATAGATCGTTTATACTCATCCCTTGTTGCAAAAAACGCTGCAGAGGGTCCCCCATAAAACATAGGAACTCCAAATCGCTGACTGCTTCCAAAAGCAATATCAGCACCCCACTCACCGGGAGGGGTAAGAAGAACTAAAGACATTAAGTCTGTAGCAACTGCTACTTTGCAATCCACACTTTTTGCTTTCTTCACAAAATCACGATAATCTTCAACATTACCATCACCGTTAGGGTATTGCAAAATTGCACCAAAATATGGCTCGTTGAAAGTTACTGTTTTATAATCACCCACAACCATCTCTATACCGGAATAATGCATCCGGGTACGTAGAACAGCAAGAGTCTGTGGAAATATATTTTCATCAACAAACAATGTTTCCACACCTTTTTTCACCTGGTCGCGACTTCTCAATCCATACATCATAGTTGCAGCTTCTGCGGCAGCAGTTGCTTCATCAAGCAGTGAGCTGTTGGCCAGAGGCAGTGCAGTTAGTTCACTCACAATAGTCTGGAAATTCAACAAAGCCTCCAGTCGCCCCTGAGAAATCTCAGCCTGATACGGAGTATAAGAAGTATACCAAACAGGGTTTTCGAACACATTACGATAAACCACAGCAGGTGTAATTGTATCATACCAGCCCATACCAATATATGAAGCGTGTACTTTATTCTGAGAAGCAATATTAGCTATTTCCTCTGCATATTCCTGTTCAGAAAGTGCTTCCGGCAACGACAATGGAGTTGTTAATCGAATATCAGAAGGTATAGTCTGATTAATAAGTTCATCTATTGAAGAAAGGCCTATCGTTTCAAGCATTTTTTGCTTATCATTTTTATTGATACCAATATGCCTATCTTTAAATTGTTCCATTTCTATCATAATGAGCTCTGTTTTTTCTGTTAATAATTCTTTTGAAATAATGTTATAATGTTCCGACAAAAGGATTGTTCTTTTTTTCGTATCCTATTGTTGTAGCAGGTCCGTGACCCGGATAAACTTTAGTTTCATTAGGCATAACAAACAATTTAGTCTGTATGCTTTCTACCAGTTCCTCAAAATTACCTCCTGCAAGATCAGTTCTGCCAATGCTTCCTCTGAAGAGCACATCGCCACTAAATACACTTCCTGACTCTTCATTGTAAAGCAAAATACTACCGGGTGAATGTCCGGGTGAATGAAAGACTGAAAGTTTTTGATTTCCAAACTTTATTTCATCCCCCTCCTCCAGCCAAGTCCCAATTTCCGGTCTGTAGTCGTTGTTTGTAGCGGGAATACCAAATAACTTCAATTGATCAGAAATATTGTTAAGAAGAAATTCATCTGCTTTGTTACATTCCAGAGTAATACCAAACTGCTTTACAAGAGTATTTACGCCAAAAAGATGATCAAAATGCAGATGAGTATTTATAATATGTTTAACCACAAAATCGTGATCTATAATGTAATTCATAAGAAGTGCCTTCTCATCTGCATAAAAACATGCAGCGTCTATCACTACACACTCATTAGTTTCGTCAGATAAAAGATATGTATTAACTCCAAGTGGGTTGAATTCGAATGTCTTAATCTTCATTGAAGGAAAATAATTTTAATAGGTCAATAAGAAATCGCAACTTACATAAGTTACTATTACAAAAGTAGCAATTTATTTTAGTTAACCGGAACGTACACCAGCTTTTTCGTTTGGAAAAAGGGTTCCGGGAAGTATCCGGAAAGAGAAATCACATCCACAATATTTTTAAAAGGCTCCGTTTCTGAAGTAAGATCACCCCCTTTAAGACAAATAACTCCGTTAGGAATTGAATTAATCTGCTCTTGTAATATATTTTTTCTTGTAAGTTTCACAAGCTCCGGTAGAACCATAACTGCGCGACTTACAACAAAATGAAACTTACGCTTTTCATCTTCAATCCTTGAGTGTACCACCTCAACATTTTGAAGACCGACAGATTGAGCGATCTCTCCCGCAACCCTGACTTTTTTTCCTATGCTGTCGAGCAGTAGAAATTTAACTTCCGGGAAAAATATTGCAAGGGGTATTCCCGGGAAGCCTCCACCTGTTCCCACATCTATAACTTTTGTACCCGGCATAAAAGATATATACTTGGCAATTGCTAAAGAGTGCAGCACATGATGCAGATAGAGGTTATCTATATCCTTACGGGAAATTACGTTAATCTTGTTGTTCCAATCAGAGTAAAGATCAAATAAAGCGTCAAACTGACTCTTTTGGAGTTCAGTAAGTCTTTGAAAATAGTTTTCTATCACTTTCACTATAAATCTGCCAGTTTACTAACAATAGTATTATCTCTCAATAGCAAACGTATTGCACTGAAGGGTATAAAAACCTGAGGAGCTTTTAACTGATAAGCCGAATACTCACCTTTGTTGTAAGTATAGATAATACCCTTATCATTTAGCAGAAAGTTTGTATTTGGTACAATCTCATTTATACCAAAGAAACCCAAATCTTCAAGTTCGTCAATACTTTTAACCCCGTTCTGCTCAAGCAAAGACGTAACAATCAGGCTCTGCAATGCTTTTTCATATCCTGCATTAAAAATCTCATTTTCAGTAATCTGATTTCCGGTATTCAGGTTAATAACATAGTTTGAATAAGAAATATAATAAGTAGCTGCCTCACCTTTACTATTTGATTGTTTGATCTGAAATGAAAGTATACCATATTGATTATATGTAATTGAGTCTGATAATCTTTCAAAATAAGAATAAAATAAATTATCCGTATTATTCTCACTATCGTCTATATCTATCCCCGGTATAAGAGCATTTAACTCTTCCATATCTGACACTGTTTCACTGTAAGTATTAGCATCATGAGAATAATTTTCGATATAATTATTTACATAAGCATCTACAGCAGCTGATGGCTCAAGATGATCAAAAGAAGGACCAAACATGTTCCTTACAAAAAAATGCTGCAAAGTATCCAAGTTAGCTTTGGGACTACTTACCGGATATATAAAATCTACCTTTATATCACAATATGGTTTTGTACTGTCATCATCGAGATGCTGACGTTTGTTAACACTGATTGTATCAAAACCGATATCGTTCTCTGCTCTGAATTTGCTGCTTCCGCTGCCACTGCACGATACCATTACAGTAGTCGCAAGCAATAACAGACTGAAAACCAATTTTCTGATTGCCACCTCCATAGAGAATAATATTAATAAACAATCACAAAATTACACTTTTTTATTGGTAATACCTCATTCAGGTAAAGTTTTAGTATGTTTTCCCATCGCTTTTCATTTCATCGATTCCCAGTTTCTTTTTTTCCAGTGATCCCCATGCAAATACAATATATCCAACAATTACGGGAATAAAAAGTGAAACAACAGACATCACAGACAGTGTGAAGTAGCTTGATGAAGAATTGAATATGGTTAGTGAGCTTTGTAGATCCACTGAGGATGGATAATATGCAGTGTTGTTTAAACCGCAAACCAACAGCAACATTGTAACTGTTACAACAGTACCTACACCCGAAAACCAGATTCCTTTTTTAAATTTGGGGTTAATTATTGTGTTAATTATTCCATATAAAACAGCGACAACTCCCAAAACAAATAGAATTCCTACAACTGGCATCTCAATAAAATTATTCAGATACTTCATTTTTTCAAGGTAAACCTCACCTGATTGCGGATTAACAGCATATCCTTCAGCTAACAAAGTCCATATAAGAAAGACAAGAAAAAACACAACAAAAGGCAAACCATTATAAAGCACAAACTTACGAGATCGTTTTTCTAGTACTTCATGATCAAGTCTGTTTATAAAGAATAAACTTGCCAGTGTCCTTGCCAGAAAAAGCACTGCCAGACCAAGTGATACATTTCTGAAATCACCTAATAGTTCAAGCCCCATTAATGGATTTTGCCACTGGCTGATAACAATCCCTGATTCACCTAATCCTGCAATATTACCTTTACCAACTGTAAACTCTGAACCTGTAAAAAAGCTGGCTACTATTATTCCCAAAAGAAATGTACCTATCAAACCATTCAGAAAAAGGAGTACACGGTAGGTTGTTGGACCAAATATATTACCCGGCTTTGTTTGAAACTCATAAGAAACAGCCTGTAATACAAAGCTGAACAGCATAATCATCCAAACCCAGTAGGCACCGCCGAAACTGGTGGAATAGAAAAGGGGGAATGCGGCAAAAAACGCACCGCCAAAAACAACAAGAGTGGTAAAAGTATACTCCCATTTACGTCCAAGTGCATTTACAAGTAGTTTTTTCTCATCCTCTTTTCGCGACAAAGAAGCCAGCATCGACTGCCCACCCTGCACAAACAAAAGAAACACAAGTATTCCTCCCAAAAGAGACATTATAAACCACCAATATTTTTGTAGAAATTCATATGTTATCATTGTGATTGTTTTTTTAGTTTAACCTTCCTTTTCATTACCGACTTCCAAAGTAGTTTCCTCCGGACCCTTTTTAATCTGTTTCACCATTATGGTAATCTCAGCTATAAGTAACACAGTGAAAATAACGGCGAACATGGTAAATGTAGTTATAACATGACCTGGAGAAAGTGCTGAAGCAGCTACATTTACCGGTAGAATATCCTGAATAGTCCAGGGTTGTCTGCCAACTTCTGCCACAATCCAGCCTAATTGACCTGATATATATGTAAGAGGAATACTCCATAGCATCACATAAAGAAGCCATCTCGTTTTACGTAAATCTTTTTTGTAGAGATAATATAAAACTACAATAAAAAACAGGATAAAATACATTCCAATCATAACCATAATGTGGAAACTATAAAAAGTTAGCGGCACATCAGGGATCAAATCTTCACCCGTCTCCATATACCCATAACCGAAATGAGCATAATTTTCTCTAAGAACAGTCTCGTGATTTGCAGCAATTGCAGCAGCCACTGAAGCAGCATCAGAATCTCCACTGCTCAATGCTTCACTTTCAGCCTTTTTGGCAACCTGATAATCGGCCAGTGCCTTTATTGCCAGCTCTCCCCTCGCCTTCCTTTCTTCAAAAGACAGAGCAGTGGTACCATCCTGAAGAGTATACCCTCCATCTATAATATCTTTTATACCCGGTACAAAAGCGTTAAGATCTCTATATCCAAGCAGAGATAGCAATTTTGGAATCTCCAGTTTAAATATATACGGATCAACATCGTCATTATAAGCCTGTTTAGCTGGATTCAGCATGCCAATCATAACAAGCCCTGCACCCTCAGTACCCTCATAAAGTCCTTCCATTGCTGCAAGTTTCATCGGTTGTTTCTGTGAAACCTCGTAAGCAGAACCATCACCTGTATAAGCCAACATCAGGAAAGTTATCAATCCTATTATTGATGCAATCTTTATACTCTTAAGTGAAAAATCAATGTGTCTGTTTTTCAAAAGATACCATGCTGACACACCAACTACGAATGATGAACCTACCGCCAGACTGGCAAAAACGGTATGAAGAAATTTATTTATAGCTACCGGAGAAAAAACTATTGCCCAAAAGTCAACCATTTCATTTCTTACCGTATCAGGATTAAATTCCATTCCAACAGGATATTGCATCCATGCATTTGCTATAAGAATCCAGAGTGCCGATAAAATTGCACCCAGAAACACCATCCATGTGGAAAGCAAATGAACACCCTTGCTCACCCGGTTCCATCCGAAGAACATAACAGTTACAAAGGTTGACTCCAAAAAGAAAGCAAAAAGTCCTTCTATTGCCAATGGTGCTCCAAATATGTCACCTACAAACCAACTGTAGTTAGACCAGTTAGTTCCGAATTGAAACTCCAGAATTATTCCTGTTGCAATACCTATGGCAAAATTAATCCCGAAGATCTTTTGCCAGAATTTAGATATATTTTTCCATTTTTCATCACCTGTCCTTACATAAATGGTTTCCATAATTGCCATAATGAGGGCCATACCTATAGTAAGCGGTATGAAAATCCAGTGATACATTGCCGTGAGAGCAAACTGGCCTCTTGACCAGTTCACAGTAGCTACATTTAAAAGCAGATCCATATGATATTATTTTATTTTTTAACACTTATGCATGACCTACACCACCAATAGGGGGCAAAAAACCGGGATTGCTTTGCTTTCGTATAGTCCCGTTTTGTTGTTCAAATTTGTTGATGTTATCCTCTAAAGCATTTAATAACCTTTTCGCATGTTCAGGTGTAAGAATAATTCTTGATTTAATTTTTGCTTTTGGTACACCCGGAACAATACGAATAAAATCAATTACAAATTCCGAAGAAGAGTGTGAAATGACTGCCAGATTGGAATAAATACCCTGTGCTATTTCATCACTAAGTTCAATCTGTATTTCGTTTTCCTTATTTATATTTTCCATTTGTGCTGTAATTATAAGGGTATAATTCAATTAAATATAACAATAAATTAATTTACCGATAAAATCTGTTGAATCATTAAAATGTTTTAAACAAAGAAAAATAAATAAATCCAATCTACAAAAGAATCAGACTCAATTCTTGAAATATTTCCTTATTAAAAAATCTATGAGTAATCAATCAAATCTATCAATCAAATTTGAGATAGATTCTTTAGCATCCCCGAGTAACAAATGCACCCCCTCTTCCTTTTTATAAAGAGGATTATCCACTCCGGCATAACCAGGCTGAAGGTCGAAGTTGCATATGAAAATTTCTTTGGCCTGATCAACATTCAACACAGGCATACCGTATATTGGCGTATCTTTTGCATTACGCGCAGCCGGGTTTATTACATCGTTAGCTCCTATTACAATAACTACATCGGTTTCAGCAAACTCATCATTAACAGCATCCATTTCAAACAGTTTCTCATATGGAACATCAGCCTCAGCAAGAAGAACGTTCATATGCCCGGGCATACGACCGGCAACGGGGTGAATTGCAAACTTCACTTCTGCACCATTCTCTTCGAACTTGTCGGCTAATGTGCGTACCAAATGCTGAGCCTGTGCTAAGGCCATACCATAACCCGGAACTATAATCACTGATTTTGCTGATCTGATAATATCCCCCTCGTCTCTTTTGATAATGAGTATGTTATCCTCATTTCCATGAACTTCTTCTTCAGGTGTTTCCACCATTACTGATTTATCAGCTTTTGGTGAGTTCTTATCTACCGATGTTTTGCCTAAAAGTATATCTTTCAAACTCCTGTTCATCGCTTTGCACATTATCTGCGTGAGGAACAATCCCGAAGCACCAACTATGCCGCCTACTGAAACGAGCATCAGATCATTAACTGCCATACCCGCTATTGCACCGGCAACACCACTAAGTGAATTCAGCAGTGAAATAGTTATTGGCATATCAGCACCGCCAACTCTTATTGCAAAAGCATATCCAAACAAAGAACTTGCAACAATGCTTAAAATAAGTACAAGGTATGTACTCACAGAATTATCATTAAAAAAGAGAGTAAAAATGACAACACCAACGATAATAAACATTAGTCCGTTTAGTACAGCGGAATGATTTTTCCAAACAACAGGCTTTTGTGACAACAGTTTATGAAGCTTTCCTGCAGCCACGAGACTGCCGAACAGAGTGACCAATCCCACCTCTATTGCCAGAACAGATGTGACATTTGCAAACACCGGATACTCATTAACTCCAGCACCTACACCCAAAAGTGATAAAACTCCTACCAATGCAGAAGCAAGCCCTCCCACCCCGTTTAGCAAAGCCACCAACTGAGGCATTTGAATCATCTTCACCCTTAGTGCTAAAGTAGCTCCTATAAGTATTCCGATAAGAATAAAGATATAAATTGTCCATGCGGAAAATAATTCTTTGTACAAAAGTGTAATAATGACTCCCAGTAAAACACTGAATGCACTAATCAGATTACCCGCCACAGCAGTTTTCACCTTACTCATCAGTGATATGCCTGCCAGTACTGCTACTGATAGCAGTACACATATAATATAATATAGCGTTTCGCTCATGATTTTGACTGTTTCTTCTTTTTATCAAACATTTTCAGCATTCTGTGGGTAACCCCAAAGCCACCTACAACATTAGTTGTTGCAGCAATAACAGCTATTCCACCTAAAATCTGGCCTAAAAGTCTGGTTTCACTTTCAACTGTAAAAAGAGATAACCCCACAGCAGCAATTGCTCCTAACAATGTAATTCCGGAGAGAGCATTCATGCCTGACATTAATGGCGTATGAAGTAAACTGGGTACGTTTTTTATAATGAAGTAGCCCAATATAGAGGTGACTATAAAAACAACTACTAAAGTAAAAGGATTCATATTATATTTTTTAAATTTACATTAACAGACTCAAAGGCCCATAGCCTCCCTTGCACCTGTGTGTACAACTTCTCTATTATTTGTCACAAGAATTGACCTGATAATTTCATCACTCAAATCCAGTTTTATCTTACCATCTTTAACTAGATAGTTCACAAGATTATATACATTTTGCGCAAACATCCATGTTGAACTTGTAGGTATCAAGCCTGGTATATTTTTAATTCCGGCGATTGTGACATTATGTTTTATTTCCTTTTTTCCCGGAGGAGTAATTTCACAATTGCCACCCTGATCAATAGAAACATCCACTATTACAGAACCGTTTTTCATATCCTTAACCATCTCTTCCGTAATTAGAATGGGTGCCACTTTGCCCGGAACGAGAGCACTCAGAAACAGAATATCCATATCTTTGATTACTTCTTTCAATTGTTCGCGCTCTTTCAGAATCCATTCTTCTGAAAGCTTATTGGCATATCCTCCTTCACCAATTGCAATCTCAGCGGGTACACCCGAGTCAACTACTTTGGCACCAAGACTTTTAGCCTGCTCAGCTGCATCGGGACGAATATCCATGGCATAGGTTACCGCTCCCAGCCTTTTTGCAGTTGCCAATGCCTGAAGGCCTGCTACCCCCACCCCAATAACCATTACATTGGCAGGTTTTAGCATTCCTACCGCGGTAAACATCTGCGGCATAAAAAACGTTAGATCATTTGCAGCCATTATCATACCTTTATAACCGGCGCAAGTACTCATTGAAGTTAAAGCATCCATATTCTGAGCACGTGAAATACGTGGAATACCGTCCAAAGTGAGACCAATAACACCTGCTGCTGCCAGTTTCTTAACCATTTCATGATTTCCGGGTGAAGCAGGATGAATGAAAGTGATAAGATACTGACCTTCATGCATCATGTCAATTTCATGTTTACCTGTAACTTCATTATATTGCGGCTCTTTAACCTTTAGTATCAGGTCAGACCTCATATAAAGTTCTTCGGGATCGGCAATCAGTTCAGCACCCATATCCTTATACTGGGAATCATAATAATGTGATTTTTCTCCTGCACCTGTTTCAATTAAAACAGTCAATCCGTCCTTGGTGAACTTCTTTACAGTTTCCGGGGTTGCTGCAACACGTGCTTCGCCCTGCATAATTTCTTTTGGTATTCCGATAATCATAATAATAAATTTGTATGTTATAAATGTGTTTTATTTGATTTAGTATGTAAAACCCAAAGTTAATAAAATTTCTTGTTTTTTTTGATAGTTTGTTTTTTTTACAAAAAACTCCCTGAGTAAAACAGATTTTCTTATTATTTTAAATTTAAAGATCATATCACTTTCATTGATCAAAAATATTGTTAAAAATAACAAGAAAGTTCTATTTAATTGTCACCAAAAATTGATTGCCTGCGTCATATTATTGAACAATTTAAAAATCAAGGTGATGAAAAAAATTCTTTTTACAATGCTTTTAGCCGGGATGATAATCCCTATGAGTGCCCAAATTAGGGGCAAAGTAACCGACACAGGTAACAATCCAGTCAAGTATGCCAAAGTAGCTATATACTCCCTACCCGACTCTGTGCTGATTGCCGGAACCACTGCCAATGAACGGGGTGAATTTACATTTCCCAATTACTACAGTGTGAATAAACTGATAAAGGTATCATATACCGGGTACAAGACAACAACGTTCCGTGCACTGCCGGAACAGAATGTCAAACTAAGAGATGAGCTGACTCTGCCGGATAATTTAGCGATAAACAGACCCAGACATTCGCTTCCTGAAAAGAAGAGCTGATTACAGCGGAAAAAGCCCTGATCTTGAATATCTGTCATCAGATTGAGCCGCCCCAGGTACCTCGGGACGGTTTTTTTAAGTTATATGTGTATCATACTTTCATATTGCTGTTTTTTTCTGATATATTTCTTTAATTGCAGATAAAAAGCTATTTTTGTATGTGAATTCAAGATTATCAGTTAAATAAAATAATTAAGAACATGGTAAGTTATAAAGAACTGGGTTTAGTAAACTCAAAAGAGTTATTCAAGAAAGCGGTTGAAGGTGGCTATGCTATCCCAGCTTTCAATTTCAATAATATGGAACAATTGCAGGCTATTGTTTCTGCTTGTGTTGAAACAAAATCTCCTGTAATTATGCAGGTGTCAAGTGGTGCACGTAAGTATGCAAATCAGACACTTTTACGTTATATGGCTCAGGGAGCTGTTGAGTATGCAAAAGAACTTGGTTACGAAATTCCTATTGTTCTGCACCTTGATCATGGCGACAGCTTTGAATTATGCAAAAGCTGTATCGAAAGCGGTTTCTCTTCTGTTATGATTGATGGTTCTCACCTTCCTTATGAGGAAAATGTTGCATTGACAAAAAAAGTAGTTGACTATGCACATCAGTACGATGTTACAGTTGAAGGTGAATTAGGAGTTCTTGCAGGTGTTGAAGACGATGTAGAGGCTGAACATCACACTTATACTGAACCTGATGAGGTGGTAGACTTTGTTACTCGTACAGGTGTTGACTCATTAGCTATCTCAATCGGTACTTCACATGGTGCATTCAAGTTCACACCAGAACAGTGCACACGTGACGAAAACGGTGTACTGGTACCTCCTATGATACGTTTTGACATTCTTGAAGAAATTGAAAAACGTATTCCGGGATTCCCTATAGTACTTCACGGTTCTTCTTCAGTGCCACAGGAGTATGTAGAAAAAATAAACAAGTATGGCGGTAAACTGAAAGATTCAATCGGTATACCTGAAGAATGGCTTCGCAAAGCTGCAACTTCTTCTGTTTGCAAAATTAATATCGACTCAGACGGTCGTTTAGCTATGACTGCTGCTGTTCGCGAAGTATTTGCAAAAGATCCTGCAGAGTTTGACCCACGTAAATACTTAGGACCTGCACGTGAAGAGCTTAAAAAGCTTTATATGCACAAAACAGTAAATGTATTAGGAAGCGCCGGTAAAGCGTAACAACTAATCTATATACAAAAAAAAGCTGTCTATTTGAATTTAGACAGCTTTTTTTTGTTTCTAAAAATCTATGCAATTACTGAATTACACAGGCTTTTGATTCTGTTATTTAATTCAGTCTCTTTTAGTAATTTCTCCAGTGTCATATGCATTCTATAGTTCCAGTAATGTTCCGGGTTTGCAGGAACATTAATTCGCTCCGCCTCAATATCAGTATTACGCAATTCCTTGTCAATTGAAAGCCAATCCTGCCATGGAAGAATCACCCACATTGCAGCCGATTTTAAATGCCTTTCAATTATTTGCTGACACAGTTCAGTACTGCATTCATCAGGTGCTAAACCTTCATGGTTAAGGACATTGTTGTAATAGTACTGTGTATCTTCTCTATTCTCTGTCCACCATAAGCGTAAGGGCGACATGTCATGTGTTGAAGTAGTGCATACAGATAAATATGGCAGGTTGTTCAAATCGGTAAACTTGTAGCTTGAACTCTTTGGCATTCTCTCAATTTCAAGACTTAAGATCTGCAATTCATACATAACCGAAGGTACACAATCGGGAACCATACCTAAATCTTCACCACATACCATCATGTTTGTTGATGAAATTAACGGAGGCAGTTTTTTAATGGCCTGATCACGCCAAAAGTAGTTATGACGATTAAAATAGAAATCATCGTACAAACGATTAAATGCAGATTTAACATTACCATCAAGATAACGGAATGAATAAGTGTATTGTGCAGTTATTCTTGGATGAAATCTGTGAATATCATTTGGATCTCTTACGAATAACACCTCTGAGCAGAGAGACATAAGTCCTTCGCAGATAGCCCTACCCTTCTCATCACTCTTATTATCAAAGAGTAACGATATTTTCTTCTGAGTATCACAAAACGACTTCAATTTAAATCTTTGCCAGCCGGAAATGTCAAGATAATTGCTCTTAACTTCTTCAGTATATTTGCCAAAAATATCGTTCAGGAAATTTTCGTGAATAAAGGGCTTTACCATTCTTTCCTCGTCGAAAGGTATTCCGGCTCTGTTGATCTCTTCTGCCCAGTATGGTAATGCAGGATTGAAATGTCCCAGCAACCCCTGTACTGCATCAAGAGGTATTTCCCATATACGGAAGAAACCAAGGATATGATCAATCCTGTAAGCATCGAAATAGTCGGCCATTTTACCAAATCGGTTTTTCCACCATTTGTAATTATCTTCTTCCATAGCCTTCCAGTTATAAGTTGGAAAACCCCAGTTCTGTCCAAAGTATGAGAAATTATCAGGTGGTGCTCCGGTTTGCGTTTCCATATTAAATAAATATGGAGAGCTCCATGCGTCAACACTGTCACGGTCTATTCCAATTGGAATATCCCCTTTTAGTGAAATACCTTTTTCATGCGCATACAGGCTTACAGCTGAGAATTGCTTGTGCAAGAGATACTGCACAAAACAGTGGTAGTCAGTCTCTTTTTTTGCATCAGGATAAGTATTAATCATCCGTTTCAACCTCTCACCGTCGTATTTAGTGAAATCGCTCCACTCTCTGAAATTTGCTGTTTTATTTTTGTCTCTCAAATAACAATAACATGAGTATGGAAAGAGCCATTCACTGTTTTTATTGTAAAATTCAATAAATTCATTTGAAGCCATAACCTCCTCACAATCCTGTAAGAACAAGTCGCGACTATAATCAAGTTTCAGTTTTAAAACTTTTTCGTAATCAATCTCAGGCAAATCGTTCAGTTGACCTGCTGTTTCTAAATATGAACTGAATTTCTTTTCATCGTTCAACATAAAATCCCTGCATCCTAAATATATAGGATGAAGAGCATAGATAGAAATAGCACTGTATGGATATGAATCACGCCAGGTTTTTGTAGTTGTTGTGTCGTTTACAGGTAAAAGCTGTATAAGCTGCTGGTTAGTTAAAGCAGCCCAATCTATCAGTTTCTTTAAATCAGTAAAATCTCCTATACCAAAGCTATCTTCGGTTTTGATTGAAAAAACAGGAATTGAAGTGCCAACGCCTTTATATGTAAAATTATGATGATGAAACTGTAAAGCCATTTCTGCGAAAACAACATCCGGCTCATGTGCTTTTGAAGCAAAAAGTACCCTGTTTCCTCCATCTTCCCAGTGTACAGTTTCACCGCTGTTTTTGTCTGTAATCAAAAACTTATAGTGTGTTTGCTTCGGTAATTTATCAGCATCAAGTATGATTTGCCATTCACCGTCATCAATATAATCAAGATTTTTTGCCTTGGATGGCTCCCAGCTTCCCAGTTCTTCACAATCTCCGCTTATACAAAGCTTTTGATCTTTTTTTACGTATGGGCATATCACATTTAAAAGTACAGAACTCGAATAGTATTCAGCTGGTGTTATTGTTTTATTATGCAGGAATACGCTCTTAGTAAAAACAGATGAATATAAATATGAGTGGAAAGGTCTGTCTTTCCACAAGTCGTTAATTAGAAAATGTTTCTTTTCTTTCGGTATTTGAATTTTGCGTGGATTGCCCCACTCTCTTCGAATGATTCCGCTACCCTGTCGAATAAAGTAATAGTATTGAATATCTTTTTTTTCGGTAATATCAATTTCAGTAAACCACCTGTTTCCATCATTTGATAATACTAAAGCGTTTGATTCGTCAAATCGTCCGAGTTCCGGTAAAGAACCGCAAATGCATACCTGTTGTCCCCAGGTTGTATGATATTCAATTTGAAACGTTAACACAGTCATATAGATTTTGTTATTAGTTAATCATTTTATCAATAAAACTGATATATCAGCTCACATAGTCTCGAAACAAAACTACTATGATTTATTTATTAACAGAATGTATTTAAGTAACAATTGATATGAATCAAGTGCAAACGATTGCGATATCTCATTATTCGTAATTACAGGAATATCAGAATCATAAGCTGTGCTGTAATAACCCTGAGAAACATCGTAAGAGGATAAACAGTTGCATAACTTACAGCAGGCACATCATTCCCTGCTGTTGTATTTGCAAAGGACAATGCAGGAGGATCTGTCATACTTCCTGCTATGAGTCCCATCAGTGTATAGTAATTTAGTTTGCAGACTTTGCGACCGATTATTCCCATAGTCAGAATAGGCAGCACAGTTATAATAACACCATAACCAATCCATTTGTACCCACCGTTAACAATGGTTTCAACGAAACCTCCACCTGCCTCTAGTCCTACACATGCCAGAAACAATGCAATTCCTATCTCCCTGAGCATAAGATTGGCGCTCATAGTAGTGTAAGTAACAAGTTTTAACTTGGAGCCAAACGTACTTATTAATATGGCAACAATAAGAGGTCCGCCGGCAAGTCCCAGCTTCACCGGCTGTGGAATTCCCGGAAATAGGAATGGAATACTGCCAACAAGAACACCAAGCGCAATTCCTATAAAAATTGAAATGAGGTTAGGTTCTCTGAGTCGTCTCAAAGAATTACCCATATATTTTTCAACACTTGATATTGCATCTTCAGAACCTACAACAGTTACACGGTCACCAATCTGTAGCCTTAACCTTGAGTCTGCAATAAGATCAACCCCGGCACGGTTTACTCTTGTAATATTAACTCCATAATTGTTTCTGAGCTTCAGATCACCTAAGGAGCGTCCGTTAATTTCTGATTTTGTAATAGAGATTCTTCTTGAAACAAGTTGAGAGTCAAGTTTATTCCACTCTTCTCTATTCATGTCCAAACGGGTACCTATTAATGTCTCAATAATCTCGATATTATTAAGATTGGAAACAACCAGAACTTTATCATTTTCATTTAATACTGTATCAGTTTGAGGTACCACCAATGCCCCTGTATTAGTATGCAAAACTCTTGAAATTACAAACTCTTTCTCTATCAGAGATTTTATCTGCTTAATATTCTTTCCGAATATAGAAGGATTTTTCACCTGAATTGAGAACATTTGCGCTTCAGATTTTTTTGAATCATCATCCTCTTCAAGTAGTCTGTTCTCTTTTTCCGGATTTACTTTGAAAATATACCTGAAGAAAACCAGCGTCAGGATAATTCCCACAACTCCCAACGGGTATGCTACTGCGTATGCTGTAGCGATTGTCGGATCAGAATTTCCTGTAATATCAGTATAAGTTTGCTGTGCAGCTCCAAGTCCGGGTGTAT
Organism: Fermentimonas sp.; assembly: GCA_028709385.1. Taxonomy (GTDB): domain Bacteria; phylum Bacteroidota; class Bacteroidia; order Bacteroidales; family Dysgonomonadaceae; genus Proteiniphilum. Next base: position 48,283 of record JAQVXD010000014.1, read on the forward strand.
TAGTCACAGCACCCGAAAGAACACCAACCATTGTGGCAATCGGAGTATCGGTTATCAGATGAATTACATATGTGGTTACAACGCCAAGCAAAACTACACCTGCCGCAAGTAAATTAAGCGTAATACCACCCTTTTTGAATGATGAAAAGAAACTTGGACCTACCTGCATACCTATTGAATAGATAAACAGTATCAAACCAAACTCTTTCATAAATAACAATACGCTGGGATTAATTTCAAGCCCGAGATGGCCTAAAAATATTCCACAAAACAGGATCCAGGTAATCCCCAGTGATATCCCGAAAATTTTAATCTTTCCTAAAAGTAAACCAACTGAGATGACGACGGCTAAGATCAATATTGCATGAGCCACGCCTGTTCCGGTAAGTAATTGTATCAACCAATCCATTTCTGAATAACCTAATATTATTGTTCTTGTAAAAACAGCGCAAAGGTAGTCCTATTTTGTTTACTAACAAAACAGGCTCATTCTATTTATTTTCTAGATAAAAAAAGTAAAAAACTTGTACTATCGCTGCTTATTTGTTTACAATTGTTACAAAAAAAGCTATTTGAAAGCTATTAGAATCTGAAATTGCTTTTTTTGTTTTACTTTTATCAGGTCAAAAAATATTATGATGAAGAAAATATCACTTTTAATCTCCTTTTTTATTACCATCTCAACACTTGGATTGTATAGTCAGACAAAAAGTGTTCAGGATCTCATCCAGGAAGGTGTTGATCTGCATGATGCCGGAGAATACGAGGAAGCAATAGAAAGATATAATGAAGCACTTGAGCTAGATTCCACTTTAATTGATGCAGTATATGAAATGTCATTGTCTTACCTGGCGTTAAAAGATTTTGAAAATGCATCGATATACAGTACACAAGTAATAAATTCAGATGATGAAACACTTTCAACTGGTGCTTACGCAGTAAAGAGTGAGGCGCTTGCAGAGATGGATAGTGTAGATAAAGCAATAGAATTACTTAACGAAGGGTTAGAGAAAAATGGTGACGGCTACTTGCTGAATTTTAATCTGGCAATAAACTTTTTCAAAATTGGAGACATCGATAAAACTCTGGAATATGTAAAAAAAGCAATTGACCTTGACAAGTCACAAAGCGGTGCTTTCCTGTTAAATGCTTATGCTTTGAATGATGTGGGTTTATGGGTTCAAAGCATACTCTCTTTTCAAATGTTTTTACTATTAGAACCAGACAGTAGGCGTTCAAAAAATGCTTTTGATGAGATGCTGCAAATAATGAGACTTAAAAAGTCGGCTGAACCTGTTGAAAGATCTTTTATTCAGCAGCAATTGAGACGCCGTGATTCAATCGAGCAAATTGATGATATTCCGCCTTTGACTAACGAAAACGGGTTGAACAGAAGTTTAGTATACAATGCAATTACAACAACTCTCGACTCATTAGAAAAAGCAACTGAGGAGTTGGAAGAATTTACTGCTTTTAAAGCTGTAAACATGGAAATGATGAAAGTTTTAGAGAGTGAAAGTAAAGGACCTAAAGAAGGTATTTTCTGGACATTTTATATTCCTTTTTTCTCCAGGATAGCTCACTCTAATTATTACGATACATTTTGCAGATATATCAGTGTTTCATATTTCCCTGAATCTTTTGAATGGTGGGAACAAAACCCTGAGTCAGCCATAAATTTTGTTATTTGGTTCGAAAAAGGTGATAACATCTGATAAAGTTAAAAAAAACTTTTACCTTTGTTCTGAAACCCAATTTCATAGAAATGATCGACGAGGAACAATTACTTAAAGAGTTACGTAATCCGCAAACTGCACGCAAAGGATTTTCTAAGCTTGTATCGGAATACAGCGAGAGACTGTACTGGCAAATCAGAAAAATGGTCCTTTCTCACGATGATGCCAATGATGTACTTCAAGATGTGTTTATTAAAGTCTGGACTAATCTTGATAATTTCAGGGGGGAATCAAAATTATCTACCTGGCTGTACCGGATTGCAATAAACGAAAGCATTACCTTTATAAATAAAAAACGAACTCAAAATAATATTTCGATAGATGAAGATGATTCATTTCTCATCAATACTCTCGAAAGTGACACCTATTTTGATGGAGACAAGGCACAGAAGCTGTTGCAAAAAGCAATCCTGACATTACCTGATAAACAACGACTTGTATTTCAGATGAAATATTTTGAAGAGATGAAGTATGATGAGATGTCTGACATACTCGGGACCTCTGTCGGGGCTCTTAAAGCATCATATCATCACGCAGTAAAAAAGGTTGAGAAATATTTAAGTGAACCTATTTAAACCTTTTACTTATCATTAAGTCTATTCAACAGAACGGTGCAAATAATGAAGGTATGAAAACCAAAATTAACAAATTAGAAGAAATAGACAAGAGCAATAATCCCTTTAAAGTTCCTGAGAACTATTTTGCTCATTTCAACGAAGATATAATGAATAAGCTCCCTGAAAAGGAGTTTTTTGCACCCAAACCGGTTCCCTTATGGGATAAAGTAAAACCATGGGTGTATCTTGCTGCAATGTTTATCGGAATGTATGTAACAATTAATTTTCTAATCACAAAGGGTGAAAATATAGGTGATGAGCCTCAGGCTATCGTCTCAGAGCAATTATCAATAAGCTCTAAAGGAAGTGAAAACTATTGGTCTACAGTACAGATTAGCGAGGAGGAGTTTTATCAATACCTCGAAGACCAGCTTGTAGAAGAGATATACTTCGATTACATGTATAATCAATATTATTTGAATTAAATATCTGACATCTTTTAAAAGAAATTTGAAATGAAAAGATTCACTATTTTACTATTATTTACTCTTATGCTACCAACATTCATTTCCTCTCTTTCAGCACAAGACAGTGGCAGAAGAATGAATATTGAAGATTATGAGAAGAGAAAAATTGAGTATATCAGAAATAAAGCAGGACTCACCAAATCAGAGGCTGATAAGTACTTCCCATTGAACAGTGAATTAACAAAAAAGAAATTTGATATTCGAATAAACCATAGGGATAAAGTACAAAAGATAAAAGATAACAGCAACTTATCAGATTCAGAATACAGAAAGCTTTTGGAAGATGATATGGATGTCAGGCTTCAGGAAGCAGCACTTGAGAAAGAATATGCAGATAAATTCGAAAGAGTATTGTCTCCCGAAAAGCTTTACAGAGCCCAACAGGCAGAGAGAGAATTTATGCAGAAAGAGGTAAGCAATTTCAGAAACAATCAAGGAAACAGGCGATAAAAATATCCCATCAGGATAACCTATAATAAAACAAAAAGCACGGATAATGTAATAAATACATTTTCCGTGCTTTTTGATTGTTTTAAATATCTGTTTACAATTGTGGAGCTGGAGGGAGTCGAACCCTCGTCCAAACGAGGAAGCAATCTGCTTTCTACATGCTTAGCTTCATTTTAGTTGTCGGGAGTGAGCGCGACTGAAGCCACCAAACTCAATCCTTAACTTCTAAATTTCGGTAAGGAGCCGAAGTTTCTCCTTTCCTATCTCCGATTTACCTGCACCACCATATCGGATCGCTTCGAAGCCACAGCATCCGGGTGATGTCTTGTTCTGCCACCTAGTGGCTGAATTAAGCGTTAACCTACTATACTTCGGTTACGCAGCA
>JAQVXD010000014.1:51947-56218 GCA_028709385.1 Fermentimonas sp.
ATTATTGCCAGTTATAGCTTTGCCGTTTGAGATTAAAGTGCAAACCGACAACGCACTGCATGCTTACAAACCTCTTCTACCCGCTGTCAAAACCGGTCAACCCCATTATATTAAAGAACTCTTTTTCTAAGCCTTTATATGACACAAAATTAGACAAATGGTTTAATACTACCAAATGTATCTGCATCTCTCTCTAATTTCTCTCTAAAAAATCGATATATCTGTTTTTCTCATCTTCAAATGACAGAATAAAGGTTCTTTCACTTTTCAACCTCTTTTTAAGGATATTAATCAAATCGTTTTGATCATTATAAAATAACGCAGGATATTCTAAATCCTCTAAATCTTTGAAAATGTCATGACATAACAGTGGAACATTGTAAGTCAAAGATAATGGGAACATACCTGATATTTTATATTTAGTATAGCTGAACGCCCCTTCTGTTGTCGGATGTATCAAAGGAAACAGATAGTCCGCATTTTTTAAATAGTAATGGAAAACATTGTTAGGAATAAAATAATTGAAAAAAGTAAAGTAACGCTCAAGGTTTAGTTCAATTATTTTGTTAATGATGGCAGGTCCGTCATTTATACTCCCGTTGCCAAGCAAAATAAATTTTAGTTTATCTTCTTTATAGTTTCCCAGAAAATCAAAGAGATAATCGTAATCCCTCCTCTTATATTCAAGAGCTCCGGGAATCACAACCCATAATTTATCTCCTTTTACGTCAGCTAATTTAGTGGAATTATGTTTAGGGAAAAAAGAAGGATTGAAGTATGTAAAAGAAAGACCTTTTTTATCAAAAGTATTCCGGAACTGATATTTGGAAAGTACAAAGTAAGAGCCTGTTTTACGTGATATAAACTTCTGACCTGTGCTCGTTTCCAATTTACTGATATTATGAATTATTCCGAAAAAACGTATCCTTTTCGGAAAATGTAATACAAAAAACTTTAACGTAATATTTCCCTGAGCGGTATTCAGGATTACTGTTTGCAGGTTATGCTTTATTAAAAAAGATCTTACCTGAAGCAGAGAACTAAACTTACTGAAATCAAAATAAATAGTGGTAATATCTATATTAAATTCAGATACTATATTCTCCACCTTTTTGTCACACACGAGTGTGATTTGATACCCGGCTTCTTGTAAAAATAAAATCTGTGAATATAAACACTCTGTATGAGAAGTGGTAAACTCAATAAGTGCGATCTTTTTCATTATTAAAAATTTACTCAAGAAAATATATTTATGCTGCACGTAGCACCAGGTAGCTTCTCAACTTAAAGAGAGATACCTGTTCTTCATAATAACCAAGATGTGATTTATTGGTCGGTTCGAACATTATCATTGCTTTTGATTTTTTTATTTTTGTTCCGGGAATATGAAAACGCCTTTCTTCAAAGCCTATGTATTGGATCTCCTGACGAGGTACTTTGATTAAATCCTTTACAGTATCCGGCTCATTTGCGGCATAAACATATTTCTCATATAATGATGCGTTATTTTCCACATAAACATGTTGTGGTTTAAACCAATTAATTAGTTTGTTTATCGTTTTTGAATAGGTACGCTGATAATAAAGCTTACCATTCAGTTCTTTATAAAACAATGGTTTATGACGGGCATTTAAAGTATCCACTAAGCTTTTATGCAAATGACGAGTCTGCACTCTTTTTGAGTTTGATCTTACGCGATAATAAAGCCCAACAATTGGGAGTCTGACAAACTTACCTCCGGTTTCAAAAAGTGACAGCCAGAAATCCCAGTCTTCTCTTCCCAGAATATTTTCACAATATCCCCCGACTTTCTCCCAGTCTGCTTTTCTGTACATTGAACAATTATCTATAAGATTCTTTCTGCACAACAAATTAAGGCTGAAAGGCTTGAATTTCCACCGTCCGCTCTTTTCTCCTATATATTTTGCTTCACAACTTACCAGCTTTACATCCGGCTCAGCATCTAAAACCTTTACAGCCTCTTCTACATAATCCGGAGAAATATAATTGTCAGAATCCAAAGGTAAAATGTAAAAACCTTTAGCTTTGCTTATAGCATGGTTCCTGGCAGCCGATGCTCCGCCATTTGATTGAGTATAAGATCTTATAGAAGGATGTTGAGACACCAGTGATTCAATAATTTGTTGTGTGGTATCTGTTGAACCATCATTTACAATAACAATCTCAAAATTGGAGTAAGTACTTGCCAGAGCAGAGTTAACTGCCTCTTCTATATATTTTTCTGCGTTATATGCAGGAATTATTATGCTTACTAATTTTTGTTCCATACTAAATTCAAATTTTATCCATTCCCTTAAACAACTTCCTTAAATAATACATAAACGGGTTTGTGTACTTAAGTTTCTTCCAAGGCCTGCTTGAGTGCGGTTTATGAATAACCCTGCAGGATGTGTCTAGATAATTCAAGTAGCCCATTTCAATAGATTTATGACTTACAAATACATCATACCATGATTTCTCAGGGTTAAGATTTTTGAAGTCATATGAATTCAGCAGAACATTTGACAACAGAGTGCAGCAAAAACTCAAATGTTTATTTGCAGAGATGATACCTATTTCAAAATCAGATGCAAAAAGGTAGGGATAATTTATTTTGTCGTTTTCATCAGTTGTTACCGCTGCAATTATTCCCGGATTTTTCAAATTAAACGTACTTTCGTAAAGTCTTCCTATTGTATCTTCCTTCACAATAACATCCGATTCAACAATCAAAATATGTGCCCCGCTACCAATAGCTTTAGATTGAGCCATCTGCAGAACTAGCCTGTAGTTAGGTGACGGATTAGTAGTTACATCAGATAAATGAACAACTTCAAAACTATATTTTAGAGCCGTTTTATCCAGTAAATCTGCTGTTTCCTTATCACTAAAATCATCATAAACCGTCAGTTCGAAATCCCTTTTATATTTCGAATTCATAACTGCTTCAATAGTCTGAAGGGTTGATTCCGGAGAGTTCTTTACCGGAATAACAACATGTAACGGAGTGGTTTTCACATTTAATACAATTTTTCCAACCAACAAAGGTACATATTTTTTTAATGTAACGAAATGGGGCTTCTACTTTGTATATTTTTGATTACTTTTGTATGTTAAATAAAAATCAATGGAAGAGAATAAAAATCATCTTTTAAATTACGCTACATATGCAGCTTTTTTCCTCGGATTCTTTTGGGTATTTAAATACCTGCTGGTTATTATAGGTAAAGACTCAGCCATACTGAGTTTCCTGAGCAATCTTCTCAGTATAGGAACACCATTAATTTTGTTCTATTTTCTAGTAAGATATAATTCCGGATTTCTCGAAAATAAAATGAGCTACTGGCATGGAGTTCAATTTTCAATAGTACTTTTCTTTTTTGCATCCATATTAGAAGCAGTGATCGTATTTATTCATGTAAAATGGATAGATCCTGTATTCATATCAAATTTATACAGCAATCTGATAGAAATTGCACAATCCCTGAATTTCAATCCGGAGTTAACTGCTCAGTTAACGGAACAACCATTACCAAATTCATTTTCCTATGTCTTTAGTAATGTTATCCTGGCCGATGTTTTTATTGGTTTACTGCTTTCGTTGTTTATAGTGCCCCTGGCAAGAAATATCAAACTAAAACAAGAATTATAGTTTATTTATTCAAATAATGGATATATCTGTTGTAATACCACTTTATAACGAGGAAGAGTCGCTTTCAGAATTGCACGACCGAATTAAAAAGGTGATGCAGGATAACGGTTTTTCATATGAAATAATCTTTGTAGATGACGGAAGTACAGACAATTCATGGGACATAATTCTGAAGCTTAAGAGCGCTAATGATCAGGTAAAAGCAATAAAATTCAGACGGAATTATGGTAAATCCCCAGCATTACATTGCGCTTTTCAAAAAGCACAGGGCAATGTCATAATCACTATGGATGCTGATTTGCAAGATAGTCCTGAAGAGATCCCTGAGCTGTACAGAATGATTATAGATGACAACTACGATCTTGTTTCAGGCTGGAAGAGAAAAAGGTATGATAACAAGCTGACTAAAAACCTTCCCTCTAAGCTTTTCAATGCAACAGCCCGAAAGGTATCAGGTATTAAACTGCATGATTTCAACTGTGGCTTAAAAGCATACCGTAAATCTCTTGCTAAAAGTATTGAGGTTTATAACGACATGCATCGATACGTACCTGTACTGGCAAAATATGCAGGATACACAAAAATCGGTGAAAAAGAGGTTGTTCACAGTCCAAGGAAA
>JAQVXD010000102.1 GCA_028709385.1 Fermentimonas sp.
ATCTGCCCAATATAGTTATTCATCAGCAGCGGGCCTTTTTAATTCTGTTATAAATTTTGTTTTCTTAACAATTGTAAATTATATTTCATCTAAAGTATCAGATATTTCGTTGTTTTAGATGTTAATCGTATGAGAGAGATTTATAGATAATTATGAGAATAGAGGAAGGAAGTCTTTTATCATGCAGAATATAAAAAATAAAAAGATATCAATTGCTGCTTCTCGTAGTGATAAAGTGTTCTATTTTTTAGATACATTACTCCTTACTATAGTTCTAATCAGTGCCATTTATCCGCTGTATTATGTTCTTCTTGCATCTGTTAGCGATTATAAGGCAGTAGGTCGTGGGGAGGTATTGTTTTGGCCAGTAGGGTTTAACATAGAATCCTACATGAAAGTTTTTCAGAGAGAAAGTATAGTGACTGGATACCGAAACACTTTATTTTATACTGTTTTTGGCACAACCTTAAATCTCATTTTAACTCTAACATCAGCCTATGCATTATCAGTTAAATTTCCGGGAAGACGTTTAATTAATTTTATGATTACATTTACAATGTTTTTCTCAGGAGGAATAATACCTACATATTTTCTATATCGGGACATGAAACTCTTAAACACTATTTGGGTCATGATATTACCAGGTGCTATATCTGCTTACAACCTTATAATTGCTCGAAGTTTTATGAGAAGCAATATATCTATTGAATTATATGAAGCGGCAGAAATAGATGGTTGTAGTCATTTCAGATTTTTTATATATATAGCATTACCATTGTCAAAGGTTCTTGTGTCAATACTTACGCTTTTTTATGCAGTAGGGCATTGGAATAGCTATTTTAATGCAATGATGTACTTGGATGATTCTAGCATGTATCCTCTACAACTAGTAGCTCGGGAAATACTTATAAGTGGGAACATTTCAGCTATGGATATGATTGATAAGGATGATCTTATGCGTTCTGAGCAATTGAGGGAGTCTCTCAAGTATGCACTTATCGTAGTCGCAAGTTTACCTGTACTTATCCTCTATCCCTTTTTACAGAAATATTTTGTAAAAGGTATTATGATTGGTTCTGTAAAAGGTTGAGTGCTATTCGACTTGGCATGCACAGCCTAACAGCTGTTTATGTATAATAAAAAATGAGAGGGGATCAAAATGTTAAAAAAATTCTTTTCACTAATCTTGGTTGTGTTGATTATGTCTTCTTTACTTGTAGGTTGTGTTCAAAGGCAACCAACAGGAGACAGTACAGACAAACCAGTAACCACAAATTCACCCGTAACTGACAAACCTAAGGATCCAGAAAATTCCGGATCTAATTCTAACTTTAATGAGACAGGATATCCAATAACTAAAGAAAAAAGTACATTTACAATTCTTGCCGCAACTAGTGTCACTGATATGGCAAACACACAAATGATGACTGAAATATCAGAACATACCAATGTATATCCGGAGTGGGAAGTTATACCAACATCAGGCCGTGAAGAACGTATATCACTTATGTGGGGTTCTGGTGATTATCCTGATGTGTTAGGTCCTAGAATATTGAGTAGAACCGCTGTCAATACTTATGGCCCGCAGGGAGTTTTAATACCATTAAATGAATATTATGACAAGTATATGACATGGTTTAATGAACTTGCTCCTGAATCTATAATAGGAGAAATGACATGTTATGATGGAAACATGTACTATATTGCAACTATAACTGATGGTGAGCGTTGGGAAAGACAATATATGATGAATACTGAATGGTTAGATAAGCTTAATTTGAGTGTTCCAGAAAATATTGATGATTTCTATAACTGCTTGGTAGCAATAAAAAACGGGGACCCCAATGGTAACGGAGAAGCTGATGAGATTCCATTTGCTATAGGTCCCTGGCTGACTATATTTGATACATTGCCTGCATTCTATTGTTTCTTTGGACGTCCCGGTACTTACTATATAGACGATAATGGTCAGGTTATTGATGGTCGTCTTTATGATGAGCATATGCAAGGTATAAAGTTTCTTCAAAAGTGCTATAAAGAAGGGCTTCTTGACCCCGAGCTATTTACACACGATAATACAGCTTTTCGTGCAAAAGGTGCTTCAATACCGCCTGTATATGGTTTCATGATGGGATATGGTATTGAATATTATGTAGGAAGTGAAAACTCTTCTCAATATGAACCAATGCCATTACTTAGTGACCCAAGTGGGAAAAAATCTCATTGGTTCTTAAACTCAAATCCTGTTATAAGTGTCACTTCAATGGCAATAACGAAGGAATGTGAAAATCCAGAAGTAGTAATGCGCTGGGCTAACTATTTGCATACACCAGAGATTTCGATGCAAGTGCACCGTGCACCAATAGGAATAGGATATGATTATGATAAAGATGGAAACCTTTACATGATAACAGATGTAATTCCTGAAGGATTTGATTCCTTGAGTTCATGGCGCTCTGTTCATAATGAAAATCAACTTCCTCGGCTCTTGGGTAATATCGTCAATCCTTACTTAAAAGAGAACTTTGGATATGATTATGTACCAACAGATAGCAGAGTTAAGAATGATGAGGCTGTTGAAATGTATCTACCTTATGCTGTTAAGGAAATACCTCCGGTTACTCCGACAGCTGAGGAGACTGAAGCTCTTAGTCTATATACAGCAGATCTCGAAAAGTACTATGAGGAAACTGTAGCAAACTGGATTAGTACAGATGCAGACATTGAGGCTGAGTGGGATAAATTCATAGCTGATATGAACTCCTTACACGCTCAGGAGATAATAGATATCAAACAACAACAAGTAGATCGTTACTATGAAAATTTAAAATAGAGCTATAACTGTACTTAGTTTATATAGGGGTACGCATTTTTTGTACCCCTATTGTTTTTCGAAATATATTATACGAGAAGGAGGAATTAATTTGATAATTCCAAGGGTGCAACAAGAACAAAACTTTCAAGGGAAACTAATAGTTCCAAACACAATTAGGCTATTTACTGCTGATAGCATGGGGGAAAAAGCTGCTAGACTACTGGAACTTTTTTTACCTACTGTATCATTTATTCAAACTGATAGTCGTAGTTGTGCTCATTTAGTTCTTGAATGCCGTTTTGGGCTTTCCCAAAAAAATGAATATTACAGTGTTAAAGCAATTGAGCTACCGATTATAGTAAACTATCATGACTTTCTTGGTGCCCGCAATGCAATTGCTACGATTGCACAATTATTAAAGAAGGCTGATGAGGGGTATAATCTTCCATGTTGTGAAATAGAAGATTGGCCGGATTCTAAAATACGTAGCATGTTGATTGATCCTGCAAGAAACATAATAGCTGTATCTAAAGTGAAGGATATTCTGGTTCGAATGGCTATGGCAAAGTACAACTATATCCATTTGCATCTATCAGATAGTAAGGGATATGTAATCGAATCAGATGTGTTGCCACAGTTAACTGGACCAAAAGGAAAACAATACACTAAGAATGAAATTCGTGAAATCGTCGAATATGCATCAAATTTAGGAATAGAATGTATACCAGAAATAGACCTCCCAGCACATGGTAATCAATTTATTAATGA
>JAQVXD010000002.1 GCA_028709385.1 Fermentimonas sp.
ACTATCTTGATGCACCGGTATGTGTGTTAGGCTCGCGAAACTGGATAACTCCTGCTCATGAACTTGAAGAATCGTTCTTCCCTCAGCCTGGATGGTTCCTGGATATGATTCATGAAAGGATTCAGCCTTTGAAGGATTATATACCAGGACAAAACTTTACTGATGGGGAATTGATTAAAAGGTCTAAAAAAGGAGTTTGAATAAAATTATTAATAATGGATTATCTTGCAGACACTGCCAATATAGATGAAATTAAGGAATTACTTTACTATTACCCTATAAAAGGTGTAACAACTAATCCAACAATTTTATCTCATGAGAATAAGGTTTTGTCAACTATTATTCCTGAAATACTACAATGTATTGGTGATAATATGTTGCATTTACAAATGATAAGCGAAAATTCCAATGATATCTTAATTGAAGCAAAACGTTACCGCGACTACTTTCAACTTAAGGATAATTACTACGTTAAAATACCTGTTACCAGAGAAGGATATAGAGCAATGCGATTAGTTAAAGAGGCTGGTATGAAAGTAACGGCAACAGCCATATTTACTCAACAACAAGCTTTGTTAGCTGCTAAAGCCGGTGCAGACTATGTTGCACCTTACGTTAACAGACTTGATAATATTTCTTCTCACGGTATTGATGTAGTTGCAGATATTGCAGAAGCATTTAGATTGTATAATCTACCCTGTAAAGTATTGGGGGCAAGCTTTAAGAATGTGGATCAAATTTACAGGGTAAGTATGGTGGGATGTCATGCTGTTACAGCCTCCTATGAAGTTCTAACAGCTATAATGAGACACCCTATGACTGATAGTGGAGTGATGGATTTTAAAAAAGATGGTGCAGATGTGTATGATATTTCACTAAACACTGATTGATACCATCTGCCATAATTATGAAATCCATACTATTTCTCATTTTTCAAAATACATAAAAACAGTTTAAAAATGAATTTATTAGAACAATTAAAAAAATACACAAAAGTTGTTGCTGATACCGGCGATTTCGAATCAATTGAAGCGTACAAACCTGTTGATGCAACTACAAATCCCTCATTAATCTTTGCTGCTTCACAGAACCCAAAATATACCTCACTTATTAATGATGCAATAGAGTATGGAAAGAAGCAGTCTAGTATTAAGCAGATGCAATTATCAAATGCTATGGATAAGCTGGCTGTGAACTTCGGATTAAAAATATTAGAAATTGTACCTGGCAGGGTATCCACCGAGGTAGATGCACGTCTCTCTTTTGACTCGGAAGGGTCAGTTAATAAAGCTTGCGAATTAATAACTCTTTATGAAGAATACGGTATTCCAAGGGAAAGAATACTGATCAAGTTGGCTTCAACATGGGAAGGTATTAAAGCTGCTGAAATTCTTGAAAAGAAGGGAATTCATTGTAACCTGACTCTGCTATTTTCATTTACTCAGGCTGTAGCATGTGCTGAAGCAAACGTTAGATTAATATCTCCATTTGTAGGCCGGATTCTTGATTGGCATAAGAAGGAAAGAGGAGTAGAAGAAATAGCCCCTCAAGAAGATCCGGGTGTATTATCAGTGAAGAATATTTACAATTACTACAAAAAGTTTGATTATAGGACACAGGTTATGGGAGCCAGTTTTCGTAATATAGGTGAAATAACTGAACTTGTCGGGTGTGAACTTTTGACGATAACTCCAAAGCTACTTAAGGAACTGGAAGAGAGTGAAGGGCATTTAGAACAAAAATTAACAGAGAAGACAGCTAAAGAATCAGATCATGAGAAAATAAGTCTTGACGAGAAGCAGTTCAGGTGGGAGATGAACGAAGATGCCATGGCTACCGAAAAACTTGCAGAAGGTATAAGAAATTTTACAATAGATCTATTTAAGCTAGAAAACCAAATATTTAAAAAATTGTGATTTGTATTTTAAATAAACAATATAAAAAATGAAAACAAAAGCAGTACGATTATATGGAAAAAAGGACCTTCGATTGGAGGAATTTGAATTACCTCCTATAAAGGAGAATGAGATATTAGCTAAAGTGGTTTCCGACTCTATTTGTATGTCTTCATATAAAGCATCATCCCAGGGAGCCGAACACAAACGTATACCAGATGATGTGGCTGATAATCCAATTATCATTGGCCATGAGTTTGCCGGTGAACTTTTGGAAGTTGGATCAAAATGGTCACATAAATTTAAGGCGGGAGATAAGTTTTCCATTCAACCCGCACTCTATTACGAAGATGGGCCGGTAGGAATTTTGAGCGCCCCGGGTTACAGTTATAAATATATAGGAGGTGATGCAACTTATGTGATAATCCCAAATGAGGTTATGGAACAGGATTGTCTGTTAAAATATGAGGGTAAAGGTTATTATCCTGCATCGTTGTCCGAGCCACTCTCATGTGTTATAGGAGCTATGCATGCCATTTATCACACTACTCCGGGTAGTTATAACCACAAAATGGAGATTGTAGATGGTGGGAAAATGGCTATCTTAGCAGGTGTGGGGCCAATGGGCCTGGCTGCAATTAATTATGTGCTACACAGGGAGGATCGCAAACCTGCGCTTCTGGTGGTAACTGACATGGATCAGGCTAGGCTGGACAGAGCTGCTGCAATTTACACTGTTGATTTTGCCAAATCACGGGGAATAGAACTTCACTATATTAATACGGGCAATATTGATAATTCGGTAAAAGAATTGAGAGATATGACTGAAGGTACGGGATATGATGATGTATTTGTTTTTGCCCCGGTAAGACCAGTAGTAGAGCAAGGAGATGCAATACTTGGTTTTGACGGTTGCCTGAACTTCTTTGCCGGCCCAAACGATCCTGACTTTAGTGCAATGCTTAATTTTTATAACGTGCATTACGCTTATACACATATTGTAGGTACAAGCGGGGGTAATAATAATGATATGGTAGAGGCTCTGGATGTTATGAGCAAAGGGCTTGATCCGGCCGGGTTGGTTACACATATCGGTGGACTGAATGCAGTGGCAGACACAACGAACAATCTGCCTAGTATCCCGGGTGGAAAAAAATTAATTTACACTCATATAGATATGCCATTGACTCCCATTGCCGACTTTGGAAAATTAGGCGAATTTAATGATGTTTATAGGGAGTTGGCAGAAATTTGTAATCGCAATAAGGGCTTATGGAATTTAGAAGCGGAAGCTTACCTTTTGTCAAACATGGATAAATTTTAATATATTTTTAATAGCAAAACCTGTAATCATGAAATATCATTTAATAAAAACATTTTTGCTTACTTTTATTATCTCCCTTCCATCAATTTATTCAATGGATATAGAGGATGTTCATTTTTCAAATCTGCCTGTCTTAATCAAAGAAGGTGGGAATTATAAACAACAGTTGGTTGCAAAATTCAAAGCCGATAATGAGGGGAAAATCACATTTTTACATGCAAATAAGATAATATTATCTACAAATTTTAAGAGTGGAGATAATCAGTTAATTCTCACCTTACCCGCAGTGACGGATAGAGAGGAAATTGAAGTAGGTGTCAGGCTTAATGAAGGAGTAACGGAGAATCACAGCGTGGAAATGACTCCAGTTAGTAAGAAATGGACTGTCTATCTCGTTCAGCATTCGCATACCGATATCGGATATACCCGTCCTCAATCTGAAATTCTTGCAGAACAGATGCGTTATATTGATTATGCCCTCGATTATTGCGATCAGACAGATTATCTGCATGATGATGCCAGATTTAGGTGGACATGTGAATCCTCATGGGTGACACGTGAATATATCAGAACACGCCCTCAGTCGCAGATTGATCGTCTTTTGAAACGTATTAAGGAAGGTCGCATAGAGGTAACAGGTATGTTTGCAAACATGTCTGAAATTATAGACGAGAACAGCATGATCGATTTCCTACAACCTTTGAAAGAATTAAAAGATGTAGGTATACCCATCACTACTGCAATGCAGAATGATGTAAATGGAATTGCATGGTGTATGCCCGATTATTTTAAAAATAGTGGAGTCAAATATCTTATAATGGGTATTAACGAAACTCGATCTATAAGACCTTTTGACATTCCCACTTCTTTCTGGTGGGAGTCACCATCAGGAGAAAGGATACTTTCTTTTAGAGGAGAGCACTATATGACTGCAAATTTTTTCAACATCCACACCAATCATGTAGATACTACAAAATTCCTTTCGATACTCTCTGATCTCGATAACAAGGGGTATCTTTTAGACCGAATTGGCATCCAGTTCTCGGGATATTTCACCGATAATGCTCCTCCTTCTACCATGGCATGTCAGTTTGTGGAAGACTGGAATAGAAGATACGAATATCCCAAGCTAAGAATGGCAACATCAAAAGAATTCATGGAGTATGTAGATAAAAATCATGGGGAAGAATTGCCAGTTTACAGAAATGCGTGGTTGGATTGGTGGAGCGACGGATTTGGATCTATTTCAAGAGAGACTGCAGAAATCAGAAAGACTCAAAACCTGGTTCAGAGTGATGAAGGGCTATTGTCCATGATAACCTTATTAGATGGTGAACTACCACAAAACCTTCAAAAAAAGATTGATCATATAAAGGAAAATATTATCTTTTATAACGAACATACGGTGGGTGCTGCAGAAAGTATAAGTCAACCCTTTTCTGAGAATACTGTTCGTCAATGGTTACAAAAGGGTGCATATGCATGGGAGGCTGTAAAACAAACTACCCTTTTACACGAAGAGGCACTTGCGCGGTTACAACCATTTATGAAAAAAAGTTCTACTCCTCTAGTCTATGTATTGAACCCTTTGGGATGGGAACATTCAGGACAAGTAGAACTGTTCATTGACGAGGAGATATTTCCGATCTCAGGTAACCATACTATTACGGATATCTCAACAAATGAACCAGTCCCTTTTCAACTAATAAATAAAAGAGTAGAAGGGGCATATTGGTTATTGGATGTTAAGGATATACCGGCACTTGGGTTTAAAGCTCTTAAGGTGGAAATAGATAAGAATAGTAATCCATTAAAAAAACCTCAATGCCCGGGAAATGAAGTGTTAGAAAATAGTTTTTATAAAATTATTGTTGATCCAAAAAGTGGTGCAATTAGTAGCCTTTATGACAAAGAATTAAGCAGGGAACTGCTTGATAAAACAAATGGCTTCCATATTGGACAGCTGGTCAGGGAAACTTCGGAAGTAAGAGACAAAGCTCCTTTCATTCGTGAAACTGTTTCGAATGTAAAAATAGGTGAATTAAAGTATGGCCCTGTCTTTCAAAGTATCCAAATTACTTCTGATCTTGATGGGTTTAGAATAGGTACTGCTGATTCTCCAGGGGGTATAGATTGTGAGATCCGACTTTATAACAATGTAAAAAAGATAGAGCTGAACTACACAGCACACAAGGAGATTCTAACTGATCCAGAGGCATTATATGTGTCCTTTCCTTTTCAATTAGATGAATCACAAATAGTATTTGAAACTATAGGAGGCATTTTAACTCAGGGCGAACAGCTGCCAGGCTCATCATCTGACTGGAATGTTGCTCAAAATTTTGTATCTGTACATGGAGCACCAGGGCAAATAATAGTAGTAAGCAACGAAACTCCATTATGGCAATTTAGCGATTTCAATATGGGAAAATTCGAAAGATATCCTAAACCTGGAAAACCATGGCTTTATTCTTATGTTATGAATAACTACTGGATGACCAACTTCAGAGCGTACCAGGAGGGAGCTTTCAGCTGGAGCTATAAGATAACAACTACATCCGATACTACAAATTCTTATGCTGCCAAATATGCAATTGGAGAGAGGAACAGTTTTGCATCCCGAACTTTACCAGCAGGTAAAGAAGAGATTGATACCCCCTTATTGGAAACTTTACAATTAAATCTCCCTAAAAATGTTCTTCTAGCTAATATCAGACCATCTTTGAATGGTGAAAAATCACTACTTCTTCATCTTCGTGAAGTAGATGGATTACCAACTCGACTGAATGTACCCGAATCAAAGTGTATAGACCTAGACAACTCTCTCGAAATAAATGTTTTGGGGGAATACGTCAGTTCTCTCCCTTATCAGTTAGAATTGAAACCATATGAGGTGCGTTTTATTAAATTATTTCTTAAATAAGAATTTAACAGGTTTATTTTATTAATATTAAAAAACATCTCGTAATGAAAACACATTTAATTATTTTATTGGTTGTTGCTGTAAATTTATTTTACACTAATACCTCATTGCAAGCACAAATTCCACCAAGAAATTTGGAAATGCCTACTGGGACTGGAATTTCTAAAAATGATACTATCCATGTAGTAGGACATGCGCACATGGATATGAATTGGTTATGGACATACTTTGAGACAATGAAAATGTCGAATGACAACCTTCGACAGACAGTTGCATTCATGGAAGAATTCCCTGACTATGCTATGATTCAGAGCCAAGCTGCTGTTTTTAATTTCGTGGAAAGAGTAGACCCTCCATTGTTTGAACTAGTGAAAAAATATGTAGATCAGGGGAGGCTTGAGTTGGTTGGAGGTATGTGGACCGAAGGTGATACGAATCTATCTTCAGGTGAAGCGTTGGCACGTTCATTTTTATTTGGACAAAAATACTTTCAAAAGCACTTCGGTAAAACTTCGACCATTGGATGGCTCCCTGATAATTTTGGACATACCTCACAATTACCACAAATGCTGCAATTAGCGGGTATGAACTCCTATTATTTTCATCGTTGCAAACCCTATCTGGGGACATTTTGGTGGGAAGGACCTGATGGTTCAACCGTACTCTGTTATGCCAACGATACGTATAATGGTAATATAACACCAAAATTACAAAATGAACTGAACAAATTTGATACAAATAAACATCGTATATTCCATATTACCGGTGTGGGTGATCATGGTGGAGGCCCTACAAGAGAAAATATCAATCTTGTTCATGAATTAGATCAGATACCCGATTACCCGGCAGTAAAATTCTCAACAGCTTCGGATTTTTTCAGGAAAGCCTCAATGGAGATGGAAGGGAAACCTACTCACTTTGGTGAGATGCAATTTATTTTCGAAGGATGCTACACCACGGTATCAGAAATAAAATCAGGAAATCGTGATAGCG
The DNA here is from genome assembly GCA_028709385.1 of Fermentimonas sp. Taxonomy (GTDB): domain Bacteria; phylum Bacteroidota; class Bacteroidia; order Bacteroidales; family Dysgonomonadaceae; genus Proteiniphilum. The sequence continues at coordinate 7,136 of JAQVXD010000002.1, forward strand.
AAAACTCCTTATATAGCAACGAGTTTTTTAATACACTCAGATGGCTCAACGGAGATAAATATCCACAAACCGAAATAAATAATTTATGGAAAACAGTCGTATTTAATCAATTTCACGATATACTGCCAGGATCAGCAATATACGAAGCAAACCGTGATGCTGTTGCTGGTTATAATGAAACGATTAAGAAATCAAAAGAGTTAACAAATGAAGCCTTTTTAAAAATGGCAGATGAGGTGAATTTCCAGGAGGGAATGGGTCAGCCAGTTGTTGCATACAACTTATACCCAAATAAGAGGTCTACAATTGTTGAAGCTATGGTCTATTCACATGAGGAACCTGTAAGTGCAAAGGTAGCAACATGGGGTGCCAATTATTACGGCAAGAATTTCACACCAGTTAATAAAGATAAAGAATTGACAGAGGGAAATACCTCAGATAATTTTCTGGACCCAAACTATGACGCCGGTCTTTCTTCAAGTGGAGAGTCACTAGCAACAGTATTAGTTAGAGATGCATCTGGAAAAGAGTTTCCTGCTCAAATTGTATATTCAAAATCTACTCCTCCAGGGTATACTACTAAAGTTCAATTTATTGATAATGAATTTCCTGCAGGAGGTTATAAAACATACTATGTTGATGTAACCAAAAAAGGGAATTTTTCAAATACATTGGTTACAGGAGAAAATTCATTTGAAACCGATTTTTTTACAATCCAGTTTAATCCTAAGACAGGTGGAATTACTAGCCTTTTTGATAAAAGAGCTGATTTTGAATATGTAAAGCCAGGCTCGGAACTTAATAATTTAAGGATGTATCTCGAAGATAAAAAAGGGGGAATGAAGTCTTGGACCATTAATAAAATAGTAAAAGAGGAGGAAGTGGAAAATATTGAGAGTGTGAAAGTGATAGAAAAAGGACCTGTACGGGCATGTATAGAAACAATAAAAACATGGGGTAATTCAAGATTTATCGAAAGAACATATATTTATAAATCATATCCCAGGATTGAATATGATATGGAAGTACACTGGCTCGAAACCGGTAGCGATAGCACTGATTCTCCAATGTTACGGGCTCACTTTCCTCTGAATTATGAGGATCCAAGGTTCTATAACCAGGTAGCATTTAATGTTGTTGAACGCCCCGTTGATGGCAAAATAAATGGTAAGGATGCTCCCTCATGGTTAACATCACAAAGCAATACTTATGGAGTCGAACCTGAGTTTGATAATGGACAGGAAGTTCCTGCTCAAAAATGGGTAGATGTTACCGATGGTAAAAATGGTATTGCGTTACTGAATAAAACAAAATATGGACACTCTTATCACAATGGTGATTTGAGGCTTACACTTATGAGATCAGCCGGACAACCTGATATTTATCCTAACCTAGGTAAGTTTAATATAAGCTATGCACTCTATCCTCACTCTGGGGATTGGAAAAATGGAGTTTGGATTGAGGGAGATGACTTTAATATTCCGATAGTAGCTTATGAACCCCCTTCACTTTCACTTGTGAAAACGCATGCAACACGTCCCGAAGCAGATTCTTTTTTCTCATTAGAGGGCGATGGTGTTTACATGACCGGTATTAAAAAAGCAGAGGATAGTGATGATCTTATTGTTAGGTTAGTTGAGGTTGAAGGTAATAATGAGCAGGTTTCATTTAGTTTGCCAAATAATATTGAAAGAGTTAGGAAACTTAATTTTTTGGAAGAAGAAATGAGTGAAGATTTTGATGCAAAAATATTTGGAAACAAAACCACATTTACTATCAATCCTCACGAAATAGTAACTCTCGGTTTAAAATTAAAATAATGAAAGAAATTACACTTCAAAACGAGCATTCTTTTTTAAAAATAGATTTGAAAGGGGGAGCTTATTCAGATTTTCATCTGAAAGAGCTCCAGCTCAATCCTATTAACTGGCAATCAGATGATCCTGGCCAGTCATCATTTAAAGGACATTTCTTATGCTTTGATCGCTGGGGTCCTCCCTCTAAGGGGGAACAAAAAAATGGCTTTAAACATCACGGTGAGGTCAGTGATTTGGAGTGGCAGTTAATAAAAGATTCTTATACATCAAAAGGCTATATTGAATCATCTATGAGTTGCGTCCTGCCAATGGGAAGATTGGGTATAACAAGAGAGATTCAAATGGCTCTTGACCAACCTCTAATTAAGGTTACGGAATATATTCAAAATCTGAATCCATTTAGCAGGATGTATAATATAGTTCAGCATGTAACTTTGGCTCCTCCTTTTTTAGATACAACTACACTTTTCGACAACAACAGCGAAAAGGGATTTGAAGATAAAGAAGATGGCAGTTTGAATCAGGAAAGCCCAACTCTACACTGGCCCGAAGCCATACATAATAATATGAAAATCAATTTCCGTCAATTTCAAAATGAATGGCCTAGGGTATCTACTTTTGGTTTTGATAACAACGAAAAATATGGTTGGGTAACAGCTTGCAATCCTGGAAAAAATCTGTTAATTGGTTACGTATGGAAAACCGCAGATTATCCGTGGTTAAATTTCTGGCGCTCTATGCAAAATGGACAGCCTGCAGCTTTTGGTATTGAATTCGGAACTACCGGTTTGCACGAACCATTTCCAATAGTTGCAAAGAAAGCAAAAATTTTTGACAGGAATATTTTCGACTATATTGATGCAGATGAAGTGAAAGAAAAATCATTTATCGCATTTCTAGCAAAAATCTCTTCCGATTATTATGGTGTGAGGAAAATCGAAGTAAACAGCAAAGAGTTGATAATTTTTGAACATAAAACAGGTAATAAAATTATTTATACTATATAATTTTGCTAACAGAGAAATCTAAGTTAATTAATAAAATCATCCCAACTATTTTATAAGCAAATAGTTGGGATTTTTATGTATTTATATAAAACTCCGCAAATAGGATTTGGCAAAAGTGTTTAAAGACAAGCCTGCTCATATTAGGATATTCAACAGGACTACTTACTATTTTTTTTCAACTTCTTCAACTCTCTTGAGCCAGTATCCCCAATAATTATCTACTAGTGATATTACTCTTTTGGGTGACCAATCGTTATTATAAAGACTAAAATTACTGTTCATTTCTGGAGTGACACTTACAAATTCCCATCCGAAACGGGAACCCTGGCTTAATGTATTCTCTAAAATGTTTTTTAGTTCAAACTCGCTGTATGATGTGAAATCACTTCCATTAAATGTCATATGCTCCGTTACAGCCCAATCCCTGTTTTTCTCATTGATAATTTGCCAGACACGGTCATATGCTTTCTGATTAGGTTTGTTTTCAGGAAAATACCAAGTCCAGTTAACCTGAATTATATTTGGCGCGGTTAGGTGTGATAAAAACTCAAGAGGATCTCCCATCCTGAGGTACTGTTCCTTTTCATTAGCATCCAAGTAATCAACTGCTATATAGGCATCATCTCCTGCTATTTCACGATATGCAGCAGCATCATCGTTTACCCATTTGGCTAGAAACTGGGCTCTGAACTTATTCCAGGTTTCGTTTTTAATAAACGAGGATGGAATTGGAAAATATTCAGGCATATCAGATGAAGAATCAGTGATTCCATTCTTATTCCTCCAATTCTTGTATTCATTTTTAGCAGCCTCGCTATAACATAGAGGAATCGCTCCCATATATTGAGGCTCAACTGTTGTTTCAAAATATAGTATTTTACGGGTATCTATCCCTTCTGCCAAATTCTTAATAAATTTATGAGCAGTTTCTCTGTATCCTTCATGAAAAATTGAGACCACTTTTGATCCAAATCCATATTCTGTATCGTTCACCTTTTCTCCTTTATCGTTAATAGCAAAAGCATCAGGATAGATTTCCCAGAAACCTTCTGGTATGGTTCCTCCTCCAACAGCATATGTTTCTACTGAAAGACAGGGATACATCCCTTTTTCATAGATTGCATTTATTAATTTGTTTAATGGATCAAGCGATTTATCCAAAATTCCATCCCCATTTGTATCGAAATGATGCCAGTAGCAATTTAATTCAATTGTATTGTAGTACTTGGATCTGAAGATATCAAGATCAGAAATCAATTTATCAACAGCGACAGCATCAGAAAAATTAACGAGAGGTTTGGCTGTTTTCAAAAATTTCCACTCCCCATCAAAATAGAATTTCCCGTTTTTTATTTCCCATTTTGTGTAATCAGCCACAGGATCCTCTAATTCAGGATTGGGAAAATCCTCCATTTGTTCTGTTTCTTTTTCCTTTTCCCCAATTATCTCATCACTCTCATTTGTCTGGTCTTCTGAACCTTTATCACTGCATCCTATCAGAAGTGAAAGAATGATGATAAAGAAAATTGATTTTAAAACTCTCGTAGTTTTCATATTGTTTAAACATATTTTATTGTAAATTCTGTAAATATATTAAATATAATTATTCCTGCCTTTACTTTACCCTTTTTTATTCACATTTACGGCATTTTAACGGTATACTGTTGATTCAGCCTTTTGATCTAGTATTTTTAGAGATATCATGCATATTTATTGTTAATTATAATTAATATTACAATAAATATGATGCACCTTAAATATTTTATATATATTTGTGAAGCTAAATTAATTGCATCTGCATGCTAAACCGGTTTAGCATGCATGTAATTTTATAAATAAATCTTGCCTTATGACAAACGATTCATTAATCTTTAAAAAAGTATCTTTATGGTAAAATTAAAAATCGGTTCTCCTCATTCGCAAAAGAAGGAAAACATGCTTAAAAAGAGGAATTTGCTTTTCATCTTTTTTGTTTTTACGATAGGCTTAAACACATCAGTCTATGCTTACCCTAACACATCAATACAACAGCAGAAAAAGCAAATTTCAGGTAGGGTGCTGGATCAATATGGAGAATCCATAATTGGAGCTAATATTGTTGAAGAGGGTACTACTAATGGGACAATATCTGATATTGATGGTAACTTTTCTTTGCAAATTGAGAATGATGCTAACCTTCATGTCTCGTACATAGGTTATTTTTCACAAAACATTCCTATGAGTGGAAAAACAACCATAGAAATTGTTTTAGAAGAAGACACAAGAGCATTAGATGAACTTGTTGTTGTAGGGTATGGAACACAGTCAAAAAGGACATTAACAGGATCTATTTCCACCATCAAGAGTGATGAAATTGTGGCAACGAAATCATCTAATTTAGTTAATAAATTGCAGGGAAAAATACCTGGACTGAATATCCGCATAAACACTGAACAACCAGGTATATATGATAATGCAATTAATATCCGCGGTTTTGGGACACCTCTTTTCGTGATAGATGGTGTAGAAAGGCCTTCTAGTGATTTTCAGAGAATGACATCTGAAGATATTGAAAGTATTACTATTTTGAAAGATGCCTCTGCTGCAATTTATGGACTAAACGCGGCAAATGGTGTAATTCTAATTACTACGAAAACAGGTGCAAATCAAGATACTAAATTCCAATTCGGTTCAACCTTCGGTTTCTCAAGACCCACAAACACGGTACCATTATCAGATGCCTACCAGTACAATCTGTTACGTACAGAGGCAGACCTAAATTATGGAGATGCCCCCTATATGTCACAAGAGGAAATTGAATTATGGAAGAACGGTGGGTCCGGCTATGAAAGCACTGACTGGTATGACGAAACCTTTAAAAGGTATGGAATAAAACAAGAATATAATTTATCTGCACAGGGAGGAAGTGAAAAAGTAGCATTTTATATGAATGGAAATATTCAGCAAGATGGAGGCATGTTGAGATCAGGGGACATTAATTACCAGAAAATAAATTTACGCTCAAACTTAACTGCTCAATTAACTGATGACATCAAGGCTAACATAAACTTCAGCTTATCCTCAGATAAAAGATTAAATCCCAGTAGCGGTATTCACGAAATACAAAGAGGAGTTGTTTCGATTCTACCGTCCAGACCTGTTTATAGTAACAATAACCCTAATTATTTTAACAGGACTCAGGATGGACAGGCATTGAATCCAGTTGCTCTATCTTACAATGATTATGCGGGCTATAGCGAATCCAACAATGAAGGAACTCAAACATCTATTGAATTGATATATGATTTACCATTTATAAAGGGCATGTCTGTGAGAGGATTTGTAGCATATGATAAAAATGCCGTTCTGGATAAAAACCTTAGGAAAAAATATTTTTTATATGATTATGAAATCGAAACTGATAGCTATTTACCTACAGCATTTAATTATCCGACAAATATCTCACAAAGCAATTATAACACTTCCTTTTATGATTTACAATTACAGGTAAGTTATGAAAACACTTTTAAAGAAAACCATAACGTAAAAGCAACACTGGTTCATGAAAGGAAAAAGACCTTTAGAAGATGGTCTAGCATTAGCAAATACTATGAGTTTTTTACAAATGACCAGATCGATTTTGCGGATGAAAAAGATGCAAAATCAGGAGGCAACCAATCAGATGTAAGGAACCTATCCTATCTTGGTCGTGTAAATTACGACTACCAGGGCAAATATCTGTTTGAATTTGCAGGTAGATATGATGGATCATATAGATATCATCCTGATATTAGATGGGGTTTCTTTCCGGTTGTATCGGCGGGATGGAGAATTTCAGAGGAAAGTTTTATGCAAGGCCTGGATTTTTTATCTAACCTTAAGTTGAGAGGTTCCTATGGTTTAATAGGACTTGATGCAGGCTCTCCATTTCAATATATATCGGCATTCAGCACATCTGGTGGAGGTTGGTATGAATTTGACGACGGAACTACGACTAAAGGTGTTGGTTCGCCAGCCATTGTTAATGAACAGCTTACATGGATGGAAACGAAATTATCCAATATTGGAGTAGATATAGGAGTTTTTAATGAACAACTGATTTTTACTGCAGATTTCTACAGAAGAGATAGAACTGGGCTATTAGCATACAGAAATGTAACTCTTCCAAATACTTTTGGAGGTTCATTCCCGCAAGAGAATTTGAATAGTGATCGAGTTCAGGGATTTGACCTTTCTTTAACTCACCAGAAAAAAGTAAATAAGGACTTTTCTTACTATATTGCCGGGAATTTCAATTATAACCGCCAAAAGAATCTGTACGTTGAACAAGGTGAGATTAATAGTTCATGGGAAAAATATCGTGGGCAGCAAAGCGACAGAAATACTGGTATTATATGGACATATAACGTAACGGGGCAATTCAAGAACGAACAAGAAATTCTCAATGCACCATTATATCAAGGAAATAGAGGTAACGAGTGGGTTCTTCCAGGTGACTGGATTTATGAAGATCTGAATAATGATGGGGTTATAGACGGAAACGACATTAAGCCAATGTTCTTCGGACAACATGTTCCTCTTATGAATTTCGGGTTGACATTAGCCGCTAATTATAAAGGGTTTGACATCAACCTGTTATTTCAAGGGTCTGCCATGTTCTCGAAACGATATACGCACGCATACTCCACGATGTTCTGGCAAAATGCCAACTTACCTGCCTATTTTTTTGATAGGTGGCACAGAGAAGACCCCTACGATCCAAACAGCGAATGGATAGCCGGAGAATGGCCTGCAATGCGTGTGACTCAGTATGCAGACGGTGCTCGTGTCTATGAAGAAAGCAATGCATGGAGAAAAGATGCTTCCTATATACGATTTAAGAATTTAGAAATAGGTTACAATGTTGATGAAAGTATCATGCGGAAAATAGGAATAGAAGGATTTAGAATTTATTTAAATATGAATAACCTGTTTACTCTGACGGATAAATATTTAAAATACTTTGATCCTGAAGTCGCAACCGGAGGTTATAGTGCTGGTTGGATATATCCAATTTCGAGAACTACGAGTTTAGGTTTTAATTTTATTTTTTAATTGCTATATAATATGAAAAATAACGACATTTTTATTAGATATGCAGTATGGTTAATGATTTTGTCCATATCTGCTAGTTGTAACGATAATTTTTTGGATGTTGCACCTACAGACAAAATCACCGGAGACGCCCTCTTCTCAAGCCAGGAAGGAATTGATGCATACCTGGCTAATCTATACAGACAAATACCCATTGAAGACTTTAACACCACCCCCGAAGCCATGAACTATAATCCGGGTGATGCAAATAACGCGGGCAGGTATCCTATTATTTTTACAGATAATGGGATCGGTTCAGAAAACTCTTCAATTACTCCGGCAGGAGCCTGGGACTATAATTATTGGGAGACCGGTTATCGTTTTAACAAAGAGATCAACTTGTTCAAAGATGTGATAGATGGATTAACCTCAGTTGACGAAGATGTAAAACGAAACTTGATGGGTCAAGTCTATTTTATGCGCGCATATAATTACTATGCTTTGGCCAAAAGATATGGTGGTGTAGCGATTATATCTGAATCACAAGACATCGGAAATATTGAAGGACTTTATGTATCAAGAAGTACAGAAGAAGCTACCTGGGATTACGTAATGGCATCATGCGACTCTGCAGTGATGTTTTTGGACCAAGAACCCGATCCAGCACGACGGAAAGCGACGAAATCTGTTGCATTGGCTCTGAAATCCAGGGCAGCACTTCACGCAGCATCTGTTGCTAAGTTCTGGGACAGATATGAATTTACAGGAGAAGCAGTTGATTTAGGATTAGTGGGAATGCCTAAAAGTGCTGCTGACAAATATTATACTCAATGTATCGAAGCATGCGAGGAGATTTTCAACTCTGGTTATTATACTCTTTATAAAGGAACTCCGGCAAATCCTGAAGAAGCCTCTGAAAACTACCGATTGATGTTTGAGGATCCAAATATTGCCCTTAATGAAGTCATCCTAATAAAGGGATTCAACGAAATTGGTGCAGGATATGGAAGTAATCAGGATAACTGGGGAAATCCAAATCAGACGAGAGGTGCTTGGCCACACCCTGGACGATTTAATCCTACCCTGGATTTGATCGATACGTATGAAACTTATGATCAACCTGGGAAAAGTGCACCAATAGTAACAACCAAAGATGGCGTTACGAATGACTATTCCGGATATAATCCTATTAAAGAATATTTAACATTCGATGATCCACAAGAAATTTTCGAAGGGAAAGATGCCCGTATGTTTGCAACAGTTATCGTTCCAAATTCCACATGGAAAGACACTAAAATTATCATTCAGGGTGGATATATTCAGCCAGATGGAAAAGCGGTAATCTTAGCAAATGAGAGTATTGAGGTAGATGGAACAACATACTATACGTTTGGAGCTTCAGATCCGGCGTTGTATTCAGGATTTAGCACTTTCGGCGGCAATATGACAAGAACAGGGTTCGGATTCAAGAAATTTTTAAGTACTTCGTATGTTCCTCGATTGGGATGGAATTTCTCTACAACTGACTGGATTGATTTCAGATATGCTGAAATACTACTTGACTACGCTGAAGCAGTACTGGAAAGTGGAAAAGGTGATCCGGTTCTTGCAGCTAAGGGACTTAACAGCATTAGAAAACGTGCAGCTCACACTACAGATATTCCTCTTACGATTGATAACGTTTTAAGGGAGCGACGCATTGAATTAGTTTATGAAAATAAGCGGTATTGGGATTTAATTAGAAGGAGAGAGTATCATAATCTCTTTAACCAAAGAGAGCGAAAGGCTTTGATTCCGATACTAGACTTACGAACTATGAAATATATTTTTGTAAGAGCCAATGTTCCCCGTGCTGGACAGGTAACATTTAATCCTTCTTGGTATTATAAAGTTATACCAGGTGTTGGTACAAGTGGCATTATACAAAACCCGCATTATTAATTAAGATAAAAAGATCATCTTATGAAGAAATTTATTTTCATTATAATAGTATTATTTACCACACTGACAGCGTGTGAATTAGATAATTACGACGCTCCTGATGCGAAAATATTCGGGAAAATAATTGATTCTGAAACAGGAGAAGCAATTCAACAGGAAATTTTGGAAGGATCACGAATCGACTACGTTGAATTAGGTGATTTTGCAAATCCTCCCACGCAGCAAATTAGATTTAAAACTGATGGAACGTACAGAAACGATCTGATGTTTTCAGGAAGTTATCAAATTCAAGCGCGAAGAGGGAATTTCTTTATTTTACCTCCTGATACTATTCAAGTAAAAGGAGAGACAGAGTACAATATTGTAACAGAACCATATATAAGGATAAAAAATGTAACGTATGCTATCGAAGGACGCGAAGTTGTTGCTTCCTTTCAGCTTGAACAGATAGCTGATAGTCCTGTAAAAAGCATTGCTGTATTCGCAGACATCAATCCCAACGTGTCTCAAAGTTTAAGAAAAGTAGCTAACATAGCGGAGATTAATACTATTGTCGATCCGGAAAACACTTTCAAACTGAAAATTAAAATAGATCCACTAATGGATATTATTCCTGAAGGTAAACCGACTTTCTATTTCAGAGTGGGAGCATTGATATCTGATATGCCAGAAGCAAAATACAACTACAGTGAACCATATCCACTTGAGATTGATTATTCAACTCTTCCTCCAGTTGAGCCGGACATTCCCGGTAACGTAATAGATGATGCCGAGTCTTTAGATGGCTGGAATAGTGGTGGTTTTGTACTAAGTTTGGATACAGATGCTAAAGAGGGAAATTTCTCAATAAAAGCAGAGGGACAAGGTGTAGTTATCTATCAAAAAAAGTTTGAGCCTTTTGACACTAAAGTAACCAAAGAAGAGGGTACGCTTGCATTTTGGCTATTTGTTCTGGATACATCTCCAATGAAATCAGGCGACAACAGTTTCGAAATTACTAGTTCGGGAGGACCTGATGTAGAAGAATTGGCTTGGAGAGTTGGGGAAAACTTCGAATTAAATAACGGATGGAATAAGATTGAGTTAAAGCTTAAAGATGGAAATGCAGGAGGTGAAATTAACTTGAGTGCCGTCAACTTTATAAGATTTTATCACACGGCCATCACCGGACCGATGGTATTTAAAATTGACAACATTCGGTTTTATTAAACAGATATGACTAGTCCTAAATAACCGTTACAGGTTTATAAGACAAAAATAATTATTTAGGAGCTGTTCCAAAAGGGCAGCTCCTTTTTTAATTCTTTATGCTGCTGTTTTCTGATTGTAGTTATTAACTGAAGAGAAACTTTTAAAGTTTACCCCTATTTTCACTAAAAATAAAATAACAACACCTTTTTGACCATATTTCCCCAAAAAAGCCCATATTTCTTTATTATTTAATCCTTTCAAGTGTAGTTTTCCAATATTAAATGCAATAGCGAAGATCGCAAAGTCCATTAAAAACTTGTCCTTTTTAAAATGTCTGAATCTGTTGTAATGTTTGTTTGATTTCGTCTGTCCGAACACCGACTCAGGCTCTATTGGACGCTGACTTCGATGATAAACTCCTTCTTCTGAAGTCAGTAGCTCTCTTATTCTCTGTTTATGCCGGTTAAGGTTATGACTCACCTCTATTCTTCTGTTACCTTTTGCATTAGTACAGAGGCATTTCAAAGGACAACCGTTACAGTTTTTTGCCTCGTAAAGAGTTGATGTTGATGTGTACCCACTAGCTGTTTTGTTTCTCTTATTTCCTACCTTGTCCATATGCTGAACCATTGGACAGACATAATAATCTTCTTCTGAGTTATAGTAAAGGTTCTGAGAGAGAAAGCCATTCTTTTTAAATGCTCTTTTCTGTTCTTTGTGGTAGTAATTGAACTTTACAAACGGCTCAATATCATTATCCTGCATAAACTCATAGTTTTCTTCACTGCCGTAACCGGAATCAGCCACAACCTTACCCGGCAAATTGTTATAACGGTTCTCAAAGCTATTCAAAAAAGGAATCAAGGTTAACGTATCTGTTGGATATGGGTAAAAATCATAATGGCTTATAAACTGACTCTCTGTACTTATCTGAACGTTATATGCAGGCTTGAGCTGGCCGTTGAGTATATGATCCTCTTTCATGCGCATAAAAGTTTCATCAGTGTCGGTTTTAGAATAACTATTGCGATTGCCCAGAGTATCCAAATGGCGCTCATACTCTTCAAGTTTAGGCAAAAGCTTATTTTCAAGTGTTTTAATTGCTTTTTGTTCCTCTTTGCTTTTGTTCTCACGATTAATCTGAGCAACACGCTTTTTTATCTCTTCGCTGTTGAATGGTGTCGGTGGATCATCATCAGGGTTATTATCACCGGCTATACCTTCTTCAATCATTACCAGTATTTATGGATCTTTTCTTCCAATCTTTCTTTGTATTTTTCAATGGACTTACGCCAGACAAAGGTGTAACGATTAGATCTTGATTCAATCTTGGTGCCGTCAACATAAGCCACTTCTAGACTTAAACAGCCCATTTCAACAAGCATCACAACGACCTGAGTAAAAACCTCATGTATTGAGTCTTTTAAATGAGAAGAACGGAAACGGTTAATGGTGTTGTGATCAGGAGTCTGGTTGCCCGATAACTACATGAAGCTGACACGGTCTGTGAGAGCCTGTTCTATCTTACGACTAGAATAAATATTATTCAGATAACTGTACAGAACAACTTTAAGCATCATGCGAGGATTATAGGCTGTGGTACCACCGCCTTTGTAAGTGTCAAAGACTTTACTCAAGTCCAGGTTATCTACGATTTGATTAATAATACGGGCAGGTGGGTTTTCAGGAACTTTTTCATCCAAACTGGGAGGAAAAAGAGTAACCTGACCATGGTTATAAGATTTGAATTTAGGTTTATCCATATCTTATATATTTGATATACAGACATAAAGATAAGTAAAAGCGTTTAAAATAACAACGATTTATATATTTTTTTGCAGAAAATTTTAAATAAAAAAAAGAGACTGTCTACCTTATGAGACAGCCCCTAAATAATTATTTTTGTCTTATAAACCTGTAACGGTTATTTATAACTAGTCAGATAACTTAAATTAATTAGATATAACTATATCTGGTCTTATTTAATTACTGCCAGGTGAGCATACATATTACCAATCCTGTATTCAAACGAGACAGAGTTATCAGGTTTAACCTCAGTTACCATAATCATACCATAATATACATCCTCTGCAGCGGTTCCAGTTGTAGCCTTAAAGATGAATACACCCTCTCCGGTGATAGGATCTACACTAGTAGTTGGTGTTCCAGCTTCAAATTTTTCAATTGTTTCATTTGAATTATTTAACGCATAAATAGCTTTTGTTGTTGGAACAAATTCAATCATATTACCTGATGCGAGCCATGCTGAGCCTCCTTTTAATAATAAAGAACCATCAACTGCTATCATTGCTGTTGCAGCATTGGCTGCTACAGGAGTGTTTGTCAATAAATTTATACCAGCGCTGGAAGTACCAAGTGACAATACTGCTGATTTCTTCAAGTAGAAATAAGGATCTCGAACAATAATAGTCTTCTCGATAGATTCACTATAATTACCTTGAGTAGCTGTAAATTTATAGAACATGGTATCATTTTCAACAACAAATTCATTGCCAGAAATAGGAGCTAGATAAGGTTGATTTGTTCCCGAGTAGGGAGAACCTGACACATCTACCCAAGTTCCAGCAGTCCCATTTTTCCGTTCTACCTTTACGTTACCACTGAATGCACCTTCTTTGGGGGCTACTTCTATAATAAAATTGGCGACCTCAGCTGTACGCGCAACTTCAACTTCAATATTACTGCTGGGAGTAATAACATTTGGAGCTGAAACAGACATACTATTTGTCATTGTTACTCGTCTTTTTGCGTAATCTCTTTCACCATTAAACACTACTTCAACATAATCTCCTACTTCAGAAAGATTTGCCTGATCTCTGGTATAAGTAACTGTTGCCTTTAGATTATTATCAACTGAAACCTCTTTTTGTGTTCCGGCAAGAGGAAGCAATTGGTTTGTAGTTCCTCCTCCGGGAGGCAGTTGCAGTTGGAGTAATTCAACATTCATTACATCACCGGATTTTGCATTTGGAAAAGTAGCCTCTACTGTGAATGAGTTATCTAAAGAGCTTATACCAGTTGTTGTACTACTTGAAACCCCTGTCCATATAATATTGCCATTTTCATCTTTTGGAATTGCGTATTCATCTTTATCACAACTATAAAAGACGAAAATGAGAGTTAATATCAACAATAAATATTTTTTCATATCTGTTATTTTTAATATTTGTTAATCAATCCTATTATTCGCCCTTTTGTAATGGGAGCCATTCGAAATTCTGTGAACACTTCCTGTTATTATCAATTTCTGTACCTGAGATAGGTGATAATAGGTGTTTTGTGCTAAAGTCAAAATTGAAATGAGTTGGTTGGTGACCAACAAAATTTTCAATTGCTGTAAATTGTCCACTACCATCAACAAGAACTTTACGAGTACGTCTCTGATCCCACAACATCTTATTTTCATAAACTAGTTCATAAGCACGTTCACTCATAATATCAAGAAATGTCAATCCAGTTGCAGATAACTCAGCAAGTCCAGCTCTGCTGCGAACTTCATTTATTCCTTTTACAATATCATTATCGGGAACAGATACACCCAAACTATTTAAAGCCCAATTTACTTCAGTCTGCATTAACAAAATATCTGCATATCTGTATAGATTGAAGTTTAATCCAGATCTCGCATCTCCTTTTATTGCAGAAACATCGTAATATTTTTGCAAATACTTTGTTGCAAATTTTGGGGCAGGACTCTCATTCGGATCATATTTTTTAGCCTTTGTATCAGAACTATAAAAGTATACTCTTTCCTGCATACGAATATCAGCTGGGTCATAAGATTCAATATACTCAGTACTTGGAACAAAAGTTCCTGCTTCTATATCATAATTTGAAATTTGTAATGCTAATGGTATAGCTTTATCTATAAGCCCATTTTCTCTTACTCCCTTCACATACTGTATCTGGAAAATAGCTCCCCCCTGATTATCCATTTCAGGATTATTCAAATCGCTAAATTTACCTATAGGATATTTGCCATAGAGAAAATCCAACTGAGTCTTAGCTTTTTGAAGTAAATCCTTTGCACTCTGCGTATTTACAGGATACTCAGTCATTGCCCAACTTCCATTTTCACACCATTTTTTAGTCGTATCAGTTCTTGCTTCTTGGTAAGGATAACCTGCCATTGTTAGATACACGTCAGCTAAAATTGCTCGGGCAACATGTTTAGTAACACGACCATCTGTTGACCTTGTATCTTCCAGTGCACTTTCGAACACTGCATACTCAAGATCAGGTACAATAATATTATCGTAGATATTTACTAATGATGTTCTGGGTTGCTGAGCATCATTCACGTTTTCCAATATAGTAGTATTTGCTATAACATCTCCGAATAAACGAGTAAGGCAGAAGTAGTAAAATGCTCTTAGCGTACGAGCTTCTCCAAGACGTTTAGATTTTTGTTCTTCTGTCATTTGTGAAACATCAGGCAACATTTTAATTGCCAAGTTAGCATCTCTTACTCCACGGTACCAGTTATTCCAGATATATGTGAAATAGGGATGTGTTCCATCCATAATATCTGTTTCATATTTCCACAAATCGGCTCCCATATACTGAGAATAAGCTTTACCAGTTGGAAACTCCAAACTTCCAGGGAGGTTACTTCCCCATACATTACCTCCATCTGTCCAACTCGGCAATGCTCTGTAAGCTCCTGTTGCAAGTGCATCACCACCAGGTTGACTGGTGATCTGTGCTTCATCTGTCAAAGTCCCTGTTGGATGCTCTGCTAAAAACTCTTGACATGAATAAAACAATACCCCTGCAAAGAAAACAATTAAAACCTGTTTTACAATTTTTATTTTTGTCTTCATATTAAATCAATTTTTTAATTAGAAAGTAAGATTAACGCCAAATGAATAATTAGACGGTCTTGGATACATAAAGAAGTCCATTCCCGGAGTTATACTATCCATGTTATCGTTGTCGCTTCCTTCAGGATCGTATCCTGAATATTTAGTCAATAAAAAGAAATTAGAAGCATTTAGATAAACTCTAAATCTTGATGCTCCAATACTATTGCTTATAGCTTTTGGGAAAGTATATCCCAAAGTCATCCCGTCTCCTCTAATAAATGAAGCGTCTTCAATCCATCGTGTATCTGGATAAGTCTGATAATACGCACCTCCATTACCGGGACGCACCTGAGCTACCATAGTATTTTGATGATCTGGTCTCCAGGCATCCAAAATTGAGGTTTTACCATTAGCCAATCCCTGACGGTCTTCAGAAGAGTGGTTTGTCCTATTTTCTTTCTTTGCTCCATAAGAGATTTTAAGATCTAAAGTAAAATCAAAATTTCTGTAATCCATAGAATTATGAAGGTTTATATCCCATTTAGGGAATGCACTACCCATTGGTATACCGTCTTCTACGAAACTAATTCTACCATCATTGTTTCTATCTTCATACTTAACATCACCAGGTAGCATTCCATAACGTGCTGCCAAACTTGCTTCATTAGTTCCGTATGTACCCAATCGGTTAAGTCCAAAGAACTGAGCAACTGACAAACCTTCTCTTAAGATAGTATTGGCACCACCAACCCACCAGTTTCGTAAAATATCGGCACCTGTTGGTCCTAACTGTTCGATGGTATTCACATTACGTGCAAAATTAATATCTGTGTACCAATTAAAATCTCTTGTTTTAATATTGTGTGTACTTAATGTAGCTTCAATTCCTTCGTTCCTAATTTTTCCATAATTCAAACGAACGCTTCCGGTTGTTGTTGATTGAGGAAGTGGCACATCTAACAGCATATCCTCTGTTAATTTATTATAGTAATCGAAAGTTAAGATTATACGGTTATCAAAAACTCCAAGATCTAAACCAAAATCGTATTGCGTTGTTTTCTCCCATCTAAGGTCAGGGTTTCCAACACTATTCGGCCATAATCCGGGTTGTCCTGAATTACCCAATGGAACGTTACCAGAGCCAATAAATGTTTGCGTAACATAACTACCAATTTCCTGGTTACCAGTTTGTCCGATACTTGCTCTGATTTTAGCATTGCTCAGTCCTTCAATATCATTCAAAAAATCCTCTTCACTAATTCTCCAGGCTGCAGAAGCAGATGGGAAAAATCCATATTTGTTATTCTTTCCAAATTTCGAAGATCCATCAACTCTACCAGTTACAGTAAATAAATACTTACCTTGAAAATCGTAATTTATACGAGCAAAATATGAGTTTAAGGAACTTTGGTTATCGTTGCTACTCGGGGCAGGTCTGGTTGCAGATCCAATACCGATGTTATGCCAACCATAAAAGTCATCGAAAAAATGGTCATTCCATGTTCCAAGATATTCACCTGTATATCTTGACCACGATGCACCTAACAATCCAATCAATGAGTGATCACCAAATTGATTATTATAATTAAAGTAGTTCTCATTTTGCCAATAATAGTTCTTCCAAGTCTCTAGATTTGCTGCACCTTGAGCTGAACGGGATATCTTTCTGTTTGCATACCTATAGTACTTTTGTTCCAAAATATCCATAGCAAGATTACTCTTGAATGTCAGATGCGGTGAAATTATGAAATTCATAGTTATAGCTCCATTCACCTGAGTTCGTCTGGTAAATGTCTCTACACCATTACTAATTGCAATTGGAGACTGACAATCCACTTCACCCATCGGAAAATCAGCATTTGTAGAATATTGTCCGGCATAAGTGCCATATGTTTCAGGATCATCCGGATACCTGATGGGCAGCATAGGATAAGATTCAATAGCTGAACGAGCCATACCACCACTAAAATATGAAACGTCGTTAGTACGTTCTTTACTTCTGTTCAATGATAAGTATGAATTGATATTAAACCAATCTGTTAATTTCATATCACCTGTCATTCTCCCGGAAAAACGTTCAAAATTTGAATTTATCAGTAAACCATTATTATTGGTGTAGCCAAGAAAAAGACCTAATAAAGCATCTTTATTTCCACCAGTAATGCCAATCTGGTGATTTGTTGATGTTGCGGGTCTGAAAGTTTCGCCTTCCCAATCATTTTCAAAACGTGGCTTGTAATAATTACCATCATTCCCCAATAACGGAACACTATAACCATTTGCACTTGTTTGCTCAAAAAGATGAGGCAACTGTGCATATGTTGTTCGTCCAGCACCATTATCAGGCAACAAGGCAGCATCATATAGTGTCGACCAGTTTGGGTTTGAAGCATATTTTCCAACATTCATATAAGCCTGTCTGATTACGTAGAAAAACTGCTCATTATTCAGCACGTTTAATCTACGCTGCATATAGCTTTGTGAAACATATCCATCATAAGTAACCCTCGGTTTACCTTCTGTTCCACGTTTAGTTGTAATAATTATTACACCATTAGCACCACGTGCACCATAAATCGCTGTAGCTGAGGCATCTTTCAACACGTCAATTGATGCTATTTCATTGGGATTCAAAATGGTTAATGCATTTGAAACTCCAACTACATCGTCTACAACAAATAAAGGATCATTACTTGAATTAATTGAGTTAGTTCCACGAATACGAATCATAGGAATACCACCAGGAGCTCCTGAGCGCTCAACAATCTTTAGTCCAGCAACTTTACCTGATAATGCCTGAGCAACGTTAAATGCCGGCCTATCTAATAATCGCTCTGAAGTGATATTTTCAACGGAACCGGTTAAGTCACTTTTTTTCATGGTACCGTAACCTACGACTACGACCTCTTCAAGTAATTCAGTATCGTCAAGAAGAGTTACCTGAATATTCTGTCTCCCATTAACAGGTATGACTTGGGATATCATCCCGACATAAGAAATCTCAAGTTGAGCATTTGAAGGTACGTTAGTAATAGTAAACGTCCCATCTGCATCAGTAACTGTTCCATGTACAGTGCCAATAACCTGAACAGTTACTCCAATCAATGGCTCATTATTAACATCAGTAACTCTTCCACTGACTAAAATGTTCTGAGCTGAAAGTAGCAAGGAGAAAGCCCACAATAGAGTAATGGCAACTCCTTTTACAAGAATTGAAATTTTTCTTTTCATCTTTCATTTTTTTAGATTAATAATTTACAATTTTAAATATGGCATTTAATTCATATTCACAGCATCAAACAGCTACCTTTATTAATCTATTAATAGTTTAATATCTATAAAGGTATATTTACGCATCTTTTGTTAAATAAACTATATTCTGCCGTACAAAGATATATTGTTTTTCCTTTTATTTGTTCATCTTTGCTCTTTTTAACTTTTATTTAACTGAATAAGCTGCCCATGTCCTCAGATATATAACATATATTTTTTAATATATCTCATTCCACGTGTGCCATAGAGCCTAAATAATCAAATGTATGTTAACCATACTCAATAGATCGTTAATTATTCGATAATAGAATCATTTAGCAAATGTTGGAAACCTAACAAGTTCTTTAACAAGTTTATCATTTGATCTTTAGTTCGATTTTTTTAAAAACACACAAATAAAAAGCTAGAGAAGACAGGCTTTAAGTTTATTTTGTATTTTTGATATTTTCAAATTCTCAGGTAAGGAGTTTTTAGTAGTATCTGTCTTTCATGGTTTCATTCTCGATCTTAGTGTACCTTTTCTGGTTACACTCTTTAATTCTTTTTAATTTCATTTATCAGTTCGATATATAACAATAACAATAACATTAATTTAACTCAAACGTAATCAGTTCGTAACAATTATTTTATTTTTTGCGCTTTAAAATAAAGATTATATAGGTATCACTTTCAAATTAACATTTTAACTAAAAAATGATGTTATCAAAACTCAGACTAACATTGCTTTTATTATGTACAGCTCTTACTATAAAAGGGCAGGAAGCATTGCTTTCAGGTATAGTAACAGACAAGAACAAAGAGTCGCTCATAGGAGTGAATGTTGTGCAAAAAGGGACTACAAAAGGAACAGTAACCAACTACGACGGTGAGTTCTCTTTTGATGCTGACCCAAACTCTACAATTGTTTTTTCATACATTGGCTTTGTTGAACAAGAAGTAGTGTGGGATGGATCAAGTGTTTTAAATATAACACTTCAAGAGGATTCTGAACTACTTGATGAAGTTGTAGTCATTGGTTACGGATCTACTAGAAAAGATGATTTGTCTATGGCCGTTTCAACTGTAAAGATTGATGCAAACATGAAAAGCCGCACTTCAAACTTTTCTACAATGATGCAAGGTGCAATTCCTGGACTGACTATTCAGGCAAATGGCGGAGACCCGCTTGCTTCTGCTTCACTGACTATTCGTGGTAAAGGATCAAGAGAAAATGACAAAGTTCTTTTTGTTGTTGACGGAGTACCGGGTGCACCATTTAACATGGAGGATGTAGAATAAATCTCTGTCCTAAAGGATGCTGCCTCAGCCTCAATCTATGGAGCTTCAGTAGGTTCGGGAGGTGTAATTATTGTTACAACAAAACAGGCTCAGGCAGGAAAGGTTAAAGTGGATTTTAATCTCTCTACAGGTTTAAAACAGGTATGGAATCTGCCCGGTACAACAACATCGGAAGAATATCATGTTTTCCCAATCCCACAGGTAGATATTTCAAAGAGTAAAGTTCTGGAACAAAATCAAGGCTACTAAACAGAAATAAATTTTTAAAACAGATTGCCTCCCGGCTTTTAAATGAATAAATATGATAAAACTTAATATTTCCACATTATTATATGCTGTAATATTAATCACAACACTTACATCATGCAAAACAGAGGTTGAAGAGACCACTGTAAAATTAATTGCTCACAGAGGCGGTGTGGTTAATGATTCAATTCAGGAAAACAGCCGGGAAGCAATTATTAATGCTGCTGAAAGAGGATATTGGGCAGTTGAGCTTGATATGCGTATGACAGCCGACTCTGTCCTCATTGCTCATCATGACAGGAACCTTAAAAGACATATATTTTTGAAGTAAATAAATAAACATATATGAAGCGTCTAATCCTTTTTGTCATTTTTATTATACTAAATCTGCCGGGCATTAATTTAATTATCGCTCAGGAAGTAAAAATTCATTCGCACAACGATTACTATCAGGTTGCTCCCTTTTATCAGGCTTACGCTCAAAAAGTATTCTCTATAGAGGTTGATGTTTTCTATAAAGACTCTCTGCTTTTAGTTGGACATGATTGGGAAGAGCTGAAAAAAGGTCTTACAATAGAGGAGCTGTACATAAATCCAATTGTTGATGTATTTAACAGAAATGGTGGGAGAATCTGGAAAGATTCAAATAAAAAACTGACTTTATTGGTGGATCTCAAAACAGAATATGAACCTGCGCTTAACAGATTAGTTTCTATACTTAACCGATATCCTGAAATATTTGGCAACAAAGATGGTGACAGCTGGGTAAGAGTGGTTGTGTCAGGCAATATGCCTCAACCAGAAAAATTTAATGATTACCCTTCTTATATATACTTCGATGGCAGGTTAAATACCGAATATAATGATGACCAGCGTCAAAGATTAGCAATGGTAAGCGCTTCATTCAGAGATTTTTCCCGATGGAACGGCAAAGGGGCTCTTATTGCAGGCGATAAAGTAAAAATAGAAAAAGTAATTACTGAAGCCCGAAGGATGAATCTCCCGATCAGATTCTGGGGTTCTCCCGATGGCGTAACCGCATGGAATACACTGCATAAAATGGGTGTTGATATTATCAATACAGACAGGGTTGAGGCCTGTTCAGACTTCTTTAATAATTATGAAGAAAAAGTATACTCAATTACTCAGAATGAATTGGGTGACAGCGAAGTTGTAAATACAGACCGTCTTGATAAAATAACTTCAGGGTTTAGGGGTTTCGACAAAAATGAGATTCAGTTAACCAAAAATATAGAAATTTATCAGCCGACTTATTTAAATGACGGTGAAGAGAAAACAGTCAAAAACGTAATACTTCTGATTGGTGACGGAATGGGGATGAACCATATTACTGCCGCTGAAGCAGTTAATAAAGGTCTCACGATGTTGAACATAAATCATATCGGTCTTCATCAGAGTATCGCTTTAGACAGTTACACTTCAGACTCCGCTGCAAGCGGAAGTTCTAATGCTACAGGCAAACCTCATAAAAACAGGTACATCGCGACTGATACACTTTTTAATGCGATCCCTTCAATTACAGATTATGCATTTAATAGAGGGATGGGAACAGGCGTGGTAACTACCGGCAATATTGCTGATGCTACTCCTGCAGCATTTTACGGTCATAGTGCCGAAAGAGACAGCGCTGATGCTATAACAAGGTTCTTGCTTGATGGTAAGCTTGATATTGTTATCGGCGGCGGAACAGATGTTTTCACAAAAAGAGAGGATGGATTATCTTTGAAAGATTTTGAAAAGGTATATAATTTCACATCTGACATTAACAAAATAGAAAGTAGCAAGACTCCTCTTTTATGTATAGATGATAAACTGGATCCTGCTGTTACTGAGGAGAGCTTAGGTATGCTTGCATTTGTTACCAAGGGTGCAATTCATCATCTTTCACAAAAAAATGATAATGGTTTCTTTTTGATGGTTGAAGGAGCCAAAATTGATTATGCCGGACACGCCAACTCATTAAGTGGCACCATCAGTGAAATGCTGAGCTTTGACATGGCAGTAGCTGAAGCATTGAAATTTGCTGATGAAAATGGAGAAACATTGGTAATAGTTACTTCAGATCATGAAACAGGCGGCCTAATACTGGTAGACGGGGATGACAAAAAAGGTGAAATAACTGCAAGATTTACTACTGACGACCACACACCTTCATTTCTGGGAGTATTTGCTTATGGTCCCGGTGCACAACACTTTACTGGTTTTTATCCCAATTATGAAATCGCAAATAAAATAATAAGTATACTGAATTTAAAATAGCAGATTTCACACTAAATAAAAACATTTTGCTTCTTTAAGATAAAAATTGTTTCTTTGAAGGCCCGATTTACACAATCATTAAAATCAAAGAAATGAAAAATTATCTACTCGTACTTACTTTTGCAGTTTTACTGTTTTCGTGCAATTCAATCAAAAATCAAAATCAGTCCAACGAGGTTCAATACTCCTCAAACCCGGTTCTGGATGGTTGGTACGCCGATCCGGAAGGAATTATTTATGGAGACACCTACTGGATTTTTCCTACATATTCTGACTATTACGAAAATCAGATTTTCTTTAATGCTTTTTCATCACCAGACCTTGTAAACTGGACTAAACACGAAAACATTCTCGATTCGTCTGAGGTGAAATGGGCACATAAGGCAATGTGGGCACCCGGTGTTATTGAAAAGGATGGTAAATACTACTTTTTCTTTGCAGCAAATGACATTCAGAGCAATGATGAAATTGGAGGAATTGGTGTTGCTGTAAGCGACAAACCTGAAGGCCCTTATAAAGACCTGTTGGGTAAACCTCTTATTGACAAAATTGTAAACGGAGCTCAGCCTATCGATCAGTTTGTATTTAAAGAAAACGACAGCACATACTATATGTATTACGGTGGCTGGAGGCATTGTAATGTTGTTCTGCTCAAAAATGACTTCACAGGAATCAGGCCATTCCCTGATGGAGAGCTTTACAAAGAGGTTACTCCTGAAGGTTATACAGAAGGACCGTTTATGTTCAAAAAAGATGGCAAATATTACTTCATGTGGTCTGAAGGCGGCTGGGGCGGTCCAAACTATAAAGTAGCATACGCTATCACTGACAACCCTCTCGGACCTTTTGAACGTATTGATACAATTCTGGAACAAGATCCTGAAGTTGCAACAGGTGCCGGCCACCATTCAGTTTTCCACAACAAAAGAACTGATGACTGGTACATTATTTATCATCGCAGACCCCTTGAAGAGACTCATCATAATCATCGTGCAACAAGTATTGATATTATGGAGTTTGACGAGAATGGTTTTATTAAACCTGTTAAAATGACTTTCAAAGGTGTTGCTGCTAATCCATTGTAGGTATTGATCATAATAATGAAAATACTCGGATGAAAAATAAAATAAAAGCCGGTTTATTCGGTACAGCTTTATCTACATCTATAACCTTTCTACAAGCAAAACAGCCTGTATTTAATGAAAACAGTAAAGTCAAGACTCTTCCAAATATTGTTTTGATTCATCTTGATGATATGGGTTATGGTGACCTTTCGCTTACAGGTGCCGTTGGGTATAAAACACCTAATATAGACAGGTTAGCAAACAACGGACTGTTTTTCACTCAGTATTACTCACCACAGGCTGTTTCAAGTGCTTCACGGGCAGGATTACTAACAGGGTGTTACCCCAATCGCATAGGATTTTCAGGTGCATTGGGACCTGAAGCAACTATAGGAATTTCAGATAACGAGATGACTATAGCCGAATTGCTAAAGCAAAAAGGATACGCAACTGCAGCTTATGGCAAGTGGCATTTAGGGATGCAAAAGCAATTTCTCCCAACTAGCAAAGGCTTTGATGAATTTTATGGCATACCCTATTCTAATGATATGTGGCCTAATCATCCAACTGGCTCATATCCCGATTTGCCATATTTCAAGAATGAGAAAATTATTAATCCTGCAGTTTCTCCTGCAGATCAGGAGCAGTTTACTACAGATTTTACCCTTCATACCATCAATTTCATAAAAGAAAACAGGAACAGCCCTTTCTTTATATATCTGGCTCACCCGATGCCTCACGTTCCGCTTTATGTGTCAGATAAATTCAAAGGTAAATCAGGTCGGGGCCTTTATGGCGATGTGATGATGGAAATTGACTGGGGTGTGGGAGAAATAATAAAGCATCTTGAACAGAACAACCTGATTGAAAACACATTAGTTATTTTTACTTCAGACAACGGCCCATGGATAAATTATGGAAACCATGCAGGCAGTACAGGTGGATTGAGAGAAGGAAAAGGGACAACATTTGAAGGTGGTCAGCGTGTAACCTGTATCGTTATGTGGAAAGGGGTTATACCGGAAGGCAGTATAAGCAACAGTCTTGTTTCCGCAATTGATATTTTGCCAACCTTAGCAGAAATCACAAATGCCACGCTTCCTGACAACAAAATCGATGGAATAAGTTTTCTTCCAATCCTTAATGGCGATTTAGAGGCAAAGCCACGTGAGAACTTTTTGTATTACTACCGGCAAAATAGTCTGCAGGCTGTAAGACATCGCAACTGGAAACTTGTTTTCCCTCATCCCGGAAGAACTTATGAAAACTTCCAACCCGGAATTGACGGTAAACCGGGACAAGTTGACGAAAACTTTAATCACACAGGCGGTCTGTATGACTTACGAAGAGATCCGGGCGAAAGATACGATGTATCAGAATCTCATCCTGATATTGTAGAAAAACTAACTCAAATAGCCAACGAAGCTCGCTCTGATCTTGGAGATGATTTAACCGGCAGCAAAGGCTCGGGAAGAAGAGAACCGGGCAGGGCAAATTAATATTATTACAAGCTGAAAGCTATAATATAACCACTGAGTATAAGAATGTAAAAGATAGCAAGAAGGCTGATCATCAGGTTCTATATAGGGTTCACAATTTAGAGTTTCTGTTTTTCTCAATTAATTTTAAAAACAATATTTCAAAAAGACCATTATCCGGTAATATACGGATAATGGTTTTTTTACTTAAAAATATTATTTTTGATGAACATAACTATAACATCGCTCTTATCAACTATGTAAAATTACAGTGTTGATATGAGGATGATACATAGTTGATACTATATTAATTCGAGTAAAGTATGTCTGAAGTTACATTCAAAAGTTTCTTAGCATCGTTTAAACGCTCATTCCAGTCATCTGAAGGTTGCAATGTATTGAAGTATGTGATTGTCTCTTCAAGCTCATTTAGTTTAGCTAAAGATTCAGTCGTGTTTTCTTCACTATATTTTTTACGTAATATCCTGATCTTTTCGGCATCCTGAATACCTTCAATAAGTCGTTCAAAACGGATTGAGCTGCGTGCATCAGGGTAAACGATATAAGTATCACCAGCCGGCCAGGTTCTGTAGCGTGAGTCGGTAAGCGGGTTTTCAACCCATGAATTGTAAGACCAGCGTAACATCCCGTCAAAATCTCCGGCTACGGATCGCCATGCAGAGTAAACTGCTTCTGCGGGCTCAGAGAATGTGAATGTATTTGCAAATGGATCTGCGCAACAGATGTACCATGTTGTGATTAATCCATTTTCTCTTCTGGATTTTATATCCTCTAAATCTACAACACTTCCTGCCCCAACACTGATATCTTTAATTCCGGGATACTCTTTATAGCTTTTATGATTATCAGCAAGTGAAATACCCAGCTCAGGTGCTGCCACACTTAACACTTTCAATGCAGCCTGCATATCAGCCGGTGAACGCTCATCCATTGCTATATTTGTTATTTCGAGCCATCCCTTAGCTTTCAAATGCTGAGTGAAATCTTTCAGAAAAACACTCCAGAACTCGGCATATTCTTCAGACTGAGCCTTCAGTTCAAGGGTAACCAGCTCCTTCTTTTCCATATCATTGTAATGAACCTGGTTGTTCCATGTCAGCAATGAGTAGCAGTTGATCATATCATCTATTCCCAGATCCATCATAAACTCAACCCATTTGTCGAAAATTGAATAGTCGAAACTCCACGACTGATCTGCGTTTTTGGTCCATATAATCATATCGGCATAAGCATCGAACGACTGATTATTCCACGGATCTTTGTTCAGGGTAGCAGTAATAACTTTCTGACCTGCATCTGCAAGCATTTTCATAAGAGGCCTCATCTTCTCGAAATGAGCATCACTCCACATCTCAAGATTATGCACCCGGGCTACTGCGGAGGGATGTTGCCACAGATCGAGGTGATAAACCCATTCCGACGGTTCGGGCAGCAGCTGATCAACTACATCAACCTCAATCTCGAAATCCTCAACAAAATCTCTTTCTGCATAAAGGTTAAGCTTTCCCTTATAACTACCGGCAACTGCATCAGCCGGAATATCAATTGTTATCCATACAGGTCTTACCGTATTTGCCTCTATATTGAAATTATCAAGATTATCAAGCATATCTGCCGAAAGAGATGCAGCATAATCTTCCGGTTTGCGGTGTCCGCAACCATCGGCAAATTCATCAGTCATGACATATCTTACGAATCTTGCCTGAGCGACTGATGAAGGTATTGAACCTGTATCAGAGACAAAATCATCAAATTCCAATTCTACCTGATCTACATCAGAGGCAGTCCACAGTAACATTTGTGCAGATACTTTTTCACCTTTCCATCCGGTGACTTTTTCGCTCTTTATTATTTCTACTTCAGGAGCTACAGATTTAGGAGCTCTTATATCGATAGTGATAAAAGAGGCTTGCAAACCGTCAGGAACATTTGACCAATCGGATAATGTGTCGTTAGTCGGGTCGGCCATCTCTTCGAATGTTATAAACTCTTTTTCAGGTCTCTTGCTGTCACACGAGATAAAAGCTGTAATTGCTATTCCAAGAACCGTAAACAGCATAATTGATGTTGTGATAGATTTAAAACTCATAATTTATTTAATTTGTATTTTTAATAAGCAGTTGCTATTTATGACAAAAATACTACTATTTATTCTTCAGCTGAAAGTAATCGTAAACAGCAGGTTCATTATTACCTCCTATATGAATTAATCCAGGGCGGGCTACCCTATCCCATCTAACCAGATGTGAGGCATCGAAAACAGTATCATTTGCAGTAATCCAATTATTCCCATCAATACTGTAATGGAAAGTAAGAAAGCGACCCTTATCAACTTCTATTTTAAAATATGGTTTCTTTTTTTTGATAACGCTACTGTAAAGAACCGACTCTTCACCGTCTCTGACTGATTTAACCTCAATTTTATTACCGGCTATACCAATTGCAACCATATTTTTGTCATCACCATACATTGTCAGGCCTTTGAAGCTGCCATTAACATTATTCACCTTAGTAAAGTAATCATAACGAGTTGTTTGTGGTCTGAGGCAGAGTACCGTTCCATTCATATTATCTTCTATCTGTTTACCAGAAAGGATAAGACTACCTTTGTCAACCTTAATATCAATATCGGAAAAAGGATAGTTCCATGTCCACTCCGGATTTAATTCATTTGCATTAAAATTATCCCTGAAATCTTCAACCTCTTTTTGTTCTGTTCCGGCGAAAGGCACCGGTTGACGGTTGACAGCAATATTACCGGTTTTAAACTCAATCCAGCCATCATCTGTGAATTGCAGTTCATGAATTATATGCTGTCTTCCGAGAAAAAAATTATCCCCAGACTGATATCCGTGGCTATAATAAAAATATCTTCCATCAGGGGTCTCAACTACAGTGCCATGTCCACATGAGATATAATCACCTCCATCACCGTAAAGAATAGGGTTTTCCTCATAATTTTCATACGGACCGTGAAAACTGGCTGACCTTGCAACTCTGACATCATAGTCACTACCGGGACCACAACAGCTCTTTGCAGAATAAATAATATAGTAGTAATCACCATGTTTGAAGTGATACTGCCCTTCCAGACCGATTCCTTCATCCTTAAGCAGCGAGAAAGGTTCGCCCTCCAGTCTTAATCCATCATCTGAGAGACGGCTTCCCAGCAATTCAATCGGTCTTTTGTCGAGACCATACGCTTTCCAGGTAATATATAATACTCCATTAAGATTGTAAACAAACGGGTCGATTGCCTCAGTGCCATATTCAATAATTGGTCCGTGATCTTCAAAATCAAGCGAAATACCTTCAGCCGAAGCAACGCCTATATATGACACGTTATCAGATTTACGCCGGGCAGTATAATAACAATACATCCTGTTGTTATGATAATACAGTTCGGGAGCCCAAAACGAATGTGATGTCCACTGAGGTTTCTCATCAAAAACATGCCCAACCAGGTCCCAGTTAATCAAATCAGATGAAGTGAAAATGGGTAAATATGGCGCCCATTCGGAAGATGTTGCGGTTACGTAATAAACATCATCCACTCTTATGATAGAAGGGTCTGCAAAATCACCCCGATTTACAGGGTTTTCAAAATATGAAATCTCCTGTGACAGGGAACTGAAAGCGATAGCAAAAAACAGAGTAAACAGATATAGTTTGTACATAGTTGTGCAAATATATGATTTCTTAAACAATTTATTATTTAATATTTTATTGATTTTGATCTGTTGCATCAGTTTCATATGCTTTTATGACCATTTATAACTTTTTAGTCGTTTTCAGTCGGAGGATTTAAATAAGAAGAGAGTGAAGCCTAACCTATAAAATAATTATCAAATAGTATAATATTACTTATATTTGTTATATATTAAATATAAATTAAATTGAGTAATAAGACATTTCATATCAATTCTCAGCTGATTCGTCTTCTAAAAGAGGGTGACGAAAAAGCTTTTGAAAAAATATTCCACAAATATTATAACCAGGTATACTCATTTGTTCTAAGTACATTGTTCAACAAAACTTTTGCTGAAGACATAACACAAACTGTTTTTATCACTCTTTGGGAAAAGAGGGAATCTGTGAATCATGATGTTGATATTGCACCACTGCTTTTCACTATGGCAAAAAATCATGTATACAGGCATACAGAACAGCAGTTAAGGTTTTTGAAATATGAACAAGAACAAAAACAAAACAGTTCTGAGTCCTCTGATATTGAATCACAGGTTAACTCACAGTTTCTTGAAAATATTTTGGCTGAAATAATTAAGGAACTTCCTGATAAAAGACGTAATATATTTTTAATGAGCCGAAAAGAAGGATTTTCAAACAAGGAAATTGCTTCTCAATTACAACTTTCAGAAAAAACAGTTGAGACACAGATAAGACGTTCTGTTCAGTACTTAAAGGAAAAAATGGTCAAATACATGAAAAGTATAATTTTTTGATCTCTCTAAACACCCTTAATGTTAACTATTGTTATTTTTATAGTTAAAAACCAATATTTTGTAAGGCTTTTATACCTCTCACGTATATATAAATAAACATGCAGATGGAAATCATTAAACTGATAGAAAAATTGCTCTCCGGTACTATTACTGACAGTGAGAAAAAGGACCTGTTAAGCTCATATAATAAAAATAAAATGAGTGAACAGGAACTGAATGACTATTATGAAAATAAATGGTCTGGTTCAATTAAAAAAAACTACCTGAGTGCAACAAAAAGTAAAAGGAAAGTCTGGAAACAAATACGGGAACATCTGCATCCAGGTAACAGCTCTTCTTTTTTCGATAAATATTGGAAACCTGTTGCCGGGGTTGCTGCAGTAGCTTTGATCATATTAGTTTTGGGGCAAACTTTAAAACTTTTATCTTCATATAATACTGAAGAATTAATTGTTGTTGTGGAAAATGGTCAAAAAGCGAATATTACGCTCCCTGATGGTTCAATAGTGAGGATGAACTCAGCTACTGAAATCAGATACCCCGCTGATTTCGGAAAAAGGGAACGCAAGATTAATTTAAACGGAGAAGCCTATTTTGAAGTGGAGAGTGACACAAAAAGACCTTTTATAGTTCAAACAGGTAAAGACATGCAAGTTAAAGCTCTTGGCACAAAGTTCAATATCAAGTCCTACCCTGAAGATGCAATTATTAGCAGCACTTTATTGGAAGGAAAGATTGAAGTCAGCAACCATTCGTTTAGTGAGATATTGAATCCGGGTGAACAAATAAGGTTTCACAAAAAAAATCAGACTTTCAGTAAAACATCAACGGCTAATATTGATGAATCAGTATTCTGGATGACTGACCAGTTTGTATTCAATGAAGAGTCTCTTGAAAACATTGCAAAGATACTAGAGCGTGCATACAACATTTCAGTTTCTTTTGAAGCTCCTGAAATCAAGGAAATTAATTTTAGCGGTAAAGTAAAAAACAACAGCATTGAGAACGTTTTGAATCTGATTACGATTGTTTCCCCTCTCAAACATACTGTTGAAGGATCGAATGTAACATTTAGTTATAAATAATTGAAAACTTAAAATCAATAGCCTATGGGATAATTAGAAAAGACTAAAAAAGCCGGAGAAAATGTTAGCGCACCACTCCGGCATAAAATGAACACATGCATTTAATTGCTAATTGGGTAATTGCGATAAGTTGCATTCATTTGTTCAGCAAATATAATAATTCAAATGCTACTAAACTGCCATTATCCTTAAATATATTTCAAGAACCAATTAATCTAAAAAAACATTCAATGAAAGTACATTTAATAAAACGCTTGAGTGTATTCTGCCTATTTTTACTTTTATTCAGTACCAGACTTAGTTTAGCTCAACTAAGTATTTCTGCTTCAAACACTGAATTAAAAAGTGTCCTTCAGCAGATTGAAAATAAAAGTGAATACACTTTTTTCTATAGCAATAATTTCCTGGATTTGAGCCGAAAAGTATCTATTAATGCAGAAAATGAAACCATTGAGCAGATTTTAAATCGTCTATTTACCGGTACAAGTATTACTTACAGCATTAATAATTCTCAAATAGCTTTAGTAGATAAATCGAAGCAATCTGCAAATGCATCTCAATCTGATCAACAACCTGTGAGAAGAACAGTTCAAGGTACAATAAAGGACCAGGATGGCGAAACAATTATAGGTGCAACAATTGTAGATAAAGGTAACCCTACACATGGCACTGTAACTGATGTAGATGGAAAATTCACCTTATTAAACATTCCTGAGAACGCAGTTCTTCATGTAAGCTTTGTTGGTATGAAGTCTTTAGATGTTCCTGTAAACGGGCGGGAAATAATTGATATTATTATGGAGCAGGATCTGGAGATTCTTGAAGAGATTGTTGTAGTAGGCTACAGCACAAGATCAAGAGAAAAATTAATCAGCTCTGTATCAACAATAAGCAATGAAGAACTTACCAAATCAACAACTCCTAACCTTGAGAACGCTCTGGTGGGTCGTGCAACAGGTGTCTTTTCAAGACAATCAAGTGGTGAACCGGGTTCAGATGCTGCAAATTTGCAAATTAGAGGATTTGGTCCGGCTTTAGTGGTTGTAGACGGAATTCCGGGCAGAAATTACAGCCAGATTGATCCTTCAGAAATAGAATCAATATCTATATTGAAAGATGCTTCAGCAGCAGCAGTCTATGGTATGCAGGGGGCAAACGGGGTTATTTTGGTTACAACTAAAAGAGGTCTGAAAAGTAAAGCGAGTGACATTAATATAAGTACCCGCTATGGACAGCAAATCCCGCACAATTATCCTGAAGTAGCAGATGTAAATTTATGGCAGACACTCGTGAATGAATATAATGCCAACATGAGACTCATCAATAATCCTAATGCTGTTATAACAGAAAATGATATGATGATTCGTGAATTTGCCAATGAAACTAACTGGTATAGGGAAATGATCAGGAATGCTCCAATATCTCAATCAAATATAAATCTTTCAGGAGGTACTGATAATGTAGCATATTTTGTTTCCGGAGGCTTCTTACATCAGCAAGGAATTTGGTCTACTAATTCTACGGCAAAAAACAGAGTAAATTTAAGGAGTAATCTGGATTTGGATATTTCTGATAATCTGAATCTTTCTCTTGGTATAGGTGCATTTCTTGACAACCTTAATTATCCGGGGAGGGGAGCAACTGAAATTGCCAGAAGTTTAAAAAACACAGCTCCCAATATTCCTGTACGTTGGAAAGACTACTCTGATTTTTATGCATTTGGCGGTGAGGGCACCGATAACCCTATGGCTCTTGCAGACAAAGATGTATCGGGGTATAATAACAGCCGTACAAAGAACATGAATGTCGATTTGTCACTGAAATACAATGTTCCTTTTATTGAAGGCCTTTCTCTGAAAGCTAATGCGGGATATACAACTAACGATATCTGGAATAAGACCTGGTACAAAAATATTGTATATGCCGGCTACAGAGCTGATGCTGATGAATACTACCAAAGTGCAAGTGCTTCAAACACAAACAAAGCAAATCTGACATTATATGACGGTACCAACTGGAGTTTTACAGGGCAGGGATTTATAAATTATCTTAACTCTTTTGAAAATCACAACATCAACTCGGGATTGATTTTTGAATTAACTCAATCACAGATCAGGTCAACAATTACATCCAGGAGCGAATTTCCCTCTACCGTTTTAGATATGCTTACAGGAGGTTTAACCAATAAACAGGTATCAAACGGTGAATCACTCAGAAATTACAGGGCAGCATCAATAATCGGCAGATTCTCTTATGACTATTCTTCGAAATATTTTCTCGATTTCAACTTCAGGTATGATGGGGCACAATACTTTGCAGATAAGTGGGGCTTTTTCCCTTCTGCATCAGTTGGCTGGATGGTGACAAAAGAAAACTTTATGTCGCAATTGCAGCCCTTTGTAAGTGAGCTGAAATTAAGAGCTTCTTGGGGAAAACTTGGTGACTTATCTGCAGCTAAGGGCTATTATGATTCACTCGAACAATATTATTTCCAAAGTGGATACAGATACCCGGGTGAAACAATAGAATTTGGAGACAGAACTATTTATGGTCTGACACCTACGATAAATGCAAACCCAGATTTCACTTGGTCATCATCTACTATGTACAATTTGGGTGTTGACTTCAAACTATGGGAAGGTCTATTAAATGGTTCTGCAGAATATTTCATGCGCAGCAGAGAAGGTCTCCCTGCACAAAAAGCAAATGATAACGCAGGAGTTCTGGCCACTTGGTACAATCTTAATAATGACAATACCAGAGGATTTGAAATTTCACTTGATCACAAAAATTCTATCAGCGATTTTAAATACTCAATTGGCGGAAACATTTCATGGGCGAGAACAAAAAATGGAGCTCTTGAACATGGAAGATTTACAAGTGGATACGATCAATGGAAATGGTACAATGGTAACAGATGGAATAATATCAGGTGGGGTTTGAACCAAATAGGACACTATTTATCTTATGAGGAAATAAAAAATGCTCCGATGCATCAGAATTCCAACAATAATTCTGTAATACTGCCAGGTGATTTGAAGTATGAAGATTGGAATAACGATGGTTACATTGATGAAAACGATATGAAACCAATAGGCCGGACAGCATACCCTGAACTAATCTACGGTATTAATTTGGGAGCTGAATGGAAGAATTTTGACCTGTCTATGTTCTGGCAAGGAGGAGGATTATCAGATTTTGTGGTAGGTGCATTTGATATGGATGCTTTTGAAGAAGGAAGAACATACAGAAATGCATGGGGATATTTTAACGACAGATGGCATAAAGCAGATTATACTAATCCTGAATCTGAGTGGATCCCGGGATATTTCCCGGCAGTCAGAGATATGTTTGCCATAACAATCAACAGACTGGAATCAAACTACTGGATGTGGAGCGGAAGTTATATCAGACTTAAAAACATTGAGATTGGATACACTTTTCCAGGTAGTATTTTAGGTAATAACAGTAATAAAATAAGGATATATGCTAATCTGTATAATTTCCTTACTTTCTCTTCGCAGAATATTTTTGACCCTGAACAGGCAGAATATGCCTTCTCTTTTGCTTCTTATCCTCAGATAAAATCATTTAACATTGGTGTAAATCTTAATTTTTAAACAAAATGAAAATCAAATATATAATATTTACTCTGCTAACTACCCTCTTTTTTGGATGTAGTGACTGGTTGGATGTAGACTCAAAGGTTATATTAACAGAAGAGGATATTCAGAAATTCCCTGAACTTGCTGAAGCACAATTTCTATCCAATTATGCAGAGTTACGTAAATCAATTCACAGTGTGGGTGATGGTGCTTTGTCATACAGACAACATCACTTAGAAGCATTTACAGATGATGGGGCAAGTAACATTGACTGGGAAGCAGGAGTTATGCGCAATAACTCACCCGGACTTGTGTATGGCGGTATATTTTCACAGAGCGGCGGAGAAACTTTTACTCCTGTATGGAACTACAAGACAATTAATGTAGTAAACAAGTTTATTGAGACATATCGCGGTTCAACAGATGAGCAAATATTGAATACTGTAGGTGAAGCACTTTTTATCCGTTCTTTTTTATACTTTGAAATGGTAAAAAGGTATGGTGGTGTACCACTTTTTTCAGGTTCTCTGGATAATGTTACATCAATAAACAATCGTGCAAAAGAAGAGGAGTCCTGGGACTTTATTTTGAATAGTTTAGACTCGGCCATACTTCTGTTGCCAGATGCTCAAAAGATTATTGCAGAAGATAAAGACAGGGCAAATAAATTTACTGCTCTTGCACTAAAATCCAGAGCAATGCTCTATGCAGGTACAATTGCAAAATATGGCACAGTTATAAATAACGGCTTACAGGGCATCCCTGAAAACAGAGCAAAAGATTATTTATCAGAAGCAGCTGCTGCAGCTAATGAAGTTATAAATAACAGTAATAATAAGTATCAGCTCAGTAGTGAGTTTGGTGATTTGTTCAATGGTAAAGATGAGGATAACGATGAGATTATTTTCAGGTTCAGGAATAGTGTTAAATCAGGTACTCAGGTATTTCTAGATTTCTGGAATCAATCTTTCAGAATTAAAAGAGAAGGATATACAGCATTCATGGTACCCTCATTAGACATTGTAGAACAGTTTGAGACTTTGAATGGTGAGATAATGCCGCTGGAGTATAATGTTCCTAAAAATAATCTTGAAGATTTCTTTGCAAACAGAGATAAAAGACTTGCTGCAACGGTAATTTATCCGGGTGGAGAATTTCTTGGGGAGCGTTTTTCTATTTACAAAAAGACTATTGTAGAACATGCTGATGGTAGTAGTAGTGAGTATTTTTACAACAATCAGCAGGAATGGTCAGATGCAGGAAAAGTTCCCGGGTATGACCAATTCATGAAGAGCGGATACGATGGTATTTTTTTCAATAACTCCGGAATGGGAACAACAAACTACGGTTTCTTTCTTAAGAAAACACTCTATGGCGTAAGAAGACAAGAAAATTACCTCAATCATGAGAATGATCAGGATGCAGTTGTGCTACGTTACGGAGAAGTTATCCTTAATTACGCTGAAGCGGCTGCAGAACTTGCATCTATGGGTGATGGAACATACATGGCTGATGCACAGGCACAGTTTGATATGCTAAGACAGATACATGGTGGATTGCCTCCAAAGGTTTTAACTATTCAATCAGTGCGACACGAAAGAAGAATAGAT
Source organism: Fermentimonas sp. (assembly GCA_028709385.1). Classification (GTDB taxonomy): domain Bacteria; phylum Bacteroidota; class Bacteroidia; order Bacteroidales; family Dysgonomonadaceae; genus Proteiniphilum. Next base: position 43,373 of record JAQVXD010000002.1, read on the forward strand.
TTGCTTTATGAAGGGTTCAGATACTGGGACCAGAAACGCTGGAGAATAGGTACTCAAATGCATAATAAAACATTAAGGGCTCTGCATCCTATATTGCATATTGACGAGTCAGAAAATCCGGCAAGGATATATTACTCAATTGAACCTGCTGATGCTCCTGCTTTAGCTACCAGGGTAAAATGGTTTGAAGAACGTGATTATTATAGTCCCGTTCCTACTGCTCAAAATCCTGGAATAATCCAGAATATTGGGTGGGAATAATTAAATCTAAAAATAAATACTTTTAATCGTATGAAATACATATATAATTCGTTTAAAATACTTTCTCTCTTGTTATTAATAGTCATTTCCGGATGCGAACTTGATGAGCGACTGGACGATTTGACAGGAGGTTATGAAGGTTACTTGATTGATAAAATCACCGGTGATTCTGTTACAACTGAATACTATGGTGCAAAGATAATGTTACTTGACCTGAAGTATGGTAATGTAGCTCAACCGTTAGTATACAATATCCTGCCTACCGGTGAATACAGGAATAGTAAAATCTATCCTTCAACATATAAAATATGGGCTGAAGGTCCATTTTACCAGCAAGATACGATTCAGGGAGACATAAATAGTATGAAGGAAATGAATCTTACTGTAACGCCAAACTTCAATCTTGATATTGAGAAAGTGGAACTAAAATATGGTATTGCAGCTGAAGTGACATATTCATATGTTTTAAATAACCCCCGCTCTACTACAGCTGATATCGGGATTGTATACGGTACAGATATATATCCGGGGTTTCGTACTGCTATGAACGAAACAGAGTCGGCAAGGACCTATAAAAGGATAAAAAGCGGCATAACTGAGAAGTCAGGTAAGTTCACTGAAGTTTATTATCTGAATCCTAATAGTACATATTATATAAGAGCATTGGCAAAAGGCAACAACTCAGGTGATTACTGGAATTATTCTAAACAATATGTTTTGAATACTACTGATGTTGATATTAGCAGTATTCCTATAGAAATGAAACAAGGGGTGACAAGTGCAACTTCGGCTGTACTTCAATGGTCATTCCCCGGTTCTATTGTAGAAAATATTAAAGTTACTTATACCGACCGCGATGGAGTTGCTGTTGAAAGCATATTTTCATCAAATGCTAAGTCTTATGTGGCCAACCTTGAACACAATTCAACCACTACAATTGGAGTGGAATTATTAACCAAGGGAGGTGTAAGCAGTGGAGTGAAAAATATAAGTGTCACTACTAACGGCTTATCTGACTACTATGTCTTGGCGGCTCAACTGGGAAGACCTGAAAATATTCCTCTTTTTAACGACAGAGCTTTTAAAATGTCTTTATCTAAGAGTCATGCCGAGATTAAGGGACCATCAATTGATCCGGGCTGGGTTGAAAGTCCGTTCAGAGGTGAATTCATCGATTGGTGGAACATATGGGCAGCTCCTACTAATATGCCTAAAAATGAGGATATTGAAAACTATAAAACATTTACCTTGTATGGTGAGGTACAAAACCTTCTTGATTTACTGCCATTTGTAAATCTAGAGAAGCTTATTATTCTTCAGGGCGGAGATTTATTTGACAAAGGACTTACCATAAATCCTAACGTTGATTTGACAATACTTAAGAGTCTGAAAAAGCTCAATACTGTAGAAATTGGACCAGGGGTACCATTGAATACTACGCATTTCAGTAATGCAGGACTTGATAATTTGACGATAATTAAGAATTAATTTACAATAGAAATTTCTCTTTTGTCTTAAGTTAATATTAAAGCCTTAAGACAAAAGAGAAATTCGATGAAAACATAAAAACATCAATTTATAAATCATGAAGAAAATCATATACATTTCATTGTTATTGTTTATTTTCACAAATTACAGCTGTAACAAAGAAGAAGTAGCAGATACTGATGGTTTTAAGACCAAATCGAACATCGTTTTTGATGCAAAAACAGATAAGACTATGTACGAATTGGGGGAAAATGTTTCAATCTCATTTTCAATAAACAACCCATCAAGTAGTGCCACACTCGAAATTAAAGAAGTAAGCCTTTTTGTTAAGAATCTGACAGATAAGGTTAATCCATTACATGAAATTGCAAAATCAGGTATTGTGGCAGAGAATTTAGTTGTAAACGCAGGAGAATCATTATCGTTGGATATTTCTGATTTTATCACTATCAGCAACTCAATTGATATTAATACTTCATGTGGAATTTATACGCAATTTACTTTTGAAGATGGTACGACCGAGTCATCATTTGCAACCTATTTCAGAGTAGTTGATGACAACACACTCCATACATACAATATTGATGTTGATGACTATAATGGTCTCCCAATATATAAACTTACCGGTGGTATGAGCTCTGAATTTGGGGTTGAAAAATCTTTAACTTCATTTGCAAAAGGTATATCTCACTCATGGTTTCCTAAAGATAATAATGGTCCGTTTCCTGTTTGGGCAAGTGTTGACTTTTTAGAATTATCCCTCCAAAAGACAGTAGATTTGTATAACGCTGTACTTGGTGGAGAAAATGTAAAGGTAAAAACTGTGATTTTAGGAACCGGTGTACCATCTGTACCATATATTTCAACAACAATGCATGCAGCTTACCTGCCTGTTCATTTTCTGGCATCTGTAAACAGTGTTGCGGAAGTAGAAGCAATTTTAGACTATGCCGAAAGAGAAGTTGGGGAGAGCTATGCAACTTTAGGATATGATGGCTCAATGCCTGAACCTGCTGTTGCATGGATAAAACTTTTAGAGTTACCCGAAATTTACAGAAAGTTTATAGAAGATCATGATGTTGAAGAAGTAATATTATGGGGCGTTGAAGATAATGTCCTTGGTGAGACGTGGGCTCGTAAAGTTATTAGAGAAAAACAAACATCTGAATACGGGACTGGATCTATTTACATACAATATACCGGTCATGGATCGGAAAGTGACTTACTGAATCTTAAAAGCAGAATAAACGACTTTGATAATATTGTTCTTGAAGCCGAAACTAATATCCCTGACTGGGAAAGCGGGCTGTCTGACAATCAAATATCTAAACTGGTCAAAGACATTAATAACAATACTGACGCAACAACATATAGTGTCACTGCATTTGGGGACATGATTCATATTTATGATATTGCTTCATATCTGTCTCTGGAATATTTAAAAAAGAATGAGAGTGTTTTGGGAACTGCCACAATAGAAGCCGTCACACTTAATGAGTACCTTACTTCAAACCCTCAATTTGAAATTACTCTGGGAAGAATTCCTCTTTTGTACTGGCAATTTATTCCTGCTCAATTCACAATTGATAGAATTTTTAATGGTTATCTTGCCGGGGCTATTTCTAGTTATTATCCGGAAGTCACGATTCCTGTCCTCAAACAAAAGATATTTTATCTAAACTCTAATTATGGAAGAAACGAACTAAAAACATCTTTGATTAATTATGGAGTTACCGGGGAAATAACTGCTAGACAAACATCGCACGATGTGTGGACAGGTAACGGTAGTTCTTTTAGTGAAGTATATGCATGGGTAATTATTAATCTTATAGGCCTGGATGAGTATCAAAGCAAACAATATCAAACTTTACCACTTACAATTAATGAGTTGGAATCGATCTGCAGTAAGGTAGGAAGTTTCTCACAAGGGTTACACTTTAAACAATATTAATCACTATCAATTACAAGATGTTTTATGATTAAATTATATATATCAATTATATCAATTTTCGCTTTGTCTGCTAAGGTTTTCGCTGAAAACAGAGATGAATATTTCCAACAAAAAAAAGAATCCATACTTACTACATACGAAATAAACAAAGAAACTTACAAAGGAGTTGATGTTTTCACTTTAGATGGCGGTATGAGTGCTGAATATGCAGTGCAAAAATCTCTTTCAAATATGACTTCTGCTGTTAGCCACACCTGGAAAATTGGCAAAGGTGGAGGACCTGCACCTGTTTGGGGGGAAAAGGATTTTTTAATAAAATCAGCACAAAAAACGGTTGATCTTTACAATAAATATCTTGGTTCAGATAAACCGATAGAAACAGTAATTATTTCTACAGGAGTCCCTGTAGTCCCCTATTTGTCTGCAGTATTAGATGCTGTTGTATTACCATTTCACTTTTTAGTATCTGTTGATTCAATCAAAAGTGTACAATCTATCTTAGAATACTCAAATTCAAAAGGCTACCCTTCATATGCAACTTTAGGCTATGATGCTTCTATGGCAGATGTGGGAGTGGCATGGATAAAATTTTTAGATGTGCCTGATATTTATTTGAAATTTATTAGAGATCACAAGGTGAAAAATGTAATATTCCTTGGTGTGGGAGAAGGTGTGCATTCCGAATCATTTTGCAGAAGAGTCAGGGGTACGGGCGAACCTGATAAACATTACTCAAACGGTTCCTTGTATATACTTTACACACAGAGCGGATCAGATTTTGATATAGAATCAATTTCTTCTAATATAAAAGATTACGATCCGGATAAACTAGAGGAAGGAAAAATGCTTGCAGACTGGGAAAGTGGTGTAGTTCAAGCGCATCTCGATACTTTTGTGGATGATATAAAAACAAAAACAAGTGCCAAACCATTCTCGATAATAAGTCCATATGACATGTCGGACATGTATGACTTGGCTGCAGATATATCACTTGAGTATATTAATAAAAACAACATTGATTTTCAAGGAGTAATGTTTAATGAGTATCTGATTTCTCAACCCAAGTATGAATTAATGAACGGTAAAATCCCTCTGTTATACTGGCAATTCACTCCCGCATCAAGAATTGTGAACAGACTCAGTGACTATATTTTACCCGCAGCTGAGGTTTATTTTCCCGATACTGATTTTAAAGAATTATCAATTCATGTAAATGCAAGGATTGGGAAATATGATATTATTAAAGAGCTGGAAAAAAAGGGTTTCACTAATATTACTAAAAGACTGGATAACGTAGAAGAGGTTTGGGATCTTTCAGATGGCATCAATTCTCCCTGTGAGTTTATAGTAGAAGAAATTGCAAAAGATGCAGACTCCTTTAAGAAAAAAATGGAGACACTTAAACCCCTAAATATAGAGGATTTAAATAAGGTTATTAGCAATATTGAAGGAATAACATTTAAAAGGTATTAGTTAAATAGAAAATTTGGAAGACTAATATTGTATCTTTGCCGATAATAATTTGCAGAAAATCAATGAGCAGCATTTTTATTATCGGCATTTTCCTATCGTTTTTCTTATCTGTTTTGCTTTTCACTAAAAAGAACAGATCTCTTTCTGATAAAATATTGGCTGTTTGGCTAATAACAATCGGTATATATCTGGTCAACTATTACATTTATTTACAGGGTTACTGGGAAATATACCCTCATCTTGTTGGCTTATTACATCCGTTCCCTTTGCTATTCGGACCATTCCTGTATCTGTATGTGACATTTTCTATTAGAAAAGATCAATTTTTTCTGAAGAAAGATTTACTCCATTTTTTGCCGTTTGTCTTGGTTTATTTTCTCATGATGCCTTTTTATTTTGGCTATTCTGCAGAAGAAAAACTACGTGTAGACCAGATGGAAACAAATAGTGAGTTCCGAATCCTGATGATGACATCCCTCGTTTGCTTTGTTTTATCCGGTATAATTTACCCTATTGTTTCGTATCGTAAAATAGGAAAATATGAAAAAATGATTGGCCAAAACTTTGCTTATCATGAGAAGATTAGTCTTAAATGGCTGAAATTTCTTATTCACGGGCTGGCCGCAATTGTACTTGCTGCAGGAATTCTTTACTTACTAACTGAGGGAATTGGATTAAACTTCAGTTTTAATATTGATTTGATCATCTTTAGCTTGATTATTGGCTTCATCTTTTTGCTCGGTTATTTCGGAATAAGATATCAAGGTGTTTTTTCTGAAGGGATTAATCTTGAAGAGATTATAGAGCCCCAGGTAAATGGCGAATACAGGAAATCAGGACTGAAAGATTCAGAGGCAATTCAGATTAGGGAAAACCTTTTATCGTTAATGGAAGATGAGAAACCTTTCCTTGAGCCTAAGCTTTCGCTGAGTGATTTGGCTGTAAAGATTGATGTATCACCAAATTACCTTTCGCAAGTCATTAACCAGTATGAGGGAAAGAACTTCTACTATTTTGTAAATAGCTACCGTGTAAATGAGTTTATCAAAAGGGCGAATATCAAGGAAAACAGAAATTTGAATCTTTTGGGGATTGCTTATGATTCCGGCTTTAATTCGAAGTCGTCCTTTAATGATGTTTTTAAAAAAATTACAGGGAAAACTCCATCTCAATATCTCAGAGAAGGGAAAAAGTAGTATTTTTAATTTTATATTACTTTTGAATTATTAGTCTCAAAGACAGAACAATAACTATGTATAAAAGTCCGGCCTTATAAGATCGGACTCTTTTTTTGTCCGCATTTACCCGTTTGGACGATGCACTTAAGATATTATCGCAGCTTTGCAGTCGAAATAAAAAAAATCAATTATGTCCAATTTATTTAAACAAAAAAACATGAGACTTCAAGCTATTGTAATTAGAATCTGTGTAATAATTTCTATGTTGGTATTTTTAAGTTTATCTCTATCTGCTCAAAATAATCAGACGGTAAAAGGAAAAGTTTTTGATATTGACACACATGAACCTCTCATAGGAGCTGCTGTTGTTATATTAGAATCTGAACCTCTCTTAGGGGGTACGACTAATTCAGACGGAAATTTCCTGATTGAGAATGTACCTTTGGGCCGTCACGATATTCAGGTTTCTTACATGGGATACAAACCTGTTTTAGTTACTGAGCTAATGGTGACATCAGGCAAAGAGGTTGTTTTAGAAACAGGCCTCGCACAAAGCACCACTGAAATGGATGAATTTGTTGTAACTGCAAATTCAAGAAAAGATAAGCCTCTTAATTCAATGGCACTTATAAGTGCCCGCACATTTACTGTTGAAGAGGCCGGTAGATATGCAGGCGGAATAAATGATCCTGCTCGACTTGTTTCTGCTTTTGCCGGGGTTTCAGTGGGTAATGTGCAAAACAATTCGATAATTGTTAGGGGTAATGCACCTCAGGGGGTGTCTTGGCGACTTGAGGGTGTTGAGATTCCTACTCCTCATCACTTTGCAGGAGCAAATGTTACGGGTGGCGGCTTTTTTACTCTTTTCAGCAGTCAGATGCTGGCTAATTCTGATTTTTTTACAGGAGCTTTTCCTGCAGAATATGGGAATGCAACTGCTGCTGTTTTCGATATGAAATTTAGAAATGGCAACAGGGACAAGCATGAGCATTCCGCTCAAATAGGTGTACTGGGAATTGATATTTCGTCGGAGGGACCTATATCTCGAAAAAACGGCTCATCCTATCTCTTTAACTATCGATACTCAACAATGGGTTTACTGCATGACCTGAAAATATTGCCATCGGATCAGCTCTTTAAATATCAGGACTTGTCATTTAAATTCAACTTCCCGACAAGAAAGGCAGGTACATTCTCGTTGTGGGGAATCGGAGGTATTGATAAAAGTACTGCTCCTGCTGAAAACGACTCTACTTTATGGGAACTTGACTACCATAGATTGGGAATGAACTGGGATATGTATATGGGGTCAGTGGGACTAAGTCATAAAATTATACTAAATGAGAAGAGCTACCTGCATTCTAACGCTTCTTTCTCAGGATCTGTAAATGATCTTAACTCCGACAGGCTCGATAATGAGTTGACGTTGCAACCTGATATGAGACTTAAGAATGGATCATCAAATGCATCCTTATCATCAACACTAAATTATAAATTCAACCCAAATTTAAACATGAGAACAGGTATTGTTGCCAAGAATATATTTTACGATCTTGATCTGTCAGGAACTCAAAACTATATTCCTGAAACATATCAGTCACTTGTTAAAGAGGAATGCAAAGCTTATTCCGGTGAAGCTTTCATGCAATTTCAATATCATATTTCTCCTTCTGTAACAGCAAACGGAGGTATCCATAGCAATTATTTTGGTGTAAATGATGAGTTAACACTGGAGCCAAGACTTGGATTGCGATGGGCATTCCTGAAGGATCAGACATTTAGTTTGGGTTACGGTATTCACAGCCGCAGCGAAGAACTGCGCTTTTATCTTTTAGAAGTTGATGGTAAACAGCCTAACAAACAACTTCGAACTTCTAAAGCACATCATGCAGTGGCAGGTTACGATTGGCGCATTAACAACTTTAGCCGCTTTAAAGCAGAAGCATATTATCAGTCTCTGTATGATTTTCCTGGAATGGAAAACAGCTCTTATTCACTGATTAACTTCAAACAGGAATATACTTTTAATAAAGTACTTGTGAATAACACAGAAGGATATAATTACGGGATTGATCTAACATACGAGCGTTTTATGCACAACAACTATTACTACTTGCTTACAGCATCTTTATATGATTCAAAATATAAAGGGGGTGATAATATATGGCATAACACCAGATACAACGGAAATTATGTGGCGAACGCACTTTTCGGAAAGGAGTTCTTTTTCAAAGAAAACAATAGGGTGCTTGATTTTAACATTAGATTGAGTGTATCGGGCGGAGAGCGTTACACCCCGGCTTTGAAAGATGAAACCGAAAGTCAGAAAAGAATTATTGAAGACGAAAGCCGGGCATACGAAAATCAGTTCCCTGCAATGGTTTACCTGGATTTTGGACTGAATTACCGTATTAATCACAAAAAAGCATCAAGCCTTTTTTCAGTAAATATTAAAAATCTTGCAGGAACACCTGTTTATGAAGGTATCGACTATAACTTGAAGACCGGAGAGATTCAGATTTCACAAAGCACCTTCATTTTACCTGTTTTAAGTTACAAGATTGAATTTTGAGTAATCGATCCATATCACACTTTGTCGTAAAAAGAAACCTTACAAAGGATTTTACCAAAAAGTAAATAAATGCATCTAATTATTTCATTTTATCAATTATTCATCTAACTTTGCATCAAATCTACATTAAAATGTTTGAAATGCAGAGATTGTATTCAACATACTTAACTACAACAATGACTATGACCCCTTGGGGGGTTATATAATTTTTCACGTCCGTAAGCAGACACTGCTTTTTATGCTAACCATTCGGTTTTTGCATTTAAAATCAACTTTTTATTATCAAATAATGCCGTTTAAATAACGGATAAAGTCTTTTACAGATGAAAGTTATGAAGTTCGGAGGGACATCCGTTGGGAATCCCGAAAGTTTACAACAGGTCAAAGATATTATCACAAAAGAAAAAGAGCCGGTTATTGTTGTAGTTTCGGCACTTGCAGGTGTTACAGACAGACTGTTGCTTGCAGCAGATTTTGCGCTGAAAAGCAATCCCGGTTATAAGACACTGCTTGACGAAATAACTGAAAAGCACCGCATTGTAATAGAGAAGCTCGGCTTCTCTGACGAAGAGAAGCAACCATTGGTAAAAAAAACAGAACAGCTTTTCGATGAGTTGCAGAATATCCTGCGGGGAGTATTTCTGATCGGCGATCTCTCTCAAAAGACATCCGACAAGATTGTTAGTTATGGTGAGCGCTTGTCATCGATTATATTAAACAGCTTGATAACAGGATCACAGCTGTATGATTCGACTAAATTCATCAAAACCAACAAACAGTTTAAAAATCACATCCCTGATTTGAGTCGCTCCAATGAACTGATCAGGCAAACTTTTTCTGAAATGCCGCCTCCAAACATTGCTATTGTACCGGGGTTTATCTCTTCAAGTATTGATGATGATGACATAACTAACCTTGGAAGAGGCGGATCAGATTATACAGCTGCTATTATAGCAGCAGCGATGGATGCTACTATGCTTGAAATATGGACAGATGTGAACGGTTTCATGACAGCTGATCCCAAAATAATTAACTCTGCTTATGTGATTGATGAGCTGTCATTCATCGAAGCAATTGAGCTTTCGAACTTTGGAGCAAAAGTGATATACCCACCGACAATATTTCCGGTTTATCATAAGAACATTCCTATTTATGTAAGAAATACATTTCATCCGGAAGAAAAAGGAACACTTATCCGGGATATCAAACCTACCAGTAACGGGAAGATAATCAAGGGTATCTCCTCTATTAATGATACTGCTCTGATTACTATTCAGGGACTTGGAATGGTGGGTGTTATAGGTGTAAATAAACGAATCTTTACTGCTCTGGCTGATAATGGTATAAGTGTATTCATAGTATCTCAGGCTTCTTCCGAGAACAGCACCTCTATAGGCGTAAGATCTCAGGATGCTCCTCTCTCTCAGAATGTACTTAATAAGGAGTTTGCGCATGAGATTGCGATGGGAAGTATAAATGAGATAATAGTTGAATATGACCTGGCAACTATAGCTATTGTTGGTCAGAACATGAAGCATGTACCAGGTATCGCCGGGAAATTCTTCGGGGCATTAGGCAGAAACGGTATTAGTATAGTTGCTCTTGCACAGGGTGCAGGAGAAACTAATATATCATGTGTTATATCCAAAACAGATCTTAGAAAATCTCTGAATGTTGTTCATGATTCCTTCTTCTTGTCTCCTTATCAGGAACTTAATCTTTTTGTTATAGGCACAGGCACTGTAGGCAGCAAGTTAATCGAGCAAATACGTAAGCAACTGTCAACACTAAAGGAACAAAATAAACTCAGAATTAATATAGTTGGTATTGCAAACGGCCGGAAGGCTCTTTTTAACAGGGAAGGGGTTTCACTTGACGGATACTACGAAACACTTATGGATAAAGGGGTCAAGAGCTCACCTGAATACATACGGAACGAAATTATCAAAATGAATATATTCAACTCCGTATTTGTAGATTGCACTGCAAGTCCCGCAATTGCCGAACTTTATGGTGAACTGATGTCCAGGAATATATCTGTGGTTACAGCCAACAAGATTGCAGCGTCTTCAGATTACCAAAACTACAGTTATCTTAAGGAAACTTCTCGTAAAGCAGGTGTTAAGTTTTTGTTTGAAACAAATGTGGGTGCCGGTTTACCAATCATTAACACAATGAACTCTCTGATAAATTCGGGGGATAAGATAGTCAAACTGGAGGCTGTTCTTTCAGGTACACTGAATTTTATTTTCAACACCTTCAGTGAAGAGGTTCCATTCAGTAAAGCCGTGAGAATGGCAGTTGATGCTCAGTTTGCTGAACCCGACCCGCGTATTGATTTAAGCGGACTTGATGTTACCCGAAAACTGGTAATTCTTTCACGTGAGGCGGGAGCAAAGGCTAATCAGTCTGACGTTGTTAAAAAACTGTTCATTCCCGACAAGTATTTTGAGGGTTCGCTTGAAGAATTCTGGGAAACTGTTCCAGAACTGGACGAATCGTTTGAAGTGCGGCGCAAGGAACTGGCTAAACAGGGGAAAAGACTGCGTTTTGTGGCATCTTACGATAATGGTGCCTGTGAAGTAGGATTGCGTGAAGTAGAGAGCGGCCATCCCTTTTATGACCTGGAAGGAAGTAACAACATTATAATGATAACCACTGAACGTTACAACGAGTACCCGATGGTTATTAAAGGTTATGGAGCCGGAGCAAGCGTTACTGCTGCCGGTGTTTTTTCAGATATAATATCAATTGCAAACATTCGGTAATTGATATCCTGGCAAAATAATATATAACAAGTCGTATGAAGTATATAATAATTCTCGGAGACGGAATGTCTGACGAGCCAATTGCCGTACTTGGAAACAAAACTCCGCTTCAGGCAGCGCAGACACCCTACATGGATATGCTTGCCGGTAAAGGGAAAAATGGTTTACTTAATACTGTACCTGATGGCTTTTCTCCAGGCAGTGAGATAGCAAACCTCTCTGTATTAGGCTATGACATTCCCTCAGTATATGAGGGTCGCGGAGTACTTGAGGCTGCAAGTATGGGTGTAGAAATACTGCCGGACGAGGTAGCCATGAGATGTAATCTGGTCTGTATTGAAGGAGAAATACTAAAAAACCATTCGGCCGGACATATTCCAACTGCTGAAGCAACAGAACTCATTCATTTTCTGAACGAAAAGCTGGGTGGTGATCAGTTTAGTTTTCACCCAGGTGTTTCGTACAGGCATGTTTTAAAAATTAAAGGGGGTAGTAAAAATATTATTTGTACACCACCTCATGATATTCCTGAAAAGCCTTATAAGCCTCATTTAATTAAACCGGGAAACAGTGATGCTGAATATACTGCAGAAGCGTTGAACAAGCTTATTTGTGCATCAAGGGAAATATTGACAGATCATCCTGCAAACAGAAAAAGAATGGCAGAAGGAAAAGATCCTGCCAACTCAATATGGCCATGGTCACCAGGATATCGCCCTAATATGCAAAGACTGACTGATATGTTTCCGATTAAAAGCGGATCTGTAATTTCGGCAGTTGACCTGATACGTGGTATTGGTGTATATGCAGGACTCGAAGTTATTATGGTAGAAGGTGCAACCGGTTTGTACGACACAAATTATGAAGGCAAAGCTGAAGCCGCAATTGAGGCATTAAAACAAAAGGACTTCGTATATCTTCATATTGAGGCCAGCGATGAGGCAGGTCATGAGGGAGATGTGCCACTGAAGGTCAAGACCATAGAGTATCTGGATTCTCGTATAGTCAAACCAATATATGAAGAAATTAAAGACTGGGACGAACCTGTTACAATTGCAATTCTACCCGATCACCCTACTCCATGTGCAATTCGTACCCACACACGAGATGCAGTTCCTTTTCTTATTTGGCACAGGGATATACAACCCGACAGCGTACAGACTTATGATGAATTTGCCGCTAAAGAGGGAAGTTACGGTTTACTGTTCGCCGACCAGTTCATGAAGACGATATTTAACATTTAATTCTGATCTCTTATTATTGAAAACATGCTATACTACAGTACAAAAAACAAGGATACCAAAGCAAGTCTGCAGGAAGCAGTAGTAAACGGATTAGCACCTGACAGAGGTTTATATATGCCAGAACATATCCCTCAACTTCCTGCTGAGTTTTTTGAAGAAATTGTCAATAAAAGCCTACCTGAGATTGCTTCAGTTGTTGCAAAAGCCTTTTTTGGTGATGACATCAATAAAGACAATTTAGATTCAATAGTTACTGAAACTCTGAATTTCGATATTCCTCTAAAAGAAATTGATGAAGATATTTACGTCCTGGAGCTTTTTCACGGGCCTACTTTCGCATTTAAGGATGTGGGTGCACGTTTTATGGCCCGCATGTTATCTTTTTTCATAAAAGAGCGCAAACAGGATGATGTGAAGGTGCTGGTTGCTACCTCAGGTGATACCGGCAGTGCTGTTGCAAACGGTTTTCTGGGAGTTGACGGTATTCAGGTATTTGTGCTTTACCCTTCAGGCAAAGTCAGTAAAATGCAGGAAGCACAGTTTACCACACTCGGTCAGAATATTGTTGCCATTGAAGTTGATGGCACCTTTGATGATTGCCAGTCGTTGGTAAAATCAGCTTTTATGGATGAGGAACTTAATATACAGTTAAATCTCACCTCTGCAAACTCAATTAATGTTGCAAGATTCCTGCCTCAGTCATTTTATTACTTTTGTGGTTTTGCACAGATTGCAAAAACACTCAATGACAGAAACCTTTTGTTTTCTGTTCCAAGCGGTAACCTTGGCAACCTTACGGCAGGTCTTTTTGCAAAACGAATGGGATTGCCTGTAAACCGTTTTTTTGCTGCAAATAATAGGAATGATGTCTTTTATAAATACCTGAATACAGGTGAATATCAGCCAAAACCATCAGTACAGACGATAGCAAATGCTATGGATGTGGGTGCTCCAAGTAATTTTGACAGGATTCTTGATTTATACGGAGGTCAGCATGAATCCATTAGTAGGGATATAAAAGGATTCAGCTACAATGACTCTCAAATTGAAGAAACAATAAGTAATCTATACAAAAAATCAGGATACATACTTGATCCTCACAGTGCATGTGCTTACCAGGCTTTAAAAGAGGGAAAGAAACCTGGAGAAACAGGTATACTACTTGCTACTGCACATCCTGCAAAATTCAGAGAGACAGTGGAAAGATGTATTGATTCGAAAATAGAGATTCCTGCAGATCTTGAGAAATTTACTCTTAAACAAAAGCACTCATATTCAATACCAAATGACTTCAATATTTTTAAAAAGGCGCTAATAAACCTGACTTAAGTTTCTTTTTACTATTTTTGTTGCAAGTTAATTCATAAATGAATAGTATTTAAGTGAAACAACCCTTCCGTCCCATACTTGTTGTTTTAGTTTTAGCAATATTTTATCAATGCTCTTCAGTTAGAAGGACAAGCATTGCCGATATTACTTTACCTGAAATTTTACCGGACACCACTATTCAATTCCCTGATAACTTTGTAACAGATTCTCTTGTATCAGATTCTCTTATAACAGAAACAAATGTTTCAGAATTATCATCAGACAGTATTCTTTCTTTATCTGAATCATCAGACGTAACAGCTGATAGTTTGAAGTTGCCTGCATCTCCTGTGGCGGATTCTACCAGTCTAGCCAGGGAAACGGCAGTAATTGATGAAGATTCTGTTGTAACTGCAGGTGAACAGGCACTTGAAGCTCCTGTTTATTATACCGCCCAGGATTCTATGATATTTACAGGTAATAATATGGGATATCTCTATGGTAAAGCAGATATAAAATATGGTGAAATGGCAATTAGCGGTGAAAAGATCACTATGGACCTGGATAGCAGTATCATCTCTTCCACATATGGAGTAGATTCATTAGGAGCAGAATTCGGACTTCCTGTCTTCACTGAGGGGGGTACAGAATATGAGATGAAAGGAGTACGTTATAATTTTGAAACAAGGAAAGCTTTTATTCGTAATGTAATCACACAACAAGGGGAAGGCAATATAGTTGCAAATGAAGCGAAGATGAATGCCGACAACTCATTCTACATGAGGAATGCCAAATATACAACCTGTGACAAGCATGATCACCCTCACTTTTATCTGAATCTTTCAAAAGCCAAAGTACGGCCGGAAAAAGATGTTGTAACCGGTCCTGCATGGCTTGTAGTAGCTGATGTACCATTATTCCCCGTAGTGTTGCCATTTGCTTTCTTTCCGTTTACCTCAACATACTCATCAGGTATTATAATGCCAAGTTACGGAGATGAAATGACAAGGGGTTTCTACCTGCAGAACGGGGGATATTATCTGGCTCTTAGTGACTACGTAGACCTGGCTATCACAGGGGAGATTTACACTAAAGGGTCATGGGGATTGGGAACTCGCTCAAATTACCGCAAAAGATATAAATACTCAGGTAACGTAAATGTTTATTACCTGAATACGGTAACAGGTGAAAAAGAATTGAAGGATGTTGTTCCTTCTGCATACTCAGTTGCAAAAGATCTTCGTATCAACTGGACACACTCCCAGGATCCAAAAGCTAATATGTATCGCACACTGTCGGCAAGCGTTAACTTCTCTACCAGCCGCAATAATCACCGCGACTTGAGTCGCCTCTATTCACGCGAAGCATCAAACAACACAAAAAGCTCAAGTGTAAATATTACACAGCGATTTCCGGACTCACCCTGGAGTCTATCTGCCACGATGAATATTAACCAGGTATCACGTGATTCAACGATAGCCGCCACGATGCCAAACGTGTCAATCAACATGAGTCGCATTTACCCCTTCAAAAGAAAAAATGCTGTAGGTAATGAGAAATGGTTCGAGAAGATTTCAATGAGCTATACCGGTGAATTCCGAAATTCAATAACAACAAAAGAAGACAGGTTCCTGAAGTCTAACTTGGTACGTGACTGGACAAATGGGATGCGTCACAATATACCTGTCAGCGCAACTTTCACTCTTTTTGATTTTATCCAGGTATCACCCTCTTTCAATTACTCAGAGAGATGGTATTCCGGTGAGTATAAGCAGGCATGGGACCCGGTGGCAAAAAGGAATGTTGACGTTGACACAATCCATGGTTTTAACCGTATATATGATTACAGTACATCCTTAAGTGCACAAACAAAACTTTACGGGATGTATACACCATGGAAAGTGTTCGGTGATAAAGTACAGGCAATAAGACATGTATTTTCTCCCAGCATAAGTTTAAATTACCGGCCAGACTTTGGTGATCCCAGATATGGATTTTACGAAACATATACTTATAAAAACGAGTTTGGTGAAGATGTGGAGTATACCTATTCTCCCTACTCCAAAATGATGTTCGGGACAGCTTCAAGAGGTAAGAGCGGAAGTATAGGCTTCGATTTCAAGAACAATGTCGAAATGAAAATCAAGACCGACAAAGACTCTACCGGTGTCAGGAAAATCAGTCTGATTGATGACCTGGGTATCAACTTTAATTATAACATGATGGCCGACTCCATGAAATGGAGTGATATCAATACGAACTTACGCCTTAAACTTTCTAAGTCATACACGTTGAGTCTCAATATGGTTTGGGACCCATACACTTACGATTTAGACCAAAATAACAGACCTGTCAGAGTTGACAAGTTAAGACTCTTGAATGGAAAAGGTTTCGGTAAACTGAGAAGTACAGGTACCTCCTTCTCCTACTCTCTAAATCAGGATACATTTAAGAAATTATTTAACCGTGATACGGGTGGAGAAGATGAAGATCCGGATGCTGATCTTGAAAATCAATTACCTGATGACGGTACGATTGGCGAAAATCCTTATGAGACTGCCGGCAGATCAGACATGTTTGACAATACTGACAGCTCCATGGGTGAGTTCGATGAAGACGGTTATCTGAAGAATGCAGTAAACTGGAACCTGTCATTCAACTACTCTCTCAGGTATGGTTACGGCGAGTTTGATATCGACAGAAAGGAATATAAAGGCGCTCTTACACATAATTTCGGTATGAGCGGGTCAATACAGCCTACAAAAAACTGGAACTTCACATTTAACACCGACTACAATTTTGATATGAAGAAATTCACTAATATCAATTGTACACTCACCCGCAATCTGCACTGCTGGAGCATGTCAGCAAGCTTTATACCAATTGGCCCGTACAAGTCCTACAACTTTACTATTCGTGCAAACTCTTCAATGCTGCAGGATCTTAAATATGAGCAGAGGAGTTCTCCTTACGATCAGGGTATGAATTGGTATTAATCTACTTTTTTTCACCCCAAAGCTTTCTCATCAGATCACTCATTTTCTTTTCGGCAGGAGTCGACTGAGCTTCCCAGAATATTGAGTTTTTTATCTCTTTAGGCAGATATTCCTGTTTTACAAAATTATTATCATAATCATGTGAGTATTTATACTCTTTACCATAGTCCAGCTCCTTCATAAGTGAAGTTGGCGCATTACGAAGATGAAGAGGAACGGGAAGATTACCGGTCTGTTCAACTTTAGCTAATGCATTATCAATAGCAAGATAAGCAGAGTTGCTTTTTGGTGATGTTGCAAGATATATAGTTGTCTCTGCAAGAACAATTCTACCTTCAGGCCATCCGATTTTCTGAAGAGTATCAAAGCAGGCATTGGCAAGTAATAAAGCGTTAGGATTTGCCAGTCCGATATCCTCGGCAGCAGAGATAACCAGTCGCCGGGCAATAAACTTTGGATCCTCACCACCGGCAACCATCCTTGCTAGCCAATAGATAGCAGCATCAGGATCGCTTCCCCTTATAGATTTGATGAAAGCAGAAATAATATCGTAATGCATTTCCCCGCCTTTGTCATAGGCTGCAGGATTCTCCTGTAAGCGTTCGGTAACAATGCGGTCCGTAATAACTACCTCCTCATCCTCGTTTTCAGTTGCTACAGCAAGATCCAGTATATTCAGCAGTTTCCGGGCATCACCTCCCGAAAAACGAAATAATGCACCTGTTTCTTCAACCTTAATCTTCCTTTCCTTTAATATAAGATCCTCTGTTAACGCCCTGTTTAATAAAACCTCCAGATCCTTCTTCTCCATTGATTTAAGCACATAAACCTGACAGCGCGAAAGTAAAGGTCTTATAACTTCGAAAGATGGATTCTCTGTAGTAGCACCAATTAATGTTACGGTACCTGTTTCTACTGCATTCAAAAGTGAATCCTGCTGTGATTTGCTAAAACGGTGTATCTCGTCAATGAAAAGAACAGGTGCTGCAGAATCGAAGAAACGGGTACTCTTTGCCTTTTGTATAACCTCCCTCACATCTTTTACACCGGAGTTGATAGCACTCAGTTTGTAAAAAGGAGCTTTTATAGTATTTGCTATAATATTGGCAAGTGTAGTTTTCCCCACACCCGGCGGTCCCCAGAAAATGATAGAAGGTATTCTTCCCGACTCAATCATACGACGCAACACGGCACCTTTACCAACCAGGTGTTCCTGACCAATAAATTCATCCAGACTTTGAGGTCTGAGTCGTTCTGCAAGGGGAGCACTCATTTAAAACCTGTTAATATAAATTTGATTACTTATTCTATCCACAAATATAACTAATTTCAACTTAATATTTATACTTACTGAAATTAGAAGCACTGTCGTATATTAAGGAAATAAATGGCACCTGAAAATTAATTTTTGTAACTTTGCCAGTTCAAAATCAATAAGTCAGATGGAATTTAGCCCTTTGTTATCCATATTCGGGAATATGGATGAGCTCAATCAGATTCAGTTGAACTTCAATCAGGACAGTGTCAATTTTATGAACCTGGCTATCGCCTTTATAATGTTCGGCGTAGCATTAAGCATTAGACCTCAACATTTCAGAGCAGTTATCATGCATCCTAAGCCTGTAGTGATAGGTGTAATTTCTCAGTATGTCCTTTTACCGGCCCTTACCTATTTACTGGTATTAATAATCAAACCTTCTACACCCGTAGCTTTGGGAATGATTCTGGTAGCAGCCTGTCCTGGTGGAAATGTTTCTAACCTGATCTCATCAATATCAAAATCAAATATAACACTTTCGGTGAGTCTTACCACAATAACCACCATATTGAGTCTCTTTATGACCCCCCTCAACTTTGCATTCTGGGGCGGTCTTTATGCAAAACACTCTCCGCTGCTGGTTCCTATTTCCATTGACCCTATAGAGATGTTTCGTACGGTATTCCTAATTCTTGGCATACCCGTTATATTAGGAATGTTTGTTGGCATGAAATTCCCTAAGTTTTCAAAAAGAATGGATAAACCTATTCAGGCAGCATCAGTAATCTTCTTTGTAGGATTCATTGTTGCAGCTCTGGCAGGTAATTTTAGTATATTTTTAAATTATATCCATCTTATATTCTTACTGGTACTTTTACATAACGGATTAGCTTTTTTTGGTGGATATACTCTCCCTAAAATATTTGGAGTCAGTGAGATTGATTGCAGAACGATCTCAATTGAAACAGGAATACAGAATTCGGGACTGGGACTTGCCTTAATTTTCAATCCAAGGATCTTCCCGCCAGAGCTGCAATTAGGGGGGATGGCAATGGTTGCCGCCTGGTGGGGAATCTGGCATATTATTGCCGGACTGATATTGGCCTTTTACTGGAGAAAGCGACCTGTTAAAACTGTCGCCGATACTAATTAATCTGGTAAATATTATAAGTAATATACTAACTCCAAACTGGAGTTATTCTACAAAATAAAACTATGCTATATAACTACGACTTTCGTTACTTTTTAGCAAAAATTCCTGTGAAATCGGCACTGAGGTTAAACTTCAGGAAGATGGTATTTATTGGAAGAAAAGAGAATGTTTCTAAAAACCGGCCGGTTATTTTTGCGCCTAACCATAGAAATGCATTACTTGACGCGTTGTTAATAGTATATGCAGGTTACCATACAAAACAGGTCGTTTTTCTTGCAAGAGCAGATATTTTCAAACAGAAGTTTGTAGCATGGATACTTCGCGGAATGCGTATTATTCCAGTATTCAGAATACGTGACGGGAAAGATAATCTCGATAAGAACAAAGATATATTTAAGAATGCTGCAAGGATTCTCAAAAAAAGAAACCCGATAGCCCTGTTCCCTGAGGGAAGACATAATCCAAAGCAGTCACTTTTGCCAATTCAAAAAGCAGCACCTCGTATTGTTCTGCCAACCGAGGCTTCGGTCAACTTTGAACTAAACAGTCAGATTGTACCCGTTTCAATATACTACCGCGATATTTTCGGATTCCTTTCTGATGTATATATAACGTTCGGTACTCCTATTGAAGTTTCCAAATACAAGGAGTTATATGAAGAAAACCCCAGTCTTGCCGGGAATCAACTACGCCAGGATCTTGAAAGAAGTTTAAAGTCGATGGTGGTAGACATTTGGAATGATGAGTTTTATGATGAATATAAATATGCAATCGACTGGAACGGAAACCGCATAGCAAAAGAAAAGTTTGCTGACAGGAAAGATGATTTCCTGCAAGCATCGCTGCTTATTGTGAGAAAATTAGATGATCTTTTCGAAAATAACCGGGATGAATTTGATAAAAAGATTGCTGATTTCAGAGAAGCAGATAGAATACTCAAAGAGCATCATCTCAATTCAAAAGACCGCTTATGGAAACCAGCCACAAAAATTAATTTAATTGCTCGTTTTGCAGGCCTGATACTAACAGCTCCAGTGATGCTTTTCGGTTTCCTGAATGCTATCTTCCCTCTGCTTATAAATAAGAAACTGCTAAGCCAGTTTAAAGATAATCAGTTTGTACCTTCGGTGAGATATGCATCAGGACTAATATTTATACCAATATTTGATCTTATACAGTCGCTTATTATAGGTGCAGTTAGCAAGGATTGGCTACTTGCACTTATCTATTTCTTTGTGATGCCGATTACATTTTACTTTGCCCTGTATTGGCGCAAATGGTGGAAAACAGCAAAAAGAGATGTAAAAGTTTATAAGTTCAAAAAGCAATTCAAACAAAAATGGGAACGTCTTGTACAGCTTATCAAACTTTGACAGTCA
Organism: Fermentimonas sp.; assembly: GCA_028709385.1. GTDB lineage: Bacteria > Bacteroidota > Bacteroidia > Bacteroidales > Dysgonomonadaceae > Proteiniphilum. The sequence goes on from JAQVXD010000002.1 coordinate 64,402, forward strand.
AACAGTGATATTTATTTAAACTCTCTATTATCTCCTCTCTTTTAGATAATAGGTAATTTTATTTGCCTTAACCAGTTCCTCGTGACTAATTCGGAAGTTCCTGAAACGCTTGCCGTCAATTTCAATTTTATCAATATAGACAGCATCATCAGTAGGACGAATTGTCTCGATTTCAATTGAATGACCGTTGTAGTGAAAGTCATCCAGATTTAAAGTAACACTGTCAAACACAGGAGCAGTAAATGTGTAAGAAGGATCAGTTGCATTATCAGGATAAAAACCCATCATTGTAAACACAGCCCAGGTGGACATAGTCCCTGTATCATCATTACCTGGCAGTCCGTCAGATGAATTCTTAAAATACTCTGCGAGCAGCTCCTGAGTCGTTTTTTGAGTGCGCCATTCCTCACCCTTAACGTAACTGAACAAGAAAGGGTAACCAATATTAGGCTCATTTGTGGGATCGTAGTGATCGTCGTCAAAAACCTCCTGAAGTTTATTTATAAACCTCCTCTTCCCTCCATGCATTTTTATTAATCCGTCGACATCATGCGGAACCATAAATGAGTAATTCCATGAACTGCCTTCATGAAATCCGGGTACCGCTTCAAAGTTCTCTCCCTGCTTTGGATTGAATGGAGATAAGAATTCACCGTTTGGAAGTATTGGTCTGAATACTCCATATTCAGGAGAGTAGTATCTCTTATAATTGAGTGATTGATTATAAAATCTTCTTGCATCATCCTCTTTCCCGAGAGCATTTGCAAACTTCGACAAAGCATTATCTGCAATATAATACTCAAGTGCATGTGACACGGAGTTGTCAAATTCGCCTACTAAGGGTATATAGCCCTTACTAATATAATCATCTATATCAGGACGTATGAAATTATCCTTACCCGGAGTGGTAGCCGATTTATACATAGCTACGTATGCCGTTTCCACATCAAAATCGCGCAGCCCTTTCATCCAACTGTCCACAATCACAGGTATTGCGGGGTCGCCCTCCATAGTAAGCGTTTCTCTGCTATACAGCTCCCATCTTGGCAGCCACCCGCCCTCTTTGTACATATCAACCATTGAACGCACCATATCCAGCTGCTGTTCAGGATAAAGCAGTGTCAGTAATTGATGCACGTTTCTGTAAGTGTCCCAAAGTGAGAAAACTGTATATCGGTTAGCGTTGGTTTTTAATATATCGTCACCCTCCATTTCAGGATACTCACCATTTACATCATTTAATATATTTGGGTGAATAAGAGCATGATAAAGTCCGGTATAAAAAACTGTCTGCTGATCGTCAGTACCGCCTTCCGCTATTACTTTAGACAACGCATCATTCCATGCAACACGGGCACTTTCCTTTACTGTGTCAAAATTAAAGCCTCTCTGCTCCGTATCAAGATTCAAGCGTGCATTCTCAGTACTTACAAATGAAACACCAATCTGAACTTCAACAACCTCTTCCTCTTGAAGATCATAAGTAAAATAAGCTCCAATATCATCACCGGCAATATCTCTGCCATAACGGGTATATAACTTTCTTATTCCACTTGTTGAATCCCATTGAGCCTCGACACTCATTTCGCGCTGCATCTTCCAGTAGCCGGTTGATTCAGGTCTTTTGTTTACCCTCATCACAAAATAGATAGGAAATACTGCTTCAGGGTTGTAACAAAATGTACCAAGCAACTTCATTCCTTCAATTTCATTATCGCTCACCAGTCGCATCCATGCACCCGACTCATTAGTAAGTCCTTCACCCAAATTCAGGAGAATATTCCCCTTTCCTTCGGGGAAAGTGAATCGTGCTATACTGCTGCGGGTTGTAGCAGAAACCTCTGTTTTGATATTATATTTAGAAAGAATATTTGAGTAATAGCCCGGATAAGCAACTTCGTTGCTGTATTCACTTCCATACTCCTCATAGTTAACATTCAACTCCCCGGCTGTTGGCATCAGGAGCAGTGATCCCATTTCGGGACAACCTACTCCGCTTAGGTTTACATGAGAATAGCCTGTAAAAAACTTATTTACACTGGTATATGGAGTTGACCACCATTGTTTGTCCTTATCGAACCTGTTGAGGTCTGACCCCATTACATTAAACGGAGAGACCGACATCATTCCGTTTGGAAGAACAGGACCCGGATTGGTTGTCCCGTAATTTGATGTCCCTATAAACGGGTTAACTTTATCAACCGGTTCTTTTGCAAATAAAGCCAGATTTATAATAGTCCATGCTGTAAATGTTAATATCCAACTCCTGAAACAACTCATAATATATCCTTTCTTACAAATATTCTTTTATACTTAAAAGACTTTATCTTCTAATTTCTTAATTACGGATTCTACTGCAGCACTCAATCCATCTGCATTTTTTCCGCCGGCCGTAGCAAAGTGCGGCTGTCCCCCTCCACCTCCCTGAATCAGTTTAGCAGCTTCACGTACAATATTTCCTGCATGCAATCCTTCAGCAACAAGATCATCACTTAACATTACTGTCAGATTAGGCTTGCCATTTGCAGCTGTAGCACCCACAAAGAGCATCTTCCCTGGGAACTGACCTTTAATCTGAAATGCAATATCTTTTATAACTTCGGGTGAACCTACAGGAAGAATCAATTTAAAAACATCAACACCATTTATTTCGGTTTTCTTCTCAATAACTTTTTGCTTAACCTGCTCAGTTTTCTCCTTTATATAGCTTTGCAACTCTTTCTTCATCTCCTCGTTTTCTTCAATCAACCTATGAATTCCCTGCATAATATCCGGAACGTTATTAAGCATATTTTTGATATCCATAATTGCATCTTCCTTAGCATAAAGCCAATCCTCACACACTTTTGCAGTAACAGCCTCAATACGACGAACACCTGCAGAAATTGCACCTTCGCTGACAATTCTGAATGTGCCTATTCGTCCTGTTGAAGAAATATGAGTGCCTCCGCATAACTCTATAGAAGTGCCAAATCTGACTGTGCGCACATCTTCGCCATACTTTTCACCAAACAGAGCCGTTGCACCTTGTGCTTTCGCCTCCTCAATCGGAACATGGCGATGCTCTTCAATAGAAAAGTTGCTCCTTATTTTCTCTGTTACTTTTCTCTCCACTTCGCGAATCTCCTCAGAAGTCATTTTCTGGAAATGTGAGAAGTCGAACCTTAACACCTCAGGTGAAACATATGATCCTTTCTGCTCAACATGGTTGCCCAAAACCTCCCGCAGAGCCTCATGCATAAGGTGAGTTGCAGAGTGATTACACTCAGTGGCAGTTCTCTTTTCTGTGTCTATTTTAGCCGTCAAAGTACCTTCCAAGTCCTGAGGAAGCTTTTTAGTAAGATGAACAGCAAGATTATTCTCACGTTTTGTATCGAAAACTTCAATTTTTTCTCCTGATTCGGAAATCAGCCATCCACTATCGCCAACCTGACCACCCATCTCGGCATAAAACGGGGAACGGGAAAGAACAATCTGATAGAATTCTGACTTCTTCTGCTTCACGGCACGATAACGAAGAATCTGAGTAGTGCTTTCAGTTTCATCATAACCGACAAACTCAGCTTCACCATCACGGACCTTTGTCCAGTCGCCCGTTTCCACAACTGCCGCATTACGAGCCCTGTCCTTCTGTTTCTGCATCTCAGCATTAAAGCCATCCACATCGGCTGTCATTCCGTGTTCACGCAAAATAAGCTCAGTTAAATCAAGAGGGAAACCAAAAGTATCATATAGCTTAAAAGCAACTTCTCCACTCAGTACACCACCCTCTTTCTCAGGTAGGTTTCTTTCAAGTAACTTAATACCTGTCTCAAGAGTACGTAGAAAAGACTCCTCCTCCTCTTTCATCACTTTTTCGATAAGACCCTGTTGTGCCTCAAGCTCAGGATATGCCTCACCCATCACTTCTATAAGAGTAGGAATAAGTCTGTACATAAACGGCTCATGCATATTAAGGAAAGTATATCCGTAACGAACAGCGCGACGTAAGATACGACGGATCACATAACCCGCTTTGGCATTGGAGGGAAGCTGACCATCCGTAATTGAAAAAGCAATAGTTCTTACATGATCAGCAATAACACGCATGGCAATATCAACTTTCTCGTCGACGCCATACTCCTTACCGCTGACCTCACCAATTTTCTTTATAATTGTCTGAAACAGATCTGTATCGTAATTTGACTGAGTACCTTGTACTGCCATACAAAGTCTTTCGAAACCCATTCCGGTATCTATTACCTTTGCAGGAAGCGGCTCCAGTGAACCATCAGCCTTACGGTTATACTGCATAAATACAAGATTCCATATCTCAACAACCTGTGGGTGATCTTGGTTGACTAATGTCACCCCGTCAACTTTCGCTCTATCGGCATCTGATCTTATATCTATATGAATCTCGGAACATGGGCCGCATGGACCTGTATCACCCATCTCCCAGAAATTATCATCTTTACTTCCATTAATAATACGATCCTTAGGAAGATACTCTTCCCAATAAGTTGCAGCTTCATCATCGCGATCAAGATTCTCTTCCGGAGCACCCTCAAAAACGGTAGCGTAGAGTCTGTTCTTATCTAACTTTAAAACCTCCGTAAGATATTCCCAAGCCCATTCAATAGCCTCTTTTTTGAAGTAATCACCAAAAGACCAGTTACCCAGCATCTCAAACATTGTGTGATGATATGTATCATGGCCAACTTCTTCAAGGTCGTTATGCTTACCGCTCACTCTCAGACACTTCTGCGAATCGGCCACACGCGGATATTTTATAGGTGAATTACCCAGAATAACATCTTTAAACTGGTTCATACCGGCATTGGTAAACATCAGTGTTGGGTCATCCTTTATAACCATTGGTGCAGAAGGCACAATATGGTGCTCTTTCGACTGAAAAAAATCTTTAAACGATTGCCTAATCTCTTTGGAGGTCATCATAAACTATCAATTATTACTTAATAAAGCTTCGGGATAAGAGTATATTACCCTAAAACAGTGTACAAAAATACAGCAAAAACTTCTTATCCCCAAGTGAGTAGCAGAAAATGAAAAATATGAAATTGTACAAAGCAAAAATAGAGCTAACTTTGAGGGAAAATTCAGCAAAACTCAAATTTAAAGATGAGTATTTCATGCCCCAAATAAACATAAATAAATGCCCCATCTGTGGCAGTTCAGAGACAGCAAAAGTATTTGATGCTGTTGATCATTTCTCTACAAAGGAAATCTTCCCGATTTGCGACTGCCTCAGTTGCGGTTTCCGTTTTACAAACAAATTCCCTTCAGAAGATGAGATAGGCAGATACTATGATTCACCCGACTATATCTCTCACTCCGACTCGAAAAAAGGATTGATAAACCAACTTTATCATTTTTTTAGAAAGCGCATGCTGAAGAAAAAAGTGAATCTGGTTTCTAAAAGTGTGTCAGAGTCACAATCAATCCGCCTGCTTGACATAGGTTGTGGCACAGGTTACTTCCTTAATTCTGCAAAAGAAATAGGTCATAAAGTTTCAGGAATCGAAAAAGATAATAAAGCAAGAGAATTCGCAGTCTTTAATTTTGGATTAGATGTAAAAAGTGAAGAGGAGTTATGGGAAATAGAAAACGAGTCTTTCGAGGTCATTACTCTCTGGCATGTTTTAGAGCATATGCAGAGCCTGAATGAGGTTGTCAGTAAGATCTATAACATTCTCTCACCCGACGGGATACTGATACTTGCACTGCCCAATCATCACTCCTATGATGCAAAAAAATATAAAGAATTTTGGGCAGCTTATGATGTACCGCGCCATCTTTGGCATTTTACACCCTATACTGTAGAAAAACTTCTAAGTAAGCATAAGTTTAAGATAGTAAAACAGAAAACTATGCCACTGGATGCTTTTTACATCTCTATGCTTAGCGAGAAGTATAAAGGCATTAGTAAATTAACTCAATATTTTAATGCAATTCTTTTTGGCAAAATAGGTTACCTGCATTCACTTTCAAATATCACCCAATCAAGCTCTGTCATTTATATTGCAAAGAAAAGTCAAAAATAAAAGCTTGTTTTTTGTAGTCTTTACCATATTTATTCTTTTAATGATTGTTGTTTCTGAGTTAAAGAAAATCAACAAACATTCTGCTGCTTATTATTATTAATCACTCAATTCCCAGAGTGTACTGCCAGATTAACAATGACTTATAATTTCATAGAATCTGTAATGTTTTGTAAGGTTTTTATAATTAACAGCACTTAAAATGTTTGTTATTGTGTTATATATTTGCGACAATATACATAAGTAGGCTCCATTATCGTTGCAGTTTACTGATCGGTGGTAGTTACATATAACAGACGTCATAATGTTAACAAAGTTGAATAAAAGATAGATTTATAAAACGTGGATGCACGTTATCATTTGTGTTTGGCGTAGTCTTGTTTATAGTGTCAAGTTAATTATCAAGATCATTTTAAAAATTATTGCTTATGAAAAAAATTGTTCTGTTTTTCGCAGTTATTGCTATGTCGGCAATTACTATCTCATTCTCTTCCTGTTCCAAAGACCTGAACCTTGTAGAGGAAGAAAGTGATAATGTATTGAGTCTTGTTGAGGAAGAAAGTGCTGTTGTAGTTAGTGGAGGTTTCAGGGCAATTGGAGTTCCACCATGTATAGACCTTTCATGCTTAGATCTCTGTGGTGAAGTACAGGAAGTTCGCCTAATGGCAGGACAACAGTACGAAGCAGGTAAAGTTTACGTTGTCAATACCAGCGAAAAATTGTTTGTGGGTTATTTAACTACCGGAGATTGGAAAATGAGTGCAATCCATCTTTATGTGGGCGCTTGCGACATGTTACCTGTGAATAATGCAGGCAATCTTGTTCCCGGCAACTTCCCGCATAAAGTTGAATTTACCGAGTTACAATCCTTTTATTATGTTGAAATCCCGCTTTCTGAACTACCCGAAGGTTGCGTATGTGTTGCAGCTCATGCAGAAGTAGTAAGAGTGGTTGACAACGAAATTGTACAAAGCGAAACTGCCTTTGGAGAAGGTGATAAAGTGGGTAAAAACTGGTTTATGAAATTTGATTATTGCATTGCCGTTTGCGAAGATGAGCCGCCTGTAGAGGTATGCTACCAAGACGAAACAGCTTGGGTTGCTGGCACAAGGTACGTAACAAAAGGAAATTGGGCAACCTATACTCCTTATGTTGCCAATACTACCGTTGATATTTTTGCAGGTCAGAATTACCTGGTGGGAACAGCAACTTTTTCTGAAGTGGTGGATGGTAAAGTAACCATTACTCTCGCCGCACTCAACGGAGCCCGGTTACAGGATGTTGCCGAGTCAGTAAAAATTCAAGGGTACAATGCGACACCTCCAAGCAAAAACCCGGCACCCGGCAAGTTTACTACTTATAAGGGTACTGAAACAACTGTAACAGTTGATGCATTCGCATTTTACGGAATTCATTTAGATGTTCAACGTGTAATAGATTGCCCTGAATAACGGCATAAAAAGCAAAAAAGGCGGATCGGTTCCGCCTTTTTTTGTTTCAGTAATAAAAAATTTTTAACCCATTCTCATCAATATTTTAATTGAGTAAATTTATTTAAAGTAAATGGAAAACATTTGTTGATTCTTTTATAAAACTGTATTTTTGAAAGTTTACAATTAATTACTAACTGCCGGAAACTATGGGCAAAAGAAAAAAACCAATACAGTTTAACGATAAGAGACTATACTACTCTATCCAGGAGGTGGCGGACCATTTCGCGGTAAATGTCTCTTTACTTCGTTTCTGGGAGAAGGAGTTTGAAAACATCAGACCTAAAAAGACTGCCGGAGGCACTCGTCAGTTTACCCGTGAAGATATACAGCAGGTTGAGATTGTTTATCATCTTGTTAAAGAGAAAGGAATGACTCTTGAAGGAGCGCGACAGTCGCTCAAAACAAAGAAGGATGATGAAACAAAACGTGTTGAAGTGCTTGCCAGGCTTACTGACATTAAGAAGGAGCTGCTGATGCTTGAAGAAGAATTTGATAAATTACACGAAAAACAAAAATACAACAAAACAATAAAAACTGAAGAATAATGAAAAAACGCTGTGTTAAATTACTCTTAATCTCACTTGTCCTGATTATTTTACCCACTATTTCATGCTCTCAAAATAAATCCCAAAAGGATGCACAAAGCAACTCTCAACAAATAATGGGTGAAGCTGCTGAAAATAGAGTGATAATGGGAGCTGAAAGAACAGATTTATATTTCCCTTTGATAGAAGGTAAACGGATAGCTGTAATGAGTAACCAGACAGGCATGGTTGGTGAAGAGCATCTGGTTGACATGCTAATTCGGGAAGATTATAATGTAGTTGGCATCTTTTCTCCTGAACATGGTTTCCGGGGCACGGCAGATGCGGGAGAGCATGTTGCAAGTTCTATTAATGAAAAAACCGGGACTCCCATCTGGTCCCTTTACGGAAGCGGTGGGGGAAAACCTTCTGCCGAGAATATGAACGAGTTTGATGTTCTGATTTTCGATCTGCAGGATGTGGGACTCAGATTCTACACATACTACGCGAGTATGGCACGACTAATGGATGCTTGTTCAGAACACAACAAGAAAATGATTGTACTTGACAGACCAAATCCAAACGGTATGTATGTGGACGGACCGATTCTGGATATGAAGCACAAATCGGGTGTAGGCTGGCTTCCAATACCTGTTGTTCACGGCATGACACTTGGGGAATTAGCAATAATGATCAATGGAGAAAAATGGCTCCCTGATGGCCGGCAGTGCGATCTGACTGTTGTCACTATGGAAAATTATACTCATCAGACGCTGTATGAATTACCAATATTCCCCTCGCCCAACTTGCCCAACATACATTCAATTTATCTTTACCCTTCAACTTGCCTTTTTGAGGGTACTGTAATGAGTCTGGGCCGAGGCACCTCTTTCCCTTTCGAAGTATACGGGCACCCTGATTATAAAGGCTCTGCCTTTTCATTCACCCCTCGAAGTGTTCCGGGCGCAAAGAATCCCCCGCTGCTTGATAAACTGTGCTATGGCGTTGATCTTCGAAATATTCCCGATGAAGAAATTATAGATAAAGAATTCGATCTCTCCTACGTAATTGATGCATATAAAAATCTTGGAATAGGCGATAAATTTTTCACACCCTTCTTCGAAAAACTTGTCGGTGTTGACTATATCCGTCAGGATATCATGGCTGGCAAATCAGCTGATGAAATAAAGGCCAAATGGAGTGATGATGTTGAAAAATTTAAATTACAAAGGAAACCCTATTTATTGTATGAAGAATAAATATTACTGAGTTTAACTCGTGTAAAAAAAAGGGTGCTGCTATCAAAGTATAGTCAGCACCCATTTTTTTCTCTTGTTTGCAGGAAAATCAAATATAACTCATTCAAAGATCACATATAGATCGCTTATACATACCTTATATACAGATAAGCTATGTATAAGCGATCTTTGTATTATGTCAGATTCTTGTTACACTTTGTTATCTAGAAATCAGAAAAATTACTCTTTTTTAATAGAATTGTCATATTTTCAACTATCTTTGCGAAAAGCGTAACAGAGAAGCTGTTATCACACCAAGTTGATAACAAAGAAATCATCCGTTATAAAATCAAAACATCTAAAAACATTTTATCATGAGATCATCTACAGCCATAAGTTTAATTGTAGCAATTTTCCTTGTATGTTTTACATTTTCGTGCAGTGAAAATAAGCAGGGTGCATCTTCAGAACTACCTAAAAATGACGTTTCTGCATATTTGGGTCAGTGGACTTTCGATATTGCCAACAGTTCTGTAGGCTGGCTCCAGGTAAGACAAGAAGAGGGCTATCTGGATGCTGATATAATGTGGGTTGCCGGAAGCGTCTATTACGGTTTACCTTATGTATTTACTGCAGGGGACAAATTGATTTTGGGAAGAAATCCGAGAAATATTGTATTATCAAGAGATGTAGAGGGTGAGCCACTATTAACGAAGAGCTACCCCACCTGGATAGAGCTTAAAAGTGAAGGGGATAATATTTCGGGATATTATTTAAGCCCTAAAAGAGATGGACTGGGAATAGATTCTGTTTATTTCGAAGGCAGTAGATTACCTGATATGGAAGTTGCTCCCGATATGTCTGATATAGTATATGGAGAACCCATAGCACTTATTAATAATGACGATCTGACCGGTTGGCGGTTGATAGAGGAAGGAGCCGAAAACGGCTGGTCGGTTACAAATGGTGTTTTGATAAATAATCCTGTGCAAGCCGAAGGTCAGCCTCACATAAGTTACGGCAATCTACGTACAGAGAATGAATTCGAAGACTTCAACTTAAAAGTTGAAGTTAATACTCCTCCTCAAAGCAACAGTGGAATTTATCTTCGAGGGATGTATGAAGTGCAGGTAGCTGACTCATATGACCGCCCGTTAAACTCAGGTGGCAGTTTGGGTGCTATCTACACAAGAATCGAACCCGGCGTGAAAGCTGAGAAACCGGCAGGAGAATGGCAGGATCTGGACATTACACTTTATAAACGTCATGTAACTGTCATTTTGAATGGAGTTACTATAATCGACAATCAGCCGGTTTACGGACCTACAGGTGGAGCTATTCAATCGGATATTTCTGCTCCGGGGCCAATCTATCTTCAGGGTGATCACACTGGTATATCTTACAGAAACATAGTTTTAACCCCGATTGAAAATTAAATAGTTTTAAAACGTATGAAAACACAAAACTCAAATATAATCAGCAGAAGGGATTTTATCAGTACCTCTGCTCTGGCAATTGGCGGGTTAACAATCGTTCCGGCTCATGCAGTATCTGGTTTAGGTCATCAGGCTCCCAGCGACACTTTGAATGTTGCCGGTATTGGAATCGGGGGAATGGGACGAGGTGATATAGAGGACATTGGGAAAACAGAAAATATTGTTGCACTTTGTGATGTGGACTGGAACAATACTGTAAATAACGTTTTCAGCATTTACCCTAAAGCGAAGAGATACAAGGATTATCGTGTGATGCTGGATAATCAGAAAGATATTGATGCTGTAATTGTTGCAACACCTGATCATACTCATGCCATTATCAGTATGGAGGCGATAAGAAGAGGTAAACACGTTTACACTGAAAAACCTCTGACACATACTGTATATGAGGCGAGAATGCTCACTGAAGCCGCCCGGAAATATAAAGTGGCAACACAAATGGGAAATCAGGGACAGGCGGGTGACGGTCCCCGCAGATTACAGGAAATGATTCATGACGGTGTGATTGGTGAAATCAGGGAAGTTCATGTTTGGACAGATCGGCCAAACAGAGGATTGTCGGATACATACTGGCCACAAGGAGTAAGACGTCCTGAAGATACACCACCGGTGCCTGACACTCTCGATTGGGATTTGTTTACAGGTCCGGCGCCATTACGCCCGTACCATCCTTCTTATCATCCTTTTAAATGGCGTGGATGGATAGATTATGGTACAGGAGCACTTGGAGATATCGGTTGCCACTCCTTTGACTCTGTTTTCAGAATTCTCAAACTAAAATACCCAACAAGTATTCAGGGTACATCAACATTGGTAAACGGTGAATCATTCCCGTTGGGTTCTATTGTTACCTATGATTTCCCGGCTCGTGATGATCTGCCTCCCTTGCGCCTTACATGGTATGACGGGGGGTTACGCCCTCCTCGTTTAGCTGATATAGATCCTGAACTTCAAATGGGTGCAGGTGGCGTTTTGTATATTGGCAGTAAAGGTAAGATTTTAGGCAATCGAATTTTACCACAATCACTGAACGATTCTTATACAAGGCCTGAACCTTATATTAAATCTTCTCCCGGACACAGGCAGGAATGGATCCTTGCATGTAAGGGAGGTGATCCAGCAGGTTCAAATTTCGACTGGGCAGGACCTTTAACAGAAACTGTTTTGTTGGGTAATATAGCGCTTAGACCTGAGCTTAGGGAAAAAATGAGTTTTCAGAATTTGAATTTTGACCCTGAAAAACTAGCTTTTCCGAATATGCCTGAAGCAGATCAGTTTCTGCATTATCAATATCGTGAAGGTTGGAAATTATAACTTACTTTATTTACCAAATAGTTTTTGTACTTTTGCAGTTTATTATTGATTGATAGAGAATGTAGCTATTCTCAACTAAGTATAAGTTTTAATCAAATGGAAATTGCAAGCAAATACAATCCTGCAGAGGTTGAAAGTAAGTGGTATGAATACTGGATTAAGAATAATCTGTTCCATTCAGAACCGGATGAGCGTGAGCCGTATACTATAGTAATACCTCCGCCAAACGTAACCGGTGTACTCCACATGGGGCACATGCTAAACAACACTATTCAGGATGTATTAGTCAGACGTGCACGTATGCAGGGAAAAAATGCTTGCTGGGTGCCGGGCACCGATCATGCTTCAATTGCTACTGAGGCTAAAGTTGTTAATAAACTGGCTGTTGAGGGAATTAAAAAAAGTGATCTTACAAGGGAAGAGTTTCTGGAACATGCTTGGGATTGGACACGGGAGCATGGAGGTATTATACTTCAACAACTGAAAAAACTGGGTGCATCCTGCGACTGGGACAGAACTGCTTTTACAATGGATGATATTCGCTCTGAGAGCGTACTAAAGGTGTTTTGTGATCTGTATGATAAAGGTTTGATTTACCGTGGTGTAAGGATGGTAAACTGGGATCCTAAAGCATTGACAGCTCTTTCTGATGAAGAGGTAATCCATAAGGAGGTTAACGGAAAGTTGTACTACCTGAGATACATGATTGAGGGAGATGATGAAGGCCGTTATGCGGTTGTCGCTACTACACGCCCGGAAACAATAATGGGTGATACTGCTATGTGTATCCACCCTGATGATCCCAAAAACGCTTTTCTGAAAGGCAAAAAAGTAATTGTTCCACTGGTAAACAGGGCTATCCCCGTTATTGAAGACGAATATGTTGATATCGAATTTGGAACCGGATGTCTGAAAGTTACCCCTGCCCATGACGTGAACGACTATATGTTGGGTGAGAAATACAACCTTCCCTCTATTGATATATTTAATCCTGACGGTACTTTAAATGAGAATGGCGGCCGCTATGCAGGAATGGACAGGTTTGATGTTCGTAAGCAGATTGAGAAGGATCTTGGAGAGGCAGGATTAATTGAAAAGACAGAGCCATATACTAATAAGGTTGGTTTTTCTGAGCGTACAGATGAAGCAATTGAGCCTAAGCTATCGATGCAATGGTTCCTGAAGATGGAAGATCTTGCTAAACCTGCTGCTGAAGCTGTAGAGAATGACACAATCCGCTTTTTTCCCGAGAAATATAAAAATACATACCGCCATTGGATGGAGAATATTAAGGACTGGTGTATTAGTCGCCAGCTCTGGTGGGGTCATCAGATTCCTGCATACTTCCTCCCTAAAGGGGGTTATGTTGTTGCAATGTCTAAAGAGGAGGCTTTTGCAAAGGCTAAACAGCAGGTGGATTATGAAATAACTATAGATGACCTGAAGCAGGATGAGGATGTACTTGATACATGGTTTTCATCGTGGTTGTGGCCAATATCTGTTTTTAATGGAATAAACGAACCTGATAACAAAGAAATCAACTATTACTACCCTACTAACGACCTTGTGACTGCACCTGAGATTATTTTCTTCTGGGTGGCACGCATGATAATGGCAGGATATGAATATCGGAAAGAGCCCTGTTTCCGGAATGTTTATTTTACAGGCATTGTTCGCGACAAACTGGGCAGGAAAATGTCTAAATCTCTGGGAAATTCGCCAGATCCGATAGAGTTGATGGAAAAATATGGAGCTGACGGTGTTAGAATGGGAATGCTGCTTACATCACCTGCGGGCAACGATTTACCTTTTGATGAGTCGATGTGTGAGCAGGGACGTAATTTCAACAACAAAATATGGAATGCTTTCCGATTAGTTAAAGGGTGGGAAGTTGACAATAATACATCTCAGCCGGAATCATCTAAGATTGCAGTTGAGTGGTTTCAGAGTAAACTGTCAGAAACTATTACCGAATTGGAAGATCTTTTCTCAAAATACCGCCTTTCAGAAGCTCTGATGCTGCTTTACAAGCTTTTTTGGGATGAGTTTTCTTCATGGTACCTTGAGATTGTTAAACCTGCTTATCAGCAGCCTATCGACAGTGTGACCTATGAAGCCACACTAAGCTTTTTTGATGATTTGCTTCGGTTACTACATCCGTTTATGCCATTTATCACTGAAGAGTTATGGCAGGCGTTATACAACAGGGAAGAAGGTGAAAGTCTGATGATTTCTTTTCAGCCAGATGCAGGAGACATTAACAAAGATCTGTTATCTGATTTCGAAGATGTTAAACATATTATTTCAGGTATAAGAACTATACGTTTGGATAAAAACATTCCGAATAAAGAGGAGCTAGAGCTGGACATTGCAGGTATTCATACCGATTCGTTTAACAGCATCATTTCAAAGATGTGCAACCTTACCTCAATCAAACAGGTCTCAGAAAAACAGGCCGGGTCGGCAGGATTTCTTGTAGGCACCACTGAATATAGTGTTCCTCTTTCTGAAAGTATCGATACAGAAGCTGAACTGCAAAAGCTTGAAGCTGAACTTTCTTATACTGAGGGATTCCTGAAATCAGTTGAGAAGAAACTGAGCAACGAAAAGTTTGTCCAAAACGCAAAACCTGAAGTTGTTGAGAATGAACGCAAAAAACAGGCTGACGCCGAAAGTAAAATAACATTGATAAAAGAAAATATTGCATCAATTTATAAAAAGTGAAAAATTGTTCGCTTAAGTACATTAACCTCTTCTGAAAAGTAAAATTTAAATGCCATGATAAAGGATATATTGAGTTACATTTCTGATACTGTATCAGAGGACATCAACTCAACCAGGGCGGTAACCGGAGGATCAATCTCTTCGGCTTATCTGCTGGAAACTTCAAACAGGAACTATTTCCTGAAAATAAACAAAGCTCCGGTAGCAATTGAAATGTTCCACGCGGAACAAAAAGGACTTGATGCGATAGAAAAGACCGAAACAATTTCTGTTCCACATGTGCATTTAGTAGATTCATTAGAGGGCAAAGCATTTATACTGATGGATTATGTGGAAAACAGACGTCCCGATTCGAATGATTATGCGAGACTTGGCAGGGAATTAGCTTCATTGCATATGATAAAGCAGGATAATTTTGGATTCAGCTCGGATAACTTCATAGGGAGTCTGCCTCAAAAAAATCGAATTCACACGAACTGGGTAGAATTTTACTGGGATGAGAGAATATCACCACAGCTGCAATTAGCTCTTAATGCAGGTTTATTATCCAAAAAAGAGATTCCGGCGAAAGAGAAGAGTATTGAGATCTTCAACCGCTTCTTAACTGACGTTACACCATCACTTATACATGGTGATTTATGGGGAGGTAATTACCTTATTTCTGAAGAAGGTACACCTTACCTAGTAGATCCTGCAGTTTACAGAGGCCACTCAATGGTTGATATTGCTATGAGCAAACTCTTTGGCAGCTTTGGGGATGAGTTCTATAATGCATATCACGAAATTATACCTAAATCAGAGTTTCACGATGAACAAATTGACTTGTATCAGTTATATTTCCTGCTGGTTCATCTTAATTTATTTGGGCGCGGATATTATTCTTCTGTTTCAGAAATTTTGAAAAGATATTTTTAATATATTTTGCTGAATTTAAAATATATTGTACATTTACTTTGTTAATTTTAACATGGTTTCAGGTGTATAATTCTATTTTTAAACTCTTTAAATTCAACTAAATGAAGAAAAAAATAATTCGATTAACCGCAGTACTTTTTGCAGCGCTGCTGATGAGCTCATGCTATTCGTACACAACCGTTGTTGGAGATGGCGCACAGGGAAATCAACAAATTTCGAAATGGAATCATTATCTGATTGGGGGGTTGGCTCCGATTGGTGTATCTGATCCGGCAGTGTTAGCCGGTGGAGCACAAGATTATACTGTTAAAACGGAAATGTCATTTGTTAATGGTATAGTTAATTTATTAACCGGTGGAATTTATTCGCCAACTACTACTACAATATACAAGTAAACCATATATTGTAGTAAATCTTATTTTGAAGACCGGTTATTTATCGGTCTTCTTAATTTATCAATATCGTTGAGTTAAATATTCCTACTAAAACTGGAGATATGGTTTAAGTCGCTCAATATCTTCCGGAGTAAATTCAGCAAGCATTGAGAGCTCATCAATACTATTAATACTCCCCTTCCTTTCTCTTAGATTAACAATAGTTTTTACCTGCTCATAGTCAAGATATGGATGCCTGAGCAAATCACGAAACTCCAGTTCGTTTATATTCAGTTTACTATAATTACTATCCTCGAATATATATATTTCTATCCTCCAATACAACTCATCATCGATACCATACACTTCCATAAGCTGCTCTTTATGTACATATCCGCCTAAAAGATTTTTGTACTTAACAATGCGTGAGGCATAAACGCTTCCTATACCCGGGATTTTTTTCCATTGAGTTGTATCCGTCTCGTTTAACCGGATTGACTCGCCTGCTTTTAGTTTTTCTGTTCGCGGGTAATTTGTAGCCTGTGTGTAAGGAAGTGATGAGCTTTCTATCGATTCGGATGATTCTTTTTCATCATTGATAAAATTGTTGCTTTGATCATTTAATAACCTGCTTTGACTCTTAAAACCATCAGCTTTCTTTTTTTGTGTGTAAGATGTTCCGGGGCTGCTTGTAGGTTTTACATTTGGTATAGAATAATCCTTTTTATTTTGAGATTCTCTGGAATTTGAGAACTCGTCTATAATGGAGTCATTTTGATTTATAAAAGATTCTGATGATTTTTTCTGACTTAAGAGAGTATTAAGTATAAGAGTTAGTAAAATCAGTATCAGCAGGAGAAGTACTGCTGACCGGGTTCCTCTGTTGTAATAAAAAAAATCCTTCCAGTTCACTTTGATTGTGTTAATCCATAAAGTTAGTAAATTATATTTCCTCCTTGTTCATAATTCCATTAAATTGTATCTTTGATTGATTTTATTTAGAATGTCAACTTAATAATCGACGAAACAGCTCAACAATGGTCCTTAATTATATCTGGGTAGCTTTCTTTCTAATAGCTTTTATTGTTGCATTGACAAAGCTAATCTTCTTTGGTGATGTTCAGGTATTTACTGATATCATGAACTCAACCTACGACACAGCAAGAACAGGATTTGAGATTTCTCTGGGACTAACAGGGGTACTTTCGCTTTGGCTGGGAATTATGAAGATTGGTGAGAGAGGGGGTATGATTGAGCTGTTCTCGATAGCTGTTGCACCTCTATTTTCAAAGCTTTTCCCGGATATTCCCAAAAACCATCCTGCTTCAGGATCAATGCTGATGAATTTATCAGCAAATATGCTTGGACTGGATAATGCCGCTACACCTTTTGGATTAAAGGCTATGCAGGAGCTGCAGGATATTAACCCAAAGAAAGACCAGGCATCAAATCCTATGATTATGTTTCTGGTTCTGAATGCATCGGGACTTACATTAATCCCGGTAACAATAATGGTTTACCGTGCTCAGATGGGTTCTGCTAACCCGGCTGATGTATTTATTCCTATAATGATTGCCACTTTCGTGGCTACATTGGTAGGATTAATTGCAGTATGCCTCAAGCAGCGTATCAATATTCTAAATAAAGAGATTCTTGGATTCCTGCTTATAATGGGAGGTATAATTGCAGGCACAGTATTCATTTTTCAGTCAATGCCTCAGGAGCAGGTAAGCATTGTTTCCAGTCTGGTTGCCAACATAATTCTCCTCACCATTATAGTATTGTTTATAATTAAAGCAATGCGTCGTAAGATCAACATTTTTGAATCATTTATTGATGGGGCAAAAGAAGGTTTTAAGACTGCTGTATCAATTATTCCTTATCTTATTGCAATACTGGTAGGAATTGGCGTTTTCCGTGCATCAGGAGCCATGGACTTCCTCATGGAGGGGATCAGGAACCTGGTTGGCTTAACCGGTATGGACACCCGATGGGTTGACGGGATACCA
Organism: Fermentimonas sp.; assembly: GCA_028709385.1. Taxonomy (GTDB): domain Bacteria; phylum Bacteroidota; class Bacteroidia; order Bacteroidales; family Dysgonomonadaceae; genus Proteiniphilum. The sequence goes on from JAQVXD010000002.1 coordinate 82,530, forward strand.
ACTGCACTAATGAAGCCTTTAAGTGGCAGTGGGGCAAGAGGAATGATGATTGATGCTATGCAGACTTTTGGCGCTGACTCGTTTGCAGGAAGGTTGTCAAGTGTGCTTCAGGGTGCCACTGATACAACATTCTATATTGTCGCAGTATATTATGGGGCTGTAAATATTAAGAACACGCGTTATACAGTTCAGTATGCACTACTGGCCGATTTGGCGGGTGTAATTGCAGCTATACTTGTAGCATATCTGTTTTTCGGTTAATAATAGTAAACATGGCAATATCTTTTCAGGTAGAAAACGTTAAAATACCCGATATCAAGAAAAGAAAAATATCGGCTTGGATAAAAGCTGTGGCAGGGAGTTACAGCAAGAGTATAGGTGAAATAGCTTATCTTTTTTGTGATGATGAAAAAATACTCGAGGTTAATAGACAATATCTCAAGCATGATTTTTACACTGATATTATCACTTTCGACTATAGTGAAGGAGATCAAATATCAGGAGATATATTTATCAGTCTTGATACAGTTAGATCAAATTCACAATTGTATACTACTGATTATCAGGAAGAACTGCATCGTGTAATTATTCATGGCATTTTGCATTTATGCGGACTTGATGACGGAACGGAAGCTGATCAAAAGAGTATGAGAGACGCAGAAAACAAAGCCTTGAAGTTGCTGAATCTGAATGAGTGGCAATTTACAAAAGGATGAATCGTACAGTTAATTGATAACATTTGTAACTTTAAATTAATATGCCCTACCCTTTTACATTCATGTTTTATAATACCGAGAACTTCTATGATACCGAAAACGACCCGTTAACTATGGATGATGATTACACTCCTGACGGATTCAGGGAGTGGACCTACGTACGATACCTTGAAAAGTTACAAAAAATGACTAAAGTTGTCAGGGATATTGTAGCTCCTGACATACCAGATATAATTGGTCTGGCAGAGATTGAAAATAAATCAGTAATGACAGGTATATTGGATAGTCTGAGAAATAACGGGATAACCGGGTACAGCTTTATTCATTATGACAGTCCTGATGAAAGAGGATCAGATGTTGCCTTGATATACAATACCCAAACTTTTACAGTAAAGGATTCCAAACCGATAACAGTTCGACTGCCGGGTATAGAAGACAGGACTAGGGATATCCTTTATGTAGCCGGCAAACTTAAAAATGATGAGACAATTCATCTATTCATTACACATTTCCCATCCAGGAGTGAAGGCAGGGAGAAATCAGAAAGAAGGCGTTATTTTGTAGCAAGTGAACTAAGGCACGAGGTCTACAGAGTATTAAGCTCCAATCCATCTGAAAATATTGTTATCATGGGAGATTTCAATGATACTCCGGATGATAACAGTATTGATGAAGTCCTTGGTGCGAAGAAGAAATTTGAAAAAATCGATCCGCTTAAACTCTACAATCTGTTATATCCGAGATATAAAAAGGGAATTGGAAGCACATATCATGATGGCTGGCAGTTGTTCGACCAGATAATTGTTTCGGGTAGTTTGTTATTATCAGAAAATATTATTTGTAAACCCGAATTTGCAGATGTTTTTAATCCCCAATATTTATTACATTTTGACAGTAGGGGTCAGGCAAAACCCAACAGAACATATAGCGGAAATTACAAAGGAGGCTATAGTGACCATCTGCCTGTATTTATGCGTATAATGCTGAAATAAAGCTCCTTCCGCTGTTCTTATCTGTAATTAACATCCAACATAAACGTAACGTTTTCTTTTTTAGTATCTTTGGAACTTAAATAAAGTGCAAAGAGTTAAAAATGGATTTTAATTATGACATAATAGTAGTCGGCGCAGGACATGCCGGTTGCGAAGCAGCAACAGCAGCAGCTAACCTGGGTTCAAAAACATTGCTTATAACGATGGATATGAACAAAATTGCCCAGATGAGTTGTAATCCTGCAGTCGGCGGCATTGCTAAAGGACAAATTGTTCGTGAAATAGATGCTTTGGGCGGTCAGATGGGAATCGTAAGCGATAAGACAGCTATACAGTTTCGCATGCTTAACCGCTCTAAAGGTCCTGCAATGTGGAGTCCGCGAGTACAAAGCGACAGGGTAAAATTTATTGAAACCTGGCGAGAAATAATTGAAAACACTCCAAATCTTGCTATGTGGCAGGATATGGTAACAGAACTTATATTTGACGGAGCAACAGTAATCGGAGTTAAAACCCGTATGGGAGTTGAATTCAGAGCTAAATCTGTTGTTTTAACAAACGGTACATTTCTTAATGGTTTGATCCATGTAGGCAAAGTGCAAATTGGCGGAGGCCGTATCGGTGAACCTGCTTCATATGGGATGTCGGAACAGTTGCGAGATTTCGGTTTCAAAACAGACCGTATGAAAACGGGTACACCTGTTAGAATTGATGCTAGATCTGTTGACTTCTCAGTGATGGAAGAACAAAAAGGTGATGATGATTTTCATAAATTTTCTTATCTCCCCGATGTACAGAGATCTTTGGATCAAAAAAGCTGCTGGATTTCATACACAAATGAAGAGGTGCACGAAGCTTTACGAGAGGGATTGGACGACTCACCGCTATATAATGGCCAGATTCAAAGTATTGGTCCTCGTTACTGCCCAAGCATAGAAACTAAAATTGTAACCTTCTCTGATAAAACCAGCCACCAGTTGTTTTTAGAACCAGAGGGTGTAAATACTAATGAGTACTATTTAAACGGTTTTTCCTCTTCCCTACCCTTGCAAACTCAGTTGAAAGCACTACAGTTGGTACCCGCTTTCAGAAATGTTCATATCTTCCGCCCTGGATACGCAATAGAATATGACTTTTTTGACCCAACACAACTAGAGGCCACTTTAGAAACTAAGATGGTAAAGAACCTGTTCTTTGCAGGTCAGATCAACGGGACAACAGGTTATGAAGAAGCAGCCGGCCAGGGACTGATTGCAGGAATAAATGCGCATATAAACTGTCACGGTGGATCGTCATTCACTCTGAGAAGAGACGAAGCATATATTGGTGTACTGATCGATGACCTTATAACCAAGGGTGTGGATGAACCCTACAGAATGTTCACCTCTCGTGCTGAATACCGGATTCTTTTACGTCAGGATAATGCCGATGAGAGACTTACTGAAAAGGGGTACAATCTCGGACTTGCTACATCAGAAAGACTTAACTTCCTCCTTCAAAAAACGGAAACAGTAAATATGATTAAAGAGTTTGTTGACAAGTTTTCTGTTAAAGCAGCTCGTATAAATCCATTTCTGGAAAGTATTGGTACAGCACCATTGAAGCATGGGGTAAAACTTGTTGATTTACTAACCAGACCACATATCGATCTGCAACTAATAGCTCAGGAGATAGATCCGCTAAGAGATTTACTGGACACAATCACTGACCGGAAAGAGGAAGTAATAGAATCGGCTAACATTAAAATTAAATATAGCGGATATATTAAAAGGGAGCAGATTATGGCGGACAAGATCACCCGTTTGGAAGACATTTCAATTAAAGACAAATTCAATTACAATGAGATACAATCCTTGTCCACAGAAGCACGACACAAACTAACACGAATAAATCCCGAAACTATTGCACAAGCAGGACGTATACCGGGAGTTTCACCTAATGATATTTCTGTACTTCTCATTCTATTAGGCAGATAATACAATAAATGTTCCACGTGGAACAATACGAAGTAACTAATTAATAAAAACAATGAGCATAGAAACACTAACAAAATCTGTAAGAAACATCCCTGATTTCCCAATTCCCGGAATACAGTTTAAAGACATCACTACCCTATTCCAGTCGGCTGAACATTTAAAAGAGCTGAGTGAAATATTATTTGACCAGTACAAAGACAAAGAAATTACGAAAGTTGTGGGTATTGAATCCCGCGGTTTTTTTATGGGTCCGGCAACTGCAATTAAACTAAATGCAGGATTTGTTCCGATTCGTAAACCGGGAAAACTACCTTATAAGGTAATTGAGGAAACTTACACGAAAGAATATGGAGAAGATGCGATACAGATTCATGAGGACTCTTTAGATAAAAATGATGTCGTATTACTCCATGACGACCTCCTTGCAACAGGCGGAACAATGGTTGCTGCATATAATCTTGTGAAAAAACTTGGGGTTAAAAAAATCTATATTAACTTTTTGATTGAACTGGAGGATTTAGAAGGTCGTCAGCATTTTCCTTCAGAGGTTGAAATAAATTCAATTATTAAATTTTAATCTCTCAACTTGTTGAATATACATTGTTAAGAAATGAACGATGACATTAGAAATACACTTGCGGTGATTCCTAACCAACCGGGTTGTTACCAGTTTTTTGATGATAAAGGAACGGTAATATATGTTGGTAAGGCTAAGGATCTGAAAAGGCGTGTTTCTTCTTATTTCAATAAAAACCATGATCATCCTAAAACAAGGATATTAGTACGTAATATACGGAATATAAAATACATTGTTGTAAATACAGAAGAAGACACTTTCCTGCTGGAAAACAATCTTATTAAAAAACTGAAACCGCGTTACAATGTAATGCTGAAGGATGATAAGACCTACCCTTCTATAGTAATTAAAAATGAATTCTTCCCCCGTGTATATAAAACCCGCAATATTGTAAAAGATGGCTCTAAATATTATGGCCCATATACATCTGTACTTTCAGTAAATGCTCTTCTTGAAATAGTAAGAAAGGTTTATAAAATAAGAACATGCAGACTAAACCTTTCTCCTGAAAATATTGCAGCTGGTAAATTTAAGGTATGTCTGGAGTATCATATAAATCGATGCAAAGGACCTTGTGAAGGACTACAATCATTGGAAGATTACAATAATAATATTAGTGAAATAAATGAAATACTTAAAGGAAATGTTTCAATAATCGAAAAACAAGTGCTTGCCAGAATGGATGAACTTTCTGCAGAAATGAGATATGAAGAAGCACATGAACTTAAGGAAAAACTGCTTTTAATTCAAAACTTCAGAGAAAAATCACAGGTGGTCAGCAATATAAATTACAATCTTGATGTCTTCTCTTTTGAAGAAGATGAAAACTCTGCTTTTATTAACTATCTCCATGTTGTAAATGGAGGAATAAATCAAGCCTATACATTTGAATATAAAAAGAAACTTGACGAGAGTCCTGAAGAATTGCTTGGCTTAGGAATTATTGAAATGAGACAACGTTTCGGGAGTAACTCGAAAGAGATAATTGTGCCATTTGTACCTGATCTAAAATTAACAAATGTTGATTTTACTATCCCTCAGAAAGGTGATAAAAAGAAATTAATGTCGCTTTCAGAAAAAAATGTAAAGCAGTATAAAATTGATAAACTGAAGAAAGCAGAGATGTTAAATCCTGAACAAAGGGTTACAAGAATTTTAACCACCGTTAAAAAAGATTTACATCTGAAAGATCTTCCATTACATATAGAATGCTTTGACAATTCCAATATTCAAGGCACTAACCCCGTAGCTGCATGTGTAGTTTTTAAAAAAGTCAAACCTTCGAAGAAAGATTACAGACATTACAATATAAAAGGCGTTATAGGGCCCGATGATTACGCATCAATGCGAGAAGTTGTTGAAAGACGCTATTCTCGGCTGCTTAACGAAGGTGAATCTTTGCCACAACTCATTGTAATTGACGGCGGTAAGGGTCAATTAAGTGCTGCTGTAAATTCTCTTCAGAAAATTGGGCTATACGGAAAAATAGCAATAATTGGTATTGCAGAACGATTAGAAGAGATTTATTTCCCTGATGACCCTGTTCCTCTCTATATTGATAAAAATTCAGAAACACTAAAACTTATTCAGCAACTGAGAGACGAAGCTCATAGATTTGGTTTGACTTTTCACAGAAAAAAAAGGAGTAAGGCACAAGTTACTTCAGAACTTGATTCAATTAAAGGTATAGGTAAAGAAACAAAGAAAAAATTATTGTTACATTTTAAAAGTACTAAAAGAGTAAAAGAATCCGGTAAAGATGAAATAATAAATTTGCTTGGGAAAAACAGAGGGGAAATTATTTGGAATTGGATAAACAGTAAAGAAAAAAAATAGAAATGCGAGTTTTAATACAGAGGGTATCAGAGGCATCTGTTCAAATAGATGGAGAAATAAAGAGCAAGATAGATGAAGGCCTATTGATTTTTGTTGGTATAGAAGAAAATGACGGAAAAGAAGATATAGATTTTTTAGCGAAAAAGAGTGTTAATTTGCGTATATTTGATGACGAAAACGGAGTGATGAATCGTTCAATATTAGATTCCGGAGGGGATATACTAGTTGTTTCTCAGTTCACCTTACATGCAAGTACAAAAAAAGGTAATCGACCTTCATATATTAAAGCTGCCAAGCCCGAGATTTCGATACCTTTGTATGAAGAATTTTGTGCAGAATTGTCCAAATTGCTTCATAAGCAAGTTCAAACAGGTGAGTTTGGAGCAGATATGAAAGTAAAACTTCTGAATGATGGTCCTGTAACTATATGGATTGACTCTAAAAACAGGGAGTGAGGTTTTTTACTCTATAATTTTGGTTTAATTTCTTTTTTTTAACCTCTGTAAATAGATAATTTATGACTATTCGTGATGCACAAATAAAGGTAGATGAATGGATTAAAACGTATGGGGTGCGTTATTTTGGCGAACTTACCAACATGACTTTACTAACTGAGGAAGTGGGTGAGTTGGCACGAATTATGGCAAGGACTTATGGGGAACAATCATTCAAAAAATCTGATTTATCAAAAAATCTCTCAGAAGAAATTGGTGATGTTCTCTGGGTATTGATATGTATTGCTAATCAAACTGGAGTTGACCTTGAGGAATCTTTTCGTAAAAGTATGGAGAAAAAAACAGCAAGGGATGCCACAAGACATTTGGATAATGAAAAATTAAAATCTTAATCTACGGTGTTGAAAAGGAAAAATATTTAACAAAATAAATAACCGAATTAAATGGAAGATAATAAATACTTAGAAGCTTTGAAAAAGCATCCGCTGAAATTTTCAGATGAGGAAACAAAAACAAGAGTTGAACAGCTTCTTGCATCTGAGTTTGACAAAAACAACGTATATGAGGTTTACAAAACACTTTACACTTGCATTGATCAAACATCACTAAACTCAACTGATACTAAAGAACATATTTGGAATTTCACAGAAAAAATAAACTCTTTTGAAGGTTCTGACCCTGAGATAAGCAATGTTGCTGCTATCTGTGTTTACCCAAATTTCGTACAGACAGTGAAAGAATCACTTACTGCTGATGTAAAAATAGCATCAGTAGCAGGAGGATTTCCATCCTCTCAGACTTTTATAGAGGTTAAGGTAGCAGAGGCTTCGCTGGCTTTATCAGACGGTGCGGATGAAATTGATATTGTTATAAATGCAGGACTGTTTCTGGATGAATATTATCAGGAATTTTCCGAAGAGATATCAGAGTTAAAAGAGGTTTGTAAAAATAGAACTCTCAAGGTGATATTGGAAACCGGCGCACTGATTACTGCTAAAAATATACACAATGCAGCAATTTTATCTATGTACTCAGGTGCTGATTTTCTTAAAACTTCGACTGGTAAGGGTTATAACGGAGCTACTCCTGAAGCTGTTTTTACGATGTGCCATGCAATAAAATCTTATTACAAAGCAACTTCTAATAAAATTGGAATTAAAGTGTCCGGTGGCGTTTCCACACCTGAAGATGCAGTGAAATATTATACAATTGTAAATGAGATACTTGGTGAGGAATGGTGTAATAAGGAACTATTCAGAATAGGTACAAGTAGTCTGTCTGACAAACTTTACAATAAGATTGCAAAAGAGAGATAATTATTAAATATTAGAATATATGAAAAAATTAAATGCTTTAGTGGTAAATGTAGTCGCTATGTTTGCTTTAAGTATGAGTACTATAGCTCAGGATTATAATGCAATCTCAAACGAGCGTAAAACACCTTACTGGAGCGATGTCAATGTGGTTAAAGTAAATAGGGAGTATCCACGAACCCAATTTATGACTTTTAATAGTGAAAACGAATCACTAAATAAAAATTTTGAAGAGAGTGACTACTATATTTCTCTGAATGGTACCTGGAAATTTTATTTTGTGGAAAGCTACAAAAATCTTCCTGAAAATGTGACAGATTCTTCTGTAGTACTAACAGACTGGAAAGATATTAAAGTGCCTGGAAACTGGGAATTACAGGGGTTTGGCACACCTATCTATGTTAATCATCCATATGAATTTGTTGAAAGAGATCCTAAAACCCGTTATCCTAAAATGGAACCCCCGTATCTTCCGGAAGATAATCCTATTGGTGTATATCGCCGTGAGATAAATATTCCTGAAAACTGGAATAACAGAGAAATCTTTTTAACCCTTGATGGTGCTAAGTCAGGTGTATATGTATATATAAATGGTAAAGAGATTGGATATAGCGAAGACTCAAAAACCAGTGCCGAGTTTAATATAACCAAGTATGTTAATGAAGGTACAAACTCGCTTGTACTTAAGATATATCGCTGGAGTACCGGCTCTTATCTTGAAGCTCAGGATTTCTGGAGAATAAGTGGAATAGAAAGAGATGTATTCTTATGGTCACAACCTAAAACATCTTTACGCGACTTCAGAGTAAAATCGACGTTGGACGACAGTTACCAAAATGGTGTTTTTGAGTTGGAAACAACAGTAAGAAACTACTCTCCGTCTGTATCTTACGCTGAAGTAAATTACAAACTACTGAATAGTGACGGAAATATCGTTTTAAGCGATAGTAAACCAATCGGAGTTCAAAGCGGCGGTGAAAGTTCCGTGCATTTTTCTGCTGACATTCCTGATGTTGCAACATGGACATCAGAGCAACCAAACCTATACAAGCTGCTCATAACAGTTACTCCTGACGGATCAGAAAATGGAGAGGTCGTCCCCTACTCTGTCGGCTTCCGCAAATTTGAAATATTACCTGTAACAACTGGAAACAGGACAGACAGGCTGTTTTTAGTTAACGGTCAGCCAATCAAGCTAAAAGGAGTTAATATTCATGAAACTAATCCTGAAACAGGTCACTATGTTACAGAAGAGTTAATGATGAAAGACTTCACGCTGATGAAGCTGAATAATATTAATACAGTTCGTCTTTCTCACTACCCTCAGTCACGTCGTTTCTATGAACTTTGCAGTGAATATGGCCTATATGTTTATGACGAGGCCAATATAGAGTCTCACGGACTATATTACGGAGAGAAATCTCCTTCCAGACATCCTGAATGGGAACAGGCACACATGGACCGAACAATAAATATGTTTGAAAGGAATAAAAACCATCCTTCAGTAGCTATTTGGTCGCTCGGAAATGAAGCAGGTAATGGTATTAATTTTTTCCACACATACAGGTATCTGAAAGATCAGGAACGCAACTTTATGAATCGTCCTGTAAATTATGAAAGATCATTATGGGACTTAAACACAGATATGTATGTTCCACAATACCCGAGTGCAGCCTGGTTAGAAGAAATTGGCGCTAAAGGCAGTGACAGACCTGTAATACCTTCAGAGTATTCACATGCAATGGGTAATTCTAACGGAAACCTTGATATTCAATGGGAAGCAATTTACAAATATCCAAACCTTCAGGGAGGATATATCTGGGATTGGGTTGATCAGGGAATGGATGAAACAGACGAGAATGGCAATCATTATTGGACTTACGGAGGTGACTATGGTGTTGACACTCCCAGTGATGGTAATTTCAACAATAACGGATTAATAGATCCTTCAAGAGTCCCCCACCCTGCTATTGCTGAAGTTAAATATGTTCATCAGAATTTCGCATTCGAAGCAATAGACTTGAATGCAGGAGTTTTTAAAGTAATAAACCGTCAGGACTTTACAAATACAGATAATTACGACTTCCTGTATGACATTACAGAAAATGGTAATGTAATAGCTGAAGGACAGGTTCCTGTTTCTCTTCTTCCTCAACAGTGGATACAAGTATCTATACCTTTAGATGCAATAGATTCAAAACCAGGTGTTGAATATTTTGTCAACTTCAAAGTTGTGCAAAAAGAGTCTCAATCATTAGTACCTGCCGGTCATGTAGTTGCCATTGAACAATTCAAAATACCTGTCACGGAACCAAAAGAAACATACACTGATAGTATGACTTACCCGGAATTAAAGGTGAAGAACACAGAAAACATTGTAAATATCAGTTCTGCCGAAGTTCAGTTTGAATTTGACAAATCCAGCGGTATCGTCACCTCATATAAAGTTCGTAATAATGAATACTTTAAAGATGGTTTTGGTATACAACCCAACTTCTGGCGTGGACCTAATGACAATGATTATGGTAATGGGGCTCCGCACCGCCTTCAGGTATGGAAACAATCAAGTAAAAACTTCAATGTTATCGAAACTAAAGTTGTGCCGGAAGGAGATAATTTTATGGTTGACGTAACCTATTTGCTGGCTGCAGGTAATCTGTACAATGTAAAATATACAGTATTCCCTTCAGGTATATTGAAAGTTGATGTTGTTTTTAATTCAACAGATAATGAGGAAAAAAGTCTGGAGGCATCTGAAGCTGCACTGACTGCAACCTTCTCCCCCGAAGCATCTGCTGCACGAAAAGCTTCATCAGCGCTAACAGTTCCTCGTATCGGTGTACGTTTTCGCTTAGCTTCTACAATGAACAATGTTGAATATTTAGGTAGAGGACCATGCGAAAATTATATCGACAGAGCATCCGGCTCAAAGGTAGGTAAATATAAAACTACTGCAGATGATATGTATGTCCGCTACACCCGCCCTCAGGAAAACGGACATCGTACTGATACCAGATGGCTGGCATTAACGAATGAAAACAACGGTTTGTTAGTAGTTGCAGACAGCACGATAGGCTTTAACGCCTTGCGTAACAGTGTAGAAGATTTCGACTCAGAAGAGGCAACTCACCGTCCTTATCAGTGGAATAATTTCAGCAGTGAGGAGATTGCTGCGAGGAATGATGAAGATGCTAAGAACAGGATGCCTCGTCAGACACATATAAATGATATTGTGCCACAGGATTTTGTTGAAGTTTGTATCGATATGAAACAACAAGGCGTTGCCGGTTACAATAGTTGGGGTGCCAGACCTCTGACGGAGTACAGCATTCCTGCCAATAAGAATTATTCATGGGGATTTACACTGGTTCCTATTTCTGATAATACAGATATTGATAGTATGTCTAAATTGAAGTATTAAATTAATATAGATATAGATATAGCTTTAAATTAATTTAGAAAGAAGATTATTATAAAGCTGGAAAGAAGATTAAGAGAAAAAGAATATATTTGAGTATTAAGGCGGACAATTATCTTGTCCGCCTTTTTTGGTGTCAATCTTAATAAATTTGTAACAGGAATAACTAAACAAAAGCATATATGTAATGTTTTATGATATTATACAAACATAAAATTTAGACAATGAAGAAAAACTTAACAACACTAATACTCTTAATAGTAATAAGTATAGCTGCTTATTCACAACAGGTGGCTAAAGGGTATGTGTATGATGATGTTAACAAAAACGGTAAAAAAGATCGTAAAGAGATAGGTATCTCAAGTATAGGCGTTTCTAATGGCAGAGATGTTGTTTTAACTGATGAAGACGGTTATTATTCAATTACTGTGAATGAGGGGAACACTATTTTTATAATCAAACCTTCAGGGTATGAGATTCCGGTGGATAAGGATTTTATCCCACAGTTTTATTATCACTATAATCCTTTGGGATCTGATAAGGATTTTGAGTTTAAAGGTATAGAACCTACAGGCAAATTGCCTTCATCAATAGACTTTGCACTTTACAAATATGATGAGCCTGATAATTACAGTGTTGTAGTTTTTGGAGACCCTCAACCCTACTCTATTGAGGATCTTGATTATTTTACAGAAAAGATTGTCAAAGATGTAGAAAAAAAAGAAAATACATTGTTTGGCATAAGTCTGGGTGATATCGTCGGTGATAACCTGAACCTCCAACCGTTTTACAAAGAGCGTATGAGACTTTTACAGCTTCCCTGGTACAATGTCATGGGAAATCACGACATGAATTATGACGCAACATCTGATATTCTGTCCGACGAGACATTTAAAAAGAATTTTGGAAGTGCGAATTATGCTTTTAATTATGGCAACGCTCATTTCATCATTCTTGACAATATTCTATATCCTGACCCAAGAGACGGAAGAGGATACTGGGGCGGTTATCGACTTGATCAACTGCAGTTTTTGGAAAATAATCTTAAAAACGTTCCAAAGGATAAGCTGATTATTCTCTCTCAACATATTCCAATGAAAGATAATTCCGGAAATTCATATCGCCTTGAAGACAGACAGAGAGTTTTTGATATGTTACAGGAGTTCGATAATGTTTTAATAATGTCAGCACATACTCATTTACAGCAACAAATAGAGTACACTGAAATTGAAGGTTGGAAAGGTAATAAACCGTTGCATGAATATAATGCAGGCACTACATCCGGTGACTGGTATTCAGGAAAGCACAATGAGGAAGGTTTACCTGACGCAACCATGCGGGATGGTACACCACAAGGCTATGCTTTTCTTAATGTAAAAAATAATAATTACAATATAAATTATCAGGTTGCAGGCAGTGACAGAGATCATCAAATGAACATTTATGCTCCAAAAACTGTACAACATAAAGGAAGAACGACTTCTCAGATTGTTGTCAACTTTTTTATGGGCAGTGAAGGTGATAATGTAAAATACAGAATTGACGACGGCCAGTGGAAAGATATGCGTTATACGCAGGCAGTTGATCCTAGTTATAATCTAAAGCTTATTGAATGGGACCTTACAGAGGAATTACTTTCGGGTCGCCGTCCATCTAACGCAGTAAACAGCACGCACCTTTGGTATGGTCTGCTAAACCTTGATCTTCCGGTAGGAGAGCATAAAATAGAGGTGGAGGCAACAGACAGATTTGGAAAAACATACAGGGGTGTGAAAACATACATGATTTTAGAATAATGAGTCGACTCTGCCGTTTTGTCTGCTTTTTTACTGATTTATCAAGGTTTTATTGAATAATTGCGCCATATTGACATCTTTTAAGCGTTGTTTTTCTATCGGCACATCATTTGCCGATATAATATTGTAAGTTAAATAACAATTAAAGAAAGGATAAATATTATGGCAATTATTAGAAGAACAAACAGCTGGTTACCAAGTGTTTTTAATGATTTTTTTGGTAACGAATGGATGGAAAACAGTACAAAATCTGTTCCTGCTGTAAATATTCAGCAAAATGACAAAGGCTTTACTGTAGAGGTAGCAGCCCCCGGAATGACCAAGGAAGACTGTGACGTGAGGCTGGACGAGAATAATAATCTGGTTATCTCTTTTGAGAAGAAATCAGAAAATGAAGATAAGGACAACAAAGGTGCTTATCTAAGACGAGAGTTCTCATATTCTCAATTCAAGAGAACAATGCTTCTTCCGGATGATATCGATAAAGATAAAATTTCAGCTAAGGTAAAAGATGGTGTACTAAACGTCGAAATACCTACTCTTAAAGAGAAAAAAACATTAAAGGAAAAACTGATTGAAATTAAGTAAACAGTATAGCAGTATTTAAATCAGTTTAAATTATAATGGGTGGATTATTTTATTAATTCACCCTTTTTTAATTTGTTCTGTTCCTGAGATATGAAAGAAACGTTTTCATATACATCTTAACTTCATTGTCATATTTGAATGCCGATATGATTTGTTCAGCCTCTTCAAGAAGAATATCTATCTTTTTATTTGCCTCATCAATACCATGGTACTTTTTGGTGAATTCGAGTAACGTTTCGATATTTTCTTCACTGTATTCTCTTAAGTTAAGTATATCAAGCATTGAAGAACTGTCTGATTCTGGTGCATTCTTGAGTGCATATATAAGAGGCAGTGTAATTTTCCCTTCCCGGATATCTTTACCGGTAGGCTTGCCTACATCAACTTTAAAGTAGTCAAATATATCATCTTTGATCTGAAAACATATTCCAAGTATAGTACCTATACGAGTAAATTGAGAAATGAGCTCTTTTTCAGCACCTCCGGTAATAGCTCCGATAGCAAGACTTGCCCGAATCAGTGATGCAGTTTTTTTATCGATAACTTCGAAGTAAGCATCCTCATCAATTATGACCTCACTGGCAAGAGAATACTGAGCAAGTTCTCCGGAAGCAAGATTTTGTCCTAGCTCGGCTATTATTTTAACTATCTCAAGATTTTTTGTTTTAACACTCTCTGCTAATGCAGTTGAAAGCAGATAGTCTCCTACCAGAACTGCTCTTGTATTATCATAAACGGCATTCATTGACCTTCTTCCGCGACGTAAATCAGAACGGTCTATAACATCATCATGAACAAGAGTTGCTGTATGCAAAAGCTCTATTGTTACGGCTCCATGGTATGTTTCGGGGGTTATGTTTCCGCATGCTTTAGCAGTCATCAGAACTAAAGTAGGTCTCAAACGTTTTCCATTTGTACTAAAAACGTATGAAATCATTTCTGAAAGAAGTGGGTTTTTGTTTTTAATTGATTCTTGCAAATATTTATCGAAAACAAACAACTCTTCCTGAAGAAAATCCTTTATTAGCTGACTTTGATCCATCACATACTAAATTAAACGTACAAAAGTAAAAATAATTCTACTCATAGCAACAAATATTCGTAACTTTACCACTCCTAACGCTATTTTAGAGAAATTTATGAACAAGAACAGACTTTTCCTACTCGACGCTTACGCATTAATATACAGAGCCTATTATGCATTTATAAAATTCCCGAGAATTGATTCGAAAGGAAGAAACACTTCTGCAATATTTGGTTTTATAAATACACTTGAAGAGGTTCTGAATAAGGAAAATCCTACCCATATTGCAATTGGATTTGACCCTGAAGGCCCTACTTTCCGTCATAAAGAATATGAGCAATATAAAGCCCAAAGGGAAGCTACCCCTGAAGTGATTAAAGCTTCTATCCCCTTTATTAAAGAAATTATAAAAGCATATAATATCCCAATACTTGAAGTACCCGGATATGAAGCTGATGATGTAATAGGGACAGTTGCAAAAAATATGGACAGAGAACTTTTTGATGTTTATATGATGACGTCGGATAAAGACTATGGCCAACTTACAGAACCAACAATTTTTATCTACAGACCAAAATATGGCGGGAATGACTATGAGATACTGGATGATAAAAAAGTTGTAGAAAAATATAACATCGAATTCCCGTCACAGGTGATTGATTTACTTGGATTGATGGGTGACAGCTCTGATAATATTCCAGGATGTCCGGGTGTAGGTGAAAAAACTGCTGTGAAACTACTAAAGGAGTTCGGTACAATTGAAAACCTGCTAGAAAATACAGATAAACTAAAGGGGGCTTTGAAGCGTAATGTTGAAGAAAACCGTGAGCAAATTCTGTTTTCAAAGTACCTTGCAACAATTAAGACGGATGTCCCTATTGAAGTTAGTAGTGACGATTTGTTGCTCAAAGAAAAAAATGAGAATGACGTTAGAGCTATATTTGAAGATCTGGAGTTCAGAACACTGCTTACTCGTATTTTCAGACAGGAGGAAGCTGCAAAAAGCTCTGATGTAGCTGTTCAGGGCGAATTATTTGGTGCAAATCCATCTTACAAAGAAACAACTGAATCTTCTGATTCTAAGTCTCATATAGAATCCGATACAAACAATATATCCGATTTGACAGATATTCATACAACCAAGCATGACTACAAAATGGTTGTTACTGAAAAGGAAATGCAATCATTATGCAAAGTTCTACTTGAACAGGAATCGGTCTGTTTTGACACTGAAACTACCGGCATGGATCCTTTACAGAGTGAATTAGTTGGTATGTCATTCGCATACAAAGAGGGTGAAGCATATTATGTACCAATATCTGATAAGCAGGATACAGCACAAAAACAGGTAGATATATTTAAACCCTTTTTTGAGAATGAAAAGATAGAAAAAATCGGTCAAAATATTAAATATGATATTCTTGAACTGCGAAATTACAGGATTAAGGTTAAAGGAACGTTGTTTGACACCATGGTAGCTCACTATTTGATTAATCCGGAACTCCGCCATGGTATGGATTATATGGCCGAAACATACCTTAACTATAAAACTATCCACATAGATGAGCTGATTGGTCCAAAAGGCAAGAATCAAAAGAATATGAGGGAAATAGACCCTTCAATTGTATGTGATTACGCCTCAGAAGATGCAGATATAACACTAAGACTCAAAAACATACTGGAAAAGGAAATTATAAAGAATAATCTCAACAGACTTTTTTATGATATAGAGAGCCCGTTGATTTATGTTCTTGCTGATATGGAATGGACGG
Source organism: Fermentimonas sp. (assembly GCA_028709385.1). GTDB lineage: Bacteria > Bacteroidota > Bacteroidia > Bacteroidales > Dysgonomonadaceae > Proteiniphilum. Next base: position 98,993 of record JAQVXD010000002.1, read on the forward strand.
GGGTGAGGTTGGATCTTGAAGCTCTGGAAGAACTGTCTAAGCAATATACAGGTGAACTTGAGCTGATTGAAAAAGAGATAATAGAAATGGCAGGGATTGATTTTAATATCAACTCACCTAAACAGACAGGTGAAATCCTTTTTGACAGACTTAAGATAATAGATAAACCTAAAAAAACAAAAACAGGGCAATATAAAACAGGGGAGGAAGAGCTAGAGAAAATCAGATCTAAGCACCCAATAATAGGCAAAATTCTGGAACAGAGGGGAGTGAAGAAACTACTGAATACCTACATTGATGCGTTTCCCCTACTTGTGAATCCTAAAACAGGTAAAATTCATACCTCCTTTAACCAGACAGTTGCTGCAACAGGTAGATTAAGCAGCACAAATCCAAACCTTCAGAACATACCAATCAGGGATGAGAGAGGGAAAGAGTTGAGAAGAGTTTTTATCCCTGACGACGGCTGCTTGTTTGTTTCTTCGGATTATTCGCAAATTGAGCTAAGGATTATGGCTCATCTTAGTGGTGATGAAAATATGATAGAAGCTTTTAATAAAGGCCAGGACATACATTCTGCTACTGCTTCCAAGATATTTAAAATTCCTCTGGAAGATATTGATCAGGATATGCGCAGAAAAGCTAAGACTGCAAATTTTGGTATTATTTACGGTATAACACCCTTTGGTCTGTCGGAAAGACTCACTATACCGCGTTCTGAAGCAAAAGGTCTGATTGATGAGTACTTCAGCACATTTTCAGGTGTTAAAAAGTATATGGAAGAAAGTATAGAAAAAGCCAGGGAACATGGTTATGTTGAAACTTTATACGGACGTAAAAGATATTTACCGGATATAAGTTCGCGCAATGCAACCGTAAGGGGGTTTGCCGAACGTAATGCTATTAATGCTCCGATACAAGGTAGTGCAGCTGATATAATCAAAGTTGCAATGGTCAGAATCTTTAACAGACTTGAGCAGGATAATAAAAAGTCCAAAATGATATTACAGGTTCATGACGAATTAAATTTCAATGTCGTTCCGGAAGAACTTGACTATATACGTGAGATGGTTGTTGAAGAGATGGAAAATTCATTTAGTATGAATGTTCAACTTAAGACTGAAATTGGAGTGGGAGAAAACTGGCTGGTTGCACACTAATGCTTGACGGCTTTGCTGAATATGGCTACTGGGGATTGTTGCTTGCTTCATTTCTTGCAGCAACTATTCTTCCATTCAGTTCGGAAGTGGTTTTTGCAGCTCTGATTGCAGCCGGACTGGACTTATGGACTCTGATATTATATGCCACAATAGGGAACGCTGCCGGGGGTGCTACATGTTATTATCTGGGACGTTTAGGTAAAGTGGGGTGGATTGAAAAATGGTTTAAAATTAAACCGGAAAGTATAGAAAAAACAGTTCAAAAACTTCAGGGTAAAGGAGCACTGATGGGTTTCTTTGGATTTCTGCCTGCAGTCGGCGATGTGATTCTGGTAGCATTGGGTTTTATGAGAGCAAATACAACTGTAGTTATGATTAGTATGGCTATCGGAAAGTTTTTGCGATATCTGATTATCGGTTATGGTACCGGGGAAATTATAAACTGGATTTAAAAATTTCTTAGTTTTTTGTCAATTTCACTAATTTAAGAAGTTAAGAAGTAATGTCAACAATATTATTTAAAGAAATAGTTTTCGGTCCTGTGCACAGTCGCAGGATGGGAAGTTCACTGGGTATCAACCTACTGCCATACGACGGCAAATTATGCTCATTTGACTGCATTTACTGTGAATGCGGATTTAATAAAGATTTTCGCACAAAAACAAAGCTGCCTGACAGAGAAAATGTTAAAGCAGCTCTCAAAGAAAAGCTGACACTTCTTAAAAAAGAAGGCACAACGTTAGATGTGATAACTTTTGCAGGTAACGGTGAGCCGACGATGCATCCGGATTTTATTGAAATAATTGAAGATACAATAGAACTGCGTAATCAGTTTTATCCTCAAACGGAAATAACTGTACTTTCTAATGGTATGCATTTAAAGAATCCCGGAGTTTTTGAAGCACTTAAGAAAATAGAAAAACCTGTTCTTAAACTTGATTCAGCCTTCGATGAGACAGTCAGGCTTATTGACCGCCCTAACTCACCGGATTACAGAGTAGCAAATCAAGTTGAATTATATAAAAAGTTCAACGGTAACTTTATTCTTCAAACAATGTTCCTTAAAGGTGAGTTTGAAGGAAAGCATGTAGACAATACAACGGAAAAAGAGATTTCAGCATGGCTGGAGCTCCTTAGGTCGCTTAAACCGAGAGAAGTGATGATTTACACCATCGACCGGGAAACACCGACAGAAGGCCTCGAAAAGGCTTCATCCGACACTCTCCAAAAAATTGCATCCAGGGTGGAAGACCTCGGAATTAAGACAAATGTTGCAGGGTGAACAAAATACCTGTTCAACGGTTATCAAAATAGACTGTATAAATTCAAATTTTAATAGATTATGAAAATTTCCGTTGATATAAGCTACTACCCACTTAAAGAAGAGTACAAAGCCCCGATAAAAAACTTTATCAAGGCTTTAGAGGAAAATGATAAAATAACTGTTAAAACAAACAGAATGTCAACACAGGTTTTTGGTCCATTTGACGAAACCATGGAAGTAGTCACAAAATGCATAAAAGATGCTTTTGAACTGCCGGAATCAATTTTCATACTTAAAATCATAAATATGGACCGAGAATAGTAATTTTATTCCTCTAAAAAACTGCAAAACTCTTTATAGCGAAAGTATAGTTTCTCATAAGTCTCCCTATACTCTTTACGAGGATTATATTCGGTAAGTACACCCTGCCCCATAGCTGACTGTGCCTTTTCGACTGACTCGAAAAGGCCGGTTGCAGTTACAGCACACATAGCAGCACCTAAAGCACCTGCCTGTTGTGCAGTAGCAACTTTTATCGGTATTCCCATTACATCTGACAGAGTTTGCATTACATAAGAAGCCTTCAAGGAAATTCCACCGACACCAATTACTTCGTTAATCGTTACACCCTCATTTTCAAGGTGCTCCAATATTGCTCTTGACCCAAAAGCTGTCGCTTCTACAAGGCTTTTGAATATCTGGGCAGGTGTTGTTCCTAAAGTCAAACCAGCAAATCCGCCTTGTACACTGGGATTGTTAAATGGGCTTCTACGTCCGTTAAACCAATCATTAGCAATCAGATCAGTCTCTCTAATTTCGAGTCGTGATGCCTCTTCAGTGATTCTTGATAATATCATTTTTTCGACGGATTCCTTTTCTGGCAGAGATTCTATTGTCCAGGAAAGAATATCCTTAAACCAGGCATATACATCACCAAAAGCAGATTGTCCTGCCTCAAGACCGGTAAGACCAGGAATAACAGAACCATCAACCTGCCCGCTGATGCCTTTTATATTTTTTCCATCTAAATTTTCAGTTGAAGTAACAACAATATCACAAGTAGAAGTACCAATTATCTTAACCATAGTATTTACACCAATACCTGCACCAATAGCTCCGGCGTGAGCATCAATGATTCCCACCGAAACATGAACGCCTGGAGGCAATCTAAGCCTTTCAGACCACACTTCAGTTATTCTCCCACACAACTGATCATTTGTGTATGTGTCGTCGCTAAAACGCCCTGCAAATGCATTTAACAGTGGGTCTAATGCTGTAAGGAATTCCTTAGAGGGGTAACCACCCCACTCTGCTGCCCACATACCTTTATGTCCGGCAGCACACCTGCTCCTTTTTACTTCCTCTGGCTTAAGATTACCTGTCAAAAGAGCCGGAATCCAGTCACAATGTTCAATAATTGAATAGGCTTTGGATCTTACTTTTTCATTAGTACGAAGTAAATGCAATGCTTTAGACCAGAACCATTCAGGAGAATAAGCACCTCCGGAACGTGACGTATAATTTATTTTCCATTTTCCTGCCAGATTGTTTATTTCTTCAGCCTCACGAATAGCAGTATGATCTTTCCACAAAACAAACATTGCATCAGGATCATCCTCAAATTCAGGAAGCAATGCAAGTGGTATACCATTTGAATCTGTCAGGCATGGAGTACTTCCGGTTGTATCAATTCCTAAAGCTGTTATATTTTCAATCTCACCTGGCGTAAGATTTTCAATCAAGCCATGTATTACTTCCTCTAAAGATTCTATATAGTCTTTGGGGTGCTGTCTATAACGGTTTGAAGATGCGTCACAATAAAGCCCCTCTTTCCAGCGGGAATAGAAGGATGTAAATGAAGCCAACTCTCTCCCTGTTGAACAGTTGACAGCAATTCCCCGGCACGAGTCAGTTCCATAATCTATTCCGATAACAATCTTTTCCATATATTTAATTTACTGGTTCTACATCTTTCTTTCTTGCAATAGTCAGACTATAGAAAGTTATAATAATAAATGCTATAGCAGGAACCCAATAAGCAAATCTGATTTCTCCTGATTGATCTGATAGAATACCCTGCAACTGGGTTAACAGAGCAGCTCCGGCTATAGCCATTACCATTCCTGAACCTGCTATTTTGGTATCTTCTCCAAGATTTCTCATACCAAGACCATAAATTGTTGGAAACATTGCTGACATAAATCCGGAAATTGACATTAATGCATAAATACCAATAAATCCATCAGCATAGATTGCTAATAAGGAGGCTGTTATTGCAAGTATACCCAACCCTGACAAAATATTTACGGGCTTTATGTACTTCATTAGCCATGTACATATAAATCGCCCTATTACGAAAAGTATTAAAGATAATATGTAATATGTTGCTCCTGCTTGTTCTGCAGTGCGTGGAAGCAGTGCTTCAATACCCAGAGCCTCTGTTAAACTATAGAAACCACCGGCTATTGGCTCAACTCCTCTGAGGGCATTAATTACTTCATCCTGTGAGGGATTAACACCCAAACCTGCAATTACAGAATCAAAATTGAGTGTTTGCATAGCGTAACGTATGATAAATGACCAAACGGCAATCTGTGCTCCCACATAGAAAAACTGTGCAATCACTCCCCATATATAGTTTTTATTCTTTCTCAATCTTCCCCAAGTTGCTTTTAAATTCAGACTTTTATCATCATCTTGAGATTTTGGCATTTTGGTAAATAATATCAATAAAAATAAAACAAGCATGATAACTCCCAAAATCATATAAGCCGTAGTTACTGCATTGAGTTCATTATATTGAACAGAAGCTAATTCAGATCCGCCTAAAGCGGCTCTATCATCAGCCGTCATAGTATTAAGCTGAGATAAGACAAAGATCTGACTAACAAGTACACCGGTCAGAGCACCGAAAGGGTTAAACGATTGCGAAAAATTAAGTCTTCTTGTAGCTGTTATAGGATCACCCAAAGAATAAACGTATGCATTTGCTGATGTTTCCAAAACAGACAATCCTGCAAAAAGAACAAAAATTGCAAAGAGATATGTTGCGAAACTTAATGGTGAACTTATATTATTGGCCAGCATTGCAGGATAAAAAAGCATTGTTCCAAGTACACACAGCCCCAATCCCAGAAGTACACCGGATTTATAAGTATGCTTTTTAATAAAAATTGCACCCGGAAGAGCAAAACAGCCATATCCGAGCAAGTAACAGACAACCTGTATCCACGCAGTCTGAGTATCTGTAAGACTCATAATGCGCTTAAATGCAGCAAGCATTGTGTCCGTCATGTTATTAGGAACTGCCCAGATAAAGAAAAGAGCTGTAAGAAGAATAAACGGGAATACTATCCCTGGCGGCACTAATCGATGTTTTTCTGTCTTTATATTCATTTCTAGTATTTTAGAAGATATTACTTTAATTTCTAGTGTATTTGATTTAGTCTCTTTTTTTTGGTGCTAATCAGAGAATTTTATTTAGAGAAACATTTAAAAATCAGAAAACAGTTTTTACTGTTTCAAGACTAACACCTAATAGTTTTTCAGCAATCAGCGACAACTTACCCTCATCACCGACGAAATGAAATACGTTATGATTGTGCGAGAGAGACTCACCGGGATTGAGGAATGCAGCCGGTGAACTACTTTCCAGTTCGAGGAACGGGCCCATTATGCTGCCATCTTCCAATGGACCGTCGTTATAAGCATTGAGAGCATCACCAACCAGAGGATCACTCTCTGGATTCCATTCCTGATTAAGATAAACAGAATTTGGATCAACATCAAAAGTAACCACCGTCAGTCTTTTAGAAATAGGATCATAATTACCTGCAATACCCTTTGTTCTATGTGCATTCATACCAAGTTTGCCTCTTGATTTGCCATCGGTTTTAAAATAGATAATACCATCATTGTCAATCAACCTGTCAGCAGGTATTTGTCCAAAATAATCTGACTTAACAACTTCGTCTGATTTTATGACATCACCCTCATTATAAGGTATTACTGTAACTGCTGAATCAGAAGGATTGTACATATCCAGCATCCAGATACATACAGTTCCGGTTTCCGAATTCCACTCAAAATCATTTTTATTTGTAATTGTATTCAGAGTTGAATAAGCAACAGAGTTGACACCTTCGGGCAGATCAATTTTTAATCTGTTCTGTATCTCTTCTTCTGTTAATAATGAGATAGTGCGTTCTACTGATAAATCAAGCTCAGAACCTTTATAGTTATTCAGCTCTATATCTTTAACAAAAGTAGCCTCACTTCCTGAAGCATTTTTTATTTCCCACTCTTCAATATCAATAGCTTTGGGTGTGTGCCAGTTATCATACACCTGCTCGGTACCCGGTTCAAAAAATATTGAATAACCCCCACCTTCCGGGCCTAGCCAGAAACGGTTTTCTCCGCCAAAACCATTCATATGTTCATCTACTACACCCGAGTCGAAGAAATTGTAATTTACAAACCCGTGACTATTTCCTTCGAGTCCGTTTGCAGTTGAAGTAAATACCTTTGCCTGATACTTAGCTGAGAGAATAACCTGTGCCTTACCGTCATCTGATTTTAACAGTATGATACTATCTTTTTCTGACAGATAATTCAGATCATATCCGAATGTCCCCTTTTCATACTCTTTTTCCATATTTTCTGTAGTTTTTTTATTTCCAGTACAGGATATTGCTATCAATCCAAATATTAATAAAGCAGTAATCCGATAAATACTTTTAAGTTTCATATTATTGTTTATTTAAGTTCCCAAACTTGTCAAGAATCCTGTTATAAGCTTCTGCAGCAGCACCATTTCCCCAGTCGTATATTGTAAATTCGCCCATTCCTTCTCCTTCGGGTCCGGTTCTGCCACCATGTCCATAATTTTCCATCATGAATCCATAATCTTCTTTTCCAAAAAAAGGATATACTTTTTCCCACTGCTCTTTAGTTTGAGGGTTCTCGGGACTATACATCATCACAAATGAAGCTTTAAGAGCAGCATGTCCTCTCTCGAGATACTCCTTTGATTCAAGCAACTTACCATACTGAAGTATAAGTTCGGCAAAAAGACTTTGTCGCGAATCATTCCACTCAGCATCAGCATTAAGTACGCCAAATCCTCCTAAAACATTAACATACATAAACGGAGGTTGCCACGAAGCCTGTGTCATCAGCAACTCATCCAGTGTACGTTGTCCATACTGCAAATACTTCTTTTGGCCTGTAGTCTTAAAGCTTTCTAAAAGTGCTTCTGCAGTCCAGAACATAGAGAAATTATTATGTTTATACATGTTGTTTCTCTCAACTTTATTTCCCACTAAATGATCTGAGCCATATCTTGAACAGGACCAATAGGTTTCGAAATCTTCCCATCTGCCTGATGGTATTATTTCCTCTATAACCACATCCATAGCCTTAAGTGCAGCTTCACGATACCTGTTTTCTCCGGTCAACTCATAAAGTTTTAAAAGAAAAGTAACAGACATTGACGTTTCGGGAGATCTGTTTAAATGACTCATAGGCTTCAGAGTATTCAGATCGAGCCATCCCGGGAAGAAACCCTCATTTGATTGAATAGACAGCAACGATTCAGCATATTCTTTAGCATAGTCAAGCAACCTTTCATCTTTCTCAAGTTCATCAAACCAACGAAGCATAAGCAGCGCTGTCCAGCTCATATCCAAAATATGAAACGGCGATTCTGCCGGATTCCAGGTGTAGGGATTACGGTTTGAGTTGCCCCAATAATGGGTTTCCCAACCACTGCTGCGATTATACTTTTCGCCTTCAATTTCCTCCTGATGCATTTCTGTACCAATCAGCCCATAAAAGAAGCCTTCCTTCATAGGAAAAGAAAGCGCCAGCTCCTTTGTAAGTAAAGCTTTTTCTTTGAGTGTCGTGTTACCTGTACGTCTTGCATATCTATACAAGCCGCTTGCAGAGCGAAGCGAACTAAACCATGCCTGATTCCACACAGATCTGAACTCCCGTTCATTTATTTCACCAGGATAATTAGGACTCTGAGTTACATTAACGATGAAAACGGGAGAACCCACTCTCCTGCCCTTCAGTTCAAACTCCTGCCACACACTTTCACTCCAGCTGTTAAATGCCCAGTTATATGTATGCTCAACATATTTTTCCAAATCCTCATTAACCGGATTACCGGATAAATAAAGTTCATGTCCCCAATTAGTCCAAAGAAAAGCTAAAGCTTTTCTGAATGGATTATTAACAGAGTCTAAATCATCTGAAAAAATTAAATAAAATCCTATTTCTACTATACCTTCTGGAAAGATTGCTCCGGAGTCACGAATAAAAAGTGTATGATCGTCAACTTTACTACTGCTCATTCCAAGAACAAGACGATTCCCTGTTGCATCCAAATCCATATACCACCTGACAGGAGTACCTTTCTTCATTATATCAAGATCAGGAATCAACATAAGCATCCTGCTCTCGTTGGTTACAATAAGTGCAGGAGAACGAAAAACATGCTGCTCAATTATATGATCATCGGTAGGAGAAAGATGAGGCGCCCAATGAAAGTCTGGCTTAAAACCCGGTGTTACCGCCACCTGCCAGTCATCTTGCTGAGTTTCCCGATTAAGTTTAAAGGTCGTTTTCACGTGAATGGTATTATTATCTATTACAGTTATTTTATTGTTTCCAATTCTATTACCCAACAGATCATACTCTATATTTTCTACATAACTTTTGAGATCAGAGGATAATTGAACAGGTTCACCTGCAATTGCAGTTGAGCTTGTCAACAAAAATGTTATGTAAATAGCAGTCAGCAACTTAAAAACATTATTCCTGCAAAAAATGCTAGACATTTTATTTATATTTTTTCGTCAAATATCTGACAAATGAAATATCTACTCGATTCTCTCTAAAGTAATCAGAGTTAATTCAAATAAATTTGCCTCACCATTATCACGAACATGCACCGTTATAGAGTTGGTCTGTGGTGTTAACTGAATATCACCTACATACACATTCTCCCTGTAACTGTCTTTATCAGCCTTTGTAGAAATCCAGTCGGTAAGCTGATTTTGTCTCTGCCATATCTGGAAATCTCCTCCCTTAGGAGTTTCATGATAGTTTAAAATAACTTTATAATTACCTTCAGGAACATCATTAAGCATTATTCTCACAGCACCATTACCAAAAGAGGTTATCGCCAAACCTCTGTCGAAAATTACCTGAACGCCTCTGTCCAGTGTAATTTCCATAAGCTGTGGGAAATAAATATGCCTGCCGGGAAGATAAACCTCCCTCAGCTCTTCTGTTGGTTCCATTCTCTCTTTTAAGGGTTGTGCAGCATAATAAAATGCAACCGTTGCATAATCCACCGGAAAGTTATTACCAACCTCACCATGCTCCATACCATGATAAATCTCTTTTTCAAAAGTCATTTTATCAGATAGGAAGAAACGGTAAGCACCAGTCCTGCCCATTGGAAGTGAATAATCAAGTGACCCGTGTATAGGCATACTGATACCTCTGTCCCAGCGGTCGAGTAATGCATACCATCCGCCATTGTAATAATCTTCTGAACCAGTGCCGTGAAGACGCATTTTGCCATCAACATAAGTTGTGTCATCACCTTCCCAGAAAAGAGTCATCCCCGGTCTCAAACCCTGTGCATGATGCACTGTGCCGACATAATGACCCTTGCCTTTAGTATCCAGGAAAGTATAAAACTTACCGATATCCGGTACTTCCCGTCTCCAAACAGTGTATAGTTTGCCCTCCTCATCAGAATTGCGACTTTCACTGTTATAATAAACCTTAGAAGTTACTGAAATTGGATTTTGCTGAACACCTTCCCGCTTTTCGTAAATCAGTTTCATTTCGGCTGACTTGTCGTATGGCATCGGTAGATAACTATAGTTTTTTGTGCCATATCTGCCCATAACTATACTTCTCATTGCCGGTTTTCCGAAAGCATATCCGAAATAATCAGCAATTGGTGAATAGATAGCCTCTACCTCTTCATTATCCCACCTGGCTGATAAAATGATGTCTTTATATAAACCCTCAAAAGAAGTGCCACCGTCTATTTCAAAACCTACTATACGGCCACCTTCAGAAGATTCATAAAAACTGAATTCCTCACCCGGTTGTAACGTAAATGTTTTCTTCTTAGTTTTTATATTTGATGACAATCCTGATCTGTAATTGTTTACAGTAGGAGAGATATCTGCCCACAATGCATTCACCTCAGACAATAACTTTTTGTCTTCAGCTGAAAAATCACCAGTCCAACTCTCCACATTTACTCCCGGTAATTGTCTGTACTGAATCTGATGAAACATAATATTCTCACCTTCAAATACAATTTTCAGAGACTCTTTAAAAGGAATCGGAATATAAGAGTAGTAACCGCCAATTTCATTTCCAACAACAGGTTTTGTAAAAGGATAAACTTTACCTGAAAACAGATCCATAAACTTAATTCTAAGTCTGGCCGTTTTTTCACCGTCAAAATAGAAAGCAAGGGTGTCTTCTGTTGGGGTAGGGGTCCAGAATCTGTTCAAAACTCCCGGACCTTTGAAATCAGCCAAAACCAGATGTCCGCCCTCTTTTCTGATATAGGAGTATTTCCCTGAAAACCCGTCATCATTTCCACCGGTACGGTCAAAACTCGACTCCTGATCAATTAATTGATTATGCCTGTATTTGGGTAACTGGTCAATTCTTTTTAATTGCTCTACCTCGTCGCTCCATCGATATGTTTTAGATTGACCGTTTACTTGTATAAAAGCAAATAATAATGCTGTTAATGCTACAATTCTAAATGAAATTCTTCTCATTACTTTTAAAATATAAAGGATTATAAATATGAATTTTTATTCGACTTCCAAGATAATAATTATTGTGGTTTAACCTTTTACTAAATTAACATTAATCAAGTAATTGTTGTGAACATTTTATTCATACGGCAAATTCGCTTCATGTATCACCCTGATTTATACGGCATTTCAATTAAATACAAGTCCCAGCAGGGACTTGTATTTAATCAATCACTCTAATATGGAAAAACGTATCCGTCAGGAGCAATGAAAAACGAGTTAAGATAGTAAAACCTATCGCCGTTATTATTATTTGGCCCTGCGGAAACCCTGATATCAACAATTCCATCAGGAGTAGGCTGAATTCCACTGACTACAACAACATTCGAATTGTTATTCGAAGAATTCAAGAGTGCTTCGCCTCTATTTTTACCAATTGCTTCATACTTTGTCTCCCTGTTGTCTGTCACACCATTTCTGGAACCAAAAAAGACAAATTGATACTCTTTTGCCGGATCAAGTCTGTAAAGAGTAAAACCACTCCTTGGCCTATCACGGTTGCTCCATAATGCATCAACTGTTACTTCTCCGGGTAATCCCAATAAATTATCAAAAGCTCCGGATTGATTTTCTCCATTAAATGCAGAAGTAAAACTCAATGCAATACCGGTATTGGCTCCAGAAGCATCAGGAAGATCAAAATGAGGATCATTATTTGGCCTTAAAATATTAAAGAACGGAGCCGAAGATAATCTTAAACCAAAATCAATATAGACTGGCAAAGTCATATTAAATGTATTAGGCTCAACAGGAACCGGCATTCCTTCAGGAAGAACCATCATCGCATTGATTCCAAAGAACTTAGCCCATTGTTCATTATTTTGACCAGGTCTCATTTTGATTGTGATTGTAGCATCTTCGGCAGGTTCTATATTTTCTATAACTACCAGCTTACCCAAATTATTATCATTATCAAGACTTCCAGTACCTTCGTTCTTCCCAATAACATGAAACTCTGTTTCTGTATTATTATCGTTTATAGAACCATAAAATACAAGGGTGTACTTTTGATCTCTGTTTAAATTAGATAACAAAAATCCACTCTCATTGATTCTTATACCATCAGTAAAAAACATATCTTGTGAAGCTGACCTCGGTAATCCCAACACATTTTGTAAACCTCTTTCCAAGGTGCCGGAGAAACTTTGAGCAACCTCTAAAGCAAAATTGGAATTATTACCGGCAAAATCTATTAATCCTCCTATTTTCTGATCATTCGGATGCCTGAAATTGTTATATGGAGCAGGACTTTCTACTTCTCCGAAATCAATAAACATAGGAGCATTCAAAACAAAATCATTCGGTTCAGGGTATTTGAAATCTATTAATTGAGTAACAGACTTTGGCGATTCTACAGCTTCAAATGCTGCGGTCTTTGCCAGCATGGCATCATATTCAGAGAGTACACTTGGCACAAAGGTGTTGTTCTTTATTCCTCCGAAAATAGATTCAAACCATGCACAAGAGGCTGTAAACCTTCCAATAGTCAGATTCAGATGATATCCATCCCTTGTAAATCTATCGCCTATATAGCTGGTACGTCCGTTCTGAATTGCAGTACCGGCTGGTACAACCAAATCTACAGAAGTAGCATCTTTTGCTTTCCAGACAGCATCTACAATAGCATTGTACATAGTCATCTGATCATTATTATATGTTGGGAATCCGAAATGATTAGAATCCTCAGCATAAGCCCATGTTTGATGCATAATAAACTTTACATCAGGGTTAGTAGTTAAATTAGCTGCATAATCCAGTAATTTAGGCAGATATTCCTGGTAACCTTCAAAGATGCCCGAAAGCTGGCTCACTTCCTGAAAACTGATATAATCCCAGTTTTCATCTGATATCACTTCCATGAGTGATCTGTCATTGAAGCTGTTTTTTGCTCCGTCGGATCCTATATACCTTAGCTGATAGGCAGGGTTATTCTCAGAAGCATTTTTCCAATGTCCTTCTAAAGATTGCCCTCCAATATACATATTACCGATTATTACTTCATGTCCGGCAGCCTTGGCCAAATCATACAGATAATATTCAATAGCGTCTTCTGAGAAACTGTTTCCTATAGCCAAAATCTTAACTGCTTTTTCTCCTGAAACAGACAGATCGGTAAAATATTTAAGTTCACCATCTGAAGATTCAACTTTGATTACGGTGTTTCCCTCCTTAATACCTGTAATTACAGCTGTATTATTACTGCCTGATTCAATTGTTGCAATCTGAGAATCCATGACACTCCAGTTGAAAGTTTTGTTAATGCTTCCCAGAGAATCCACTGTGGCACTTAATATCATTTTTTCTCCCACATTCAAATAAACCGACTGCTTGTTAATTCTCACAAATTTTCTTTGCGATAAATCAACAGAGAGTTCATCCTGACAGGAGCTTATGATAGAAAACATAAGAAGTATACCCAATATATATTTTATCGTTTTCATAATTCAATTTTTTTTAAAGTTTCCGGTATTCAATTATATCCGGGTGCCTGAACCAGGTTAGGATTGATATCCAGTTGAGCTTGAGGCACCGGCCACAAGTACATTCTTTTATTAAAATAACGGTTTTTATAAAAGGTTCTTTTGTAAAATGCTTCAGGATCATTTTCGTTGTCACTCTTCTTTGTACCGTTAAAATTCATACCATAAAGACCGGTATTGAAGTACTTTTCTCCAAGCTTCCACCTTCTGACATCGTTAAACCTTATACCTTCACAATTAAATTCTACACGTCTCTCGCGCTGTATTGCTTCACGCATCTCATCCTTAGAAAGTCCTGCCTGTAAACCGGGTATTCCGGCTCTTTCTCTTACAAGATTTACGTAAGTATAAACCTCCTCTGTCGGACCCTGCGATTCATTTAACGCTTCGGCATAGCCCAAATAAGCTTCGGCTAAGCGGTAAAGGATTCCAGGTTGATACGGATGTCGATTTTGTCTTGGAAGCACTTCGAGACTGATTCGCTTTCTTACATTATAACCGTTCTGTGGAGCATCAAATGTATAACCGGTATCACGTCCACCTTCCTGTAAAAACTCAACTTTCCTGTTGTCTACACCAAGCCAGGCTTCGTTAAAAATAACGGATACATAAAATCGGGGTTCTCTGTTGACATACATGTTGTATGTTCCCTCCATGGTAACAGGATTAAGCCCTTCATCTCTTTTTCTCAAACTGGCAGGTCCTCCTCCAGGCCAATTAGTTTTACTCAGTTTATTTTCTGTTGAAAATCCTTTTTCGACATAGCCTGATCCTGGATTAATAATAGGAGAACCATCTTGATTATAACCGGTTATAGGGGCAATACCATTTTCCATGTAAAAAGCATCAACTAATTCTTGGGTAACCCCCATTCCTGCATTACCTCCTATTCCTTTAGGCAAATGATGTGCCTGGAAACTACCTAAATCCGAATTTTCAGGCCGTCCGAAAATAATCTCTTTGTTCCCATCAGAAAAACGTTTAAGTGACATATTGTAATACGACATGAATGGATCTATTGATCCGTCAGGATTATATTCCCTGTAAAGATCGTATCCTGATGATTGTGCCGCATTAATTAATTGCTTATGAGCCTCTGCAGCTTTAGCCCATTTCTGAGCATCTACATCCGGGTTAAAAAGATTTTCTCCGTCAATATTTTTCCAGTCTCTTAAATCGGGATTACCGTTAAATAAAGGACTTGCTGCAAATAAAAGTGTTCTTGCTCTTATTGCCAGTGCCATTACGGAAGTAGCTCTTCCCCAATCGTTATTATCACTATATACAGCGGGGAGATTTGCTGAAACCTCCAGTAATTCCTGATCTATCCAATTAATTATTTCATCATATGGAGATTGAGTTGTCATTAGCTCCTCCGCCGGAGCATCAACAGAATATATTACTCCGGGTTCAAATGGTATAGGCCCATATAATTCTGCCATCAAAGAATAATAATAAGCAATCAGAAATCTCACTTCGTATTTCATCTGGTTCACATACTCTTCTGTTAATCCGGCCTCGGGTATTACTCTTACCTGTTCAAGGAAAATAAGACCAGTTCGGATTCTTTTTGGAAGTTCCACCCAGTAGTATGGATTCCATGCTGATATCGGGCTCCAGTTTGCCATTGTATATGCGTATACATTTGCCCAGCCAAATTGCTGCCATTCCTGGGGGATTGTCATATCATCACCCATTATGTTATATCCCTGATCTTTAAAATATCCCCACATAGGACTGGGAACTGAAGAATAAACACTTGCCAGCCAATCTTCGGTGCGTATTTTGTCTGTAAAAATCATCTCCATTGTTAACTGGTCATCGGGCATTTTATCAAGGAAGTCTGAACATCCTGTCCCGTTCAAGAACAATGAAAAAAGAATAATAACAGTAATTATTTTATATTTCTTCATAATCATATCTGCGTTTAATTATTGAAATTGATACTTAACCCCATCGATACAGATTTCATCTGTGGATATCTCAAACCGTCAGTAGTCTCCAGTTCAGGGTCCCATAAATCGAATCCTGTCCAAGTTAGCAGATTGGAACCTCTTACAAAAATTCGAGAACTGCCAATACCTATATGCTGAAGCCATTGCCTTGGAAAATTATAACCCAGTTCTATGTTCTTAAGTCTGATAAAACTCATATCCTTCAACCACCATGTGGACTGTTGTACATTATTAGAAACTGCTCTATCTCCTAATCGGGGCCAGAAAGCGTCTTGTCTTGGATTATCTGCTGTCCATCTGTCATCTACATTTGAATAAATGTTGCCTGCTCCTAATACTGAACCTGGTAACCAGTTTTCACCACCTAATATTTGCCAGGTGTTGCCTGCTCCCTGGAAGAAAAATCCGAAATCAACAGATTTATAGCGAATGTTTGCTCCAAAACCATAAATAATTTCGGGTATTCTTGTTCCACCTATAGCTGTTCTGTCGAGAGCAGTTATTGCACCGTCTCCGTTCATATCTTTGTATTTTATATCTCCGGGACGAAGATTACTTACATCGCTAAAATTCTGAACAGGGATACCTTCCTTAAGAATTCCGTTGTCATCAAAATCATCTTCCGTAAAAAGACCTTCCGCAATAAGACCGAAAAGCTGACCAACAGGTTTTCCCGTGGCAGAGCGGTAAGTTCCGACTATTGACAGAGGCTCATCAATTTCAATCACTTCGTTTCTGGCAAAAGTGTAGTTTGCCAGTCCGGAAACAAACCAGTCTCTGTTAATTTGTTTGTTTAATGTTAGTGACATATCAATCCCCTGGTTATTAACTCGACCAAAATTGGCCCATACAGCTCTGTTAAATCCTGCAGAACCCGGGATATTTGATCTGGGCATAAATATATCTCTCCTGTTTTCTTTAAACATATCAACGGTCAAATTGAATGCATTGTCCCATAATCCAAGTTCTATGCCGACATTTGCTTTTGACACTGTTTCCCACGTAAGATCAGGAACACCAACTTCACCTTCAGCTCTTCCAAGCCTGTAGACATTGTTTTCCGTACCCCAACGGTAAGAACCGGTGTCAACTATTGTTGAAATATAAGCAAACCTGCGACCCTCAATATTGCTGTTACCAGCCTCACCCCAAGAGCCTCTTAATTTAAGATTTGAAATAAAGTGTGTGTAGGGTTGCATAAATTCTTCCTGAGAAACTATCCAGCCAAGTGCAACAGCTGGGAAAAAACCGAATCTTTTACCTTTAGCAAAGTTTTCCGATCCATTATATCCAAAGTTTACCTCTGCAATATATCTGCGATCATAGGTATATGAAAATCTACCAGCAATACCCTGTGTCCTGAAAGGAAGAGAACTTCCATTATCATAGTTCTTCTGGTTGTACAAAAGCATTGAATTAACGTCATGAACATTATCAAAAGTACGATTATAGGAAAGCATTCCTTCAAGGTAAACACTTTGATCGCCCCATTGGGCACCTGTACTATATCCAAGAAATTGTTCGCCGTGATGAGCAATAGATGTAATTATATTCCCATTTACATCTCTTCCTGATGCAGGATTGTAATAATCAGGAGTTTTAGCTCTGGTAACAGAGTTGGCTGAAAATTTATCAAAAGAAAAAGTTAGTTTTGCACTCAATCCGGGAGTTATTGTTGCCAAATCTTGTTCAATTGACGTTAATGATTCAATTTTACTATGATTTAATTTCTCAAATCCACGCTGAGTAGACCACGCCCATGGGTTTTCCTTGGCAAAAACTCTTGGAATTTTTCCATCTGCATAAATTGGAGGATGCATATAAGGCGGAATTCTCATAGCCTGATAAAAGATACCAAAGTTAGTTTCTTCCCCTCCGGGAGGAGCGTTTCTTGTTTGCAGCATACCGCCAAGATTAATTCGAAGCAATGTAGTTGGTGTCACATTTATATCAACATTGGATCGTACAGTGTAACGATCAACTTTCAATGATGAATCCCATTCCTGTTTAGGATCTCTGCGAATAATTCCATTCTCATTGTAATAGCCGAGCACAAGCGCATATCTAAGTATGTCTGTACCACCATTTACACTGATATTTGCCCTGGTATTATCAGCATTATCTTTTGCTACTACATCCCACCAGTCCACATCGGGGTATAATTCCGGATCAGTCTGATGTTCATAGTTCAGAAGCATCGCTTCGCTTGCAAAAGGAGCTCTTCCTGCATCTATATTCATTTCGTTAATCAATTCCAAGTACCTCACACTACCTATATAATCAGGCATCTTTATAGGTGAAGTGTATGCTTTTTCAAATCTTACATCAACAAGAGGCTTTCCAATTTTACCTCTCTTTGTGTTAATCATGATAACGCCGTTTGCTCCACGAACACCATAAACGGCGCTGGCAGCAGCATCTTTAAGTACTGAGAATGATTCAATTTCTTCAGGATCAATATCATGTAAAGAGCGTTCAATTCCGTCTACTAAAACTAACGGGTTGGTATTTCCTCTAAATGTACTTATACCTCTTATCCAGAAATCAGAGTTGTTGAACCATGGGTTACCGCTTCTCTGAACTGCAATAACTCCGGATACCATTCCGGCAAGATTATTACTTAATGAGCGTGATGGCGTAATTTGTAACTGACTTGGTACAACATTAGTAATAGACCCTACAACTGAAGCCTTTTTTTGAGTACCATAACCTACTACAACAACCTCATCCAATGCTTCAACATCCTCTTCCAGCGTAATATCTATTATACCACGATTTCCTACACGGACATCTCTTTCAACGAAACCGACATAGGTGAATCTGAGTAATGGATCCTCAGTTGTCAATACAAGGTTGTATGTGCCATTGATGTCTGTGACTGTACCGTTGGTTGTACCAACTTCAACGACATTAACTCCGATAAGCAGCTCACCGGAAATGTCCATAACACGGCCTGTTACCTGTCTATTTGTCTACGCGTTCAGAAATAATAAATTTCCGAATACCAACATAAGAATCAGGAGATAATTTATTTTATTTTTCATAAGCATTATAAAGAATTTAGTTATTCACTTTCCTTTTAGTTAATTAAGCTCCAAATCTTCCCATGAAGGAAGCTGTGGATATTTAGCATGTGGTTCAGACTGATACCAGAATACTACAGAGGAAATGTCAGACTGTTGTGGCAGGTAACGATGTCCATGACGCCAGCCCAAATCCTGAATTGTTATTCTTAAGTCCTTTTTAAATCTTATAGGATCCATTATATGCCAGCGGTACATTCCAAATCTTTGTCCTGCTTTATAGGTCTGTTCCGGTGGTAACACCTGGACTAAACCTGCAAATGGAGTCGAAAATGTTACATACTTGCCATTGCGGTCAAAATTGTATGAACCAAGAAAATAATCTTCAGTACCTGTTCCAATAATAGTCGGGAATTGCTTATCTCCATCCATAAAAAACTTTATTTCTCCTTCTCCCCACCAGCCGTTATTATTTACCTGCCAGGCCATATATACTCCAACGTAATGTCCTTTTCCTTTTATACCATCTACAATAGTGTAATCAGAAGTTTGATTCACTTTTGTTCGTCTGAATTGTGCATGGAAATAAGCAGCATCTTCCGGTACATCTGTCAGAGTATAATCTACCTGATAATATAAGTTCATTGGCTGTGAATCATTGATATTAGTCATAGTTATACGTGCTTTTTTTCTGAAAGGCATTACCCAATAGCTATTAAAAGCACTTCCGGGATTAACTGTAACAGGCAGTGAATTCAGATGAGCATATTCATTCCAACCCATCCCAAAGAAGTGTCCGATGGGAGCTTCCACAGAGGGCTCTGTTTCATCGTCCCAATATATCCTGATAACAGAAAACCGCCAATTTCCGGTTGGTGTCATCCAAATGTGCTGGATGGCTCCAGGACCATCAATTTCAGCCATGGTAAATGTCTCTCCCGGCTGAATTGTTACAAACGGATTAACTTTCCATCCCTGTCCCAAGTCACGTGCCGGTTCTGATGCATTTGCCGTATTCCTGGGTGCATTTGGATCCGGAATTGCCATTCCACCTTTACCCTTTTCACCTGTAAAGTTTTCAGGACTGATTGACCTTGTCTCTGCATCAGATAGTCGATACAGATTGCCCATGTTCATATCCAATCCGTTAAAAGAACGATTTTGTGCTACTGCTCCAAAAGTAAAAAGCAATAGTAAAACTGTTAATAATCTGGATTTTAATTTCATACTGAATTAGAATTAAATCATTAATAACTTTCACTCATTACCCCACAGTTGTGGGTCATTCCCTTTAGCTTTTCTCCAGGCATCTCTCCATCTGTGCATATCCATATGGTTGATAAATGGCTTAAGTTCACGCTGTTTCTTTGTTGGTGCAGGAGGCAGCATTACCGCTTTATCCTGGTACCAATAGGCCACAGTTGCCAGATCAAGTGTCAGGTTATTATTATGACCGGTTTCAATCGATCCCTTAACTGATGTCTCAAAAAATATAGGATCATTTATAAAAAACCTGTAAACATGTGTTCTCCCAAGCCAGCCTATATCATTATTTACTCGCGGATAACCAAAATGGGGATGGGAGAATGGCTCTTTCGGGCACCAGGAGGTGTTAAAAAAATCTTCGGTACCCGTACCAATAAGTGAAGGTGATGACTCTCCGTCGATAAACCACATATCGTCGCCTTCACCGTACCACATTGGGGTGGGGGAGTGTACATAATAATTTATACCCACAAAGTGACCTTTCCCTTCTGTTTCTATAAACACGTAGTTTCGCTTACCCTCTTTATTGGGCTTCTGGGGTGCGGTAAGTGCCCACTCTGTTTCACCTTCAGGCAAAGCTTCTGTTAACGAATGATTATACCATGCATGAAATCTGCCCATTCCTTCGGGAAGCGCTTCCATTTCCAGATAATCCACGTAAAAATAAAAAGCATTGATAGTTTTATCAGTCTGATTCTCAATCTCTATCCTTGCACCTTTTTCAAAAGGCATCGCAAAATAGCTGCTGAGACCTGTTCCTTCTTCCGGACCTGCTGACAAGGGTAAAGAGGCATAATTATATCTCTCATCCCATCCCTGTCCGAAAAAGGGGCCGATTGGAGATTCAACCGAAGGATATTCATTTCCATCCCAGTACATCCTGATAATAATATCATTGCGACTTAACTCTCCGGGAGGGGGAGCAATAGTAATCCATATGTGATTGATCACTCCCACACCATCGATTTCTGCAATAGTTCTTTTCTCGCCTGGTTGAAACGGCTCAAGATGGTCTCTGTTTCCCCCCGTTTTATCGGTACTGGAAATTCTCCTGTTCTTTATTCCCGTTTTCAGTTTGGCCAATTCAAACATTTCACCCATATCCTGTTCTTGCGGGAATAGTGAAAATGAAACAATTAACCCTAATATTAGGGTAAAAAACTTCATATTTTTAATCTCTGGTTTCATAATATTTATAAATAATTCGATTTGTAAAAAGAATAATTATTTGTACAAAGGACCGTAATTTGCACATGCTCTGTAATCTGAACCTTCGCTGTCAGTGCCAAAAGCCGACCATGCACTTGGGCGGAATATCTTTTCTTCATCTACATTATGCATATTCACCGGAATAGACAGTGCTGAGGCAAGAGTTATAAGATCTGCACCGATATGACCATAACTGATTGCACCATGGTTTGCTCCCCAGTAATTCATAACAGAGTAAACATCTTTAAATCTTCCTTCACCGGTTACTCTTGGTACAAAAAATGTTGATGGCCAAGTTTTGTCAGTACGTCCGTCAATCATTCTGAATACTTCATCCGGGAAAGCGGCTGTCCATCCTTCAGCAATCTGTAATACAGGTCCTAATCCTTTAACAAGGTTAATTCTGCTCATAGTTACAGGCATATTTGCTCTGGTGAGGAATTGTGATGAATAACCACCGCCTCGCATGTATTCCAGAGAAGCCGGATACCAGGTTGTAGCATCAAGCATCTTTTCAACCTCTTCTTCTGTTATTTCCCAGAAAGGTTTAATAACAGGATTACCGTTGGCGTCTGACTGTTGACCGGTGCCGTCCAAGGTACATGAACCTGAATTTTTAAGGAAAATAGCTCCGTCTTTTAGCAATCCGTCTGGTTTCCAGCCACTGATTCTTTCAATTGCATGAGCACTCCAGTATGTTCTAACGTCTGCAAATATCTGCGATTGATTTGTCAGAAGATGATTAAACAACATGCTGATACCATTCAGATGATCATCCTCTGTGGCAAATGTAAAAGGCTTACGTATTCCATTCCAGTCGAATGAAGAATTAAGGATAGCTTCTGAAAAATCACCGTCAGGCAGAAAATCTGTCCATTGACGC
This sequence comes from Fermentimonas sp., assembly GCA_028709385.1. GTDB lineage: Bacteria > Bacteroidota > Bacteroidia > Bacteroidales > Dysgonomonadaceae > Proteiniphilum. Next base: position 121,097 of record JAQVXD010000002.1, read on the forward strand.
TGACCCTGAAAACCGGCAGCAATTGCATTGTGACCTAAAGCTTCTTCACCAAAACCCATTTTATCAAGTTCCTGATTTCCAATCATCAGATCACGGAAAATAAGAGTCATCTTTACTACAAACTCCCAGTCTTTATCTTTCTGTTCTCTGCTGTGTTTGAGATGTTCAGGATTAAAATCTTTCCCTTCACGTGACATACAATTCTCTTTTGTCCACTTCAATGCTTTTTCATACTCTTGTTTGTCATATATTCCTAATTGAATTCGGCGTAATACTTCAGTTCCATCAACAAACTCAGTACGCATGCCAAGATATTCCTGCAGAAAGTCGGGATTTGTCATTGAACCACCTATGCCCATAGATACTGAGCCGATTGAGAGATATGATTTTCCTCTCATAATAGCAACTGCCAATCCTGCTTTAGCAAATCTTAGAAGCTTCTCACGAACATCATCGGGAATAGTATCATCTCCAACATCCTGAACATCCTTTCCATAAATACCAAATGCCGGAAGTCCTTTCTGAGAATGTACGGCCAGAGCAGCACTTAAATAAACTGCACCGGGACGTTCACTACCATTAAATCCCCATATTGCTTTAGGTGTATATGGATTCATATCTATTGTTTCAGAACCATAACACCAGCAAGGTGTAACAGAGAGTGATACACCAACGTTTTCCCTTTCGAATTTTTCAGCGCACATTGCAGCTTCTTTTACGCCTCCGATACAGGTGTCTGCAATTACACACTGTACAGGTGTTCCGTCAGGGTACTTAAGGTTTTCACTGTACAATTTTGCAGCACTTTTTGCCAGATTCATTGTAGTTTCTTCCAGCGATTCACGTATACCACCGCGACGTCCGTCAATAATCGGGCGTATTCCAATTTTTGGATAAGAGTTTTTCATATAAATTGAATTTTAAAAAAGTTATATTAATCGTTTAACTAAGTCAATGAAAAAAATACTATTACTGGTTCACAACCTTTTCTTTCTCAACCAGTTCTGCCTCAAGTATAACAGTCTCTGTCTTATTATCGCCCTCTATCTGAGCAATAAGCAAGTCGATGGCTGTTCTTGCCATTTCTTTAATAGGCTGCTTTATAAAAGGTACCGCATAGGGTAAAATATAAAAGGCATCATTTTCATCAAAACACATTATCTGAATATCCTTTTGAACAAATATATCATTCTTGATCAATGCCTTTACCCCATTTATGGAAATAGAGTTGGTTGTGAAAAATATACCATCAACTTTAGGATTCCTGTTTATCATTTTATATATTGCAGCAGATATATCTTCTCTGAGGTATTCGTATCTTACCTCTTCAACATTATCGGGATTAAAGATACCTGCATTTTTAAGTGCATCAACAGCACCCCTCCTGCGTTCATTTACATGAAAATGATCCTGTTTGTATGTTACGATACCAATATTTTTACAACCTTTATTTATAAGTAGTTCTGTTGATTTGTATGATATTTCGTAATTATTAATCAATACCGAATTAATATTGAGTTCGGGAAAGGTCCTGTCCACAAGTACCAGAGGTATATTACTGTTATTGAGCCTTTTTAGAAGATTATCACTTTTTTCTGTCGGAGTAATTATGAAGCCGTCAACTTGTCTTGCCAGTAAAAAGTTTACCATGTGCTCCATTTCACTAAGTTTTTCATTAGTATTACCTATCAAGACTGTATATCCTTTTTGTTGTGCAAACGTTTGAATATGAAGAGCTAAAGCACCAAAAAATAGGTTGGAAATATCTGCTATAATAAGACCGATTGTTTTCGATTTGCCTACTTTTAAGCTTTTAGCAAGCGTATTCGGTACATAATTCAGATCTGCTGCCTTTGCTAATATTTTTTCTGAAAGGTCTTTACTTACTCTTCCGTTTTTATCCTTACCATTAAGTACTAATGAAACTGTAGCTGAAGAAACCCCCAACTCATTTGCAATAGTTTTTAATGATATTTTTTTCATTTTGAGCTCACTTTAGTAGAATCATTACCGGATAATGCTCTCAATAATCCTTTTAATTCATTCAATTTGAATTAAACTAATGAATAGTAACAATTATTAATGCAAAGAAATAAGGTTAATCGATTAATTACAAATTTATTTATGTGTTTTACAACATAATATAGAAATATTATTTAATTTATTTTTATTATGAATAGAACATGCAAAGCTTAAAACTTAAAACTATATTACTGATAACTCTTCCTTAATAAACTCTGTTATAAACGAGGATTAAAAGAGCGAGATAAGGACTTTATAAGAGGCGGGTATAGCCAAATTAAGACTAAACTATGACCAATCATTGTATAGTCTTAAAAATAAATTTATATTAAATGTTAATTAAATGGAGAATGTTGAAGAAAAAATTAAACATTAAATCTGAAATGCATGATGTCTCCATCCTGAACTATATATTCCTTGCCTTCTACACTCATTTTTCCTGCTTCTTTGACTGCGTTTTCTGAACCATACTTGATATAATCTTCAAATTTGATTACTTCAGCTCTGATGAAACCTTTTTCAAAATCAGTATGAATGACACCGGCACACTGAGGAGCTTTCCATCCATCCTGGAATGTCCATGCCCTTACTTCCTGTACTCCGGCAGTAATGAAGGTTTTTAGATTTAATAGTCTATATGCAGATTTAATAAGGCGATTAACTCCTGATTCCTCGAGTCCTAATTCGTTAAGAAACATTTGACGCTCTTCATAGTTGTCAAACTCTGCTATTTCAGACTCAATTTTTGCAGCAACTATCAATATTTCAGCATTTTCATTTTTGGTGGCTTCCCTTAATTGATCGACATATTTATTACCTTTTACAGCACTTGCTTCATCCACATTACAAACATACATAACTGGTTTAGAAGTTAGTAAATATAGATCTTGTGCAGCTTTAGCCTCATCTTTAGTATCAAAAGTGACTGTTCTGGCAGATTCTCCCCGCTCAAGTGCAGCTTTTATTTTTGAATAGGCCTGAAAAGCTACTTTTGCATCTTTATCACCGCCTGTTTTTGATTGCTTTTCAACCTTACTTATACGCGATTCTATTGTTTCCAGGTCTTTGAGTTGCAACTCAGCATCAATGATCTCTTTATCACGAACAGGGTCTACGTTGCCATCTACATGAGTTACATTCTCATCATCAAAACAACGCAGTACATGCAGAATAGCATCTGTCTCCCTTATATTAGCTAAAAATTTATTACCTAAACCTTCTCCTTTACTTGCACCTTTAACCAATCCGGCAATATCTACTATCTCTACAGTTGTAGGAAGTATTCTTTGGGGTTTAACTAATTCTGCAAGTCTATTTAATCTTTCGTCTGGAACAGTTATAACACCTACATTAGGTTCTATAGTACAAAAGGGAAAGTTAGCTGCCTGTGCTTTAGCGTTAGACAAACAATTAAAAAGTGTGGATTTCCCTACATTAGGAAGTCCTACTATACCACATTGAAGAGCCATTTTCTGAATTTTTAAAAGACACTATTCCTGTTATTACTATCAAACATGCTGATATAACTCACTAAAAGGATAATGCCTGAAATTTGCGGATGCAAAGGTACAAAAAACAATCATAAACCATGCTTAGCTGATATTTCCAACATTCTTTCAATTGGTTTAACAGCTTTTAATCTTGTATCTTCATCAACAAAAATCTCTGGTTTTTCTAATTTAAGACATAAGTAAAGTTTCTCCAAAGTATTCATTTTCATGTAGAAACATTCATTACAAGCACATGTTGAATCTTCGGGAGGAGCAGGAATAAACAGTTTATCCGGATTTTCTTTTTGCATCTGATGTAGAATACCAGCTTCTGTGGCAACTATAAATTGTTTTTTATCAGATGTAGTTGCATACTTCAATATAGAAGATGTTGAGCCAACGTGATCTGCAATTTCAAGTAAATATTTAGGGCATTCGGGATGAGCAAGAAGTAGTGCTTCTGGATACTTTTCCTTAAGTTCCAGTATTTTTACAAGTGAAAACTGCTCATGTACGTGGCATACCCCTTCCCATAAAAGCATATTTCTGCCTGTAAGCTTATTTATATAGTCACCAAGATTTTTATCCGGTCCGAATATTATTTTTTCATCTGCCGGGAGAGAATCAACTATATGTTTAGCGTTTGTAGATGTAACTACAATATCTGTAAGAGCCTTAACAGCAGCTGTTGTATTTACATAAGATAATACAGTATGTCCCGGATGGTCTTCTATAAATTTCCCGAATTCATCTGCCGGACAACTGTCAGCAAGTGAACAACCGGCTTTCATGTCAGGAATAAATACCCGTTTGTCAGGACTTAAAATTTTAGCTGTTTCTCCCATGAAATGAACTCCGCATAATACAATTATATCAGCAGTTGTTTTAGCAGCCCATTGAGCAAGTGCAAGACTGTCACCTACAAAATCGGCAATATCCTGTATATCAGACTCCTGATAGTAGTGTGCCAGAATAATAGCATTCTTTTCTTTTTTTAATCTGACTATATTTTGAATAGTTTCTTCTTTTGTCATAATCTATTTATTATTATATAAAGTTTAAAATTAAAAAGATATATGATGATGATGATAGCCTGTTGATACTGTAGATATCTTTTTATGAATTAGTGATGATAAGAAGTTATTAACTTTTATATTAAAGTTATCAACAGTTATCAACAATTTGTTTTTGTATAACTTTTTAATTTTGTGATGATTATCAATGTTATCATAAACTGTTTATACTTTGCAAAGTTAATAATTATTTTCTTTTTTGTTACAAACCTCTGTTGAAAAGAGAGTGAAATCTCGAAGCTAAATAAAGCTTTATTTTATTGGGTATATGTAAAATTATTTTAACTAAGGATGTTTTGATTAATCCAAATTTATTTATCAATTTCTTTGCACATTTGATTTACAACTTATCAACATTTTATCAATAACTTTGATTTTTGTCTTAACAGCCTAGTAGATATAATATTAAAAAGAAAAACGAATATTTATATATTGTTAATACGCAAAGGAAGTTTTTAATTTAGAACATTCTTTTTACTACATTTGTTTGTATTTTATGTCGATGGTGAAGAAACTATATTCAATATATCTTCTGTTATCAGTGATTGTCGTTGCAAATTCCTGTATGTCAACGGTAAAAATCACTTCTGTAGTGGAAAAAGATCCTAAAGGAGATTTTCTGCTTAAATGGGAGGTTAGCCCTGATCAGGAAGGTGATATAGATATTTACTCATCACTTTCTGATAGTTCCATAACAAGTTTTACTCCGGTTACCTCTACAAAAATAGCAAACCAGGTTTTGAAATTGAATCCCACAGGCTCCGGTCTCAGAGAATATTTCATATTGCGCACAGCAGGAGTTCAATCAGGTGTTGTTGCAAATCGGGTAATCGATATGAATAATATTAAAAACTTCAGAGATATCGGAGGATATTTTACAACTGACGACAGACAAATTAAATGGGGGCAGATATACAGATCTGCAGACCTAAGCAGCGCCACACTTTATGACCAGGAGAAAATACGCAGACTGAATATTAAAACAATTATTGATTTCAGATCTGAAAAAACTTCTTCAAGATATCCTATATTAATACATCCTTCTATAAGAAAAATTGCACTTCCTTTATCACCAATGGATGCTGATAAACTGGATGCTCAATTATTGGATGATGATTTTGACAGAAGCGATGCTATCAGATATGTTCAGGAATCATATGTTGATATTGTAGAAAATCATAAGGAGCAATTTGGTGAGATGTTTGATATTATGACAAATGATGCCAATTATCCTGTGTTATTATCCGGATCTTTGGGAAAAGATGGAGTCGGTCTGGCATCATATTTTATTTTATATGCTATTGGTGTTCCGCAAGAATCTTTAGAGCAGGATTATATGTTGTCTAATAAACTAATCGACCCGGCGAAGTCTCAGATAGATGCGCAAAATCTTCCTGAAACACTGCAGGAGGCTGTTACGGCAATGCTTTCAGTAAACCGTGCATACCTTAATTATGTAACAGATCATATTAATAATAAATATGGGTCTGTAGATGCTTACCTCGAAAAAGAACTCAGAGTCACAAGCGGAAAAAGGAGCCTGTTAAGAAAATATCTTCTATATAATTTCTGATTTTTTTATCTACTCTGCTTCTTATTCAATTTATTTTCATACCTTTGCAGCCGTTTTAAAAAAGGGTGTTTAAAAAAGTCGCAATATAAAACGGGGTTATCTTAACATTCAACTATATATTTATCAAACAAATAATCAGCGCCCTTCAAACACTAATCGTAATTGAGTTTTCTCTCATCTTTATAAATGACTGGCTATGTGGAGTAAAGAGAAATATCAATACCCACAAATTAATTTATAAAAAATGAGCGAATTTAAAAAACTGGGTGTTTCACCCGAGATAGCGCAGGCTCTGACAGAGTTGGGCTACGAACAACCAATGCCCGTGCAAACAGAGGTAATACCTCAGTTGTTAAATCAAACAAGGAATATAATTGCACTTGCACAAACAGGGACAGGCAAAACGGCAGCTTTTGGTATACCAATTATCCAGAAGACTGTAATAAAAGACCTTTCACCACAGACATTAATCCTTTGTCCCACCAGAGAGCTGTGTCTTCAGATTGCAGGAGATCTTGCAGACTATTCAAAATATGTGGAAGATATAAAAATTCTACCTGTTTATGGCGGATCAAGTATAGAAAGTCAGATACGAACTCTCAAAAGGGGTGTTCATATTATTGTGGCTACTCCCGGTAGATTATTAGACCTTATAAAGCGTAAGACTGTTTCTCTTTCAAATGTACATACTGTTGTACTTGATGAAGCGGATGAAATGCTTAATATGGGATTCACAGAGGATCTTAATGAAATACTTTCGTATGTACCTGAAAATAGGAGTATGCTTCTGTTTTCAGCTACAATGCCAAAAGAAATTCAGAGAATTACAGGCAAATATATGAAAGACCCGATGGAAATAACTATCGGCAGAAAAAATGAGGGAGCGCAAAATGTACGACATATCTATTATGTGGTACATGCTAAAGACAGATATCTTGCACTAAAGAGAATAGTTGACTATTACCCTAATATATACGGAATCATATTCTGCAGAACCCGAAAAGATACTCAGGAAATTGCAGATAAGCTCATGCAGGATGGTTATGATGCAGATTCACTGCATGGTGATCTTTCTCAGGCTCAGCGCGATCTGGTAATGAGTAAATTCAGAAACCATAATCTTCAGTTGCTTGTTGCAACAGATGTTGCAGCACGCGGACTTGATGTAGATGATGTATCACATATAATTAATTACAGTCTGCCTGATGATACCGAAAGTTATACACACAGAAGCGGAAGAACCGGCAGGGCAGGAAAAGCAGGGACCTCTATATCTATAATTCATACAAAAGAGAGAGGTAAAATTTTACAAATTGAGAAACAGATTAATAAGGAGTTCGAAAAGCGTGAGATTCCTAAAGGAGATGTTATCTGTGAAAAGCAACTTTTCAATTTTGTTGATAAAATTGAGAAAGTAAAGGTAAATGAAGAGGAGATTGAGCGTTTACTGCCATCAATATTTCGTAAGCTCGAATGGCTGGAAAAAGAAGACATAATTAAACGTATTGTATCACTGGAATTTAACCGACTGATTGAATACTATCAGGAAGCTGAAGAGATTTATGAACCGGATGATGCTTATTCAAGAAGAGGTAAGGGCGAACGTGGGCGACAGACTAACAGGAATGGGAATGTATCACGTGAACCTGAAAAAGGTTATTCCAGGTTATTTATTAATGTGGGAAAAATGGATGGTATCAACCCTGCTGTGTTAATGGGTTTCATAAACGAGAATGTTAAAGGAAAAGTTCCAATCGGGAAAATAGATCTGATGAGAAACTTCTCATTCTTCGAAGTTCCTGAAGATGTTGCACCTAAGGTAGTAAGCACATTTAAAGGAATGCATCTTGAAGATAGGAAGTTATTAGTACAGTTTGCACAGGACGCTGAAAGTAATAATTCCAAAAAAAGTTTCGGGAGAAAAAAAGAGGAGAGCTATGGTTTCGGTAAGAACAAGAAAAAGAAGGGAAAAAAGCAAAGATATTGATAATGTAAAACGGGGCAGACGCTCCGTTTTTTTATTGACTTAAAACTTAACAATAATGTAACTGTTGCTTAACAGGTTTGTAACATTTATAATAGACCTTTGTGCCGTAAAATACTATTAATATTAATTTTGTGGCATATAGATTTGTAATTTCAAAACTGTCCGTATTATTGTTTCTTCTTGCTGTTTCGTTTACTTCAATAGCACAGACAGGTATAATCAAAGGAAAAATAACAGATGCAAAGACCAACGAACCTCTTATTGGTGCATCTGTACTGGTTGAGGGAACAACTAACGGAGCTGCGGCCGACTTAGACGGTAATTATGTAATTCAGAACGTTGCAGCTGGTACTCACACTCTTATAGTTTCTTATGTTTCATATAATCAACAAACACACAGTGGGGTTGTAGTAGAAAGTAACAAAGAAACTGTTCTCGATTTTGAGCTGTCTTCTGATGAGATTAGTCTCCAGGAGGTGGAAATTGTTGCACGAGTGAATCGCGAAAGCGAGAATATTCTTCTGATGGAGCAACGCCAGGCACTTGTTTCAACTCAAGCTGTAGGTTCGCGTGAGCTTTCACGAAAAGGTATTGGTGACGCTAAGGCAGCAGTTGCGCAGATTTCCGGCATTTCACGTCAGGAAGGAGTAAAGAATGTTTTCGTAAGAGGTCTTGGAGACCGATATAATGCCACCCTTCTTAACGGTTTCCCAATTCCTTCTGAAGATCCTGAATATAAAAACATTGCACTTGAGTTTTTTGGTACTGATATTATTCAGAATATTGGTGTAAACAAGGTTTTCAGCGGAAGTAGTTATTCTGATGTAGGAGGCGCTGTAATTGATATATCATCAAAAGAGCTATTAAATGATTATGAGCTTGTAGTTGATCTGTCAGGAGGTTTGAACAGTGCAGCCGTCGGGAAAGATTTTCTCAGGCAGGATGGTTCAGATTATTTTGGATTTGCGAACAATAACAGACCTTCAGATAATCAATATGATTTTGCTAATAGCCTTGATCCGGGTGAGGTTTCGCTTCCAATGAATCACAGTTACGGTTTATCCGGAGGTAAATCCTTTAAACTGGGGAAAAATAAAAATCCTCTTTCCTTTTATGGGGTAGCTTCTCATAGTACTGATTACTCATATACAGAGGAAATTGTTCGCAATGCTAACACAATCGGAAATATCTGGCAAGATCAGAATGGTGACAAGTATTCTCAGAATACAAATCAGCTGCTTTTGAGTAATTTAATGTTCGGCATAAACAAAAAGCACAATCTTCATTATAATTTTATGCTGATTCATGCAAATGACCAGTCTGTAGGTAGCTACAGCGGACTCAATTCAGAACGTCATCAGGGAGCTCTTGACGACATGGGTATTGTAATAAGGCAGCAGACTAATGATAATCTCCTTATTGTAAATCAACTTATGACGGACTGGCTTCTGACAAATTCGCTTAAGCTGGATGCAGGAATTTCTTACAATACAGTTAAAGGACTTGAGCCTGACCGTCGAGAAAACTATTTTTCGCTTGCCGAAAATGATACCTACAATCTTACAAGGAGTAACAGGAATAAAAGATTCTTTTCTGAGCTTAAAAACAGAGATATAATTCCGAAAGTTGCATTAACATACAGCCTGTTAGACCGTTTTGGATCTGAAAACTCAAATTTATCAATCGGGTATACCGGTCGTTTTGTAAATGACGAGTTTAAAGCTGTGGAATATAATTTCAGTCCTCTTGGTATGCCTCCATTTTCTATTGAAGGTCTTTCTCTTGACGAATTATACGAAAACAGCCTCAGTAACGGCACATTAAGCATGACTACCGGGAGAACTAACTCTTACGATGTTTCTAAAAATATTCATTCAGTGTTTGGAGAAGCTTCTTATCAGCTTACTCAAAATCTTACTGCAAATATCGGTTTAAGAATGGATAAGGTAGATCTATCGGTATCTTATGATGTTGCTCATACAACTGCCGGAGAAGTAGCCATAGATACAGCTTATTTTCTTCCAAGCTTAAACCTGAAATATGATTTAAACGATAAAAACAGTTTACGATTAGGGACAAGTAAAACATACACTTTACCTCAATCAAAAGAGATTTCTCCTTATCAGTATGTAAGTATTTCTTTTGCAAGCCAGGGTAACCCTAACATTAAACTATCAGACAATTATAATATTGATCTTAAGTGGGATTATTATTTGAGTCCAGGTGAACTACTGTCTGTAACCGGGTTTTATAAATATATCGAAAGACCAATCGGACGAGTGGATCAAGCCAATTCTGCAGGATTGCTTACTTATGACAATATCAGCGATCATGCTGTTGTAGGAGGAATCGAATTCGAATTAAGAAAGAATATTTTCAATCGCTTTGATACACCACGTGAACGAATGAACAGGTTATCGGTTGGATTAAATGCATCATATATTCATACTGATATGCTGCTGGATATTTTAAATACTGAGCCAAGAAACAGTGGTCTTGAAGGCGCATCTCCTCTTCTTACAAATGCAGATATCTCTTATCACTACACTCAAGGAGAGAAAAACTTTGTTGCTTCACTGATTTTAAATTATTTCAGCGACCGCATTCATACAGTTGGTGCAACAGGTTTTAAAGATATAATGGAAGAGGGTGTACCAACGCTGAATTTTGCTGCTACATACAGTTTAAACAGACATTTATCCCTTAAGCTTAATGCATCTAATCTTCTAAATTCAGCTTACAGGTTATCAAGGGAAAGCAGTGTCTCTGACGATAAAGTAATTCTTAACGAATTTAAGAAAGGTCAAAATATTAGTCTTGGTATTAGTTATGAGTTTTAAAAATACAGAATACATAAAATAATACTATTTATTCAATTAATTATCAACATGATGAAAAAAGTTTTATTTGGTTTTTTAATGTTTGCAGCGATGATGACACCGTTTGTGTTAACATCCTGTGATGATGATACGGATGAAAAAGAAGTTCCTAAAGAAGAAGATAAGGAATTAGTAGGTACAATTGCAGAGGCTAGAACCCTTGATGCAAGTGTTGAATATTTATTAACCGGTCCGGTTATTATTCAAGATGGTGGTACATTAAATATTCCCGCAGGAACTGTGATAAAAGCAGAAGAGGGATTTGATAAGTATATTCTTGTACTAAGAGGCGGTAAAATTAATATTAACGGTACAGCAGCTGCTCCTGTTACTATTACTGCTGATAAAGACAATGCCACACAGGGTCACTGGGGAGGACTTATCATAAATGGTAAAGCTCCACTTGCAGGCGGTACAGAAGGTGCAACTGAGATTAATGCTGATCATAAGTACGGTGGATCAGTCGCTAATGACAACTCAGGTTCAATTACTTACCTGAAACTTGAATATACAGGTGCCCGTTCTGACGCTGATGTTGAGCATAACGGTCTTACTTTAAACGGTGTAGGTAACGGTACTAAAATTGAGAATGTTTTCATTCCTTATGGTGCAGATGATGCTGTTGAATTCTTCGGTGGTTCAGTTAATGTTAAGAACCTTCTTGCGGTAGATCCTGATGATGATATGTTCGATTTTACACAAGGTTACAGCGGTACACTGGAGAATGCTTATGGAGTCTGGCAAACGGGATATGTAAGTTCCGAATCAGATCCACGCGGAATTGAAGCTGATGGAAACCTGGATGGTAACAATCCAGTTCAAACCGGCCAGTCTGATTTCACTGTTAAAAATATGACAATCGATCTTCGACTTGCAGTAAGTACAGAAGAGGGTAAATATATGCACGACGTCATTAAAGTTCGCCGTGGTGCTAAAGCTACTATCCAAAATGCATTGGTTATCGGCCAGGGTCAGGCAAAAGATCTAATCGATGTGAAAGACGGCAAAGGTAATGGTGATCCTGAAACAACTATCAGCATTACAAATAAACTAACAACTGCTATTACCGGAGAAAAGATTAACGGTACAGCTTTAGTAACTGAAGCAGAAGCAAACACTGGTTGTGCAACTGATATATTCAGCTGGACAGGTTATGAATTCTAATTTTGTTCACTCGTACTAAATTATATTTTAAAAAGTGTCCAGGTTAAATATACGGGCACTTTTTTCAGTATATTTGTCATGTACGTTTAATTTTAACTGATGATATTATGTTTAAAAAAATATGCACATTAACATTCCTGCTAGCCATGGTGATGGTATTACCTGCACAGGAACCGCAGAAAACAACGCAGCTGTATCAAACAGACGGTATTTATTATCGTGACAGGAATCAAACTGAGCTTTTTACAGGTGATTATCGTGAATATTACGATAACAATACCTTAAAACTTGAGATGCAGATCAGAAATGGTCTTATTGAGGGTCCTTATATTGTTTTCTACGAAAACAGAAAACCTCAGGAAGTCAGATCTTATAAGGATGGCAAACTTCATGGCATTTGGCGATCATATGATGTGTCAGGTCAACTTATTTCAGAAGCAGAGTACCGTAACGGAGCAAAACACGGTACTTGGCGTATATGGGACGAACTGGGAACTCAGAGATATGAGATGAACTACTACAATGGCGACAAGACAGGAATTTGGCGTATGTGGGACGAGAATGGTGAACTTATAGATGAAAAGAGGTATTAAATCACTGTAATTATTGTAACTTAAACTTAACAAAAACTTCACAGTTTCGTAACAGGTTTACAACAATTATGTACTTACCTTTGTGTGAATTAAACAATTAAAAGTATAATAATCTGATGAAAACTGTTTTAGTTCTTGCAGCATCGTTGCTGATTTCAGTTACTGCTTTTGCAGAAACAAATAAAAGCAACAACAAAAAAGAAAAGGAAAGCGAGTCGGTTGCCCTTGTAGAAAATGTAAATACGTTACAACTTTCGGGATCTGTTGTAGATGAAAAGAACAAAGAAACACTTGCAGGTGCAACAATAGTGGTAGACGGTAAGAAATATTACTCTGATTTAGATGGTAATTTTTTTATAAGTGATGTAACTCCCGGAAAATACCAAATGGTTGTAGAATTAATTTCTTACGAACCGGTATCTTTAGAAGTAGTTCTTAATAAAAATCAAAATTTAAACATCGGTTTACTTCAAAAATAATTTTACTCAACTTATATCTGAAGTAATTTTCTAGAAATAAAATAGCCCCTTCTGCTTTTGCAGTGGGGCTATTTGCTATATAAATTTAACTCTGTTTGTTATCTACAGATTTAATGTTGCATCTTTATAATCTCCTTTGCGCCAATCATAGTGCCCAATTGTTTAGAAGACTGCTCCCTGAAATTACGATGCGACTTCATCAGATTACCTGATTGCAATGTTACTATCTTGGACTCATTTACCAAGTTAAGGAAAAGTATGCTGTTGCGAGTACTTGAAAGCCCTTCTTTTACCCTTTTAATCTGGCGTTTTGTCAATTTTGGATTAAGCTCAAGAATAAAATCTCTTAAACTGGTCACCTTACTAAATTGAGTATAATCTCCTGATTTCTCCATTTGGGTGTAACCACTGAAAACATCCGTTAGAGTATTGTAAATCACCTTTAAATCATCAATCTGTTCTTTAGAGAATGCAGAGTGATTATTGTTGATGTAATTAAACGTTGATTCGGTAATCGCTTTTAATGATTTAGTTAGCTCATATGAATAATCAACCAGTTGAACGTATTCTTGTTCAAGATCCAATGCATTAATTTGAATGCTTTCCAAAGTAGGTACTACCTCATAATCACGCTTATCCTTAAATATTTCATACAATTCAAGTGCTTCATTCATAGCTTTACGGGCTGATTTTCTGTTTTCATCATTCAGTCCGTCAATTACTTTTCTGAGAATGAAAAGGGTTTTATCCAATACAAGATGCACATCTTTATTGCATGATGCAATCAATTGATCTTTGGTTGATAAAACTTGTTGCTGCTGCTCTTCTTTAGATTTTCTTTTTGTATGAAGTTTACCTGACTTAAACAGCATAAAAGCAACAAAAAGCAACATAATCGCAATTGCAATTTTACCTCCCCACATCAGAAAGAAGCCGACTAGCATTGAAACAGTAAAAGCAATTAAAGCGGTTAATAGCCATCCTGCAACCACTGTAAGCACACCGTTTATGCGATAAACAGCACTATCTCTGCCCCATGCACGGTCAGCAAGAGATGTACCCATAGCTACCATAAAAGTCACATAAGTTGTGGAAAGAGGTAATTTTAATGAGGTTCCAAGGGAGACAAGCATTGCAGAAATAGTCAGGTTGACAGAGGCTCTTATTAAGTCAAAAGAAGCCTTATTTTCCAGCTCAACCGGTTCAAACCTTTTGTCAATAAATCTTTTTACTGGTTCAGGGGTTATTTTACTTATTGATTTACTGATGTTAAGGCTGCCTCTAACTATTGAACGTGACAAAGGAGATGATGAAAAACGTTCTATACCTTCACCTTTACGTGCCAGATTGACTTCAGTTTCTGTTACAGTGCGTGACTTTTTTGAAAACAATAGTGCAAGAACCATTATTATTCCCGCACCAAGCAGCCACCCAACATTGGCAACAACCGGTTCAGCTAACCTACCCATATATAAAGTGTTTACATCTCCACCTGATGCAGCAACTCCTTGTGCAATTTGAAATGAATCGAAACCTGCCATAAAGACACCGATGAAATTAACCAGGTCGTTCCCTGCAAAAGCCATAGCAAGTGCAGCTGTACCAACCAGCACAATTACATTCAGAATTTTAACCCTGAATACATGCTGCAATAAAGCCATAAAAAGAGTCCAACCTATCAGTGCATATAGCAATGCAGTACTCATGTTATTTTCAAGAAAAGCAAGAAGGTCGGTTGAAACCAATACACTCCCTTTAAGGCCTTTAAATATAGCAAAATAAGTGATTGCAGTAAGTGCAATACCTCCCCATAGTGCTCCAAGATACTTAAACGGCTTTTTGTATTTGTAAGAGAATAAAAGGCGTGAAAAATACATTATTATCGAACCGACTATGAAAGCAATTGCTATCGAAATAAAAATTCCGCCAATAATTGCAAGAGCCTTGCCGCTATTAATAAACTCACCAAGGCTATCACCTGTTTCAGTAGTCCAAATCGTAAAAAGTGCTACTGCAACTGCTGCACCCAATAGTTCGAATACAAGAGAGACTGTTGTTGAAGTCGGTAGTCCGAAAGTATTAAAGAGATCAAGTAAAATAATATCAGTCAGCATAACAGCCAAAAACAGCATCATTATTGCCGGAAAGGTAAATTTCTCTGGATAGAATACCCCACTGCGTGCAATCTCCATCATTCCGCTTGAAAACATTGTACCAAGAAGAATACCGAGAGCAGCAACTGCAAATATTACTCTTACAGGAGCCACTTTAGAACCGATACTCGAATTCAGAAAATTTACAGCATCATTAGATACTCCAACAATCAGGTCCAGAATTGCCAAGCCAAGCAAAACAATTACAATAATCAAATAAATTGAGTCCATTGATATAAATTTGTAGATTTTATAACAGACACAAAGGTAAAACATTTCGCTTGTAGTTTAACAGTAACTTAACTTAAATGTAGTAAAAGTCAACATTAAAAGTTTGTCAATTGTAACATTATATCAAAAAATTTTAAAGGAAATATCTATCTTTACGCTATGGCAAGAAAAAAACTTTCACAATCTCAAATAGCATCCATAATTATTTTGTGGATTGTATTAGTTGTTTACATTCTTTTGTATGCAGAATTAACGGCTTTCACAATTGCTTCTATAATTATGTCAGGAGCCATCGTATTTATCCCTGTTTACAAAAGTCTCAAGAAATAGCGGTAATTGTGACAAAAAACACATTTATAGTTGAAATATTTTAGAAATAGAAATAAATATCTAACTTTGTATTTCAAAATGATTATTTGATTAATGTGTTTAAACAACAGGGGCTAAATAAAAGCCGTAATAAAGTAATTTAAAAATGAAATCATCAGATGTAATCAATTCAGTGAAAATGCGTTTCCCAAACGAGCCTGAATATCTTCAGGCTGTTGAAGAGGTAGTAGAGTCAATAGAAGATGTATATAATGAACATCCTGAGTTTGAAAAAGCAAATCTAATAGAGCGGCTAATAATCCCCGACAAAATACATACTTTCAGAGTAACTTGGGCTGACGATCAAGGCAAAGTACACACTAATATGGGCTACCGAGTGCAGCATAATAACGCAATCGGTCCTTACAAAGGCGGAATACGTTTCCATGCATCTGTATCACCATCAATACTTAAATTTCTTGCCTTCGAGCAGACATTCAAAAATGCATTAACCACTTTGCCAATGGGAGGTGCCAAAGGAGGATCCGATTTCACTCCCCGTGGAAAGTCAGATGCTGAAATAATGCGTTTCTGTCAAGCTTTTGTAGAAGGATTGTGGCGAGTTATAGGTCCTGACACTGATGTCCCTGCCGGTGATATAGGAGTTGGAGGACGTGAAGTTGGTTATATGTTTGGTAAATATAAGAAACTTGCTGGAGAATTTACAGGAACATTTACAGGTAAAGGTCGCGAATTCGGAGGATCACTTATACGCCCCGAAGCAACAGGTTACGGCAATGTATATTTTCTTCTGGAAATGCTCAAGACCAGGAATATTGATATCAAAGGCAAAAAATGTATTGTATCAGGTTCGGGCAACGTAGCACAATATACATGTGAGAAGCTCATACAGCTTGGAGCGATACCTGTTACATTATCAGATTCAGACGGATATATTTATGATCCTGAGGGTATTGATGAAGAGAAGCTGCAATTTGTTATGGATTTAAAGAATCTCTACAGGGGAAGAATTCGTGAATATGCAGAGGAATTTGGTTGTAAATATGTTCCCGGAGCACGTCCATGGGGTGAGAAAGGGGATATTGCACTCCCATCTGCCACGCAAAACGAAATAGATCAGCAGGATGCAGAGATGCTTATCAAGAACGGAGTATTTGCAGTCTCAGAAGGTGCAAATATGCCCAGCACCCCTGAAGCAATCGATATTTTCTTAGAAAATAAAATACTTTATGCACCGGGCAAAGCTGCCAACGCAGGGGGAGTGTCTGTATCAGGTCTCGAAATGACACAAAACTCCGAACGACTTAGTTGGCCATCAGAGCAAGTAGACGAGAAGCTAAAATGGATAATGGGCAATATTCATGAAAACTGTGTAAAATACGGAACCGAAAGTGATGGTTACATAAATTATCCAAAAGGAGCAAATATTGCAGGATTTATGAAAGTTGCCAAGGCAATGATGGCTCAGGGAATATTATAAATCACATTCATTTCAAATAATATTTTTTTTATTCTGATAAATGCAGTATTTTTGCATCCTGAATAAAAAAGAATGGTCCGGTAGCTCAGCTGGATAGAGCAACAGCCTTCTAAGCTGTGGGTCGTGGGTTCGAATCCCGCTCGGATCACTCTCCTGATTATAAAGCACTTATCACTAAAATGATGGGTGCTTTTTTTATTGTAATTATAAATCTGTGTGCACCGTGTGTGCATTTTGTGCCTGCAAAGGCATATTTTACGCTTTTATTGTCAATGTTTCCAGATACGTTTTGATTGTTGCTAGTCGTAATATTATAATTTGTAGCATACCATCTTTGGAGCACCTTAATTAATTTATTCAGAACATCCGTACCACATAGTCTAAAGAGCATTAAATGTACAAAATGAATCAAATCATACAGCAAACATCTACATGCCATCACCATAAAACAACAGCATCAAGAAAACAAGGTGCAACAAATTATTGTTGGTTTGAAAACATTTTAAATTTTTTTCATCTTGAAAAATACATCCATTGTTTCTGCTAGGGCTTCTTTTTTATCCCATTCAGCGTACATCACATGTAGGGCTTCAACTCCATTGATTACTTTATCTACTACATGGTACATCTGGTTCTTATAACTAAACTTGACTCCTTCAAGAGAAAACACTTGCATTGTAGAAATACTAAACGGTAGTACTAATAAATCCCCATTAAAATCTAAAACGATTTGGTTCATAATTATAAATTTTTAATAATTGGTGAATAATTGAATTAAAAGTCTCTTTTACTTAACGTTAGATTATTTTTATTGAGAAACGGATCTGTTTTTTTATAAGTATCTATATTTTTTTGGAAGTTATGTCGTCGTCGTTAGCTTCTGTTGTGATATTCGTCTACTTTTTAATTTTATTTGCTTCTCTATAATAATCATTTAAAGTCTTGCCAGAATTATTTTTTAACCATTCTTTCATTAGAGAATCTTCTGGTTCTGCTTGCGAATTTAAAAGTAAATCCTTGTGGCAGTACCGACAAACCGAAGCCTCACTCTTTACCATTTCTGCGCAGTACGGACATTTCTTCATACCGTCATCCAATTGCTGTTTTTCAAGTGTGTCTTTGTCAGTTTTCAGTAGCAGTGAATGTGGTAACGCAATAATGAAAAGTGCAAACCCATAAATCCACCAACCTAAAAAGTTCCTGCCTTTTTGTTTTGCAATCATCGCAGGAATTAATCCAATAAAAAGTGCAATAATTAAACCTTCTGCCATTGTTTCAATTTTTTTTGTTAATGATTTTAAGCAATTATTTAAGTAAAATGACCGAGAACCGCTAAAAAAAAGTCTTTGGACATTGCGTTGTATCTCTACTTAAACTCTTGATTCGATTTCTCATGTCTGACAGGAATCTCATTCTTTATTTCAATCTTTAAAAAGTGAATCTATTTCCTGTTTTCTCTTCTGCTCAGTAAACTCCTTTTCTACTTCTATCTTAGCCGATTCAAAGTGTTTCATCATCCACAGCTTTCTATCTAAAACCTCTATCTGTTTTAGTATATCATTAAATTCGAGTATGTATGATTCTTTTACGTTCGCATTCTCAACTAACGAATATCCATCTTTTAGATAGTCACTGTAATTACTATAAAACTTATCATATGGTATAAAAAAATCTTTAGCTGAAAGATATAAGCCCCACTCATCTTTTCTATTGTAGTTATACTCTATTATATCGTTTGATATTTTATTTATCTCTTTTTGGAAAAATGGTATTTTACTCGAATAGTTTTTGATTTTATTAGATAGGATTTGACGATGTGTAAGCATGTGCTTATATATAGAATCATTTCTTATTATGTCTATAAACAGTGTATCATTCCTTAAGCTTTTTCTCCCCTTTACCTTTACATCATCATTTAAACTGCGCCACTTTTTCCATTTCTTACTTGAATTGTCTTGGGCAAGAGCCATACTTGTTAACAAAGATTCAGCCTCGACACTTTTCCAGCAGTCCATTTTATCAATAATAAGAATTTCATCATTATTAGCATAAATAGGTTTTTGCTGTCTTTCAGCACAGGATAAAAAAAACAAGATTAAAATTAGAAATGTACTTTT
>JAQVXD010000015.1 GCA_028709385.1 Fermentimonas sp.
GGGTTAACTTGGAAATGGAAACGCTATCTTGAATACGAGCCAAAAGGTGAAGGCAGATTCTCTTATCCATCGGCTATTCAGGGTAAAGATGGACGAGTACATGTTACATATTCTCATCATACACCGGTGGGTAAAACCATCAAACATGTTTCATTCATGCCAGAATGGGTTAAAGAAAATAGTCATGGAGAGACTAACGCTGAGAAACTAGGATTTCCTAAAGGCAAGAAAGTTCTTCTTCTTCACATGGACGATTTGGGTATGAGCAATGAAGCAAATGAGGCAGGTAAGTTTTATATTAAGAATAATTATATTTTATCTGGTGCTGTAATGATGCCATGTGATTTTTCAACCGAATTCATACAATGGGTAAAAGAAGTATCTAAAGCAGATATCGGTGTGCATCTCACTCATACTAGTGAATGGAAAACATGGAGATGGTCTCCTGTTGCTGATCATAGTAAAGTGCCAGGACTAATAGACCCGGACGGGAAGATATGGAGAAGCGTTTTAGAAACTGTAAATAACGCTACTTATCAAGAGATAGAACTAGAGACAAGGGCACAAATTAATAAGATGATTGACTTGGGTTACATGCCAACACATATAGACACTCATATGGGAACACTTTACGGATCTGCAAGTTTTTTAAAAGTTTTACTTGATATTGCTGAAGAGTATAAAATTCCTGCTAATGCTATTGACCTTTCAAATCCAAAAGTGGCTGCTTTTTACAGATCAGAAGGATATCCTATTGGTAAAGATGTTATAGAAATGTTGAATGAATATAATTTACCTCTATTGGATAATTTTGGCAGTGTACCTAAAGGTGATAGCTACGAAAATGTTAAATCTAATTTCTTTAGTTATGTAAACTCACTTGAGCCGGGTCTGACAGAAATAATATTCCACCCTTCATTTGAGACAGAAAATATGAAGAGTATAACTGGTTCTTGGCAACAACGAGCATGGGAAGCAGAAATGTTTTCTGATTCTGAAGTGATTCAGTTCTTACAGGAATATGATATAATAATTACAACTTGGCGTGAAATTATGGAACGATTTAATCGTAGATGATTCAATTACTTTATTAATGTAAAGCTATCAAAGAGTTTTCCTTCGGCTGTAAAAGACTCAAACTGTAAAACATTGTCATCTATAGTAATGATCTGATATAGTTGTTTAAATGCACCTGAGCGCTCCATCCAGTCCTTGTCTCCTGCTTCATACATTTTAGGACCGCTAACTGAGACAGCATACATTACTTTGTGATTATTTTCAGGATTATCTGTATATCTACCTCTTCCATAAGAATGATCGTGTCCCGAAAGCACCAAATCAACTTTATATTTCTCAAGTATAGGCTGAAAGTTATCACGAAGGTACTTATTATCTCTATTTTCTTTAGGAGAATAGAATGGAAGATGCGTGGAAACTATAACCCACTCTTTAGCGTTTGATTGCAAAACAGAATCCAACCAAACTTTTTGAGCTTCAAGCTTATTGCCATATTCATATCTCAACTCAGATTCAACAGCTGAGTCTATAATAATAAATTTCATGTTATTGTGATCTACTACAAAACATGTTCCTTCTAAACCTTTTGGTCCATTTGTTGGCTGTGTAAACTGTGTATTCCAATGCTGATCAAGCACCATATCTTTATACTCATGATTTCCCGGAGTCATAACTTGTGGTATCATACTATAAATAAAAGAATCGGCGTAAAACCACTCATGCCACTCCAAATCTCTCCCAGCTCTATTTATCAGGTCGCCACTACTTAGTATGAATTCACTTTCAGGTGCATGTCGATATGCAGAACGTATCACTCTGGACCATTGAGACTTTAAGTCGCTCTGAGAGTCACCAAGGTATATAAAAGAGAATTTACCTTCATTGGCAGGTGCCTTAAACTCATACCACTCGCTCCAATATTCACCTGAGCCAACTCTATACAGATACTTTTCATCTGGCGTAAGATCAGTAAGCACAAACGAATGTTGATTTGCTTCAAGTACCGGCTCTTCTCCATATAAATGATTTGTTAAGGTAGTTTTAGCTTTAAACGTTTTAGAGTTTTCTCTGCTTACTGGACCATCTGATGCGGACTGTATTTCGCAATACCCCTCAATAACCGACACATCAGTTCGCCAGGTAACTGCTACTGATGTAGACGGACTATCTGTTAAATTAAGTATCACTCTATCAGGATAAGCTGAAGGAGAATTAATTTGTGCAATAATCGTAATAGTTGACACTAAAAACGTTAATACCAAAACTACTTTTTGTTTATTCATATAATAATTTATTTTTGAAATGTTACACAGCATTTATAGTTTTACAAATAATGGAATTTTCAAACAAAAAAAACACATTTAAATTGACAATAACCAATGGTATTTTTTATCGAGTTACACCAACGTACAATCCATGGATTGAAAATTGATCACAAAACTCATAAAATATTATGTTGCAACTTAAACTTGTACTCAGGAAAAAAACAGTTATTTTTGTCTGTTACTGAAATCTGAGTAATTATTTAAAATACTCATCTCTGATTATAGTTAATTAGATAAAAGGACAAAACGAAAATATGAAACAATATCTTGATTTATTACAAAGAGTGCTTGACGAAGGGGTTAAAAAAGAAGACCGAACAGGCACAGGAACTATCAGCATATTCGGACATCAAAGCCGGTATAGCATGAGTGACGGGTTTCCGGTACTTACGACAAAAAAACTTAGTCTGAAATCAATTATATACGAATTACTTTGGTTCCTGAAGGGAGATACCAATATAAAATACTTGAATGATAATGGTGTACGTATATGGGATGAGTGGGCTGAAGAAAATGGTGACCTCGGTCATATATACGGTTATCAGTGGCGCTCTTGGCCAGACTATAACGGAGGTCATATAGATCAGATTTCACGGGTGGTGAATGATATAAAAAACAATCCTGACTCAAGACGATTAATTGTGAGTTCATGGAATGTTGCAGATCTTTCTAATATGAATCTACCTCCTTGCCATGCTTTCTTCCAGTTTTATGTGGCAGACGGTAAGCTTAGTCTGCAATTATACCAGAGAAGTGCAGATTTGTTTCTTGGGGTTCCATTTAATATTGCATCCTATTCACTGCTCCTGAAAATGATGGCTCAGGTAACTAACCTTGAAGAGGGTGATTTTATTCACACTTTTGGCGATGCACATATTTATTCAAATCATATTGAACAGGTAAAACTACAGCTTTCAAGAGAGCCTCGTGCACTGCCGCAATTGAATATCAACCCTGATATAAAAGATATTTTCAGCTTCAGATATGAAGATTTTGAGCTTGTAAATTATGATCCGCACCCACATATTAAAGGAAAAGTTTCTGTATGAAAGCTATAGTAGTTGTAATAGATGAAAATAATGGAATTGGCAAAAACGGAGGATTACTTTGTCATTTACCGAATGATTTGAAGCATTTTAAACAGATTACTACAGGACATACCATCATTATGGGAAGGAAGACTTATGAGTCATTGCCAAAAGGTGCATTGCCTAATCGAATTAATATTGTAATCACTTCTGCTGATAAAGAAAAGTTTCCCGGTTGCATCGTTGTTCGTTCTGTTGAAGAAGCTCTATCTGTAAGTGAGGATCACGAGAAAGTGTTTATAATAGGTGGTGGAGAACTTTACCGCTCTACCTTTCACCTGGCAGACACTCTCTACTTAACCCTTATTCATAATACTTTTGAAGATGCAGATACTTTTTTTCCGGAAATAGATTACAATGATTGGCAACTTATAGATGAAGAAAAATATGAAGAAGACGAAAGACATATATATGATTACTCATTCAAGACTTATGTAAAAAGGGATAAATAATTATGCCAATCCTTTAGTTTTTGTTATTTTTACCATCTAGTACTATTTTTAAATGTAAAACATCAATATGTTGAAAGAATGACTGCATACTTGTATCGAATATCATTAATACTAATATCGTTCATTATTTCCTTTCCTCTTTTTTCACAGAATATTGAGGAAGATTCTTTAAAAAATCGACTAAGTGAGGTGTTAACCGAATTATACAGGGAGACATTGCAAAGTCAGGGAGTTGTATCCGTGGAAAGTCTCGCATTTAACGAAAAAAAGAAAAACATCAAACTCATTACTAATCTTTCACTTTCATATCTTCCTATGAGGGACCATCTGGTGCAACAAATATATGACAGCGTTAGAGATTATTTGCCCAAAGACAAGAATAGTTATCTTATTGAAATTTACTCAGATAATGCAGAAATCAACCATTTAATCCCAAATTTTTATCGATCAAAGAATAAAGACAGAAATAGAATAATTAATAATAAGGTAAATAAGCCGTTAGTTTATCCTGTATCTAACCCCGCAGGAGATTTTAAGAATGGTTTACAAAATAATCACATTGCACTTTGGCAGAGCCATGGATGGTATTATGAGCAGAAATTGGGTCGTTGGGAATGGCAAAGAGCAAGAATTTTTCGAACGGTAGAAGATCTTTATACACAGAGTTATGTACTCCCTTTTCTGGTTCCTATGCTTGAAAATGCCGGAGCGAACGTACTCCTTCCAAGAGAGAGGGATTATAATAAATTGGAGTTAATTATTGACAAAGAAGGCAACAGTTCCGGTGTATACAACGAGATTAATGGAAAAGAAAAATGGGGTGACAGCGATGTTGCCGGATTTGCCGACACTAAAGAGTTTTATACTGATGGCGAGAACCCTTTCAGGATGGGTAAAGCAAGACAAATTAAAACTATTTCCAGAGGCGATGAAAGTATTGCCGAATGGATTCCGGAGATAACTGAAAATGGCAAATATGGTGTTTATATCTCTTATCAAACTCTGAAAAAGAGTAGTGATGACGCTTTATATAGCGTTTATCATTCAGGAGGGAAAACTGATTTCAGGGTAAACCAGCAGATGGGGGGCGGCACATGGATATTTCTTGGATATTTTGATTTTGAAACAGGAAAAAATAATAAGATAACACTTTCCAATAAAAGCAGTAAAGCAAGCAGGTTGATAACTGCTGATGCCGTAAAAATTGGTGGAGGAATGGGAAATATTGCCCGATTGCCTCATCCTGAAGGTCTTGATTCAGAAAACATTAAAAGCTCAGATAATTCTGTACAGATCATAGATAAAGAAAATGGAGATTCAACAGCCAACAGACTACAATCTTTAATAAATTACACTCCTGAGATAAGCGGATACCCCAGATATACTGAAGGTGCCCGTTATTGGATGCAGTGGGCGGGTGTTCCTGACACAATATATAACCGAAATGAGAGCAAGAATGATTATACAGATGACTATGCCAGTCGCGGTGCTTGGGTTAACTGGCTTGCCGGCGGATCAAAAGTTTTACCGAATGAAAAAGGATTAAATGTCCCCCTTGATCTGGCATTTGCTTTCCACACAGATGCAGGCACTTTTTGGGGAGATACAATTGTGGGTACCCTTGGCATTTTTATGACCCATTTCAACGATGAAGTATTTGAAAATGGAAAATCCAGATGGGCTTCACGAGATTTGACTGACTTGATTATGGAAGAAATTGTTTCTGATATTCGAAGAGAATTTGAACCCGACTGGACAAGACGTCATCTTTGGAACAGATCATATGCTGAAGCAAGAATGCCTAACGTGCCTACAATGTTGCTTGAATTGCTTTCTCATCAGAATTTTGCGGATATGCGATACGGATTGGATCCTACTTTTCGTTTTTTGGTGAGCAGGTCAATTTATAAAGGTATGCTAAAGTTTATAGCCACTCAATACAACAGGCCTTATGTAGTGCAGCCTTTACCGGTTAAGGATTTTAGTATAACATTTACAGATGAAACAGAGGTTCAAATAAATTGGAATCCTACAGTTGATGAATCAGAACCTACTGCATTTCCAACAAACTACATTCTATACACAGGGATTGATGGTGGTGGTTTTGATAACGGTGTCCTAGTAAACAATAACAGTTATAAAACTGAAATTAAAAAGGATCAAATCTATAGTTTTAAGGTAGCAGCAGCAAATGAAGGTGGAGTTAGTTTTCCTTCAGAAGTATTATCAGTATGCAGAAAATCTGATCAAAAGGGTGAAGTATTAATAGTGAACGGTTTTACCCGAACTTCTGCTCCATTTAGTTTTACAACATCTGAGGACAGCATTGCAGGTTTTGTTGGAAATATTGATAATGGTGTACCATATATTGCTGATTATCACTTCATAGGTCAAATGCATGAGTTCAGAAGAGTGATTCCCTGGATGGATGATGATGCATCAGGTTTTGGAGACAGTGATGCAAACTATGAAACTACAAAAATTGCTGGGAATTCATTTAATTATCCTTACACTCACGGAGCTGCATTTGCTAATGCAGGATATTCTTTTGTGTCTAGCTCTGCGAGTGCTGTTGAATCCGGTTCAGTTAAAATGGATAACTACTACGCAGTAGATTGGATATTGGGCAAACAAAGAGAATGGGTGGTTGCCCGTGGTGCAAAACCTCCTAAATATAAAACTTTCTCAAAAGAGAATCAACAATTAATAACGGAATATTGTAATAGCGGAGGCAACATAATTATAAGTGGTGCATTTGTTGGCACTGATCTGTGGGATAATCGTTTTGCAGACAAAGAAGACAGAGAATGGGCGCAAAATACTTTAAAATATAAGTGGCGAAATAACTACGGTGCTGTTACAGGAAATATAAAATCAGTACCTTCACCATTTCATTCAATTACAGGCAATTTTAAATACTATAATACATTAAACAGCAAAGGCTATGTTGTAGAAAATCCTGATGCAATTGAACCGGCTGATGATAATGCATTCACCATTTTCCGTTATACTGAAAACAATCTCAGCGCAGGAGTTTTATATAAAAGTGATAATTATAACAGCTGTATTTTGGGATTCCCTATTGAGTCAATTACAGAACAGTTTAAGATTAACTTACTAATTGAAAATATATTGCAGGCATTTGAATAGTTACCTGTTTATTATCAACATACTTTACATCAAAATAACATAAAGCTTATCAATATGAAAAAAACAGATGCATTCATTCTATACTCCGAACCTGATCACGCACTAAAAACAGTGACTGAACTGCAGAAGTCAGAAAAAATAAACAAAATCTATCTGCTAACTCCTGAAAATATTAAAGAGACAATCAAAGGTTGTAGTAACATTGTAATTGATGTACTTCATAGCAGTAACACAATCAAAAAGATAGCTCAAAAAACAAAAGCAGACTATACGGCTATTTATATAAAATCAACAACTTTGAAGTTGGGTTATTTTGCTTTAGAACGCATGATACTGATTGCTGAAGACAGTAGTGCAGGGATGGTTTATTCTGATTATTTCGCTATTATTGGCAGCGAGAAAAAGAACCATCCTGTAATAGATTATCAGGAGGGCAGTTTGAGAGATGATTTTAACTTCGGTTCATTTATTCTATTCAACAGTAAGGTTTTCAAAAAAGCCGCAAAAAGAATGAAAAATGATGAGTATAAATTTGCAGGCTTTTATGATTTACGACTTAAAGTTTCTCAAAAAGCTGAACTTGTTCATATAAATGAATACTTATACACTGAAATAGAAGAAGATGCAAGAGATTCCGGCAAGAAGATATTTGATTATGTTGATCCTAAAAACCGTCAGTTACAGATTGAGATGGAAAAGGCTTGTACTCAACACTTAAAGGATGTGGGTGCTTATCTTGAACCTGTCTTCAAGCCTGTGGAATTTAACATGGCAACATTCGAATATGAAGCTTCAGTTATTATTCCTGTACGTAACAGGATCAAAACCATAAAAGATGCTATATCATCAGTTTTAAGACAGAAAACCGATTTCAAATTCAACCTTATTGTTGTTGACAACCACTCCACAGACGGAACAACTGAGGCTATAGATGACTTCAGAGATGATGCACGACTAATACATTTAATCCCCGAACGTAACGACCTTGGTATTGGCGGATGCTGGAACCTTGGTGTTCATCATCCTGAATGCGGTAAATTTACAGTTCAGCTTGACAGTGATGATATTTACAGTGGTGAAGATACCTTACAGAAAATAGTAAATGCTTTCTACGAACAAAATTGCGCAATGGTTGTAGGCACCTATCAAATGACAAACTTTGATTTAGAGATGATTCCACCCGGGATAATTGACCATAGAGAATGGACTCCCGAAAATGGCCGAAACAATGCATTAAGGATAAACGGACTGGGAGCCCCCAGGGCTTTCCATACTCCTGTACTGCGTGAAATCAAATTACCTAATACCAGTTACGGAGAAGATTATGCTGTCGGTTTAAATATCTCACGAAACTACCAGATTGGCAGGTTGTATGATGTTTTGTATCTGTGCCGACGTTGGGAAGATAACTCAGATGCATCACTTGATATAGTTAAGATGAATGGACATAACCTTTATAAAGATAGAATAAGAACATGGGAACTTCAGGCGAGAAAGAAATTAAAATGAAAGAACCTCTGATACATGTAGGCATTTTACAGAATCAGAGAAAGATTAGGTTTTCATTACTCTCAACATATAAACTTCAGGGAAAAGAATTTTCAAAAGGTGATTATCATGTTGAGATTGAAAATGGTCAAATAAGCTTTAATGGAGACAGATATGATCAGATAACTTTTGAAGCCGATCAGCTGCACAGCGACAGTTTCGAGATTAAGGATGTGATTATCGGTGTTCAGTTTCATTGGGAAAGAAAAGAGAATCAACAATTTTTGGGAGGATTAAAATTTATTGCAACGGGTGAAGGTGACAATAAAACAATAACTGCCATTAATATTGTTTCTCTTGAAGATTATTTAAAGAGTGTCATCTCATCTGAAATGAGTTCAACCAGCTCGGAAGAATTACTTAAAGCACATGCAGTAATCTCACGCAGCTGGCTTCTGGCACAGATTTTAAAAAATAAATCACTGAATAAAGAAAAGAATAAATACCAAACTTCAATTGAAACTCCAACTGAAATTATAAGATGGTATGACCGGGAAGATCACGAACATTTTGATGTTTGTGCAGATGATCATTGCCAGCGATACCAGGGTATTACACGACAGACAACGGATCTTGTCAACAGGGTTGTAAATGAAACTTATGGAAAAGTGATATCACATCATGGATCTATCTGTGATGCGCGCTATTCTAAATGCTGCGGAGGTATTATGGAAACATTTGAAAATGTCTGGGAACCAATTGTTCACCCTTATCTACAGGGAAAGGCCGACAATTATAGTGGAATTCCGCTACCCGATCTTTGTTCTGAAGAAGAGGCTGAAGAATGGATAAGAAGTTCGCCCGATGCATTTTGCAATACTCAGAATTCAAGTGTCCTTAAGCAGGTACTCAACGACTATGATCAGGAGACCGCAGATTTCTTCAGATGGACAATAACATATAATCAGGAAGAACTTTCAACATTAATTAATGAGCGCTCAGGAATAGATTTTGGAGAAATAATTGATTTGCAACCAATAGAGAGAGGTACTTCAGGACGTATTAGCAGACTCAAAATTATTGGAACAGAAAAGGTTATGGTGATTGGGAAAGAGCTTGAAATCAGAAGGACATTATCCAAATCTCACCTATACAGTTCAGCTTTTGTAGTTGATACATACGAAGAAGACGATGAAGGTATTCCGCAGAAATTTGTGCTGACAGGTGCCGGCTGGGGTCACGGAGTCGGGCTTTGTCAGATTGGTGCCGCAATGATGGCAGAAAAAGGTTATAATCATAAAGAAATCCTTGTGCACTATTTTCCTGATTCTAATATCAAAATTGAATACTAATAATAATCATATAATTTAAATAGTTACTCTTAATCTGAATAACTGAAATTAAGAAATGAAGAACAAACTAAATAGAAGAGCAACATACCGCAATCCGTGGGCATGGGTTCCAACACTTTATTTTGCTGAAGGCTTGCCTTATGTAGCAGTGATGACCATTTCAGTGATCATGTATAAACGATTCGGGCTGTCTAATACCGAAATAGCACTTTATACCAGCTGGCTTTACCTGCCTTGGGTAATTAAACCTTTCTGGAGCCCGTTCGTAGATATACTTAAAACAAAGCGTTGGTGGATAGTGTCCATGCAGTTACTAATCGGGGCAGGTTTGGCGGGTATTGCCTTCACACTCCCTACCCCATTCTGGCTACAGGCATCACTTGCCTTTTTCTGGCTGATGGCATTTAGTTCCGCTACGCATGATATAGCCGCTGATGGATTTTATATGCTTGCTCTTGATGATTCAAAGCAATCATTCTTTGTTGGTATTCGCAGCACTTTTTACCGACTAGCTTCAATTACAGGACAGGGATTTTTAATAATTCTTGCCGGTTACTTTGAAAGAATAACCGACATACCAACAGCATGGAGTATTACTTTCTTTATATTGGCCGGACTATTTATTGCATTTTTCGTATACCACCGCTTTGTTCTCCCATATCCCGTTACGGATTCGGGTAAAGCTGCAAATACTCCTAAAGATGTGATGAAAGAGTTTGGTAATACATTCAAATCATTTTTCACAAAAAAAGGAATAGTACTGGCGCTCGCCTTCATACTTTTGTACCGCCTTGCTGAAGCCATGTTGGTAAAACTGGCTTACCCTTTTCTGCTAGATCCAAGAGAAATTGGTGGTCTGGGTTTAACTACTCAGGATGCAGGTATTGCATACGGAACTGTTGGTGTAGTTGCTTTAACTATAGGCGGTATTATTGGTGGAATTGTAGCGTCACGCAATGGATTGAAATACTGGTTATGGCCAATGGCGTTATCGATAACACTTCCAAACGCAGCCTACCTGCTTCTGGCAATCTATCAACCTTCTAATTTTTTATGGGTAAACTTAGCAGTGTTTATTGAGCAATTTGGTTATGGCTTCGGGTTTACTGCATATATGCTTTACATGATATATTTTTCTCAAGGTGATCACAAAACAGCTCATTATTCAATATGTACTGGTTTCATGGCACTTGGAATGATGCTCCCTGGAATGGCTGCAGGATGGATTCAGGAACAACTCGGATATGTTAACTTCTTTATCTTTATAATGATCGCCACAATCCCAACATTATTGATTATTCCGTTTATGAAAATAGACAAGGATTTTGGAAGAGCAAAGAAAAAAAGTAAAGCAGAGCCTGTTGAAGAAAGTTCTGAATAATAGAGAAAATTTAAATTATAAACGAAAATAAACAGTTAATAGCATAATTATAATTTCAATGAAATATTTAATTACATCACTCTCCTTTTTGGTTCTTTTGTGTAGTTATTCTTTTGCACAAAACATTAAAATAAAAACTGGCATAGAGGTACTTAAGGACAATAATTTTAAACAGTTGCAAGGAAAACGTATAGGTCTTATTACAAACCCTACAGGTGTTGACAATAACTTAAAATCAACTATCGATATACTTTATGAAGCCAATGGAGTGGAACTGGCAGTACTGTATGGACCGGAACATGGTGTGAGGGGTGATGTGCATGCAGGTGATAAAATTGCTGATTTTAACGACCCAAATACCGGTGTTCCAGTTTATTCTTTATATGAATCTACACGCAAACCCACTCCGGAAATGCTTAATGGAATTGATGTTTTAGTATATGACATACAGGATATCGGCTGCCGGTCATATACATACATATCTACAATGTATCTGGCAATGGAGGCTGCTTCTGAAAATGATATCGAGTTTATGGTGCTCGATCGTCCTAATCCTTTAGGAGGACTTAAAGTAGAAGGAAATCTTGTTGAAGAAGGATTTTTTTCATTTGTCAGTCAGCTCAAAATCCCATATATATACGGTCTGACATGTGGAGAACTGGCAGAAATGATTAATGGTGAAGGTATGTTATCAAAACAATGTAAACTGACTGTCGTAAAGATGAAGAAATGGAGACGAAAAATGAATTTTGAAAATACCGGTTTACCTTGGGTGCCTACTTCACCTCATATACCTTTCGCACATTCAGCCAACTTCTATCCGTCTACCGGAATACTGGGTGAACTGGGCTACATGTCAATCGGCGTTGGCTACACTCTTCCGTTTGAAATGGTTGCTGCTGAATGGATAAATGCAGAGGAGTTTGCCGGTGCACTCAATTCTAAAAATCTCCCGGGAATAATTTTCCGCCCTATTCATCTGAAACCATATTACTCTGTCGGTCAGGGAGAAAATTATCAGGGCGTACAAATCTATCTTACTGATTTTTCAAAAGCTCGTCTCTCTGATATCCAGTTTCACATCATGGAAGTTGCAGCAAAACTTTATCCGGACAGGAAAGTATTTGATCACGCATCTGATAACCGTTTCAGTATGTTTGACAAAGTTTGTGGAAGCGACGAAATCAGACTAAAGTTTTCTGAAAATCATAGTTTTGAAGATATTAGCGGGTACTGGACTAAGGATGAAGAAAACTTCAGAAAGCTTTCAAAAAAATACTATCTGTATAAAAATTAAACACATACAATCAATTATTATTTAATCGTAAAGATTTAAACTAAATAGATGAATAAAATTGCATTACCACAACAAAGTGGCAGACTGTTGTCACTGGATATTCTTAGAGGAATTACTATTGCAGGTATGATATTGGTAAATAACCCCGGATCATGGAGTTATATTTACACTCCACTTGGACACGCACATTGGCACGGTCTGACACCGACTGATCTGGTGTTTCCCTTTTTTATGTTTATAATGGGTGTATCTACTTTCATGTCACTCAGAAAGTTCAATTTTGAACCTTCCGGTTCTGCTATTTGGAAAGTTGTTCGACGCACAATATTAATCTTTCTAATAGGACTTGCTTTGGGTTGGTTCGGTAAACTTTGCGGTGGTCTGGCTTCAGGAGAGTCATTCATTGAGGCGGCGAGTCATTTTGATACTATAAGGATTCTGGGTGTATTGCAGCGTCTGGCGCTTGCCTATGGTTTTGCAGCTCTGTTAGCACTCCTTTTCAAAGGCAAGTATCTTGTATGGATAATAGTCTCTCTTTTGGCAGGATACTATCTGCTGCTACTTTTCGGTAACGGATTCGAGATGTCAGAGCAGAACATTATATCTGTTGTTGACAGAGCAGTATTAGGAGTTGATCAAATGTATAAAGACTGGACAACAGAGGGCACAAGAATTGCTTTTGATCCTGAGGGACTACTGAGTACTATCCCTTCAATCGCTCATGTACTTATCGGTTTTCTTTTCGGTGGATTGATTATGAAACACAAGGATAATCACACCAGAGTGGAAAAGTTGCTGATTTGGGGTACTGTACTGGCTTTTTCAGGACTGCTTTTACAATATGGCTGTCCAATTAACAAAAAAATATGGAGCCCCACTTTTGTTCTCACAACAACCGGTTTTGCGGCTCAATTACTTGGTTTGCTAATATGGATAATTGATATAAACCAAAAGAAAAAATGGAGTCGCTTCTTCCATTCATTTGGAGTAAATCCACTGATAGTTTATGTTTTCGCCGGTGTATTGGCCAACCTGTTTTCTTACATAAAATTGAGCTGGCAAGGTGAAATGATTTCGATAAAAGCATTCATATATAATATACTTATTCAGCCATGGGCAGGAAATTATTTTGGCTCGCTTATCTATGCAATGTTGTTCGTGACAGTTTGCTGGTTGTTCGGTTATATATTATACAAGAGAGAGATTTACATAAAAATATAATTCAAATAAAATAGCGTTTTGAAAAGATTAATAGCAGATAGCGGTGCCACTAAAACAGACTGGTGCCTGATAGATGGTAAGGAAATATCATATCGCTTTTCAGGTAAAGGAATTAGTCCGGTTTTCCAATCTGAAGGACAGATAGCTGAAGAAGTTAATAAACAGGTTTTTCCTGAATTCAAAAAGTGGGAATTAGATGAAATTCACTTTTATGGAACAGGTTGTACGACAGAAAATATTCCGATTGTAAAAAAAGCTATCTACCACTCGTTTCCTTTAAAAAACATTGATGTATACAGCGATCTTATTGCGGCAACACACAGTTTATGTGGTAATAAACCCGGAATCGCATGCATATTAGGTACAGGCAGTAATTCCTGCGAATGGGATGGAACAAAAATAGTTAATCAGATTTCGCCACTTGGATTTATTCTTGGTGATGAGGGCAGTGGCGCATCAATGGGTAAAAAATTAGTAGGAGATGCACTTAAAAATCAACTTACACCCGGTTTAAAAGAGATGTTACTTGAGGAATATGATTTAACCCCCGCAATAATCATTGACAAAGTATACCGTCAACCATTCCCCAGCCGCTTTTTGGCAAGTTTATCCCCATTTATCAACGACCATATAGATGATGATTCTATTAAACAAATAGTGTTGAACAGCTTCAATGACTTTTTCAAAAGGAATGTGATGCAGTACAATTACAGGAAAAACAGTGTTAACTTTGTTGGCTCAATTGCATGGTATTTTGCTGATTTATTAAAAGAAGCAGCACGGTTAAATGGAGTTGAAACAGGGAAAATATTAAAATCCCCTATGGAAGGCTTAGTTGAATATTATTCAGAAAAAATTTAAAAAACATCTATATGTCATTCGTTAAGGTAACAGAACAATCATCGCTTTACGATAATCTGGAGAAAAAAACAGTTGAAGAAATACTTACAGAGATTAATTATGAAGATCAGAAAGTAGCTTTAGCTGTGCAAAAAACCATACCTGAAATAGAAAAACTGGTAACCGGAATCGTTGAAAGAATGAAAAAAGGCGGCCGACTATTTTATATTGGTGCAGGCACAAGTGGGAGGTTGGGTGTTCTCGATGCCTCAGAAATACCCCCTACTTACGGTATGCCGGACACATACGTAATAGGCTTGATAGCGGGAGGAGATAAAGCATTACGAAATCCTGTCGAAGCAGCTGAAGATGACTTGGAAAAGGGGTGGAGTGAATTAAAAGATTTCAATATAAATCAAAATGATGTTTTAGTGGGAATAGCTGCATCCGGCACAACCCCATACGTTATTGGTGCTTTACGAAATGCTCGAGAAAACGGTATACTTACCGCAGCAATTTGCTGTAATCCCGGTTCTCCTGTAGCTGCAGAGGCTGAGATAAAAATAGAGCCTATAGTAGGTCCTGAATATGTAACGGGCAGTACGAGAATGAAATCTGGAACAGCCCAAAAACTGGTACTTAATATGATCTCAAGTACTGTTATGATTAAACTTGGCAGGGTAAAAGGAAACAGAATGGTTAATATGCAACTGACAAACCAAAAGCTGGTAGACAGAGGTACACGTATGCTTATTGAAGAACTTCACCTGCCTTACGAACAGGCCAAAAACCTGTTACTGCTACATGGTTCAGTTAGTGATGCAATTAAGAATTATAGAAAATAAATACTATATAAAAAATGGCTATTATAATTCAGACAAACCACCCGGATATTTTATTGGACAAGATATATGAAGCAATTGACAAGAAAAATGCGGAAAAATGGACCTATACTGATGACGGGAGGCTAACTTACGGAACGTTACTATGGAAAAACGAAGCTTTTTTTAAACCACAGATATGGGTAGATGATAAGGAGTTACGATTTGGTCTGCTTAAACGCAAAGACAGAAAACATATGTCTTCAAAATTATATGCTGCATTCCACTCAAAATTCATAGAAATGCTATTATTGAAATTTGATAAAGAGTTCAAGTCTGTAACAGCAACTGCTAACAGAACAGATCCTGATTCATTCTGAATCGATCGCAACAAATACAAAAATGAGACTAAAGATTTTTACATTAATAATACTTATCAGTTTTACCTTTTTATCTTCTGCTCAGGAGTCGGAGTATAAAACCATCTTTGATGTTCCATATTACGTAGGAATAAGTGATCAGCAGAAAGATCACTTAATAAATGAAAGATGTAAGCTTGATATTTATTATCCGACAGATGTAGAAAGATTCCCAACAATAATCTGGTTTCATGGAGGAGGACTCACTTCAGGAAGCAAAGAAATACCAGATGCACTGAAGAATAAAGGTTTCTGTGTAGTTGCCGTTAACTATCGCCTTTCACCGGAAGTAGAAGCACCTGCATACATAGAAGATGCAGCAGCAGCTGTTGCATGGGTTTTCAGAAATATCGAAGACTTAGGAGGAGATAAATCAAAGATTTTTGTGTCAGGACACTCTGCAGGCGGATATCTGGCTATGATGATTGGATTAAATAAAGAATATCTTGCAGCTTATAATATTGATGCTGACAGTATTGCCGGATTGATACCTTTAAGTGGACAAGCCATTACGCACTTTAATATCCGCGAAAGTTATGGCATGAAGGATACTCAGCCGTTTGTAGATAAATTTGCACCTCTTTTCCATGTACGTAATAATGCACCTCCCCTGTTGTTAATTACAGGAGACAGAGAATTGGAGATGCTCGGACGTTACGAAGAAAACGCATATCTCGCGCGAATGATGAGAATATCCGGACACAAACAAACAAAACTAATTGAACTTCAAGGCTATGGACATGATATGACTTATCCTGCCTTTCCATTACTGATAAAGGAAGTAGATCAAATTTTGCAATTGAAAAAATAAATACCTATTTTAACGAAAAAGAAAAGAATGCATATAGAAAGGATAACACAATTAGATGAAAGTATAGTAGTTGCTTTCGAAAAATTAATGCCTGAACTTACAGGCAGAGAAGAATACCCATCATTTGAAGAGCTGAATAAGGTAATTGAATCAGACAATGTTCATCTCTGTGTTGCTTTTGATGACCAGGAAAAAGTAATTGGAACAATCACAGTGATACTGGTCAGAATTCCTACAGGTCTGAAAGCATTGATAGAGGATGTAATTGTCGATAAAGAAGCCAGAGGGAAAGGTGTAGGTACCGCTTTGATTTGGCATGCGATGCAAATTGCCCGCGATAAGGGAGCAGTCAAAATTGACCTCACCTCACATCCCAGACGTATTGCCGCTAATAAACTATACCAAAAGTTAGGATTCGAAAAGAGAGAATCCAATGTTTACAGATACTATTTTGAAAATTAATATGCTGCTATGAAGATTATGGAAATTTGTATATTACGCTATTAATATTCATACCTGCACCAACAGATGCTAACACTATTATATCACCGCTCTTAAGCTGATGATCATCCATAGCATCACGAGTAATCATATCAAGTAGTGTGGGTACAGTTGCTACTGACGAATTTCCCAACCATGAGATAGTCATTGGCATAATAGACTCAGGGACTTCATTGATATCGTAAAGTTCAAACAATCTTTTCAGGATAGCATCGTCCATTTTGCCATTTGCCTGATGAATTAAAACTTTACTAATATCAGTAATATTCAAATTTAATTTATCCAGACCTGCCTTTATAGTTTTAGGCACATTTGATAATGCATACTGGTATAATTTTCGACCATTCATTTTCAAATAATGTATCTTTTTTTCTGCAAGACCTGCTTCATATGAATATCCCATATAAAGCATATTAGCATAATCCAAAGCATCACTGCGTGAATTGTGCCCAAGCACACCGAAGGGAGTATCGCTCTCTCTGGCCTCCATGACAGCAGCTCCTGCACCGTCTGCATATATCATACTGTCACGGTCGTGTGGATCTGAAATGCGTGAAAGGACATCGGCTCCCACAACCAATATTTTGCTTGCATCACCAGAGCGAATATAATAATCTGCCTGTATCACTGCCTGAACCCAACCCGGACATCCAAACAAAAGATCATAAGCTACTGCCGAGGGATTTTTAATACCCAGCTTCTGCTTAAGCCTTGCAGACATAGTTGGTAAAACATCAACTTGAATATCGTCAGGTTTTGTCTCGCCAAAGTTGTGTGCAAAAATGATATAATCAAGCTCCTCCTTATCTATTCCTGCTGCTTCAATTGCCCTTTGAGCAGCAATTAGCGCAAGATCTGTAGTCACCTGTTCATCTTCAGCATATCGCCTTTCAGCAATAGTTGTTATTTCCTCAAATTTACGGGTAATTTCTTCATTAGGAGTATCTAATTTAGTCCCTGTTGAATCATAAAACTCATTTGAATGAAAGTGTTCATTCTTAATTTGTTTTGTTGGAACATAACTTCCGGTTCCCGTAAATACACTGTATATTTTTTTCATTTTAACACTTTTATAAATAAAATGTCTCACCTATGATCAACCTATTCTCAAACAATTAAAGAGTAAAGATATAAAATTTAATTCAATCTAAAATCTATTTAAATCTTTACGATAACAATTTATTCGTTAGATAGATCCTCAAACAATTCAAGATCAAAAAATGCAGCCGCAGAGGTTATATGGTCGAATACATCGGATACAATAGCCTCGTATTCCACCCATACAGTGGTTGCAGTAAAAAAGTACAACTCAAGCGGCATACCCTTCTCATCCGGTTGCAATTGCCTTACAATCAGCAACAACTCCTTGTGAACTTTCGGGTGATTTTTCAGATAATTATATATGTACTGTCTGTAAAGACCAATATTCGTAAGATTGCGACCATTAATAAGAAGCGATTTATCTACATTATGAGTCTTGTTATACTCATCAATCTCTTTTATCTTAGTATTAACATAATCTGATATAAGTTCAATTTTCTGAAGCTGCTCCAACTCTTCGGGTTTAATAAATCGAATTTTACCCTGTTTGATGTGCACTGACCGCTTAAGTCTTCTGCCTCCTGTCTCCTGCATACCTCGCCAGTTTTGAAAAGAATCAGAAACCAAAGCGTAAGGAGGTAAAGTGGTTATTGTTTTATCAAAGTTTCTTACTTTTACTGTTGTCAGCGTTATTTGTATTACGTCACCATCTGCTCCATATTTAGGCATTGTTATCCAATCACCGATTCTAACCATGTCATTGGCACTAACTTGCAGACTGGCAACAAAACCCAAAATTGAGTCTTTAAATATCAGCATCAATATTGCCGATCCTGCACCCAAACCGGCAATCACGGCAGTTGTATCCTGACCGGTAAGTATAGAAAACAGAATGATAAACCCAATTATGTAAAAAATGATCTTGATTACCTGAACGTAACTATCCAGCGGTTTATCCTTCAGACTTGGTTTTAGTCGCAGAGTATCAGCTGCTGCATTTATAATCGACATTATAAGCCATATAATATAGAATATCAGATAAGCATCAGCAGCCTTATCCATGAAATTCATCAACTTGGGGAATTGATCAAATACAATCGGTATAGATCCTTTAACTATACTGAAAGGAACAATCATTGCCAGGTAATGCGGAAATCGTCTTTTCTCAAGATGAGCCAATATCGGAGCCTTTGTAATTTTTGCTGATCTGTTTAAAATAACCGTTAAAACTTTTCGTGTAAGGTATTGTACAACAATTACTATTAATACTAAAACAACTGCCAAAAATATCATGTTAATGTACCTAATCAAGTTCTCGGGCACCCCGATACTATTTAACAAGTTTATCGACCATTCACTGATTGCACTCGTTGAACGTGAAATTTGCTCTATATTATCTTCATTCATAGTTTTAAATCTTCTTTACTTTCACTGGAAAAAACATACTCACACAAAATAGTAGTATTGAATTTTAAGTCTGGTTTTTAGTTATATTTTTCTGTTAAATACAAAGATAATAAATCCATCTCAACTAAAAAAAATGACTGTTTAAAAGATTAACTTAATTCTATTTTCTATAATCGACGTAATAATAATGATTTTTTTTATGTAAGTTTGTGCTGAGGAATATCTAATTTAAATAATACACAAATATGGGAAAAGTACTTATTATTGGTGCCGGTGGCGTTGGAACAGTGGTAGCCAACAAGGTTGCTCAGAACAGCAATGTATTCACAGATATAATGTTGGCAAGTCGCACAAAAAGTAAATGTGACGATATTGCTGCAGATGTCAAAAAACGCACAGGTGTGACAATTAAAACAGCCAGAGTCGACGCAGACAATGTTCCTGAGTTAGTTGAACTGATGAATGAGTTTAAACCCGAAATAGTTATAAATGTTGCACTTCCATATCAGGATTTAACCATAATGGATGCTTGTCTGGAAGCGGGAGTAAACTATCTCGACACAGCTAATTATGAACCAAGGGACGAAGCCAAGTTTGAGTATAAATGGCAATGGGCATACAAAGAAAAGTTCGAAAAAGCAGGTCTGACTGCCATCCTTGGTTGTGGCTTTGACCCGGGAGTAACAAGCATATTTACTGCTTATGCGGCAAAGCATCATTTTGATGAGATTCATTACCTTGACATTGTTGACTGCAATGCCGGTGATCATGGTAAAGCATTTGCCACAAACTTCAACCCGGAAATCAACATTCGCGAAGTCACTCAGAAAGGAAAATACTGGGAAAACGGCAAATGGGTTGAAACCGAGCCGCATGAGATACATAAACCTCTCACCTACCCCGAAATAGGGCCAAAAGAATCATACGTAATCTATCACGAAGAGCTGGAGTCGCTTGTAAAAAACTTCCCCACCCTCAAACGTGCCCGCTTCTGGATGACATTCGGCGAAGAATACCTCACCCATCTTCGTGTTATACAAAACATAGGAATGGCACGTATAGATGAAGTAGAGTATAACGGTCAAAAGATTGTTCCTATTCAATTTCTCAAGGCTGTACTTCCCGATCCGGGAGAACTTGGAGAAAACTACACCGGTCAAACATCAATCGGATGTCGAATCAAGGGTATAAAAGATGGTAAGGAAAGGACCTATTATATCTATAACAACTGCAGTCACGAAGAAGCATACAAGGAAACCGGTGCTCAGGGTGTAAGTTACACTACAGGTGTTCCGGCAACTATCGGAGCTATGATGTTCATGCAGGGAATTTGGAAAAAACCGGGTGTATTTAATGTAGAGGAATTTAATCCTGATCCATTTATGGAACAGCTTAACAAACAAGGACTACCCTGGCACGAACTGTTAGATATCGATCTTGAAGTTTGAGCAGGTATTTCAAAGTATAATTTGTGTCATTTTAGTTACTTTTGCAACAAAATTGTTATTGAGCAGTTAAATTTTATTGTATGCAGCCCAGAAGTTTAGTTAACATAGGTGATTATGATCGGGAGGATATTTACCGTATCCTCGAGAGTGCAACTAAATTTAAAGAGAATCCGGATCGTAGTCTGTTGAAAGGTAAAGTTTGTGCTACTCTATTCTTCGAACCCTCTACACGTACCCGTTTAAGTTTCGAGACAGCGGTAAACCGATTGAGAGGACGGATTATCGGATTTTCTGATTCCGCAACAAGTAGTTCAACCAAAGGTGAGTCGCTTAAAGACACCATCATGATGGTTAGCAATTATGCCGATTTGATTATAATGCGTCATCACCTCGAAGGCTCTGCCCGCTATGCTTCTGAGATTTCACCGGTACCGTTAATAAATGCCGGCGACGGATCTAATCAGCATCCAACGCAAACAATGCTGGATCTGTTTACTATTTACGAGACACAAAAAACACTTGAAAATCTTACAGTAACAATTGTTGGTGATCTGAAGTATGGACGTGCCGTTCATTCATTGATACAGGGACTCTCATACTTCAATCCCACTTTTAATTTTGTTGCTCCCGAGGAGCTGCATATTCCTGATAAATATAAGTTGTTCTGCGACGATAAAAATATTCCATACAGAGAATTCACTAATTTCTCGGCAGAATCAATCAACAGTGCTGATATTCTTTACATGACCAGAGTTCAGAAAGAGAGATTTACAGATCTTATGGAGTATGAAAAGGTTAAGAATATTTATGTGCTTCACAACGAAATGCTCTCAAAATCCAAAGATAACCTGAAAGTGTTGCACCCGTTGCCAAGAGTTAAGGAGATAAGTCAGGATGTGGACGAAAACCCGAAAGCATATTACTTTCAGCAGGCAAAAAATGGTATGTATACCCGACAGGCTATTATCTGTGATCTTATGGGGATAGATGTGACTTAAAAAAAATAAATAATTCATATATTATGGGAAAAGCGTTACAAGTTGCCGCACTGGAAAACGGTACAGCCATTGATCATATTCCTACTGATGCAGTATTTAAAGTTGTTACTCTTCTTCAGCTGCAGAGACTTGGCAATCGTATAACTATAGGTAATAATCTCAATAGCAACAAGATGGGTTCTAAAGGACTTATCAAAGTATCCGATAAGTTTTTTAAAGAGGATGAGATTAACCGTATTGCTTTAGTAGCACCAAATGTAAATCTTAACATCATCCGTAATTTTGAGGTTGTTGAGAAGAAGAAAGTTGTTTTACCGGATGAAATTATTGAGATTGTAAAGTGCAATAATCCAAAATGTATTTCCAATAATGAGCCAATGAAGACAAGATTTCATGTTACAGATAAAGAAAAAGTTGAAATACAGTGTCATTATTGCGAGGTTAAAATAAAGAAAGAGGAAATCGTTTTGTTGTAAAAACGATAGTATTTAGGTTATTAAAAATTAGTACACTATGCCATTAAACTTACCCGATAAATTACCGGCTATCGAGATATTGAAAAAAGAGTCCATTTTTGTGATGGAGGATCTGCGGGCTTCAACACAAGACATACGTCCGCTAAAAATACTTATACTTAACCTTATGCCACTTAAGATCTCAACGGAAACAGATCTGCTGAGATTATTGTCGAATTCACCTTTACAGATTGAAATTGAATTTCTGGGACTTTCCACTCATACACCCAAAAATACTCCCATAGAACATCTGATGTCGTTCTACACTAATTTCTCTTCAATTCAGAACAGATATTTTGATGGAATGATAATTACTGGTGCCCCTGTTGAAATGCTGGAATTTGAAGAGGTAAACTACTGGAGTGAAATGACTCAGATATGCGACTGGGCACGTACTCATGTAACCTCAACTTTTTATATCTGCTGGGGTGCTCAGGCTGCCCTGTATCATTTTTACGGAATAAACAAATACCCTTTAGATAAAAAGTTATTTGGTGTGTTTAAGCATAAAATTATTGATCCTTCATTCCCTTTATTCAGAGGATTTGATGATGAATTTTATGCCCCGCACAGCAGACATACAACTATTTTAGCGGAAGAGCTGGAGCAACATGATGAACTGACTATATTGTCGGAGTCGGCAGATGCAGGAGTTTATATTGCCTCTTCACGCGGAGGCAGAGAATTTTATGTTACGGGTCACTCTGAATACTCTCCACTTACACTCCACAACGAATACCTCAGAGATAAAGAAAAAGGTATGGATACTGTTGGTCCGCCTCTTAACTACTACACAGATGATGATCCTTCACAGCCACCTTTAGTAAAATGGAGGTCACATGCTAATTTGTTATATATAAACTGGCTGAACTACTTCGTATATCAGGCTACTCCGTATAACATCAACGATATACCACAGCTGGGAGACCTATAATTATTTTATTCTTAGGTTAATTCTGTCTTTAGTTATTTATATGATATAACTAAGAGTAGAGTATGCTTTGATATTACCTCGGCCAACTCAACTACTATAATTTATGATGTTGATACGAGGTTGAATTGAAGTTGATACATAGTTGATACTGACCTGGTACCTACAATGTAATACTAAAGCATACAAATGCACTTGTTCATTTTGCGCTTTTAGTAAAATAGAGTAACTTAGCACGTTGGAAAATTTAAAGTCTTTATGCAATACAAAATCAGTTAATAGTCTGTATTTTATTGTTTGTTAGATTAAGACAAAGCAAATGAATAGGTTATAAAAAAAAGAATCTTTTTTTGTGGAAAAATTATCAGAAATTGATGATAGAGAGACTATTGACAAAGTGAGGGTAGCTTTCTTCAATGATGTTCTTGTTAAAGATTTTGACGGCGCAGTTAAAACTATGTACCAGTTGATTAACCGTATTGATCCGGCACGTTTTGAATATCTGTTTTTTTGCGGTATGCCGCCAAAGCAAAAAACAAGCCTCAATATTGTAAAAGTACCTTCAATAATCATACCTTTCAATATTTCATACAGAGCAGCTCTTCCCGGTCTTAGCAAGAGGA
This sequence comes from Fermentimonas sp., assembly GCA_028709385.1. Taxonomy (GTDB): domain Bacteria; phylum Bacteroidota; class Bacteroidia; order Bacteroidales; family Dysgonomonadaceae; genus Proteiniphilum. Next base: position 24,127 of record JAQVXD010000015.1, read on the forward strand.
AATTATTTAAAAGACTTAATGACTTTCATCCTGAAGTAATTCATATTTCTACTCCTTCATTTTTGGGATTCTTTGCTCTTAAGTATGCCAAGGAGAACAATATCCCAGTACTTGCAATTTATCATACTCATTTTATATCGTATATGAAGTATTATTTTAAAATACCCTTCATAGTAAAATGGGCTGAATCGTTAATTGAAAAACTTTATATAAAGTTCTACAATAACTGTGACATAGTTTATGTACCTACGCATTTTATGATGAGAGAACTTGTGGAACACGGGATTTCGAAGAAAGTGCTCAAACAATGGCATCGTGGTTTGGATACCAAACTATTTAATCCGGGTAAGAAAAATATAGAGTATATCAAAAACATTACAGGCAATGATAAACCTTGTGTTTTGTATGCATCGAGAATAGTTTGGGAAAAGAATATTGAAACTCTTTTTGATATATACGATAAGGTAGAAGAAGAGGAGATAGACGTAAACTTTATAGTGGCAGGAGATGGTGCTGCCGAGGCAGAAGCAAGACAACGTATGCCAAACGCTTTCTTCCTAGGCAAATTAGATCAGGACAGTCTGGGAACACTTTATGCATCATCAGATATTTTTGTTTTTCCTTCCATTTCAGAATCCTACGGAAATGTAGTGGTTGAAGCCACAGCATGCGGATGCATACCTGTAATTGCCCGGGGCGGGGGTTCACAAGCACTTGTTGATGATGGCAAAACGGGGTTTCTCTGCGAACCTAATGATGCAAATGATTATATTGAAAAAATAAAACTGCTGCTGAACGATGATGAACTTAAGGGCAAAATGCAAGCCGAAGGAAGTAAATATATATCCCTGTTGAGTTGGGACAGCCTGGCAAAAAATTACTTCACCGATATTGAACAACTTGCAAAAGGTATATCAAAGTAATTTATGGCAACATTCATTCAAAAATACAGGAAGTATATTATAGCAGTTCTTTTAATTACTGTTTTTCTGTTGATAAGCAGGTTTGTTGCATCGATAGACTTTGACAAGTTTAAAGTATATGTTTCTGAGATGCCAGGGATGTTTGTGGGTGTTATACTTGCATCATTTATGTCTTACACCGTATCTACAATTGCCTGGTCGCTGTGTATGGGAGGTGAAGGCAAAAAAATATCATTCCCTTCACTTTTCATGTTCCGGCATGTTGGTGAGATGTTGTCGGCATTTAATCCCACAAGTGTAATTGCTGGCGAAAGTCTTAAAGCTGTAATACTCCACAAGAAAGGAGTTGACGGCACACAGGGTGTCAGCTCAATACTCTTGCACAGAGTCTTGATTATTTTTTCCAGTGTACTGCTGATGGCAATATCATTAGTTTATATAACGGTTGACTCTATTACCAATAACGGTGCAAGCATACTTATAATAATATCGGTAATTGCAATAATATCGGCACTTGCATTTTTTGTACTACGGTTTATAGTTCACCCTAAACTATTCCTGGCCAAAACAATAGATAAATTAAGAAAGAAAACCAGTTGGGCATTTCTGACGGATAAGGTGATAAACTCCTCTTATGAAATGAACAGAGTTGCTTCGGTATACTTCAGGTTCAACAAAGGGCGGTTTCTTGTAGCATTTTTGTTGTGTACAATACACTGGATATTTGGTTCCGTTGAGTTTTTAATAGTACTGAGAATGATGGGGCTGGATATCAGCCTGATGCAGGCTATTGTGGTAGAAATGGGCGTTTCACTCTTTAAAACAATTGGAATGATTGTTCCCGCTCAAATTGGAGTTGAAGAATATGGAAATAAAGTGATGCTGGATGTCATAGGTGTTGTAAGCAACGAGATATGGCTTGTAGTTACACTAATGAGAAGAGGGCGTCAGTTATTCTGGCTGCTCATAGCTGGTATTTTCACGATGATAATTTCAAAGAAAACGAATATTAAATTACATAAATGACTGAAATACTTTGCGTTACTCATAAATATCCACCATCCATCGGCGGTATGGAAAAACAAAGCTATGAGCTTATTAAAGGTTTAAGTAAATATTACAAAACCCATGTTATAGCCTATCAAAACGACTCAAATAAAACTTTTTGGTTCGCCAGTTTGCGTTCAAAAATTCAGAAAGAACTTACTAAACATCCTGGAATCAAACTTATACATTTAAACGACGGATCAATGGCAGCAGCATGTCTCTGGCTGCAAAAAAATATAGATATTCCGGTTGTTGTAACATATCACGGACTTGATATTACTTTTCCGCTTGACTTCTATCAAACTAAGATAGTTTCGAAACTAAATAAGTATCAGGGAGCAATATGTGTGAGTGAATTTACACGAAATGAATGTATCAAAAGAGATTTCGATGAGAATAGTACATTCACGGTCAGAAACGGAGTAGACATTTCTATGGGAGATATTCCTAAAGACAGTGAGTTTCTTGACAAACTAAGAAATCATTACGGCATTAATGTAATAAACAAAAATATTATACTTGCAATCGGACGTCCGGTTAAAAGAAAAGGTTTTTCGTGGTTTATAAAAAATGTAATGCCGCATCTTGATGAAAATACAATATTCATAATGACAGGCCCGAAAAAAAGTGAACAATCATTCTTTGAGAAAAGTATACAACATATCCCGGGAGGTCATAATATTGAACTATTGCTTGGCATTGCCAACGACACTGAATCTTTAAATGAGGAACTGGCCAAGAATAAAAATGTTTTTCATCTTGGAAGCGTACCGTTTAGTGATTTAGTACAATTACTATCATTGGCAGATATTTTTGTTATGCCCAATATTGTTGTTGAAGGCGACGAAGAAGGTTTTGGTCTGGTAGCCCTTGAAGCTAGCATACGCGGAACATATGTTCTTGCTTCAGGAATAGAGGGTATTACAGATGCTGTGATAGACGGCAAAAACGGAACACTTTTACCTTCGAATGATGCAAAAGCATGGGCTGATAAAATAAAAGAGTTACTTATTGATAAAAATAAGCTACAGGAGTTGGCAGAGAAAGGGAAAAAATATACCATTGAAAATTATTCGTGGAACAATATGATAAGCGGGTATCATGAGGTATTCGAAATGATTATAAATCCTTTAACTAATTCACCCCATACCAGTTAATTCACCCCATAGCTGAAAATTTTAAACAGACCGGTTTACTGATTTCAATATCCTGATTTGTATCAGTGAGCAAACCTGTCTCCACATCAATCTTAAACACCTGAATTCTGTTTTCATCTCTGCCGGCAACCAGAAGAAATTTACCGTTTGGTGTAATCACAAAATTCCGTGGATGCTTTGCTGTAAGTTGATAACCCACCTTAGTCAGCATTCCGTCATCGGCATTAATAGAAAAGATTGCTATACCGTCAGCATTCAGTCTGTTTGAAGCATACAGGTAACGACCGTCAGGCGAGACATGGATATCAGCACTTCCACGGGCACCGGTTGTATCAGACACGATAGTTTGTATTAGCTCAGGACTACCATAGTTATAATCAAATACAAGTACTTCACCCGAAAGCTCTCCCAGCAAATAAAGATAACGACCACCGTCAGGGTAAAAATCAAAGTGACGAGGACCTGTACCAGCAGGCACCGGAAACTCTTTCAGACTATTTTGCTGTAAAGAAGGTTGTCCTTCAAATGGTGTATCCACAACTGAGAGACGGTATAGTTTGTCACTACCCAGATCAGCCGCAAAAAGAAAAATGCCATCAGGTGAATACATTACACTATGTAAATGAGGTCTCGATTGACGAACAGAATCGGCACCGCTTCCTTCAAAAAACATAACAGAGTTGGCCGAGTTTATTCCACCTTCACTATTTATGTGAAAGGTTGTTATGCTGCCCCCACTATAATTTGCAGTATGCAGATATTTACCCTTGCTGTCTATCGTGATATAACAAGGATCGGGACTTAAAGTGGGCTGTGAATTAATCGGTGTGAGCAACCCTTTTTTCCTGTCAAATGAAAATGAGTTAACAGCACTATTATCCTTGCCTGCCTCACTTACAGCATAAACAAAGTTCATATCGGGACTTAATGTCAGATAAGAAGGATTTTCCATTTCAACCATACTAACAGAATCCGACACCCCTGTATCAGTGTTGAACTTATGAACATAAATTCCTTTACTGCCTTCATCAGAAGTGTAAGTGCCAATAAGTAAAAACATATCTCCACTGTCACTTTGCAACTCTGAGACCCCTGCCCTCGCCTCATTAGATTGAGACCTGTCACTTGATTTATTTCCGGAGCATGACGAAAGGAGGGCAACAGAAAGCAGCATAATTACTAGTTTATTAATCATAATTACGATTTATAATGTATCAATTACGAAATTAACTGAATTTTATCAATAAAACATCTTTATCGTGATAATTGCACAATATACTGATATTAAAAATAAGTGCCAATTCATATTATTCACATAGATTTTGCAATAAAAGTTGCGAATAATGCAGAGTCTGATTACTTTTGCACTCGATAGAATGAAGAATTTTCTTTTTAATAATTATATAAAACATGCTAACCAAAATATTGTCAGTTGCCGGTCGCCCCGGTTTATACAAACTTATCTCTACGAGTAAAAATATGAATATCGTGGAATCCATGACCGATGGGAAAAGGATTCCTGTTTATATGCATGAAAAAATCGTTGCATTAAGCGATGTTTCTATGTACACCAATGACGGTGATACACCTCTCCGAGATGTATTTAAGAAAATAAAAGAAAAAGAAAATAGCAAGCCGGTTGCACTTACTTCGAAATCTTCGAACAAAGATTTTTTTAGTTATCTGGAAGAAGTTCTGCCTGATTATAATAAAGAAAGTGTTTATGCGTCTGACGTTAAGAAGCTGATTTCCTGGTACAATATATTAATGGAACACAATATTGATCTTGAAGAAACAGAAGAGGCTGAAGGATCAAGTGAGGCAGAAGAATCAGGTGAGTCAGAAAAGGAAACTGAAACAAATCCAGAAGAATAAGGTAAGCCTAACAGGTAATTTCACGATACTCTGAGAAGTATTGAGAATTGAGGTTTTTTTAAACGCATATAAATTGAATATCAAGGACTTAGCAACACGTGCCGGTGCAGGCATTCTATACATACTAATTATATTACTGGGAGTACTGGGAGGAAGGTATTCTTTTCTAATAATTTTTAGTACTATACTCGGTATCGCATTATTCGAATTCTACAGAATGATGGAGAAAGATACTTCGCATGCAATAAGTAAAATATTCAATATAATAATGGGTGTATTGATATTTTTCTCTGCTTTTTTATTTTTGGAGGATTTATCAAAAAGAATTCTACCTGTTACAGTTCTGTCTTATCTCTTAATATTAATTTCATCCACAACATTTATAAAGAGAAAAGATGTTTTGCATGGCATTATATACTCGGCATTCGGACAGATATACATAACCTTGCCAATGTGTTTACTAATGTTGCTTTCCTACTCCCAGCAATTTCTAAACGGAGGCAATGGTTATGACCATATACCGGTTCTTGCAATCTTTGTTTTTCTTTGGGTCAATGATACAGCAGCCTATTTTATAGGATCATTGATAGGCAAACATAAATTAATTGAGCATATTTCTCCAAAGAAGTCAATAGAAGGATTTATTGCAGGCATTTTCTTCACAGTAATTTCATCGTTTATTTTTGCCCGGTTATTCCCCGAGTTATCAACAGTTTTATGGATTGTGTTTGCAGTAATAGTATCCCTGTTTGGCACTCTGGGCGATCTGTTTGAATCATTAATCAAACGCACAACTTCAGTCAAAGACTCCGGGAATTTAATACCCGGTCACGGAGGTATACTTGATAGAATTGACAGTATGCTTGTTGCTGTACCAGCGGTATTCCTTTACTTTATCATTTTTCAGTCTATTTAATACTTTCCTGCTATCATCATTTGACTTAATTTATCTAATTAATTTTCTTATTTTTTAAAACAAAAAGTCCTGTTTATACGTTTCAATAGTAGCTATAAATAAAAACACAGGTCGAAATGAACAAGAAAGCAATTGGAACAAACGCCGGTATAATCTGGAATCTTTTAAATAATAACCAAAGATGGGACATCAAGCAGTTATGCAAAAATTCTGGTTTATCAGAAAAAGAAGTTTACAGCGCTATTGGTTGGCTTGCACGGGAAAACAAGATTGAAATAGAAAAGTCTCCTAACGGCGATGAAGACTACTACCTTGTTATAGAATATTATTTCTGATTCCCTTATTAATAAAAAATATAACAAAAAAGTCTGAAAGCAAATTTCAGACTTTTTTGTAATTAATTCAGTTCATTACATGATGCCCTTTTCACGAAGACGTTTCTGCCAATTCCATGCAGAGAGCATAGTATCTTCCAGTGACTCCCGGGCAGTCCATCCTAATACTTTATTAGCCTTATCAGGTTGTGCCCAAATCTGCTCTATGTCTCCTTCACGGCGATTAACGATTTTATAGTTCAGAGATTCACCCGAAACTTTTTCAAAAATATTAATCAATTCGAGTACAGAAGCACCTTTACCAGTGCCCAGGTTAAAAATCTCAACTTTTTCGTCAGATTTATCTTCCAACATTCTTTCTATAGCAATAACATGAGCTTTTGCAAGGTCGACAACATTTATAAAATCACGAATGCAAGAACCGTCAGGAGTATTATAATCATCACCAAAAACACTTAATTGCTCACGTATACCAATACCGGTCTGTGTAATGAAAGGCACAAGGTTTTGAGGCACACCGATAGGTAATTCACCTATTTCACCTGAAGGATGAGCACCAATTGGGTTAAAATAGCGAAGGATGATACTTTTGATGGGTGCACCCGAATGTACAAAATCCTGAATTATCTCTTCATTAATTTGCTTTGTATTTCCGTAGGGAGATGCAGCCGGTTTTATTGGTGCATTCTCATCAATAGGATTTTTGTCCGGTTCGCCGTAAACGGTGCATGATGAAGAAAAAACTATACCTTTTACTTTATGTTCCGGCATTAATTCCAGCAAATTAATCAGCGATACAATATTGTTCCGATAATACAATAATGGCTTGTGAACCGACTCGCCAACGGCCTTACTGGCGGCAAAATGAATTATTCCGTCGAAAGAGTGTTCTTTAAATAATGATTCCAGAGCATTTTTATCGGTACAATCCATTTCATAGAAAAGTGGCTTTATGCCTGATATCTTTGTAATTCCATCCAATACATCTGCATTGGAATTTGATAAATTATCTATTATTACTACTTCATACCCAGCCCCTTGAAGTTCAACCACTGTATGAGATCCAATATATCCGGTTCCACCGGTTACCAAAATTTTTCTGTTCATATTATCTAAATGTTAATGATATTTCTATTTACTTTCAAAATTACTAAAAATAAAGGTTGTTTGGGTAAGCTTACACAAATAATCATAAATGTTTTGTGATTATTGTATTTTAAATATTATTAGTATTTTTGTCTTATATGTTTGGGATATGATTGAATACGTTGTTAAAACATATTACAAAAAAGAGGATCTGCCGGAGTTGAATGATATAAATTTTTTCCACTACACTTCATCATTCGATTGGTATAGTAATTCTTCTGCATATACCCCATTTATGATTGTTGTCTTTGATGATAAAAAACCAATAGCTGCTCTTTTTGCTTTTATTGTCAGAAGAAACCGGGTTTTACGTGGCTCAATTTTTAAAAGGTGCTTTGTATCCCAACAACCATCGTTTTTTGATGAAAACTACGAGAAAACAGACATATTCAATTTACTCGTTAAGCATCTTGTGAATGAAGTAAAGAACAAAGTGTTTTTAATACGTTACGACACAATTAGCAGTACAGTTTTTGGTTATAAAGGATTCAGGGAAAACAGATTTTACTCCACCAGGTGGATCAATATTAAAAATTCACTGCAGAAAAAGAGAAAAATATGGGATCAACTATCCACATCCAGAAAAAATCAAGTCAACAAGGCGATCAGAAAAGGAGTTAAAATAGAAGAGTTCAATTCAGAGGATAATTTACCTGAGATTTATAAACTTATTGAAACAACCAACAATAAAAAAATATCGCATAGATTCCCCCCTTATCAATACTTCGAGAATTTTTACCGATACTATATTTTAAATGGTAAAGGGAAAATATTAATAACCCGCTACCAGAATAAAATTATTGGTGGTGCAATTCTTGGCTTTGAAGGTACAAAAACAGTATACTGTCTCTATTATTGGGGTAAATCAAAACGATATAAAAATTTATATCCCACTATCTTCACCATATATTCAGCAATGCATTTAGCAGAAGACAGTGGTTTTAAGTTTTTTGATTTTATGGATGTCGGGTATATAAACAAAAATACCGGCAGACCGAGGTTTTTACTACAGTTTGGAGGTAAGCAATCGGCCACAAGACGCTGGTACAGATATAATTGGGGATTATTCAACTTTTTCGCTAACAAATTTCATGAATAGTATGTTTTTATTGTGAATAAATACAAATATCTCGACATTTAATCATAGAATTGTGCGCTTTTTCACTAAATAAATTTAAAACAGAACATTTACAGGGTCTATAATTTGGAAAGTAGGAACTGACACTGTATATTTGCATCGTGTTTTTCATGGTATTAGATTTAAGGTTAACAATGAAGATTGGTTGTCGTGAGACAACCATTCCTTTTTTATATACCTGCCATAAGTAATAACATGATTACAACAAGATTTTTTGAATTTAATCATGCTTATACTTTTCCCAGAGTTCTGAATGTATTATTTCTTTTGTTTTATTGATTACTTTAGGTATTGACTCTTCAGTTATTTCTTCCGGGGGAATTGGTTTATGTATAACCAGCTCAAGTTTCCCGGGTTTCAAATTTAACGTATTTCTCTTTAGCACATCAAAAGAACCGTTTATGGTTAATGGCACTATGGGAATATTCAATTCATGTGCAATGTAGTACGCACCCATTTTAAATCGTCCCATCTTACCGGTATGTGTGCGAGCACCCTCAGGAAAAATTACCATAGATACGCCATCTTTAATTTTTTCTTTGGCGTTGATTATACTTGTTGCTCTTGCACCGGGACTTGAATTATTTACAAAAACATGCCCGGCTTTCTCAGAAGCATATCCAACAAAGGGAATTTTGCGTAAACTGTGTTTTTGCATCCATATTACATTATGATTTAAAAAGCCGTAAACCAAAAATATATCATATGCACCCTGATGATTCGCAACAAAAATATAGGACTGTTTGGGATCAAGATTTTCATGTCCGCGAGTTTTGACTCTGCATAATGATAACCAGCAAGTAAGCCTACACCACCATTTAGGGGGATAGTAACCCCAGAATTTACTACCAAAAAGAGATGTCATAATCATGACAATCAAAGCTGTGATAAGTGTTATCACAAGAAATACCGGAACAAAAACGATCCATTTATATAAAAAAAACAGAGCTTTTATCACTTTTTAATATTATTCAGAAAAACAATTTTACAAAAATAAAAAAAAGATGTTGATTAAAGTACTTAAATAGACTTTTCGATACTTTTATCCATAACCGTCTGTTAAAAAAATTTTTATCTCAAATAATTTCCTAGTTTGTTGAATTTTGTGTTTATTTGTGCTACGAAATCAATAACATAATTATTATACACACATGAAAGAGTTTGCAAAATACATCGGCGTTATAGTAATGCTTATAGGCGTTGCTTTTTTGGTCATCCCATTTCTTATGGGTACTACCACTAACAATAATCTAATCATTGGAATGGTTTTGATAATTAACGGTATGTTGGGACACATCTTTATCAACAACATGAAAAAGGGCAGTACAATCAGCAATATCCTATGGGCTATTTTCTTATTCATTGTGCCATTTGTAATTTATTTCTTTGCGAAAAAGAGTGCATATTCAGAAGAAGAATTTGCAGCATACAACTAATTTGATTTCATTGTAAACAACTGCAATAAAAATATAATAAAATACCCCGGAAATTTTAACCCGGGGTATTTTTTATTCTATTTGTTTCAAATACTCCAATGCTCTGTTCATATCTTCCGGAGTATCTATTGAAATTGTCTCATAATTGGTAATTGCTACTTTTATACGAAAACCATTTTCAATCCATCTCAGCTGTTCCAATGATTCAGCTTTCTCAAGCTCAGAAGGAGGAAGTCCAGTGATTTGTTTAAGTATTTCTGTACGATAGCCATATACTCCTATATGTTTATAAAACTGATGTTTACTTAACCATTCGTCGTGCCTGACATCTCTGATGTAAGGAATAACAGACCTACTAAAATATATAGCTTCATTATTCTTATTTATAACAACTTTAGGCGAAAGAGGATTAAATAATTTTTCGAAACTGTCAGTTGCATCAAACGGTTTTACTAATGTTGCTATTTCAACTTCCGGGTCTGTGAAACAATTTATTATAGAGTTTATTTGTGAGGGCAGAATAAATGGTTCATCACCCTGTATATTGAGTATAACATCGTAAGTTTTATCAATCTTTGTGATCGCTTCTCTGCAACGATCTGTTCCGCTTCGGTGTTCTTGGGAAGTCATTACGGCGTTACCCTGAAAACCCATTACAGTCTCAAATATTCGCATATCGTCAGTAGCAACATACAGATCGGGCAAAACTTTTTGCACCTGTTCATAAACTCTCCAGATCATGGGTTTACCACACATATCTGCTAAAGGCTTTCCCGGGAAACGTGTTGATGCAAAACGCGCCGGAATTATTGCAGCAATTCTCATTTTATTAACCACTCTGTTTTATTTAATATGATGTTTGTAGCCTACTTTCTGACTACATAAAGTTGGAAATTTTCATATCGTTTTATAACCACTTCTTCTCCTTTTTCAATCATTCCACGCAAAGAAATGGCATCATAATACTGGCCATCAACATTTACTTTCCCTGAAGGACGAAGAACAGTTGCTGCAAACCCGGTTTTCCCGATTATTGATTCAGGTTCTAACGGTACTGAGACATAACCCTCCTGATCTGCATGAAGTGCAACATTCATAAATATACCCTTCTTACCAATTCTGCTCATTAGATAGATAATGAGGACTATACCCATGCCCATACCTCCCAGAACAGTCATAAATGCTTTGAATACTTCTTTTGCAGGTAACCCTTCAAAATTAAAATTTATGTTCCCTACAAGCGCAAGGATCAAAGAGGAAAGTATAAACAAAATCCCGAGAATTCCGGTGACACCAAATCCTGGTACTACAAAAATCTCGAAGACTATAAAAATTAATCCAACAACAAAAAGCAGAACTTCCCAATTCTGGGCATAACCGGTAAGATATAAAGGTGTAAAGTAAAGTATTGCAGCAGTTAATGCAGCTGCAGAAGGAAAACCAACGCCTGGAGATTGTAACTCGAAGTAAATCCCTCCGATAATAAACATTATTAAAAATGCCTGCAGGACTCCGTTTGTAAGAAATCCTTTTATTTTGTCATAGAATGTCGGATTATATGTTTCCAAATTGTAATCTGAATACCCTAATTCTGCCACAATTACTTCGTGAACACTTTCCGCTATACCTTCACAATAACCGAGTTCGATAGCCTGACTTGCAGTTAAAGTCAGTATCTGCGTAGAATCAGCATATCCGGGAATAACAATTTTTTCATCTACCATAGCCTCGGCAACTAAAGGATCTCGTCTCCATGTGCTTATTGAATCACCATTTTCTATAGTAGTATATTTGCCGTGACTCTCAGCAGTGGCTCTCATAATACCCCTCATGTATGATTGATATTTATCAGGTGCCTCTGCCCCGGTTCCACCTTCTACAACTGTTGCAGCACCTATAGTAGCACTGCTTCTCATATAAATACTGTCGGAGGCTATTGCAATCAAAGCACCTGCTGATGCTGCATTAACATCAATATAAACATAAACAGGAATCTGGGCATTTAGTATTGCCGTTCGCATTGAATCGGCCTCCAAAACGCCCCCTCCGTAAGTATTCATATGCAGAAGAACAGCATCAGCATTACTCAGTTGTGCTTCATGAAGTCCATTTTTTAAATATATCCATGTATTGCTGCCAATATTCTCCATTATGTTTATCCTGTAGATCAGCGGTTTGGAATCCTGTGCCCTAATATCAAATGATATTAAAGATAGGAAGAGTAAAAAAGCGACTGATATTTTTTTCATAATTAACCGGATTGTATCAACAAAGATAATGGATTTTGTAAGTTTATGATTATTATAACCGTTAAAGTGCACAGAAAGCCAATAAATATCTGTCACACAATAAAATTCATAATTATTACTTAAATTTGAAGTTTAAAAAAACATTTTAATGAAAAAGTTATTCTTTATTATCATTGCAAGCTTTATATATTTTCATGCCTCTGCAATAAATGACGCACGTATGATGCGTTTTCCGGACATTAACGGCGATCTTATAGCATTTGTGTATGCAGGTGACATCTGGACAGTTAACGCCGGTGGCGGCGAAGCAAAAAGGCTTACATCTCATCCCGGGATTGAATTATTTCCTAAAATTTCACCAGATGGTAAATGGATTGCCTTTTCTGCTGAATATTCAGGAAACAGACAAATATGGGTTATGCCGTCTGACGGTGGTACTGCCCGCCAGCTTACATTCTATAATTCAGTAGGAGTAATGCCTCCACGTGGGGGATTTGACAATGTAGTGCTTGATTGGACACCTGATAGTGAAAGGATACTTTTCAGAGCCAACAGAACCTCATATGGTGACAGGAACGGTAGATACTATACCGTTAGTATTAGAGGCGGAATGGAAGAGTCGCTTCCGATTGTCAACGGAGGCTTTGCAACTATATCTCCTGATGGTTCACAATTATGTTTTACACCTGTTGACCGCGAATTTCGCACATGGAAAAGATATAAAGGTGGACGTGCTACCGAATTATGGACCTATGATTTGGAAAATAATTCCTCAAAACAGATTACAAATTGGGTAGGATCTGATCAATGGCCTACATGGCATGGTGATAATATTTTTTACGCATCAGATCAGGATACACGTCTGAATATCCACAGCTACAATGTAAAAACCGGTGAGAATAATCAAATTACCAGTCATAATGAGTTTGATGTAATGTGGCCTTCGGGAAGTAATGGAAAGTTGGTCTATGAAAATGGAGGTTATCTTTATGTACTTGATCTGAATAACGGAAAATCAAATAAGATTAATGTTTCTATCAATTATGATAATCCTAATTTACAGCCTTACTTTAAGAATGTAAAAGATTTTATTGGCAGCTACTCACTTTCTCCAACAGCCAAAAGAGCACTTTTTGAAGCAAGAGGTGATATCTTTAGCATTCCGGCTGAAAATGGCGAAATAGTAAATCTAACAAACACACAGGGTATAAGGGAAATTTCTCCGGTTTGGTCTCCTGACGGAAAGCAAATTGCATTTTTCTCAGACGAAACAGGTGAATATGAATTATATCTTCTGGAAAACAGGGAAGGAGCAAAACCTCGTCAAATAACAAAAGGATCTTCAGCATGGAAAAATAGTGTTGAATGGTCACCTAAAAGCACTCATATTGTTTACAGTGACCGAACTATGAAACTTTGGCTGGTTGATATCTTATCAGGAAAGGAAATCGAAATTGATAAAGCATCAGGTGAAGAAATAAGAGATTATACATTTTCTCCTGACGGGGATTGGGTTGCATACAGCAAATCATCACCTAACTACCAATCAGCCTTGTGGTTGTATCAAATTTCTACAGGAAAAAATCATCAAATTACAGATGCTGTATTTTCTGACGGAAATCCGGTATTCAGTAATGACGGAAAATTTTTGTTCTTCCTGTCTAATCGTGATTTCAATTTGACCTTTAGCAGCTTTGAATTCGATTATCTTTATAATAACGCTACCCGGATTAATGCTATTCCTTTACTTAGTGACGGTACTAAACTTATTTCTTTCGTAAAAGATGAAGAGCCTTATGGTAATGAAAATTCTGCAGGTAGTACGTCTGGAGAAAATAAAAACGGAGCAAACAGTGATATTAAAGTAAAGATAGATATTGAAGGTATCCAAAACCGTATAGAAGTACTTCCGATGACTTCAGGCAATTATCGTATTTTAGGAACTGTTGAGGAGGGATTACTTTTCTCTTCAGGTAATAAAATAATGAGATATAATATTAAAGAAGAGAAAGTTGAAGATATTTTAGAGGGAGCCGGATTTGCAACACTTTCAGCTGACGGAAAATCATTTATTTATCGCAGTAACGGTGATTATGCCATCGCAAAAAATCAACCTGGACAGAAAGCAGGTAATGGCAAACTTGATCTTGAAAAACTAATGATGAAGATTGATCCTGTAAAGGAGTGGAATCAGATATATGATGATGCATTCAGAATATTCAGGGACTATTTTTATGTGGACAATCTGCATGGAGTTGACTGGAAAGGTATTAAAGAGACTTATGCCGCTTTACTACCCTACGTTCCAAGCAGATTTGATCTGGATTATATTCTCAATGAAGTAGTCAGTGAAACCAATACCGGTCACTCATATGTAGACTGGGGTGATATAGCTAAAGTAGAACGTATTGATGGAGGTTTGTTAGGAGCGGATCTTGAAGCTGATCTTGCCACAGGACGATACAGAATAAAGAAAATTTATCAAGGTGAAAACTGGAACGAAGATAGACGCTCACCTCTGACTGAAAGTGGAATTTTTATAAATGAAGGTGATTATATTATAAGTATTAATGGTTTGGAATTAACTACTGAAGTTAATCCATATGAAATGTTGGAGAATCTTGGCGGTAGATATATAGAGCTTACTGTTAATGATAAGCCTTCTGCATCAGATACTGATACATATACTATAAAAACAATTACCAGTGAACACCAATTAAGGTATCTGGATTGGGTAAATGAAAGGCGTAACCTGGTTGAAAATCTTTCTGATGGAAGGATAGGATATATACATGTACCAAATACATCCTATGAGGGTAACATGGAATTGTTTAGAGGTATGCTGACCTATAACGATAAAGATGCTTTAATAATTGATGACAGGTATAACGGAGGCGGATTTATTCCTGATAGAATGATTGATCTGCTTAATCGCAGGACACTCGTTTACTGGCATCGAAATAATATTGAATTGCCTATGAAGTCACCGGGAATTGCACACGATGGTCCAAAAGCCATGCTTATAAATGGTTATTCCTCTTCAGGAGGTGATGCATTCCCTTATTTCTTCCGTAAAACAGGCGAAGGTAAATTAATAGGAACCCGAACCTGGGGAGGACTGGTAGGAATATCCGGAAATGCCCGTCTTGTTGACGGAGGATACATTTCTGTGCCTATGTTTGGTGTTTACGATGAAACAGGTCAATGGATAATTGAAGGAGTTGGTGTATACCCTGATATAGAAGTGATTGACCGTCCAGATCAATTAGCCAAAGGAAATGATCCTTCAGTTGAGAAAGCAGTGGAAGTTTTATTAGAAGAACTGAATAATTTACCCCCTAAGGAAATTAAAGCACCTACCCCACCCGACAGATCTAAATGGATAGAGATTGATATACGTTAAATATCAATTTGTTAAAACAATTATAATTAAACATTTGTTGTAATATTAAATTCAAGATTAATAAACTAAAATTATATGAAGCAATTAATTATTACAGCACTTTTTTCATTATCATTTCTCTTTTTATCAGCAGCTTGCGATGAAGGAAAAACAAAAAATGAGCAAGGAAATCCGGTAAATAATCTACCACCGGTAGAGACACAGAACCCAAACACAAATTACAAACCGGCATTTGAAGGTCAGACAAGAATTGGCGGAGTCAAAACTAATACACCTTATGAAGCAAAGGTTATTGCCTATGAACTTGACAGTCCATGGGCTGTTACAGCACTCCCGGACGGTCGTTTGGCTATAACAGAAAAAGGCGGTACTATGCGAATAGCAACTACTGATGGCACAGTTAGTGGTAAAATCGGGGGATTCCCTGAAGTAGATGACAGAAATCAGGGAGGCTTACTCGATGTGGCTCCGGCACCCGATTTCACAACAAGCAGAACACTCTATTTTACATATGCTGAAAAGACACCTCAGGGATCACTTACGGCTGTAGGTAAAGGGAAATTATCGAATGACGAAACTACAATTGAGAATTTTCAAATAATTTACCGTGCTATCCCCTATTTTGATAATAGTATGCATTTCGGAAGTCGTATTGTATTTGATAAAGATGGTAATATTTTTATCACAACAGGAGAAAGATCCAGTTTGGAAACTCGTTATAATGCTCAAAAGCTTGAAACTGCTCATGGAAAAGTAATACACATTACCCCTGATGGAAATGCTGTTGAGGGAAATCCATTTATCAATACAGAAGGAGTACTTCCCGAAATTTACAGTTATGGCCACCGTAACCCGCAGGGATTGGATATTCATCCGGTAACCGGAGACCTTTGGCTCAGTGAAATGGGCCCGCGAGGAGGAGATGAACTTAATATTATTGAACCGGGAAAAGATTACGGGTGGCCAACTATTACTTATGGTATAGAATATAACGGAAATACAATAGGTGATGGCATCACTCAAAAAGAAGGAATGGAACAACCTGTTTATTACTGGGATCCTGTGCTTTCTCCAAGTGGTATGGCATTTTATAATTCAACTGTTGTACCTGAATGGGAAAATAATCTTTTCATTGGTGGTTTAAGCAGCAGACATATTGCCCGAATGGTAATAGACAATAATAAGGTTGTAGGAGAGGAACGCCTACTTGCAGACGAAGGTGAACGATTTCGCGATGTTGGTACAGGAAATGATGGTGCACTATACGCAGTTACTGACTCAGGCAAATTATATCGCATTGCAAAATCTAATTAAGTTCGAAATACTTTAATAATCTAAACGACTAATTGATGTGTATCATGGACAAACGACAATTTATCAAACAAAGTGTAGCCGGTGCAGTTGCTTTAGGTACTGCAGGTAAGATGAGCAATGTTTTTGCCGGAACAAGCGATGAGTTAAGTTCCAAAGTAAATACATCAATAAAACGCACGCTAGGTAAAACAGGATTCGAAGTATATCCTGTTGTTTACGGTGGAATAGTATCAAGCAGAGATGGTCAGGCAGCTTCAGATAACTATGTGGCATGGGCTATTGACAGAGGAATAAATTATTTTGATGTTGCACCATCATACGGTGATGCTGAAGAAAAGCTGGGAATCTCATTGAAACCCTACAGAAGAGACAACTATCTTGCATGCAAAACAACCATTCGTACACGTGTGGAGGCTCAAAAAGAGTTCGAGGAGTCACTACGTCTGTTGCAAACAGATTATTTTGATCTGTTTCAATTGCATAGTCTGACCACACCGGAAGATGTTGACAGAGCCTTTGCTGCAGACGGTGTGATTGAAATGATAGAAAAAGAAAAACAACGTGGCAGAATTCGTAAAGCAGGATTTTCTGCACATTCACAAAAGCAGGCATTGCGTGCTATGTCGATGTATGATTTTGATACCGTAATGTTTCCCATAAACTGGCAAATGGATATGCTTGCTAAATGGGGATCCGGCGTTGCAAACGATGCAAAACAACGTGGAATGGGTGTAATAGCTTTAAAAGGACTGATTCATCGCAAATGGCTTAATGAAGAGGAAAGAGAGACTTACCCAAAATCATGGTGTAAACCTATTGATGTAGGTAATCCTGAAATGGGTATTGCAGCTCTGAAGTATACTTTCATGACTGGAGCTGATGTAATTGTTCCGCCCGGTGACTTCCGCAATTTCGCATTCTGTGTTGATCATATAGAAGAGATAATAAATGAACCTTTAACTAAGGAGGAGAAATCATTACTTGACAATGAGTTCCTTGCTGTTAAAGACTATCCTTTCTTTGATCCTCAGGCATGAATTTAATAGCTTCTTAAGCTTAGGAAATTTAATAAATAATTTCATTAGATCAATCAAATGAAAAAAGTCCGGGTTTTTAAGATTAATCTCTTAAAATCCGGACTTCAAGTTTTGTAAAAATATAAAGTTATGCAGTATTACCAACCAGATTAAAGTTGATCATCCACCATGTTCCATATTTATCTCTGAAACTGCCAAAATAATCGCCCCAAAACATCTCCTCCATAGGCATTTCGATTTCACCGCCTGCAGAAAGCTCATTAAAAATCCTGTCAGCTTCTTCACGAGTATCGGGTGAGAAGCTAATATAATTATTATTGCCGTATTTGAATTGAGACTTCATGCTTGTAGGGACATCTGAGCCCATTAAAATATCATTACCAATTGGCAAGCTTACATGCATCACCAAATTTCGATCTTCATCTGAAACTTCCATATCAGCAACATCTCCCATCTTGGAGAAATAGGAAAATTCACCGCCAAAAACAGTTTTATAAAAGTTGAAAGCCTCTTCGCAAGTGCCGTCAAAATTTAAATAAGGATTTAGTTTAGCCATAATTTTTAATAGTTTAAAAAAATGTAATGAATATAAGAATATCATATCTATGAACATTATACTTAATTTAATAAAACTACCGGATTAAGTTGCAGCATCACTAAGCTCATGGATATCAAGCTTCTTCATTGTCATCATGACCTCCATTACTTTTGGTGATTTAACAAGTAACTCCTTTAAAGTGGTTGGCGTAATCTGCCAGCTTACACCAAATTTGTCTTTTAACCATCCGCACATCCCCTCTTCTCCACCATTTGAAGTGAGGACATTCCAATAATTGTCAATATCTTGCTGTGTCTCGCATTCAATGACTAAAGACACACCTGCCGAAAAATTGAATTTGTGAGGATAAGAACTATCCATAATCATAAGTAGATAATTGAGTATTTTAAATTCGGCATGTTGTACATTTCCGGGCGTTTCACCCTCTTCCCCAGTGTATTTTAGTACACCTCTTTTCTCAGAGTCAGGAAATACAGAGGTATAGTAATCAATTGCACCAAGAGCTTTACCATTATTTTCACCAACAAACATAAGAGTTGGTACAATTTTTTGAATAATATCCTTTTCTTCTGCAGTAATAATTTGCCATGAAACTCCATATCGGTCTTCAACCCAGGCATATTTGCTGCTGAAAGGATATGAATCTAAAGGCATCAACACTTTTGCATCAACATTTAACTTTTGATATAAATCCTCTACTTTTATTTCTGAAGTAGTCAGATACATTAAAGATATTGATGGATTTGGCTGAAACATTTCTCCTCCATTTAAGAGCATAATCCTCTGACCATCTATTTTCAATACTACAACCCAGTCGTTTACATCGCCGATCTCTGAATTCCGGAAAACGGACAAGTAAAAATCTGCCATTTCTCTTGCGTTGTTGTTACACCATATGCAAGGATATATCATTTTATTCATAATAAAACATGGTTTATTTAATTTATGAAACAATTAATACCCTACAAAGTTAAAGCAGATGGTAAATAAAACACTTGACTTATGACAAGAAAACACAATAGGTTAAGAAGTTGCCTTATGACAAGTTCTATGCTGTCATTTTAACGGAATATCCCCTTTAGAAATTTCTTTTCGAATCCGACTCAAAGAGGTATCAGTGACTCCAAGATATGTGGCAATATGTTTTAAGGGTGCTTGTAAAATAACTTCAGGGTGATTTTTCAGTAATTTTAGATATCTGTCAGTAGCACTAAGTGTTTTCATTTCTAATGATCGCTGTTTAAATCTGTACATTTCTTCTGAGAACCATGTACGACCCCACTCACTTAATCCGGGAATGGTATGAAAAAGATTTTCAAAAACATTAAAATCAATTTTCCAGCACTTAGAGTCGGTCATTGCTTGAATTGATTCCTCAGAAGGCATTTGCTTAAAAAGAGACAATACCTCAATTACAAGCTGATGTTTTGTAAAGAAGTGTGTTGTAACATCATTTCCATTGTAATCATATACAAAAGAGCGCATAAGTCCACTTTGTAGTATAAGGTAACTCTCGGGTTTCTCACCCTTACTCAGATAATATTCTCCTTTGCTGAAATAAACCTCCTGATGTAGTGAACTAATCAAAGATAAATCTTCCTCTGTTAATAAAGGATGAGCATAAACGTTATGAATAATTTTTGACTTCTCCATATTATTCGTTTCAAGTGCTCACTTATGCAAAATCTCCTTATCCTTATTTCTCAGCCTCTTCTTTCAAATAAATGAGCCAGTTTACCATTCCTTTTTCCAAAGTATTATTCATATAACCTCTGAAAATCCTCATAAGTAAACCATCCATACTCTCCTCAACAAAGACTTCTGTTTTACCATCCGAGCTTTTTAATTGCCAGTTGTGTATGGCATAGGCTCCGAATGCTTTTCCACTCCATCCAAAATATTCCTGAAATACCACAGTATGTAATGTTGAACTAATATTCATTCCTCCGTTTTCCCAATCGAAGGTTGAGCCTGGATTAAGATCTCCATTTAATTTTGCCTTTTTTATATCTGGGTTCCATTCGGGCCATCTATTAATATCACTGAGTAAATCCCATACTTTTTCTATTGTAGCATCTATCTCAATACTTTTTTGAGCTTTAACGGGTGCTTTTTTGTTTATAGGAATCATATTATATTTTTAAATAGAATTAATAAATGCCTCTTTAACAGAATCGAATTTAAATCTGTATCCCTTATCAATTACCTTTTGAGAAGAAATGCGACTACCCTCTAACACCATTCCGGACGCTTCCCCCATAACAAGTTTAAGCATGAAAGCAGGTATGTTTGGAAGAAAGAATGGACGATTCATCTCTTTTGCCAAATACCTCATAAATTCGGTGTTTGTAGTTTGATCAGGTGAAACAGCATTATAAACACCTTCCATATTGACATCTTCAACTGATTTTATGTAAAGTCCGCATAGGTCATCCAAATGAATCCAGCTGAAATATTGTTTTCCACTACCTATTGGAGCTCCTAAACCAAATTTAACCAAGAGTTTCAGTTTGTTAAATGCAGGGCTGTTTTTATAAATAACAAAAGGTGTTCGTAATGCAACTGTACGAACGCCCAGTTCTTTTTTAAAATTAAAAGCTTCTGTCTCCCATTTCTTGCAGGTTCGGCTTAAAAAATCATTTCTTGCAGGCAGATCATCTTCAGAGTTGACTTTTTCATCAGTATGCATTCCATAATATCCGACAGCTGAAGCTGAAATAAATGCTTCAGGTTTTTTATTTAGCTTTTTTAATGTATCAAGTAAAAGCCTGGTAGTTAATACACGGCTCTCTACAATTGTTTGTTTTTTTGATCTAGTCCAGGTACCTTCTCCCAAATTCGAACCCGAAAGGTGTATTATAATATCAGCTTGTTCCAAAGCTTCTGAATCAATTTCACCTTTACGGTAATCCCATCTATAACGTGGAATTGCAGCTTTGACATAGCGCTCGCGACTAAGCCAAATTACTCTATACCCTTTCTCAATAAGCAACTCTGACAGCCTTCGTCCTATCATACCAGAGCCACCCGTTATTAAGATAGTTTTCATATATTTTTATCTTCTGCTTCCACTCGTCGCAATCATTATGTAATAAAGTAAAGTTGCAAGAGAACTGAGTGCGGCAACTACATACGTGTATCCTGCCCATCGCAATGCATCCTCTGCCTGGGCATGGTTACTGACATCTGTTATACCGGCACTGCTCAGCCATCGAAGAGCCCGGTTTGTTGCATTCTTCTCAACAGGGAGAGTGATAAAACTAAAAAGAGTCGACATACCAAAGATTACGATCCCAAACCAAAGTAAATACGGGAATGTTTGTATCATAATGATGCCCAACAGTAATATCCACATAACCCATTTTGAAGTAGATGATATTATTGGTACCAAAGCTGATCGCATTTTTAAAGGAGCATATCCCTTTGCATGCTGTAAAGCATGACCGGTTTCGTGTGCTGCTACTGCTGCAGCTGCAACACTATAGCTGTTATAAACCGGTTCGCTAAGGTTGATAGTTTTCTTAAGCGGGTTGTAATGATCAGTTAGATGACCTCTGGTTGAAATTACCTGAACATCAAATATTCCATTTTCATGCAGCATTTTCTCAGCAACTTCTTTACCTGTTATTCCACTTTTTAGAGGGATTTTAGAATATTTTTTAAATCTGCTTTGTAGTCTTGCCTGTACTACCCATCCCAGTAAAGCAATCGCAATAAATATAATCCAAATTAGTGCCATAAAGTTATTTTGTATATTTGTTTAACATATTCATTGTTTCAATAGTTCATTTATTCATAATTAATATGGCAAATTTCGTACCATATACCTAAAAATAAGCCTCCTAAACAGGAGGCTCTTTCACTTAAGAAATATATATTTTGTACTATAATTAGCGTATTATGGTTTGCGCTCTGTCCGGCCCAAGAGATACAATGGAAATTGGTACCCCAAGCTCTGTTTCAAGAAAAGTTATATAGTTATTAAACTCTTCCGGGAACTCATCTTCTGACTGCATTTTTGACATATCTGTTTCCCAGCCGGGCAGTTCTATATACACAGGTTCAATCCCTTCGGCAATATCGAATGGAAGTTTTTCTGTTTCTACACCGTTTATATTATAGGCTATACATGCTTTAATAGTCTCAAAACTGTCAAGTACGTCACTTTTCATCATAACAAGTTTGGTAACTCCATTAAGCATTATAGTGTATCTTAAAGCTACCAGATCAATCCAACCACATCGACGCGGGCGTCCGGTTACAGAACCGTATTCATTACCATTATCACGTAAAGCCTGTCCATCTGCATCAAATAACTCGGTTGGGAACGGACCACTGCCCACTCTTGTACAATATGCCTTAAAGATTCCGAATACTTCTCCTATTCGATGCGGAGATACACCTAAGCCTGTACAAGCACCTGCACATATTGTATTTGAAGAAGTAACAAAAGGGTATGAGCCAAAATCTATATCCAATAGAGACCCTTGTGCTCCTTCAGCAAGAACAGATCCTCCATCATTTAGATGTTCATTGATATATTGTTCACTATCAATAAACTGATACTCCTTCATTTTTTCTATTCCGGCAAACCAATCAGCTTCAAGAGAGGCGAGATCATAATCAATATTGTAATTATTCAGAATCTTTTTATGACGTTCTACCGCTATCTGATATTTTTCATCGAAATTATGCAAAAGATCCCCTACTCTCAGTCCGTGTCTACCTATCTTATCTGTATAAGCAGGACCAATTCCTCTTCCGGTTGTTCCTATCTTAGCTTCTCCCATAGCTGTTTCAGATGCTGAATCAAGCAATCTGTGTGTAGGGAGTATCAAATGTGCCTTCTTTGAGATGCATAGTCTGTCAGTCAGAACATGACCGCTATTTTCAAGCGCTTCAACTTCCTGTTTAAAAAGTGCAGGATCTATCACAACACCATTGCCTATGACGTTCATCTTATCTTTTTGAAAAATACCGGAAGGAATTGATTTCAAAATATATTTTTGCCCTTCAAACTCTAATGTATGCCCTGCATTTGGACCGCCTTGAAAACGTGCTACAATTTCGTAATTAGGAGTAAGAACATCTACTATTTTTCCTTTTCCTTCGTCTCCCCACTGGAGTCCTAAAATAACATCAACTTTCATTTTATAATTTTTTTTGGATGTAATATTTCACCCAATTTACAGTTTAAATTACTATTTATCCTTGGTTTTATCCTTACCAGTGCGTGCCAGTTTCCTTAATTCCATCTTTTTTGCATGGCTGCATTTACTGCAAACACCATAAATATACATACTGTAATAACTGACATTGAACTTTCTTATTTTTTTAAGATGAGCTGGGGTAAGAATATCATCGTTTTTCATTTCCCATACTTCACCACAAGTCGTACATATCAAATGGTTGTGATTTTCGTTACCATAAGCTCTTTCATAGTTCGAAATATTACCGCCAAATTGATGTTTGATAACAAGTCCACAGTCCAAGAGAAGATCAATTGTATTATATAAGGTAGCTCGACTAACCCTGAAATTAACTTCAATCATAGATTTATAAAGTGTATCCATGTCGAAATGCCCTTTGTTAGAATAAATATGATCCAGTATAGCGAATCGTTCTGGCGTTTTACGATGCTTATGCAAAGTAAGGTACTCCATAAATTCATTTTTAACTTGATTTCTCAATTTCATATTGGCATCCATAACTACAAAATTATTCTATTTTTTCTATTTTTCTATGATTTGAGCATCATTTTAATAACTAAATCTGAACTGTTATAAAAGTTTTTGATTTCTATAATAGATCTCTATTTAATTATCTCCGAATGATAGAAAAAAGCAGGTATACTCACTTCACTTTCGTTATGAAAAGAGTCAGATGTTGTAACAAAGTAATAATATGCCTTATCGTTATCTTCAGCTGTAAAATAAAGATTTGTTTCCTGTAAACCTGTTGAAATTAAATTTTCTGCCTTATCCTTACTTAAATCGTCTGTTTCACTTCTGTAGACGTTATAAGTCACTCTTTTATTATCTACCCCTTCCCATTTCAATTCAAAAATTCCACTCGAAAGTTTTTCAGCACGTAAATCCATAGGTTTATCGGGAACTGAATCTGACAACCATGTCAATGGTGGAAGTTTTGCCGGATATTCATAGATTTTCTTCAAACTTTCTAATATCCCCTTGTTGTTTGAAAGTATATTTTGTGTTCTAAAGTAAGCCTGTCCATCTGCCTCATTTTTTCTTGAATAGTCAATCTGATCCAGTATATCTTTAGAACTCCAGCCTAACTCTATCATCTGATATGCGCCAAGTCCGGGAACTAAAATTCTATCGTTACTATTCAGAATCCAATCATCAAGGTAAGGATAAAACAACTCATCTTTATAATACATCATCGGATACAATCCGTCGTGTTTACCTGATTCCATCCATTTACCGGCATCCTGAAAAACAGTTTCCAGTGCAGTCCATCCCCTGCCTCTATCGTTTAATGTTCTATAACGACCCAGTGGCGAACTGCTAACCTGCACCCATGGCTTTTCTTTCTTTACCAGATCATATACTTTAGTTACAAAACGTGTGATATTATTTCTTCTCCATTCTGCTCTGGATAAACCTTTTCCATAGAGTCTGTAAAGTCCGTCATCAGGAAACTGACCTCTGTTGTCAGGATAACGAATATAATCAAAATGAATCCCATCGACATCATAATTAGATATTATCTCTTTTACAATAGAAATAAGATAATCATCTGTTTTTGGATTTCCAGGATCAAGAAACCACTCTCCCTTAAATAACTTGGTTATGGTAGGATTTTTCTTTGTAACTGACTTTGCACCTAAACTTTTAACATGTTTATTACCTCCCAAAGGATATGTTACTAACCATGCGTGACACTCAATACCTCTTTTGTGAGATTCTTCAATTGCAAATGCAAGAGGGTCAAATTCAGGTAACCCGGGACTGCTGGATACAATCAATGAAGACATCGGTTCGATAGCTGATTTATAAAAGACTTCGCCCCGGGCACGTACTTGAAACATTACTGTATTAAAGTTATGCTTCTTTAATGAATCAAGAATCGCAATAAGTTCTTTCTTTTGTACTTCCTGACTATTCCTGTTAGTAGGCCAATCCAGTCCGTAATTAGTAGTCAGCCAAACAGCTCTCACTTCCGTAGCAGGTATTTCGGAGGGAATAACAACAACCGAAGTAAATAACAACAGAATGAGCAAAATAAATATTTTGTTCATTAACTCAAATGTATATAATATTTTGATCTACAAATTTAGTGTAAAAAATGGAGGTCATTTAGTAATTTTCATAATGTTAACAGTTTTAAAAGCACGACATTAAACGAACCTGTAACAGAAATCGATTTTTAATTATATTTGCAAGCTGATAAATAGTAAAATAGTGTTTATGACGAAGAAGAGGTGGCTTGCTGTTTATGTTAAAATGCATCACGAAAAGAAAGTAAGAGATAAGTTAACCAAAATAGGAATAGAGAACTTTCTGCCGGTACAAACAGAAGTGAAGCAGTGGAGTGACCGGAAGAAGAAAGTTGAGAGTGTACTTATTCCAATGATGATTTTTGTCAGGGTTGATGCACAAGAGCAACGAGTAGTATTAACTCAACCATCTGTGCTTCGTTATCTTGTTTTAAGAGGTGAACATACTCCTGCTGAGATTCCTGAAAATCAAATGGATCAATTCAGATTCATGTTGGACTTTTCAGAAAAACCTGTTAATTTTAGCATCGATGAGTTCATCCCGGGTGAAAAAGTGAAAGTAGTTAAAGGACCGCTTTCTGGTTTGGAAGGTGAGCTGGTAAACGTTGACGGTAAATCGAATATTGCTATTAGAATTGCTCAGCTCGGATGTGCTGTAGTAGAGATTAACAGCAATATGGTAAAGAAGTTAGAAGAATCAAAGAAGTAAACATATCTTCTCAAGATTAACAGCATCAATCTCGTCAAACGAATCAAGTTCACTGCTATCTATATCCAATACTGCTATAACTTTATTTTCTTTTATTACAGGTACAACAATTTCTGAACGTGATAATGAACTACAGGCAATATGGCCAGGGTACAGTTCAACATCAGGAACAATTATTGTTCTCTTTTCTTTCCATGAATTACCACATACACCTTTGCCAAAGGCTATACTTGTACATGCTATAGGACCCTGAAAAGGCCCTAAAACCAATCGTTCCCCAATAACTCTGTAATATCCGACCCAAAAGAAGCTAAAGGTTTCTTTCAGTGCAGATGAAATATTTGCCATGTTCGCAATCAGGTCTTCTTCACTTTCCACTAAGGATTTCAGTTGAGGATAAAGTGCTAAGTATAAATCTTCTTTTGAAGACCCTTCTTTAATTTTTAATTCTTCAGCCATGAAACCAATTTAAAAAGATCGCGCTACAAAAGCAGCGCGATCCTAGATTTATTCACTTTGAAAAAAGTTGTTTAAAATACTTATTGTGCCTGTTCTTTTGCTTCCTGTATCATCTTAGCATTTGGCAGAATAAAGACCTCTACTCGTCTGTTTTCACTTCTACCGGCTGCAGTACTATTATCAGCTACAGGCTGAGAAGAACCAAAACCTTCGTAAGACATTCGCAGGCCCGAAACACCTTTAGAATTTAAATAGTTGTATACCGATTCTGCACGTCGTACTGATAGTGGATTATTAATTGCATCACTACCTGTACTATCTGTATGACCATAAATTTCAACATCAGTATCAGGATTATTCTGCAATGAAGTAGCAAACTTGTCGAGTGATGTTCTTGATGCACTATTCAGCGTACTTGAATTGGTTGCAAAAAGTATCCCTGATTCAAATGTCACTTTAATAGCTTCTCCCTCATTTACTTTTTCAACTTGAGCTCCTTCAATTTGCTCTAACTCAGCAGCTTGCTTATCCATTCTGTTTCCAATGACTGCACCGGCTGCACCGCCTACAATAGCTCCTATTCCAGCCCCTATTGCTGCTCCACGGCCTCCGCCTGCTATTGCTCCTACTCCAGCTCCAACGGCTGCCCCTGACCCTGCTCCTATGGCACCTCCCTGAACTGTTCGGTTTGCTCCGCAACTTGAAAAAATTAGAGATGCGCCCAACAATGCAATTGCCATTAATTTAGAAAATTGTTTCATAGTTAGTTTTTTTTGTTTTGGTGAATTATACTTAAATAAAATGGTTTCTTTAATCGAACAAATTTAGAGTATCGCAGTAAGCAAGTTCACCTGCTACTATAGCTTCTATCTGCTCATCGGTATATTCCCTAATATTGTCTTTACGGGCATTATCAAAAATGTAATCCAATAATTCGTCTTCGTCAATTTCAATCTCTGATTCTTCGCTCGCATCCAGAAATCCCTTATCTTCATAAAACTCATAAATCAGATCAACTATATAGTTGATTTCATCATCGGAAAACTCATCCTTCATTTCTTCCGGAAGGTGTTCTTGAATAAATCTAAGGGAATCTTCTTCATCATATTCAAGTTCTTTCTTTTCTTCGCTCATAACAAAACTTTTTAGGTGTGTATCTAATTAAAACAAATATATAAAAAATAAGTTCACATAAGCTATCAAACCTATTTTCGATAATTCCTTTTTGCATTTTGCTTTGCTTGCTCACGAGCTTGCTTTTCCTGTAATTTTTGTGCTTCTTCCAAACGAGCCATAAATCCTGATTTCTTTTTAGGTTTCTTCTTGTTTTCTTCCAATTGAGCAAGAATTTTATCTTCATCTATAACTTTCTTCATAATCGTTGTAATAACAATTGTAATTAACGTAGAAAGGAAGTAATAGTAATTTAATCCTGCAGGATAAGAATTAAGGAAGAAAAACATAAAAATACTCATGATCAGTGGCATGCTTTTCATACCAGGCATGGTTTGTTGACCGGTATCCATAGAAGCCATATTATATTTGGTGTAAATAACGTTTGTAACTGTCATTAACAAGCAAAAAATGCTGATATGGTTACCCAAGAATTTGGTAATAATAGGAATATTACCACTCCATGAGATTAAAGAATCATAAGTTGAAAGGTCATCTGCCCAAAGGAAACTTTGCTGACGCAGTTCTATAGCTGATGGGAAGAAGAAAAACAGTGCTAACAACACGGGCATCTGAATCAGCATAGGAAGACAACCACTCATTGGACTTACACCAGCTTTACTGTATAACTCCATAGTTGCTTGTTGTCTTTTCATCATCATATCCTGTTCCTGACCCGGGTACTTTTTCTCAATTTCCTGAATCTGTGGACGTAAGACACGCATTTTAGCCGAAGACATATAAGATTTATATGTTAACGGTGAAATGATAATTTTGACCATCAAGGTTAGAATTAGAATGATAAGACCCATACTCCAGTCTAACGAGAGGAAAAAATTAAACACTGGTATCACAAACCATTTGTTCACCCAGCTAAGCCATTTGTAACCAAGACTTACAATTTCTTCAAGCTCAAGCTTATCTGCACTGTTGCTAACCCCATCATCATATGCCTTGAGTGTGTTATAATGAACAGGGCCAAAGTAATAATTGAAACCGGCACTTATAAGATCGCTTTCTGTACTGATTTCAACAGGAGCCCAAACTTCCGCTTTGTAGTTTTTAATATATGCGGAATCGTTGAGTAATTCAGATGAAAGTATCGTGTTGTTAAATGGTTTATCACCTATTACAATTGCAGAAAAGTACTGATCCTTAAAAGCAAACCATTTGATAGGGTCAGAAAGTTCTTTCTGGTCATTTTTTGATTCACTCAGTTTATTATCATCCTGCCTGTCAAATTTATAGTGTATACGTGAATAACGATTTTCAAATGCGCGCCCCTTTTCCTGTTGCCTTATCTTTTGCTCCCAGTTTAATCTGAAATTTGTAAGGCTTTCAGGATGTAGTCCGTTTCTCATACCTGAAATTCGAATATCAAAGTCTAACATATACTCATCCTCAGGAAGAGTGTAAATTAAATCGATATACTGTTCCGCGGAGTGTTGCAAACGCATAATTACCGATTTGCCATCAGCACTTCGGATTGGCGTAAATAATTCATCTTCGGTTGATATTCTTAAACTATTGCGATTGAATAGCTCCAGGTTAAATCTGGCCTCTTGGTTGTTCTCAAAAAGATATAAACTATCACCTGTATAACGTAAGTGTTCTTTCAGTTGAACAGACTGTATTTTCCCTCCATGGGTATTTAACAAAAGTCGTAATTTCTCGTTTTCCAGAACAACTATTTCTTCTTTAGCCGTTTCTTTAACCAAACTTGATATTTCTGCTGTGGAGTCGGTCACAACTTCATTATATGTAGTGCCTGCACTAAAAAAGTCTGGTACATTTGACCCTTGAGTAATAACCGAGTCATCATTTAGCGGTGTATCAGCCGGCAACATTTCCGACTCTGCTACAATTTCTGCACGCTGCGCATTAACCAATGCAATAGAATCACGCAGACGTTGTTGTTCTGCAATCTGTTCCTGACTAGGTCTGTTGTATATCGTGAAAACAACTATTATCGCGGTAATCAACAGTAAACCTATAACTGTATTTTTATCCATTAACTCCTTAGAATTATTTTTTTCTGATTTCTTTTGTAAGTGCTGCTGCAGCCATAAAACTCATAAACAAAGGATTTGGTGATATGACTGTGCTATTATATTCAGGATGAAATTGTGTTCCAACATACCATCTTAAACTGGGAACCTCGACTATCTCTACCAGATCGGAATCCGGATTTATCCCGGTACATTTCATTCCGGCAGACTCAAACTCTGCTTTATATTTATTATTAAATTCATATCTGTGACGATGGCGTTCCTGAATTTTTGTCTTACCATAAGCTTTGTGTGCCAAATACCCTTTTTTAAGGATACAATCATAAGCTCCTAAACGCATTGAAGCACCCATATTAGTAATATGTTTCTGTTGTTCCATCAAGTCTATGACATTATATTCTGTTTTCGGGTCCATTTCTGTTGAGTTTGCATCAGTTAAATTCATTACTGAACGGGCATACTCAATTACCATACATTGCATTCCAAGACAAATTCCTAATGTGGGTATATCATTCTCTCTGGCATATTTTAAAGCTATAAACTTACCTTCTACTCCCCTTTGTCCGAAACCTGGTGCAACAACTATTCCATCTGCATCTTTCAGTTGTTCAGCTACATTATCTTCAGTAATTTTTTCGGATTGATACAGATCCAGAATCAATTTTCTATCGTTGTAAATTGCAGCCTGAGAGAGGGATTCAGTAATTGATTTGTATGCATCCGGAAGTTCGGCATATTTACCTACTAACTTTATTTTTACATGTTTTTTAGCATCTTTCCTTTTCTGAAGAAATGCATTCCATGCTTCCATTTTTGTGCTTTCAACGGGTACTAAGTTCATTTTACGCA
>JAQVXD010000103.1 GCA_028709385.1 Fermentimonas sp.
TATGGAAGAATGTGTACTCAGCGATTATCTTGAAGATGAAAAACAAAAATTAATGTTCGTGTTTGATTATCTCACCGAACGTGCTTTATATATAGAACTTTCGGAGATTATCCCGGGCAGAAATCTCAAAAAAGCATTCTGTTCTATATCCGAAGGTGAAGCGCCCAAGCAGATTCTGGATGTGCAGGATGTCAAACAGGAGACTGTCTCTCTTGATATGGGTGAATCATTTTACGGAGATGAAAACTTCGATATAGATGAACTTGACAAAGAGGGATTTGACGGATTGGATGAATTAGATAATTCTTCAGATACAGAAACAGTCGATCTTTATTGATACTACACATTTTTTAAAAACTCAATCAGATAATTCTTAAATCCTGATTACTACAAATTAATAAAATGAATATCCTCCTCGTTTTGCTCGGTCCTACAGGTGTTGGAAAGACTGAGTTGAGTTTAAACGTGGCGGAAAAACTAAATAGTCCTGTTTTATCTGCAGACTCAAGACAGATTTACAGGGATATGAGTATATGCACTGCAGCACCAACAATAGAGCAAATAGAGCGCATTCCACATCATTTTGTTGAAATACTATCTCCAGAAGAGTATTATAGTGCAAGCATGTATGAGCAGGATGCACTTACGCTGCTTCAGGAGCTTCACAAACAGCATAAAGTGGTAGTAATGACAGGAGGTTCTATGATGTATATTGATGCTGTTTGCAAGGGAATTGATGAAATACCTACTATCGACATTTCACTTAGGAAGAATATCCAGGAATTATATAAAAAAGAAGGCCTTGACCCTATTCGCCAACAACTAAAGATCCTCGACCCAAAATTTTATGATGAGGTAGATCTTAAGAATCCAAAGCGTGTGATTCATGCCCTTGAGGTGTGCCTGATGGCCGGGAAGCCATATTCTTCGCTACGTACTAATCCAAAGAAAGAACGCCCTTTTAAAATTATAAAAGTTGGTTTTAAAAGAGACAGGCAAGAGTTGTATGAAAGAATTAACCAGCGTGTGGATTTGATGGTTAAGGACGGACTTATTGATGAAGCGCGCAAATTTTATCCCATCCGTCACCTAAACTCTCTCAATACAGTTGGTTATAAAGAACTTTTTGAGCATTTTGCAGGCAACTGTTCTATCGATTATGCTATTGATAAGATCAAGCAGCATTCACGTAATTATGCACGTAAACAGATGACATGGTTCAGAAAAGATAATGAGATCAACTGGATAAATCTATCTGAATCAGATAATATAGTTGTAAAAAGAATACTAGACTTGTTGCCAGGTTGAAATATCACTAGTATATTCAATCCGAATAATTACTTCTTCTATGTTACTATGAAAAAAAAACTTATAATGAAATAACAACTGATGGCCGTTTTACCAATGTATGTGTGGGAACAGGTATAAGTGAAGATCTACCTTTTTATTTCAATCGCCCTGTAGACGACAATGAAAAACATGGCTTAGGACTTATTATAAATACAGCAATTGAGATAATGAAATTAAATTCTGATAAATGATGAAAAAAACAGTATTATTAATTTTTTTGATCCTTTTTGTAGTTACATCATGCAAACAAGCTTCCGGTGATTATGACGCAAACCCGTTTATATTCTCATACTTTATGGGAAATGGCGAAGACGGATTACACCTTGCATACAGTCATGATGGTTTGAAATGGGAGGCTCTTAATAATGGACAATCACTTTTAAAACCTCAAGTTGGTAAAGATAGACTTATGCGGGATCCGAGCATTGTACAGGACGATAATGGTGTTTTCCACATGGTATGGACAACAGGTTGGTGGGATCAGCATATAGGTTATGCTTCATCGAAAGACCTGATAAACTGGTCGGATCAACGCACAATCCCTGTTATGTATGATGAGCCGGGAACAAGAAACTGCTGGGCACCTGAACTTTACTACGACAATAAAAGTAGGCTGTTTTATATTGTTTGGGCATCCACAATTCCCGGGAGATTCCCTGAAAACCCAACTTCAGAGAGTGAAAAAGGGCTGAATCACCGTCAATATTATGTGACCACTAAAGATTTTGACACTTTTAGTGAAGCCGAACTCTTCTTTGATCCGGGATTCAGTGTTATTGATGCTGCAATAATAAAAAAAGATGACCTCTACTGGATGATTGTGAAGAATGAAAACTCTGCACCACCTGAGAAAAATCTAAGAGTGGTATTTACTGATGATCTTGCAAACGGATTTCCTGCAGATGTGTCTGAAAATATTTCCGGAGAACAGTGGGCAGAGGGCCCCTCACCAATTCTGATAGGTGAATATGTATATGTTTATTTTGATAAATACAGAGATAAAAGATATGGGGCAATCAGGTCGATAGATGGAAAAGTGTGGGAAGATGTTTCAGAGCAAATTGAGTTCCCATCAGGCACAAGACATGGAACTGCTTTCAGGATTACAGAGGATGAGTTTGAAAGATTAAAAAATTCCTTTAAGTAGGAAAATAATTCAATATGAAACAGATAATAATTTTATCCCTAATGTTTACGTTATTTCTGGGAGGATGTGGTAATAAAGCAGAAGATACCAATTGGCCCGAAATAACTGCCGAGAGTAAGCCCTGGACCAGGTCGTGGTGGATGGGCAGTGATGTTGACTCTGCCGGTCTCACTTATAACCTTGAAGCACTTAGTAATGCGGGCATAGGAGGAGTTGAGATTACTCCAATCTATGGGGTTAAAGGAAGAGAAGCTCACTATATTAACTACCTCTCACCTGATTGGATGAGGATGCTGGATTTCACTATCACAGAAGCAGGACGACTGGGTATGGGGGTAGACATGAACAACGGTACCGGCTGGCCATTTGGCGGACCAACGGTGAGCGTTGAAGATGCTGCTACAAAAGCCTTCTTCAATAATTATAAAGTAAGTGGAGGGAAAAAACTAGAGGATAAAATTGAGATTTCTGATAGAAGACAAGCCGGTATTTCATATATCGATAAGGTAATGGCATATTCCGTTGACGGTGATGTGTTAGATCTTACAGATAAAGTATCAGATGAGGGATATCTTGACTGGGTAGCTCCCGTAGGTAAAGATTACAATGTAATTGCACTTTTCGTTGGCAAATCAAGGCAACAAGTTAAAAGATCAGCTCCGGGAGGAGAAGGATACGTGCTTAATCATTTCGATAAGGATGCAGTAATGCGTTATCTTGATCGCTTCGACAAAGCATTTGCAGAAAGCGCTACTCCTTTTCCAAAAACATTCTTTAATGACTCATATGAAGTGTATGGCGCCGATTGGTCGCCCAATTTACTAGATCAATTTGAACAAAGAAGAGAATATAGATTACAGGACTATTTTCAGGAATTGCTGGCTGATGGAGCAACAGAAACATCTGTCAGAGTTATTTCTGATTACCGCGAAACTGTTGGTGATATGCTCCTGGAAAATTTTACCAGACCCTGGACTGAATGGGCAC
>JAQVXD010000104.1 GCA_028709385.1 Fermentimonas sp.
CGGTAGCTCAAAACAGAGGTGTAAGTATGGAAAAAGTATTTAAAGGATAAAAATTAAATCTGAAATGGCTACAATAAAAATAAAACAGACTAAAAGCAGAATTGGTGCTCCTAAAGATCAGAAAAGGACATTGGATAGTTTAGGACTTACCAAAATGAACCGTGTGGTAGAACATGAGGATAATGCCACCATAAGGGGGCTTATTAATAAAGTTCACCATTTGGTAACTGTAATTGAATAATTGAAATATAAACGGTTAAAAGATATATAAA
Organism: Fermentimonas sp.; assembly: GCA_028709385.1. Lineage (GTDB taxonomy): Bacteria > Bacteroidota > Bacteroidia > Bacteroidales > Dysgonomonadaceae > Proteiniphilum. The sequence goes on from JAQVXD010000104.1 coordinate 273, forward strand.
ATGAATTTATCGAATTTAAAACCGGCTGCAGGTGCTACTAAATCCAGCAAAAGAATAGGCCGTGGTGAAGGCTCAGGCAAAGGCGGCACCTCAACTAAAGGTCATAAAGGACAAAAATCAAGATCCGGCTATTCAAAGAAAGTCGGTTTCGAAGGAGGACAGATGCCATTACAGCGTCGTGTTCCTAAATTCGGATTTAAGCCCTTGAAAAGAGTTGAATATAAAGCTATAAATTTAGAAACTCTTCAGGAGTTGGCTGATTCACAGAAGCTGACTAAAATTGATACTGAAGTATTGATGAATGCAGGTCTTATCACTAAAAAACATTTAGTTAAGATCTTAGGCAAAGGTGCACTGACTACTAAACTGGATGTGGAAGCTCATGCTTTCTCTAAAACAGCTGAACAGGCAATCGTAACTGCAGGCGGAACCGCTGTAAAACTATAATAAGATGGGATTCGTACAAACAGTAAAAAACATTTGGAAAATAGAAGATCTCAGACAGAGACTTCTTATAACCCTTGGATTTATTGCCATTTACAGGTTTGGTTCCTTCGTAGTATTACCGGGTATTAATCCGGAAGCTCTGGTTGCACTTCAGCAAAATGCGAGTACAGGTTTACTTAGCTTGCTGGATATGTTTTCAGGTGGTGCTTTTGCAAACGCATCAATTTTTGCACTCGGAATTATGCCTTATATATCTGCATCTATCGTGATGCAGTTATTAGGCATTGCTGTTCCTGCATTCCAGAAAATGCAACGTGAAGGAGAAAGCGGAAGAACAAAAATTAATCAGTATACCCGTTACCTTACAGTTGCTATATTGCTGATTCAGGGACCTGCATATCTTTACGGAGCAGTAGGTGCTGCAATTCCCGGAGGTTTCTGGGATTGGGTATTACCCTCAACAATTATTCTTGCAGGTGGAAGTATGTTTGTTCTTTGGCTTGGTGAACGTATTACTGACAAGGGAATTGGAAACGGTATTTCCTTTATCATTCTAATTGGTATTATTGCTCGTCTGCCTCAGGCAATTGTTGCTGAATTCGACAGGTTGATTAATGCTCCGGGTGGACTTGTTCTTCTGTTGCTTGAACTGTTGTTCCTGGTTGCTGTTACAGCTGCTGCAATTATGCTTGTACAAGGTGTCAGAAAGGTACCTGTACAGTATGCTAAAAGAATAGTAGGTAATAAACAATATGGAGGTGTAAGACAGTATATTCCGCTGAAAGTTAATGCGGCAAACGTTATGCCTATCATTTTTGCACAAGCTCTGATGTTTATACCAATCACCATTGCACAGTTTTCTGTAAGTGAGGGTGGAGGTTTCTGGGCTGCATTGATGAATCCGGGCAGTTTCTGGTACAATCTTTTATTTGGATTGCTGATTATTGCTTTTACCTATTTCTACACCGCGATTACTGTAAATCCGGTGCAGATGGCTGAAGATTTGAAACGTAACAATGGATTTATTCCCGGAGTTAAACCCGGAAAAAAGACAGCAGAGTATATCGATACAATAATGTCGAGAATTACCCTGCCCGGATCTTTCTTCCTGGCAATTGTTGCTATACTGCCTGCTTTTGCAGGATTAATGGGAATTAATTCTATGTTTGCCCAGTTTTTTGGAGGTACATCTCTTTTGATTCTTGTTGGTGTTGTACTTGATACATTACAACAGATTGAAAGTCATCTTCTGATGCGTCACTACGATGGCTTCCTGAAATCCGGAGCTAAAATTAAAGGCAGATCAGGTTCTGCTGCAGTCTATTAATGTTTTGGTGATATGGATAGCAAAATGATCATACTGAAAACTGATGAAGAAATCGAATTCATGCGCGAAGCTAACCGATTGGTTGGAATGACACTCGGTGAGTTGTCAAACCATATCCAACCGGGGGTAACTACGCTTGAACTTGACAGAATCGCAGAAGAGTTTATCAGAGATCATGGTGCAACTCCTACCTTTTTAGGGTATGGTGGTTTTCCAAATTCAATATGCACTTCGGTAAACGAGCATGTGGTTCACGGTATTCCAAATAATATTCCGCTTAAAGACGGTGATATTATATCGGTAGATTGCGGTACTCAGTTGCGAGGTTTTTGTGGTGATTCGGCATACACTTTCTGTGTAGGTGAAGTAGACGAGAAAGTGAAAGAACTTCTTCGTGTTACAAAGGAGTCACTTTACAAAGGGATCGAAAGTGCTAAGGCTGATGGGAGAATTGGTGATATTGGTTCAACAATACAGGAGTATTGTGAGAAAAGAGGATATTCGGTAGTACGCGAACTGGTTGGCCATGGAATTGGCAGACAGATGCATGAACCGCCTGAAGTGCCAAATTACGGCAGACGGGGTACTGGTCCTAAAATCAGTAACGGAATGTGTATAGCAATTGAACCAATGATAAATATGGGTGGTAAAAAAGTAGTTTTTGAAAGTGACGGTTGGACTGTGAGAACTAAAGATCGCAAACCTTCTGCACATTTTGAGCATACTGTAGCTATTCGTAACGGAAAAGCAGATATTCTCTCTACATTTGAATTTATAAAGGAAACTAACTAAAAACTTAAACATTAAATAATGGCTAAACAATCAGCAATAGAACAGGACGGAACAATAATTGAAGCATTGTCTAATGCTATGTTTCGTGTTGAACTTGAAAACGGGCATGAGATAACTGCTCATATTTCCGGAAAAATGCGAATGCATTATATCAGGATTTTGCCTGGAGACAGAGTAAGAGTGGAGATGTCTCCCTATGATCTTTCGAAAGGTAGAATTTCGTTCAGATATAAATAAACAAATTATTGTTATTACGATCAGTTGATACTGGTTTTACTATAAATAAACAATAGAAACGAGTTCGTAAATAACAAATTAAGAGAAACAGAATAAAACAGAGTACCTGAATAATCAGGAGAATAACAAGAAACGAGCAAAAAAAGAAAACAATATGAAAGTAAGAGCATCATTAAAGAAACGTTCGGCCGACTGCAAAATAGTTAGAAGAAAAGGTCGTTTGTATGTTATAAATAAAAAGAATCCCAAGTTTAAACAACGTCAGGGATAATAAGTATATCATTGTAATCTAATAATAAGAATATATATGGCTATAAGAATTGTTGGTGTCGATCTGCCGCAGAATAAAAGGGGTGAAGTTGCCCTTACCTATATTTATGGCATTGGAAGAAGCGCAG
>JAQVXD010000040.1 GCA_028709385.1 Fermentimonas sp.
TGTCACTAATAGTGATGTTTTTGCAAATGAAGAATATTTCGACAGATGGAAAAGTGTAAATGAACAACTGAACGACAATAAACCAAGACACCGGTTGAATGCCTACTATAACGGAACGATAGGAGACCTAAAGATTGACTTCAACAGCGATTTTTACAGAAGCAGTCAGTCTTCTGAGACTAACATAACCGAGAGCAGTCAGGAATTTGATGATCGGGTCATTAAATCAACCAACAAAATAGAGAACCGACTCTTTGCAACAAGATTGGTACTATCCTACCCTTTGTTAGGGGGACAACTCACCGCAGGTAATGAATACACTCGCACGCGAAGAAATGATGACTATATGACTGATATGGATGTTATCCCTTCGTCAAATACATCAATCCACGATCAAAACAACAGTTTTTTTGCTGAGTATTCAAGATCAACCCCAATAGGAAAATTAGCTGCAGGGGTAAGATACGAAGATGTTAAATTTGATTATTTCGATGATGAAGAAAAAATTGATGAACAAAGCAGAAAATATGCACGCTGGTTTCCTAACTTCTCTTATTCAAACGCTTTCGGAGATGTACAGATGCAACTCAGCTATAATGTAAAAACTGTTCGCCCGGCCTACTGGCAACTTGGGAGCAACACATTCTACGGTAACCGTTTCACATTGCAAACCGGAAATCCGTTTCTTAAACCGTCAATTGTTCGCGATGCAACATTAACAACCTCCTGGAGATTTCTTCAGCTTATGGTAAGCTATAAACAGGAGAAAGATGTTATAATCCAATGGGCAGAACAACTTGAAGCAAACCCGGCAGTGGCTATCCTGTCAACAAAGAATATAGATAAACTGCCTAACCTATCTGCATTTTTAACCGCATCCCCAAAGTTTGGCATATGGTCGCCTATTGCAAGCGCAGGGTTCACCAAACAATGGTTAACAGTAACAAGTGCTGATAAAAAGATAAAGATGAATAACCCTATGATTATCGCATCACTCAACAACTCATTCTCACTTCCAAAAGGATTTATGGTGTCACTCGACGGTAACTATCAGGGAAAAGGCTCGCATCAAAATGTTGAACTAACTCAAGATAAATTTGTAGTAAACCTTGGAGTGACAAAATCATTCCTGAATGATCAACTGACAGTAATTTTAAAGGGACATGACATATTTCACGGTGAAAGAATGGGAGTCAAAGCTTACAACAACAAGCTTCATATTTCACAGAACTCAAAATGGGATACCCGTGAGCTCGAAATCACAGTAAGATATAAATTCAACACAAACGGCAGCAGATACAAAGGTACAGGCGCCGGTCAAAACGAGTTCAACAGGTTGTAGAAAAACTCTTCTTAATCTCAAAAGTCTAAAAACGGGATCTTTTTCAAGGTCCCGTTTTTCTTATTAAGTTAATTATATAATTCTTTTACAAACCATCTCCGCACTGATCACCGCCATGGGAAGACCCGCACCGGGAGTAGTAGATGCTCCCACGTAAAACAGGTTTTTAAACTCCTCATCGTAGTTCTTTGGACGAAGTCCGCCTATCTGACCCAATTTGTGCGAGAGTCCCAGACCGCTTCCCATATAAAGATTGAACTGTTTTTCCCACTCTTTCGGAGTATAAACAGTCCGTGTAACAATATGAGGTATGATATCTATACCGATACGGGAGGATAAATCATTAAGGATACTGTTTACAATCTCATCGCGGTCGCTCCAGTCAGACTTATACAGCAGGCTTGGCACAGGACAAACAATGAAAAGACTCTCACAGCCCTCAGGGGCACAATCGGGATTATGCTTCGAAACAACATTAACGTAATAATAAGGCTTCTGGAGTGAGTCGGGATTCCTTAAAACATTTTGCCCATACTCCTCAAAGTTAGAACCCAGAAAATAGTTGTGCAAATCAAGGTCGGGCAGTTTACGGTCTACCCCTACATAGATAGTGAGGTATCCCATAGTCCACTCCATCTTCCTAAGTCTGCTGTCGGAATATTTTTTACGGTGCAGCACCTTTCCCCTGAACTGTGCAGCATCAGCATTTATAAGGAAAACATCTGCTTCGTAACGGTTGCCCTTACTATCAATCAGCTGAGTTACTTTATCACCTGCATGTTCAACTGAAGTGATTTCTGTGTTATATAAGAAAGTTGCACCTCGTTTAGTGAGTGCGTCAACCATCCCCTGCACTATTCTGTACATGCCTCCCTCCACGTTGTGATAACCGTCGTGCCTGAACTCGGTGTATGAAAGCAGACTGTAAATACCCATGGTATCGAATGGTGTGCGACCAAGGAAAAAAGCCACCAGCGAAAGAATCTGACGTGCATCCTGCGAGTCGAAGTACTTATTTATCTGCTGCCAGAATGTTCTCATAAGTACCGGAATATGTACCGGATTCACCTTCATCAGTGTCACAAAATATTCCAGGTAGTTGTCGAAGTTATTTCTGATTACCACATCAAAAGTATCATGAAAAAGAGCACCGCACTCTTTCAGATATTTCTCCATTTTAGCCTCAAAATCAGGCTCAATCTCCTTAAACGACTCAGCCAGTTTGCTTATGTCCTTATGAAGCTTATAACTATTGCCACCTGCAAAATGTACCGAGTAAAGCGGGTCTAACTCAATAAAGCGGAAAGGCATCTCAACACCGCACAACTTCATAAAGTCGGTGAAAACATACGACATACTGAAAAAACTGGGACCGGTATCAAAAATGAACCCATCTTTTTCCAACCGGTTAAGCCTACCTCCCGGCTGATTGTTTTTCTCGATAAACTGAACATCAAAACCTTTGCTTTGTAAAAGCAGACCGCTGGAAAGACCTCCCAGTCCGGTTCCGGTAATAATTACTTTTTTCTTCATCATCTATTATGTTTTTTTGTGAATGCGGGGTATAGTTCATCCTTGACCAAACTGAAACCGGGTTCCAGAGAAAGAGCTTTTAGGTAAAAAGAGCCGGCTTTATCAATATTGCCAGTCTCCTCCAAAGCACCTGCAAGCTGTACAAGCAGTGCCAGATAATTCCAGTCGCCCCTGCCATTAGGAGCCATGATCAGTTCTGCCCGTAGATAATACTCAATGGCTTTCTCTTTAGATCCTCCAAAAAGAGGAGGCATAAAAAAATTGATATTGCCCAGCTGGATTAATCCCAAGGCATTTTTGTCATCATCTGCAACAGATTTATTTGCAAAATCAAGGCTGCGGGGACCAAGTTTGGGTGCTTTTAAATTAGCCAGACCGATCTGAAAACCAAGAAAAGCAGACTCGTAAGCATCTAAAAAAGGGATTCTGTAATTCTTTTTCCTCAACCTGCCCAGTCTTTCCGTACCTCTTTCCAGATAAAGCTTCGCCTCACTCTTACGTTTGTTGCCTATACTCCAGCCAATATATCCATACTCATAGTTCAGCAGCTCAAACTCACGTTCATTGCTTTTGTTTGTTTCTGCATGCATTGCATCTATTGTCTTCTTCCAGGTTGCCATATCATTGGCAATGTAACACCTGTATATTGTCTCTTTTTCCTTAGCAGAAGCAAATATGCAGAAGAGAAGTAATGGTAAAATAAATAACAGCCTTTTATTCATATTTTTTATTTACTCTATAATGTAAAATATATCATGCTTAAATTGAACGCCCTTTCCAGCTAAACGATTTCTTTATACTGTTAAGGAACGAATGTACTATAAATTTACCCAGCATCACTTGCTGCGGCACCAACAGCAACAGGTTGTCAGACACCTTCATTGCGGCCGTAACAGAAGCAAATATACGGGTAAGAATAGTTGACGAAAGCCATACCCACAAAGCTTCAGTTCTTCCGTCAGCTAAAAAGACCACAAAGCCCAGAGTTGTAACCAGCCAGTAAAGAATTGCCGAAATCAGAGAGTTGCCGAAAAAAAACGTCACATTCCTTGAGAATCCATCCACCGCATCCTTTGCAGAGTGATACATACGGCAACGAACTCCCTTTATGCCGGTGAGACAGCTTACTTTCTTGCGTTGTTTTTTAATGTAGCGGGATATCTCTATATCTTCGGCGCGACTCTTGCGGAATTTACTGTGGGGATCCAATTCTTTGTAAGTGTCATGCCTGAACATCATAAACTGACCGTTTGCCGCAGCAAGAGAGGGAAATCCCGAGAGTCGCACCAGTGGCAACGGCAGGAGTGTCACCAGGATAATCTGCATATTTGGCACAGTGATCTTCTCACCGATAGACTGCATCTCCTGAGTAGGAAATATGCTCATCATACTGCATCTGCGTTTCTCCATGTATTTAACGGCCTGCCCTACGACATCCCCACTTATCCTTACATCTGCATCCATAAAGAGGAGATAGTCGCTCTCTGCTTCTTGTGACATCTGATAACATGCGTGATTCTTTCCGTACCAGTCATCAGGCAATTCTTTACCTGAAATCAACTTTATACGCCTGTCTCGTGCCGCAAATTTCTTTACCACGGAAGCGGTATTGTCTGTCGACTGATCATCATACACTATTATCTCTCTGATATGGTCAGGTATTTTTACAAGATCGCTCAACAGTTGCCCGATATTCCTCTCCTCATCACGGGCAGGTATCAAAACAGACAAAGAGGGCAATACTTCTGAAGACACTACTGAAGGCAGACGTTCCTTGAAAAGAAAGTTAGACAGTGCAACAATCAGCTGCAGCAGTGCAAATGCCAGAATAAAATTACCAATAAAGTATATCATTCGGTACGAGTTGTTTGAATAGCAAGACAATCAGCATAAAAATTGTTGTATGCCTTTTCTAATTCTCCGAGAAGGAAGGCTCCGTTATATTCACGCAAATATATGTACAAAGACGGTTTAGGATGCGCCAGATAATCGATCATATTCACCGACATCAGCAGCTGCACCTCTCCATCCCGACCCTTTAGAATACGCTCTATTCCTTTTTCGAAGCTGAAGGAATCAGAGTAGAGCGACTGCAGCTTACCTTGGGGATACATCAACACCATGTTGTCAGGATCATTCAGCAGGGATGCAGCGTACTGCAGCGACTCAATCACCTCTCGGCTGCTCCTTTTTATGGAAAAGCCCCCGGTATAATTAAAGAAACGGTAACGGAGTAACTGATCTTCCTGCATCATGAAATGAAACTTACGTTTCACTATTTTAAGCTTTAAATACATTCCCCAGAATCCGTCCCACCATCCGATATGATTACCGATCAGCACCACCGCTTTTCCTGAATCTGAAAAAGATCCTTCAACTGTCACATTGTGGAAATGACGATTCAACAACCACAGGGTATAGCGCTGGAAGAAAGGATATATAAAGAAATGGTGTTTAGATCGGAGCATGGCAACAATATTTTGCGTTTCAAACGGTCAACTTAAAATCAAGATCAACAGGAAGAAAATCGTCTGTGCCACAAAGATCGGCAGTGCCATAGGATTTCTTTCCCTGATTTTCAAAAAATAACGGATGGAATGGAAGAAGAGTGCCAGAACACCCCACATAATGTAATTCTGAAGAGGAATCAAATCATTCTTCCACGACCACATCTCCATTTTAGGTGCCACCTGCTCCATTATAATATCATACCCCACCATTAACAGTGAAGGCCACACCACCCCGTTAAAGATATTACGTTTAAGTGGAGAGAAAATTGCAGAAGTAAGGCAGATCATCAACACCCAGTTCAGACCTATAATCGGAGGCGTACCCGCAATTTTTGGTCCCAGTCCCACTCCGTAAGTGTAATCCCCGAAAACTACACCGGTATTAACACCCCACAACTCTACCAGGAAGCCTGCAATGAAAACAAATAAATAGAAAAAGAGTCTTCTGTGTTGTTTTTTACTCCTGCTGTCACGATTGTAAAAATGCAGTATTGCAAGTGAGAAGATTATCATCAAGGGCGTCAACCTTATAAATATACCGTGAGTAATCGGAAGAACGAAGCCTACAACTCCCACGGCGTAAATCACGATAATGGTGCGTATCATTCTGTTGTTTGAAAACATCATCCGTCAGTTAGATAGTGAAGAAATATATTTTTGAAAAATAATCTTAAACCACTCTGTAAAACATTCAGGATTAAGTTCCATCTCTTTTTCCAGCTCATCTCTTGAAATATATCGCCAGTCGTCCACCTCTTCCGGGTGAGGATCGGGTACTTCATCGCTAATGTATGTAAATACTCTGTCGTATTCATACTCAGTCAATTTCTCATCTACCTTAGCGCGGTAAACAAAGTCGAATATGTGCGTCAGCTCATTTACTGTGTCCATACCCATCTCTTCCTTAAGCCTACGTTGTGCAGCATCATCATGATCCTCACCCGGGTAAGGATGAGTACAGCAAGCGTTAGTCCACAGGCATGGTGAGTGATACTTGCCTGCTGCCCGGCGGTGAAGCAGCCAGTGTCCTGCAGAATTAAACACAAGAACCGACACTGCCCGGTGTAATGCAGGATTTATATGAGCCTCTAATTTATTCATGGTACCAATTGGATTGTCCCTTTCATCAACAAGTGTTACCAATTGTTCGTTATCTTTCATACATTCTCAGTATAAAATTTGTTTTTAATCATGGTGTCCAGCAACAGACGAAATTTATCGGCATTGTGTACACGTATTCTGCGTGAAATAAGTTTTTTTGCAGGAGTGCTATCTATCTTGTCGAGCAGACGAACGTAATAGCGGTAAGCAGTCAGTACAGCAAGACGCGAACTCTCTGGCAGTCTGATAATACCCTTGTATGCCTCGTCGAAATCGGACTGGATATCACGTACCAGCTCATGCTTTTTTTGGTCATCAAATTCTTCCATCGAGAAACCGGGAAAGTATACACGCCCTAATTCAACCACATCCTGCCGCAGGTCCCGAAGAAAGTTCACCTTCTGGAAAGCTGATCCAAGCTTCATTGCGGGAGTCTTCAACTCCTCAAACAGTTTTTTGTCATCCCCGCAAAAGACACACAGGCACATAAGTCCCACTACATCAGCCGATCCATATATATATTTATCTGTTTCCTGACGTGATTTATAGACTTTCTTATCTAAATCCGACTTCATACTTTCCAGGAACGACCTGACATATGAGTCTTCAATGCCATATTTATTTACGGTTATCAGAAAAGCATTGATTACCGGGTTGCAGCTCACACCCTGTTCTTTCGCAAAATCATAGTCAGCCTCAAACCTGTAGAGTATCGCTTGTTGATCACAGCCATGAAAAGAGTCAACAATCTCGTCGGCAAATCTTACAAAACCAAATATGCCGTAAATCGCTTCTCTTATATTTGCTGAAAAAAGCTGAGTGGCAGAATAGAATGAAGTGCTGTAGTGCTTGGTAATCTTTCTGCTGAACTCGAAAGACAGCTCATTGTACCTCGTTAATTCCGTTTGTTTCACTTTCATCGTTAGTGTAGTTAGATATTAAATTTACGACATTAAATTTGAATTTCCTGTACAAATATAGTCAAAGTTTTTCATTAAAAAATGAAACACTATCTGTGAAACTTATAACATTTAATCGGTAATGTGTAATTTATTTTATCATCGTCCACACTACCTTTATCATGATGAAATTTGCATTTATCCATTTAAATAAAAACAAAATGAAAAAAACAATTTTTTTTGCACTGCTGACGATATTTTCGCTGGGTGCAGCACCTGCTTTTGCAGCAAATGGTACCTCAAACAACGATGTGGCAACTGAAGCCACATTAACTACAGAAGAAGTGAATGTTCTGAAAGAGCGGGTTATAGAGATTCGCGAAATGGACAAATCTGAACTGAACGCTACGGAGAAAAGTGAACTAAAAAGTGAGCTGAATGAGATTAAGGAAACAGTAAGGAACGAACCGGCTATTTATATTGGTGGAATTTCGTTGTTACTGCTAATTATTCTTTTGGTTATTTTACTTTAATACAATCTGTAAAATACTTCATTGCATGCGAATTGAAAACAGGGTCCTGTAATGGAAACATCACCCTGTTTCCTTTTTGTGCAGCCAGATTATCAATCTGTTTATGCGGGTAATAAAAAAACATACCTTACTCTGGCAATTGCTGATAGTTTTACTTCTAACTGTCGGGTATTGTCCGATTGCATCCTCTAAAGAATATTTTCAGCAGAAGGTAAATTTCAGGATCAGTGTGACGCTCAATGATTCGCTTCACGAGCTAAGTGCTTACGAGGAGGTGCAATACACCAATAATTCACCTGATACACTCCTGGTTTTATATTTCCATTTATGGCCCAATGCCTATTCAAATAATGATACTCCATTAGCCAAACAAATATTCTCATTCAGTGGCAAACAAAAACTGTTTAAAGATCCGGAACTAAGAGGATTTATCGATTCACTGGAGTTCAGGGTAGATGACCTTCCAGTTAGCTGGAATTTGCACCCCGACACACCCGATATCTGTGAAATAAGGCTGAACAGTCCTCTTCTCCCTGGTGGAGAGATATTGATTACTACACCCTTTCATGTAAAAATACCGAAAGGAGTCACATCACGTCTTGGTCATATCGGTCAGACATATCAAATCACACAATGGTTTCCCAAACCGGCTGTTTACGACCGTAACGGATGGCACCCTATGTCATATCTTGACCAGGGTGAGTTTTATTCGGAGTATGGAGACTTTGATGTGAGAATTACATTGCCGGAGCACTATACAGTTGCTGCTTCGGGAGATCTGCAGGATAGTACCGAGCTGATAAGGCTCGATTCACTTTCTGCTGATACCGACTGGAAGAGCATACGGATGCTGGGGAAAACGAAAAAGGTACCTATATCCACTTCTACAAAAACACTGCATTACACGGGAGAAAACATGCATGATTTTGCCTGGTTTGTTGACAAACATTTCAATGTGATGAAAGAGGTTATCAAGCTCCCGGAATCGGACAGGAAGGTAACAATATGGGTGATGCTTACCGCCCGTCAATCTCGATTATGGCAAAATGCATTGATTTATGCCAATCAGGCAATCATGGATTTCTCACACCTGATAGGTGATTACCCCTACAACAGCTTCACACTCGTTCAGAGTCCGCTGAGTGCCGGTCTGGGGATGGAATACCCCGGATTAGCCGTAATCGGCCCAACGGAAAATGCGTGGACACTTGAGAATGTCATTACCCATGAGATAGCCCATTCATGGTTTTATGGGGCGCTGGGCTTCAACGAACGCCGTTTCCCCTTTCTGGACGAAGGTCTCTCAAGCAGTTATGAAGACAGGGTGATGACAGATAAATATCGCGATAAAAAGTTATGGGTGATAATGCTGAAATCGGAAAAACAGGCGAAATTCCTGCATGCTGACAAATTGCCCGCAAAAGCGATACAGGAGCTGCAATGGCTTATCCCCGTACGCAACAACAGCGAGCAATCGCTCAACCTGCCTTCCACTGACTATAATCGGTTTAATTACGGTCAGATGATTTATTCCAAAGCCTCCATGGGATTTACTTACTTAAGAGCTTATATGGGCGATAGCCTGTTTGATGCAAGCATGCGTGATTTTTACAGGCAATGGAGGTTCAAGCATCCCGCACCCGATGATTTTCGTACTGCCTTTGAACAACCAACGGAGAAGGATCTAAGCTGGTTTTTTGATGATTTTGTTAGCACAACCAAAAGAATTGATTATAAAATAGTAAAAATAGAAAAGCAGCAGTTGCTTGTTAAAAACAAAGGAGAAATGGCTTCTCCGTTAATTCTGGTCGGGCTCTCGGGTGATAGCACCCATTTTGAGAAATGGATAGATGGCTTCACCGGAGAAAGATGGATTGAGATTCCAAAAGGTGATTACACTGAAATTAAAATCGACCCATATCACGTAATGCCTGAACGTTTTCGTCTCAACAATAATATTCGCACTTCGGGTATTTTTCCTAAATCCGACCCAATACAACCGCAACTACTGACAGGCATCGAAGATCCTGAGAAAATTCCCCTGATGTACGCACCGCTTGTCAACTGGAACCGCGAGAACGGGTTTATGGCAGGTATAGCACTCTACAACGGTGTAATCACACCCAAGCCTGTTGAATACCTTGCAATTCCCTTTTACTCTTATAATCAATCAAAGCTGGCTGGGTACGGGAAAATCTCATATCATTTCACACCCTACGATAACCTGATCAGAATGGCTACAGTAGCCCTTCAGGGATCACAGTTTGGCGCTCCGGGTAACCGTGACATCCGTAAGGTGATGGCAGGCCTGGATATCAGTTTCCGGAACAACAAATCAACCAACCCTTACCTGCATAGCATCCACGGACGCTTAGTTCTGGCATCTGATCTGAATCAGGTTTTAATTGCGCAACAGGCAAAGATGAACCGTTACATTCAGTTTGGATATAATTTTGAAAAAGACAGCCCGGTCAATCCCTTTCAACTGCTGGCTTCTTTTGAAGCGGGAGCTTCATTCAGCAAAATTGCCCTGGATTTCAATTACAGACAGAGTTACTCCGGAAGAAATAAAGGACTCGATATAAGATTTTTTGCCGGAGCAGTTCTGAAAAGTAGTAGTTCAAACAACTTGTTTTTGCTGGCACCCGCAGGTAGAAGCGGACGCGAGCTATACCTATACGAAGGCTTATATCCCGATCGTTTTACTGTTTTCCCCGGTTCATTTTTATCCAGGCAAACTTCTTTCACGGAGGGGGTATTGGTCTCGCCGATAAACCAGGTACTGGGATATAGCAACTGGCTTGTGTCTGTTTCAATATCCAGCAGCCTACCCGGATTCTTATCCAAAACTGGCGTTAAACCTTTCGCAAACTTCCTGTTGAACGATCATGGATTATTAAACGGCTACCAATCACCTTTTTTCGTTGAAGCCGGATTTAAAGCCGGGTTAGCGAATATATTTGAAATTTATGTCCCTTTGCTAGTCACCGGCAACATTCAGTCTGTCACCGGGCAGGTGAAAGATCGGATAAGATTTGTGATTAACCTGGATCTCTCAAAAACAGGAAAAATACTTTTTGGAATTTAGTGTTGTACTTATACATCTATATTAAAATTAATATATTTGTATAACAAATATCTCAAAATCCAGAGATAGACTATTTATAACAAAAACAAAATGAAAAAAGTATTCAAAATCCTGGGAGTCATATTATTGTCAATAATCGGAGTATTATTAATCGGATTGATCGCAATAGCAGTAAACAGTCCGGGCAAGTTAGAACCATTAAAAGATAAAGACGGTAAGGAAATTCCTGGCTCACTTGCAGAGAAAAGCTTCACAGAGATAGGTGGAATACAACAAGGCTTTTTCATTCGATCCGAAAATCCCGAAAACCCGGTTATTCTATTCCTCCACGGCGGACCGGGAAGTCCCGAGTTCGCAATGTTTTCTCCCCTGGAAACCTCCGAGCGCCTGGAGAAATACTTTACAGTATGCTATTGGGACCAGCGCGGTGCAGGCATGAGTTTCAGTAACTCCATAGACACTTCCACAATGACGTTAGATCAAATGGTTGAAGATACACGCCAGATGACTGAGTATCTGCAGAAACGATTTAATCAGGATAAAATATATCTTATGGGGCACTCATGGGGTACCTACCTTGGAGTAAAGACCATTGAAAAATACCCGGATAACTATGCAGCATTTATTGGCATAGGACAGATCAGCAATCAGATGGAATCCGAAAAGATTGCATACAATTATATGCTGCAACATGCAAAGGAAATAAATGATAAACAGGATGTTAAAAGACTACAAAAGTTTGATCCTAACGCGGCCGATTTTCCTTCGCTCAACTATTTAGGATCAGCACGCTCATTATTAATGAATAAATACAGAATTGGAATAATGCATAGCGATGATTTTGCCGTAAGCGAATTAATCAAAAATCTGATGACCTTCAAAGGATACACTCTATCCGAAAAACTATATTTTTTCAAAGGATCACTATTTTCACTCACACATGTGTGGGATTATGTAGAAAATGACAATCTAAATGAAACATCAACCAATTTCCGGATTCCTTTTTATATAATTCATGGTAAATATGATTATCAGGTATCACATACATTAGCTCTTGAGTATTTCGATAACATAGAAGCTCCCGAAAAGGAGTTTTATACTTTCGAAAACTCTGCTCATTCACCCAATGTGGAGGAGCCTGAAAGGTTTGTTGGGATTGTTAGGGAGATTGCTTCAAATTAGGTCATTTATTGTTCAGAAATAAAGCATGTTCATTATACTTGAACGAAATTAAAACCTGAACATTATGCTTTAGCGTTAATTATCCTCTGTTTCCAACAATATGACATTCTTTGATGTAAATCTATCCACAATTGTTATATCACCTTTTTTTTCAAAAGTATATGATTCATTCTTTGCTTTAGATTGAACAAATTGATGATACTGATTAAGGTCTTCACACACTTCGGAGTTCTTTCCATCAGGTATAATTATTGATTTATCATTTACTTTTTGGATGCCTATTGCTTGGAAAGAAAAAATTCCATCAGATGTTATAGCTGCAAGAATAAGCCCTGGCAATCCGTACAATTTCCATGGCCCTTCATTGATTGGTATTTCTGGTGTGAAGAAAACCTCATATTCTCTCCCCCGAAACTTTGTAGTTGCTCTATAACACAGGTAATCCAATATTCTACAAGTATCACTATCTATAGTCCATTGCTGGGGAGATATTTCTTCATCTAAAAATATAGATGTTTCTGACATGTCTGATACTTTATCAAGTGTGTAAATATGTTTTTCATCTCGGTCTTTATACATAGTAAATGAAATATAACTGTTAGGTAAGAAAACATTTCCATCCCCAAACTTATTGACGTTTATCACAGATTCGGCAATCTGTTGATTTTTAATTACGCTCACAGATTTTACTCTGCCTGGCTGGAAAAAAGCTTTTTCAATGAATCTTTCGCAAATGCAGCCATATCATAAAATTCCGAATATCTTGTACCTATATCCAAAGACATCGTATCAGTTCGAGTTAACATAGACTCTCGGGTGATTTTTTCTTGTGTAAAAGCATATACAATTCGTAAAAAGGCTTTGTCTTGTTTTTCTTCTGCTTTAGCATTTTGAAAATTAATACTTAAAAAAAGAAAAGATAGAATTGCTATCGAAGTAAAAATATTTTTTTGATATTTCATTTTCACAAATTTGAATTCAGTTTAAAAATACCCTCATTTGTGGGTGCTAAAAAAGATTTGAATTTAAAATATATTTTGTTTAATAGGCGAAAACTGTGGTATTAACATCCAGCCATAATAAAGTTTGGCTGGATGTTAATACACTATGTTTTGAACAATCTAAAACGCAATTAATATATGACACATGCACAATATAAAGATGTTCCGCTATTACGTAGGCAAAAACCACTACCATATATTGTTTGGCAGGTTCCTCCACAACTTGGGGCATATGGATCACACGTATAACCACCGCTTCCACCCAATACATTTTTCATCTCTTTTTCTGTTAGCACCTGATTTGCACTTGCAAAATTAATCTTCTTCATAAGAATAGTTTTAATGTTTATTACAACCAATATCTATATGTAACCACGGGCTGAATTCATGGTTAGAAATTAAAATATTTATGTCGATAAAATATTAATATTTTCATGTATCCATTTATCCATAATTTCAATAATAAAAATGCGTTCAACTGAATTTAAACCTAATACCAAAAACATATTATCTATCAACATATATAGATTATGTTCATTGATAGTATTAATTACAAAAGTAATCCAGTTGTTAAACTCGGAGTTACCAGAAAAACTTTCATTCCAATATGAATTTATTATATGTAAAATATCTCCTTGGTTAAGTTGTAATTGTTTTGACAAGTCATTAGTAATGAAATCATAATCACTAAATTGAGAAAATTTAAGTGAGTATGTTTTTATTATGCGACTAATATTTTCAATTCTCTGTGTAGATTCTAAATTCTTTAGTATGTATATAAATAAATATATAGCAATCGAATAAAAGTTATCATGCGATGAATCTTCATCTATAAGCCCTAAAACAACTTGTGAAGTTCGTTTTATATATTCTAACTCAATTATTGAGCTTGTCTTTAATGTAAATTTATCCCAAACTACACTATTATTTTCGAAATTACTCCAAAGAACCTTACCATACTCGAACTCATTTTCTCGGAAGGATATATTACAGGAAATATAAAAATTGATATGTTTGCTTAATTTTTCAATTACATTATCATAATCTTCTTTAGTCGAAACAGAAATTGCTAATCGGATATTTTCTCCTTTTTCTTGGGAAAACAACACACAAAAATATGAAAAAGTGTGTTCTAAAGATTTTTTAAGAGCTGAAATTTCACATAGTAAATTTGTCCAGCTTCCTCTTGCATAATAAATAGATACGAAAATCCATTGGTTATTTTTCATATTCATTAGATTTATTTACTTTAAATCAATAAAATCATTGTAGTTAAAATTCTTATAAACAGT
>JAQVXD010000105.1 GCA_028709385.1 Fermentimonas sp.
TGACTGCAATCATTGCACGTATGCTTCACGACTATAATAATTACATTGATGATTGCGACAAAATAGATCCAAATTCATTTCAGCTGTCAGGTTTTGGACCAATAGGCGATAGCTTTTATGGAGTAATACTCGATTTCAATCTCAACGAGGGAGTAAATTACATGTTAAACCCCTCAATGTGGAAATAATATGAGTTATATCAAAAGAAAGATAGAACAAGGTCAGTATGCCAGGAAGCTCTCAAACCAGCTTCGTGCATCTCGCCGTTCTGCTTATCTGCCTTTCGAACTCTCTCTCGAGAGTAGTTCAGAAATTGATAAGTTTCAGCGTGCCCAGGACAAAGTTGCAATGAAGCAATTCAACCAGGAGGTTGCAGATTGGAGCGAAAAAAGCAAGCAAGCACTCCGGGTGTCAATAAAATCATTGGTCAGACGTGATGTTTCTCTCTCAGACTCCCTTAAGGCCAACCTATATTACGATAATAAATACTCCAAAGAGGTAAATAGAGTAGGCTTTTCATTCGTTCGCGAAGGAGTATATATCCACCGGGGTGCCGGGCGTGGGCAAGGTGGTGTGATTGGTGGACGCTGGATCGACCGTCACGGCACAATGAAAAGCCGTGCAGCCGACAGTGCAGGTCTCCAAGGTACCGGCAATCGCCAGCCAATTCTATGGTTTGATCCAGTAATCGAACGCCGGCTCCCCCAATTGGCTGATCTGGTAGCAGATTATTCTGCAACAATGCAAATCAATGCTGCAAATCTTTTTATCGAAAAGTAACCTCTATTTTGTCCCTTGAAATGGTATGATTTTACACGAAATTTGATATATAAATGAAGCAAAAAATTAGCGATATGGATTTATTTGTAGAAAAACTAAAGGAACTGTTTTGGCTGATCATGTCGGCCCTCACATCAGTTCTCATGCCGGTCAAGGAAACTCTTATCCTGCTATTCATTACATTCGTTTTCAACATACTCACCGGTATCATTACCGATGTCCATGTCAATAAAGCAAAATTTAATCTTAAAAAGGCTTTCAGTGCTATCTCACAACTTACATTCTATGCTACGTGTGTGGTTTTCCTAAACTATGGAACATCACTTATAAATGAAGAGCAGATAGGTATAATAGCAGTCAAATGGCTTACATATATAGTCGTTTACTTCTATCTCACTAATATATTCAAAAATGCCCGGCAGGTATATCCTAATAATCCGGCAATCAATTTTATTTACGAACTCCTTTCTACCGAGCTGTTCGACCGGCTCAAAAATATGGTAGGATATAAAACAAAAAGTACCAATGACAACGAGTAAATATTTTAAAGAATCAGAATTTCAATCCTGTTCACCTTCCTGTTCCCTGCAGGATATGCAGCAATCAACTATGAGCAAGTTCGACAAAGCCAGGGAGCTAGCAGGCATTCCGTTTGTCATTAATAGTGCTTACCGATCAAGTGAATGGGATAGAAGCAAAGGAAGATCAGGTACAGGAGCGCACACTTTAGGTAGAGCTATTGATATAAGGTGTAACACTGAAAGGAATCGATTTCTAGTTTTGAGTTCACTTATAAAAGCAGGATTCAAGCGTATAGGAATTTATAAGAGATTCATTCATGCGGATGATAGTCCTAATCACACTCAGGAGATTATTTGGAGAGGATAATATTTAAATATATATGAGGTATGGTTTTATACATATTGCTGTTTTTGCTCTACTTGTTGGTGTTAGTTTTAACAGCTGTAGAGCGAAAAAAGACTTTGAAAGAAACACGCAAATTTCAGAAAGAACTGAGCGAACTGAACGATCTGTCGATTCAACTCGAAATACTGAAACTGAACATGAGAAAACAGAACGAATCGGACTTACAGAAGATAATTTCTACATCCGAACCACTGAGTACGATCCAGAAGGCAGAATACGAAGCATATCTGAAACGTGGAGGGACAGACGACATTCCGACATGGCTTATGAAGAGCGATCTAAAGAATCTGTTTCCCTAAGTGGATCTGAAAAAGAAATAGTCGAAGCTGATACAAGCACGGTAATAACTAATGAAACTTTGGAAACAACAAATGATTCCCGACCTGTGCAGGGTTTCGAATGGTTTTGGACTGTTGCTTCAGGAGTACTCATTCTAAGCTTAATAATTTATCAATTGATTAATAAAAAGAACAAATGGCTATAGTTCAAAAACCCGACGCCCTCTCACTCTCCGGCAACATGAAGAAATTTATCGTTTCGTCGGGCAGTCAGATAGCGTTCAAGCTCTCCGATGGAGCCACCACTCTGCTCGAGGCATCATACGAGCCCGGTCCAGACGGTCGTGCCATTATCGATGTCAAAGATATCGTTGAGAGCCGCTTGTCTTACATTATCTCTCACACAAATTTCTATGAGCAGACAAATATTGTCAAGACATTTACTGCCATCATCGACGGATCAACTGTGACATTTAAAGTTGTCCGTGCTGGTATCGCTAATCTATCTGATACTGTCTCCAACTGGTTGCGTGGTAATTTCCTTACATGGCAACCAACAAATAAACAGATCACATATTATTCACCGGAGTGGCTCACATACTATGCTCAGGAAGCATGTAATATAAAACTGAAGGCAACTTTCCCGGACGCTGAACAAATTCAGATTACCTTGGGCTCATGCGCTTCCGGGAAAGCCTTCACTTGTAACCTTCAGTATGCTGTAGTAGCCGGACTGCTTGGCCAGAAATACCCCACTCATTTCGATGTTTGGGTTGAGAATACTGCAGGCACCAGGCTCACTTATATTCAGCGGTATCTCTATAGTGAACCAAAATCGGATCTCGAACAGTGGTACATGTTCGAAAACTCCCTGGGTGGACTCGACACAATGCGTGCAGGTGGAGATGCAGATTTCACAGGAAACCACGATCACAAGTTGTCATCTACTGACAATATTTCTAAAGAATATCAAGTCGACACCAACCGATCATACAACCAAAACACAGGTTATCTAGATGGTTACGAACGACGCTGGCTCCTCGATTTCTTTCCAGCAATAAAAAAGTATATATATCACGCATCAGCCATTCGTCCGATAGTGGTGACAGAAAGCGATGTTAAATATTCAGCATCTGCTTTTCCATCATCATACAATTTCACATACCGATTCACAGAAGATCACGAAGCTGCACTCCTTAACCTAATCCGAAACCTTAACGAGATCCCGGCAAGTATAACCATACCTAACATCGACTCGCCGGATTTTCATTTACCCCCTCGGTTGTATGAGTATCCGAGAGTACCACTTCACGAGGGGGTAATTCTTCCTGCTTTTGATCCTAATAGTACTGATCCGAAAGTAACAACTATTGGCGCAATCCTGTCAGCTGCAGTTGCAAAGGTTCTTCAATCAATTGAAGCAGGTGAAGGTGGTGGTGAGTTAGTAGATATACTTCGAGTTGATTCACCTTCAGAAC
>JAQVXD010000106.1 GCA_028709385.1 Fermentimonas sp.
TGCTTAATAGTCCTGCAGGAAGGAATCCTAGTTTATTGTATTTGTTGCTGTATACCATTAGTTTATCAGCAATGTCAAATGATGCAAGATCTTCGAGTAATTTTACTTCTTGAGTTTCTGTTGCCATAATTTTTTATTTTTCATTTTTGTTGTTATCCTGTTTGTCGAGAACGTTGTTTATTGCATCAATAAACATAGGTGTAAACTGGTTTGTTACTTGCTGAATCATACTACACTCTTTGTCTGTAAATTCGGTAGCACCTTTTGAATTATATATCTTCATGGCCAGGGCATGCATTTCAATGCCCGTTGCACTTACATATATAGCATTCGCGAACTGACTCTTAACGTCCTGTGTTCTTTTTTGAGTTTTTTCGATGTTCAGAAAAAACTCCATTTCTTCAAAGTTTATCTTTTTCATATTATTTTTTATTAATTTGGATCTCTCACCCAATAATTATAAGTCCAATATTGACCATCCCAAAAAAAGACCGCAGTATCACCACGACCTGATCCAGCTGGAATAGATGTTGATATAGAGCCATTCCCATGAGAGATTTGCTTGCCATTTCCCATAACAGTTATGGATGAAGCATTCATTCTGCGTATAAATTTAATAGCACCAAGAGAAGGGGAGGAAGGCAAGTAAACATTAATGTTCGCAGTATTATAGCAGGTAACAAACACATCCCAGTGGTCAAGCCACACAGAGCTACTTCCTAAGATTATCCTTGGCTTTAAAGACAGGTTTGATATTACTGACCCCTTCATCCTCATTTCAAGATACTGGTCATCGAATAAATTTATTGAAATTCTTCTCTCGCTTGCAGTTCCCTCCCAGCCATACGAAATATTCATACTGGAAGAATTTAACTGACCGACCCAAGGAAGACTGTTCTCCCAGCTTCTAAAATCTATACCAAATGGTGAATAATCCGTATAATCATCCCATGTCCATTCACCTATAGCATCTTTACGCCATAAGTCCATCCTTAAAACAGGATATGAAGTTCCCCAGCCGCTCGTGCCTTCATAGAAATAAAAATTGACAAGTTGTTTGTCGTATTTATTTATCATTTTCAGACTCCTATCCCCGCCATCAATAACAATTTTGTTGCCTTCATCAGAGGATTGGATTGACCCGGTAAACAATGAATTGCCCTCCTCATCCCATTTTATATTACCACCAGCTAAATGACCAGATCCTGTTAAAAAATTGAATAGTATATTTGGTTGCCAGGCACCAGCTTCACCGGAATAGTTTTTATAATTATTTGTCCCATCAATCCCATACTGACTCATCATTACATTACCTGAGAAAACCGCAGCAGCTATCTTTCCAAAGTTGACCATCGCAACTTCAAAAAAAGCATATTTTATAAAATCAAATATAATCCATGTTCCTGTAGTGTCTGTTTCCGGATCTACACCCTTTGTTATTCCAAACTTTTCAAGAACATAATATTGGCCACTTACAGTTATCACATAAGGGGCATGTATTTTAGTACGTACATATTCTATGGTATCATCATAAATCCCGGCAGGATAATAGGTGGGTCCGGGATCACCTTGTGTCCCATCTTTTGGCATTAATCCTACATCAAAATAACTATGATATTTTTTACCCATAAGTGTTATTTTGTTGCTGTGATATAAGTTCTTATAGAACCTATTTTTTCACCTTCATTATTAAGCTGTTCTAAATCGCTACCTTTAATTGTAACCACGTTATTCACTACAGGAGTGGATATATCCACTATTCTACCAAGTGTATCTTGATGCCACATTTCCCAGGTTACTCCGGATACTGTTGCTCCGGTTTTCCGATCTATAAGACTAAGTGTAGCTGTGGTTGACTCATCTTTCGTGATATATTTTGTTTTGAAAGGCATGCTGATCATGTAAGGATCCTGGGTGTCATAAATTGCAAAAATGACCGTGGACACTACATTGCTGTTGACAATGAAATCTGCCTTGAATAGCTGACGACTGTCTACATCAACTGCTCCAATCGTAACTACTTTGCCGGACCCGGGTTTAAAAGGCTCCCAGCCGCTGGGATTCTGAGAGAGTGGCACCGCTTCATAATAATTAACCTGAAATCCCGTGGTTATTTCTGCAGCTGCTGCAAAAAGTCTGGCCGTTGCAGTTATCACTGCATCCGGAGCATCAATGGTAGTAGATGACAGTTGTACCTGGCCTGAGTATGTTGAACCGGCCATCTCTTCAATTTGCACGCGAATAGTATGAGAAACTACAGTTGTGGTGCCACCAGTCTCAATCACTCCTTCAAATTTAATCGTATCCGGAGTTTTATTTGTCATCGATACCAGGTTGTCAATAACCTTAAGTGTGCCGGCAACTTTATCTCTTTTGAAAAGTCCGACATAAGCTGTAGGAGCAGTTACATTTCCATTTGCATCAAAAGTAAGCTCCTGATCATTGTACCACCAGCGATCTGACTCAGGGATTATATTTATATAGGCAGACTGCAGAGAAGATAAAATCTTTGGTTTTATTACCGGTTGGTTGGCCGGTATCTTGAAATCAGGAACAATTGTAAGCCCATCGGAGCTTATGCCTTGCCAAAGAAGCGGATTAGCTTCAAGAAAAACCGTTGGAGAATCTCCTTTTGATAGAAGTATTACGGTGAAACTATCATTTACTTGCTGTACCATTTGTATTTGTTTTTTGAAAGTTCAACTTTTGCTTCGTGTGCTGTAAGAAGTGTGCCGCCCAGGCTAATTACAAAATCTTCGAACGTGCCTGTATGGAAACCTGCAACATCCTTTTCATTTATTAAAATATATCCGTTATAAGCAAGACGACGGTTAGCTATTGCCGGATCGGGCAGTGATGATATTTTTATTTTTGCGTAGTTCATAATTCTAATTTGTTACTAGTACCTTACCATTGTCTGTCAAAACAAAGCCTGCATTTGATAAAGCCATCAACTGACTTTTTTCCTCAATGTCGAGCAATATTTGTGAGTCAAAGCTGATCATGTATGCCGGGATATCAAGCGTCGCATTATTACCATAAGCTATATGCTGCTCAACTCCTATATGCTTGTAGAGATATTCAATATTGAAGAATCGATTAGGCTCTGATAATATCTGGCCGGATGATGTTAATATTATTACTGCCTCTATATAATACTGCCTTTGCCATGGTTGTATTGGTCCGAAATCTTTCAGATCAATAGTAAAAGGTTCATATCTGCGACGAAGAGAAAAATCAATAAGCGCAGCACGTGCAGTTGGAGCTGCAGGGACAGCATCACCGGTACGTACGTAATCAACATACAATCTGTAGTTCTTTTTCTCAGGAACAAATCTCATGTCAAAAGTGCAGACTCCTTCAGCATTGATATTTTGAAACTCAAGATCATCAATTGGATCAATCTCTCGCTCGATACCGTTTTCTAATAT
>JAQVXD010000041.1 GCA_028709385.1 Fermentimonas sp.
GATATAAAGTATTGTTGGTTGAGAAAGAGCGTTCCATCGGGGGAAAGATGATATTACTGAGTAAGGTTTTCCCGACACTTGACTGCTCCGCGTGCATCACCACTCCTAAAATATCTGAAATAGCACGTCATAAAAATATTACAATCTTCACAGAGAGTGAGGTTACCGATATTTCCAAAAGAGCAGATAATGATTTTGTTGCACATATCACTAAAAAACCTCGTTATGTTCATGTCGAAGATTGTACGGCATGTCAGTTGTGTGAAAAGGCATGTCCGGTAAGTGTTCGTGATCAATATCAGTATGGCCTTATCGGGCGCAAAGCAGCGTTCATACCGTTCAGTATCGCCAACCCTAAAGCGGCTGCAATAGATATTGAAAACTGCACATTATGCGGTGCTTGCGAAAAGGTGTGTCCCACGAGTTGCATCGATTTTACAATGGAGACCGAATACTATGAATTGCACGCCAAAACGGTAATAATGGCAAGCGGGTTCTCACTTTTCGACCCTTTAGAAATACCACGTTACGGGTATGAAAGGTATAAAAACGTGGTCACATCCATGCAGATGGAGCGGGAAATAGCGCCTACTCGTCCATACAACACCATTTTACGGCCGGGTGACGGGAAAGTTCCTGATAAGATTGCTTATGTTTTATGCGCCGGTTCGCGCGATCAGACAGTCGGAAATCCTATCTGTTCGCAGATCTGTTGCATGTATTCCATAAAACAGGCACAGTTGCTTATGGGTGCATTACCAATGGCAGATGTAACAATCTACTATATAAATATACGTTCTTTTGGCAAAGGGTTTGAAGAGTTTTACCAACAGGCAAAAGGTATGGGTGTGAATTTTGTTAAAGGGAAAGTGGGCAAAATTTCAGAACTGGAAAATGGAAATCTTATTTTGCGTTATGAAGATATCAATGAAGGTGTTGTTAAGGAGGCAGAGCACGATATGGTTGTGCTATCTGTAGGTGCCAAATCCAACCCTTCTGTTGAGAAAATATTTCAAGAAGGAGCACTTAAATTTGACTCCTACAACTTCATAGCTCAGAGTGATCTGATGGGCAGTCCTTCTAAAACAAACATCGACGGAGTTTTTGTTGCCGGAACAGCTACAGGGCCAATGGATATACCAGACTCAATACTATCTGCAGGTTCAGCTTCATCCGATGCGATCAGTTATTTAATTCAAAACGAAACGGCATGAAACGAATAGGAGTATATATTTGTCACTGTGGCGGAAACATTTCAGATTATGTGGATGTAGAAGAAGTGCGAAAATCGGTGGAGCATGAAGAGGGGGTTGTGTTAGCTAAAACCACAATGTTTGCCTGTTCCGACTCAAATCAGAATGATATGGTCAGTGATATCAAGGAGCATAGACTGGATGGTGTAGTTGTTGCATCCTGTTCACCTAAGCTTCATCTCGTTACCTTTAGAAATGTTACCGAGAGAGGTGACCTTAACAAATACACTTATGTGCATGCAAATATCCGTGAACAGGCATCATGGGCACATTCTGATGATAAACCGGGAGCAACGGGAAAAGCTATTCATCTTGTAAAGGCTGCAATTGCTAAATCGCGTTATGCCGAACCACTTTATCCAAATCAGATTGAAGCTGAGAAGATAATTGCCGTAATCGGTGCCGGAGTAGCAGGTCTGAAGGCTGCTGCATCTATTTCCGATAAAAACATAAATGTAATCCTGATTGAAAAAGAAGACAGGGTAGGAGGGCATACGGCAGAACTCGGTGATTTGTTTATGTCTGATGAGAAAGGATACGATCTTATTAATCGTATTTATAATGATATTGCGCAGCGTGATAATGTAACAATTCTTACCGGTTCGGAAGTGATTTCGTCGAAGGGGAGTATCGGTAATTTTACCTTGAAAATCCGTAAAAGACCACAAAATATAGGAGATCCTGTAGAAACGATGGAGATTAAAGTCGGTTCGATAGTAGTGGCAACAGGTTTCGAATCCTATATCCCAAAAGAGGGTGAATTTGATTACGTCGTAAATGAGAATGTAATCACATTGCCGGAGTTTAAGTTGTTAGTCGATAAATCCACAGGTGATAAACTAATATATAAAGGTAAAACAATTAAGAATATCGTTTATATATATTGTGTGGGAAGCAGACAGAATGAAGGAGGAAACACATATTGCTCCCGGTTCTGTTGTACTTCGGTGATACATACCGCAATTGAGGCTAAAAAGAAATTTAAAAATATCTATAATATTCATCTTAACAGAGGTATACGTACTTACGGCAAACAAGAATTGCTTTATGCCGAGTCGCTGAAAATGGGTGATATTTATCTGCAGTTTGACCAAACCACTCCTCCTGAAATAACTTCCAACGGAAAAAACAGCATTGTAACGGTGACTGATATACTTTCGGCAGGGAAAAAAATGTCGGTGGAAGCTGATCTTATTGTACTGGTCACCGGTATGGTTCCCCGCTCAGATCAATCTATCGGGACAATGTTTAAGATTCCCAGAGGCAGAGATAAATTCTATAACGAGATCCATATGAAATTGCGTCCTGTTGAAACCGTAATAGATGGAATAACTATTGCCGGGACCTGCCAGGGACCTAAAAAAATTTCTGAATCGGTTAATTCTGCATTGTCTGCTGCTACAAAATCATTTTCGTATGTCAGTAAGGGAACACTTGAAACAGACCCCATTATTGCCGTGATTAATGAGGATAGCTGCTCATGGTGCGGCAAATGTCTTGAAGCTTGTCCTTTCGACGCTATTGAAAAGATAAATTTAAACAACAGAGAAATTGCTGCGGTGAATAGTTCGGTATGCAAAGGGTGCGGAATGTGTGCGCCCGTTTGTCCACCTGATGCCATCAATCTTATAGGCTACAGGAATGAAGAGATAATCAGTATGATCGATGTATTGGCATAAGATTAATATATGGAAACGAAAACAGGAAAAACAGCCAAATATTTGAGGGACAAACAGGGTGTTCCCGAACATGTGAAAGATGAACTGAAGGAGTTTAACCGTATTAAAAGAGCTATTACAGATGCTTTGAAAACTGAGGATCTTACAATAGCTCAATTATCGGAACAGCTGAACATGCCCAAGCCGGATGTCACTTATTATGTGATGTCACTTGTTAAATATGGAGTTTTAGCAGTTGGAGAGATAGATGATATGGATGAATATTACACGTATAAACTTGTAAAGTAATGGCAACAAAGATAAATCCGTCTTTTACGGATGAACTGAAGAAATATGGAGCGGTCAACATGAATGCATGCTACAATTGCGGCACATGCACTGCGGTCTGTTCATTATCCACTACAGACGAATCATTTCCCCGGGAGATGGTGCGATTAAGTGCACTGGGACTCGAGGAGGATATAAAAACATCACTCAAGCCATGGGAATGTTATTATTGTGGTGAGTGCACAACAAGTTGCCCTCAACAGGCAAATCCGGGCGAACTGATGATGTCGTTGCGTCGATGGCTGACAGCAAAGTACGACTGGACTGGATTATCCGGACTGCTTTACAAATCATTGCCACTCATGATTCTTGCGATGATATTAATATTTGCTTCAGTGCTATACTTTGCAAGTTCTGTCAGCTTTGATCTTGGACAAATGCTTCATGCAGGTCATAATTTTGAAATGATTGCAATAGGAACAATATTTATCGTAATCTTTATTCCCAACCTGTTGCGAATGTGGTATTTTACAATTTTAAAGACTAAAACAAATGTCGGTATAAAATATTATTTCACATCTTTAAGTGAGCTTTTTGTGCAAATGTTCACCCAGAAGCGATTGAGAGATTGCGACGATGCAGATCACTTCAGATGGGTGGAACATTTAGTGCTCGTTCTGTCTTATCTTTCACTGTTATTTACAACGGTATTTCTCAACTGGTTTACAACTGAGAACATGTTTGTCATAGTCTTTGGTTATCTGATTAGTTTTGTGGTATTTGTTGTCACCGCTCATTTTGTAAGCGACAGATTAAAGAAAAACAAATCATTAAATAAATTCTCACAGCCGTCAGACTGGTTTTTTGTCATCTGGCTATTATTGATGGGAGTAACTGCTTTTCTGGTGCGACTGTTTATCGATCTGAATCTTCTCGAATCAAACAAATGGCTGTATATTGCACATTTGACGATTCTGGCTCAATGGGCACTTATCATAGTCCCCTTTGGTAAATGGACACATTTTTTGTACCGCTCTTTCGGACTTTATTTTTCAAAACTGAAGACTAAGAAATCTTAACCGTTCTGACTTATTAATTGCAGAGAATGTTTGTTTAGTATCTTCACTTTCCTGTTTTCCATACCTATTATACCATCTGCTGCAAACTCAGATAGAATACGGTTGATGCTTTCTCTGCTGGCATCAACAAGGTTGCCTATGTCAGATTGAGAAATGGGCAGTGTGAATTCATCTGCTTCAAAAATATGATCTGAAAATTCGAGCAGCATATCTGCAAGATTTCCGCGAGTTTGTTTCTGAGTGCGATTTGCACAACGCCGATAAGCTTCCAGTTCGTTCTTGCAAAGCTCCAGAATGATATATGATGAAAACTCTTTATTTTCCTCAATAAGCCTGTTGAAAAGTGCAAGGTCGATAAAGCAAACTTCAGAGTCGAGCACTGCTGTCACCGAATACTGATTAATCTTATTACCTATTGTTGTAGGTAAAGCCATGTATGTGGGAGCTTTAATTAATCTTACAATCTGTTCGTGATAAGGACCTGAGATGTGAATCTTTGCAACACCTCTGCGAAGGAAGACTATATTAGTGGAAAACATTCCCTGTTTTATAATTGAATCACCCTTACTGAAATTGACCACTACATGATTGTTTTCCAGTTGCTCTATCTGGCAACCTTTCAGTGTTCGGGACGATTTAATTATACAAGCACAGTCGATACATTCGTTTTTCATCAAATCGGAATTTTTATAAAAAACAAATATATACAAAATAAACATATCAAATCACTTTGTAATTTTCGCTTATCAAATGATTGAATTGTAGCTAAGTGGTTTTATGTAAATCTCTAAAAAAATATTCAAAGTGAGTTTTGAATAATTCTATTCAGGTAGAGTTAAATGTTGATAAATAAAATTATGTATATTTGAGATTTGAAATTTAACTGCCAGGGATAACCATTATTTACCTGATTTTTAAAGTTGGCTATATGAATGTAAAAGGTAACAGCACCGCGAATTACAAGGTTACAATTATTGTACCTGTATATAACGAAGAAGAGAGTATTTATACGTTGGAAGAAAAACTGCTGCTATTCCTGCAACATTCTGATCTGCCTGCTTGTATTTTGTTTGTAAACGATGGATCAAAGGACAACAGCCTGAATAAAATTCATGAAATATGTGACCGCAACAGACACTTCTTTTATCTTAGTATGGAAAGTAACAAAGGGCTTAGTGCTGCACTGAAGGCGGGTATAGATTCGTCCTATTCTCAATATGTGGGTTATATGGATGCTGATTTGCAAACTGATCCGGAGGATTTTAATCTTCTGTTTAAAGATATTTGTGATTTTGAAATGGTAACTGGAATAAGAGTAAACCGGAAAGATTCTTTTTTCAAGAAACTTCAATCGAAAATTGCTAACGGTTACCGACGTATGATGACGAACGACGGTGTCTCAGATACAGGATGTCCTCTAAAAGTTATGCATACAGAATCAGCTAAGAAAATACCGCTGTTTAATGGCATGCACCGATTTCTGCCCGCCCTGATTCTGTTACAGAACGGGAGAGTTAAACAGGTTCCGGTTCGCCATTATCCACGTATGGCTGGAACATCCAAATATCATCTTTGGAACAGACTATCAGGACCATTTATTGATTGTTTTGCATATCGCTGGATGAAAAAAAGGTATATCAATTACAGCATTGACAAACATAATCTGGAATAAATATGCAGGAAAGTAATTTCTGGATATATGCTATCGGTTTCTTAGCCCAGCTTTTTTTCTCGGCTCGCATCCTTTATCAGTGGATTGCATCTGAAAAGGCTGGAAAAGTGCTTTCTCCACCCGTGTTCTGGATTTTTAGTGTTTTTGGTTCGTACCTGCTTTTTATATATGGAGTTCTGCGTAATGATTTTGCCATAATCCTCGGGCAGTTTATAACTTATTATATATATCTGTGGAACCTTAATATGCAAGGAAAGTGGAAAAAAATTCCCATGATCTTCAAAATTATTCTGATAATGACACCTTTAGTAGCAACAGGACTTATGCTAAGGAATCTTAACGGCTTCACTGACACTTTTTTTAGTAATAAAGATATACCATTATGGCTATTAATTTTTGGTTCAGCGGGACAGATAATTTTTGCGATGCGATTCATATACCAATTTTTTTATTCGGCAGTTCATCATGAATCTGCCCTTCCTGTCGGTTTTTGGATCCTAAGCTTGCTGGGCTCTTCCATTATCATCAGTTATGCTATTTTTAGGAGAGATCCTGTATTGATTTTAGGACAGTCCTTTGGTTTCGTAGCATATATAAGAAATTTAATGATAGTATATAAAAGCAGAGGAGTCACTGTTTATGAAGAATAAGTATATTTATCTGGTCTGGTTTATTGCACTTTTACCTGCAATGATTTTACGCGACTATACACCTAACAATGAGTTGCGTTATCTTAGTATTGTGGATGAGGCGTTACAGAATGGCAGTGTTTTCACATTTACTAATCAGGGTGAGATATATGCTGATAAACCTCCTCTCCACTTTTGGCTTATGATGATCGGGAAGTTAATACTCGGGGAACATCATATGTGGTATTATTCACTGTTATCTTTTATCCCTGCACTTGTAATTTTGATGACAATGACAAAATGGATACGCAAGGGAGAGGATATGAAAGGTGTTGTTGATAACCAAATAGCTGCCCCGCTGATGCTCATGACAACCGGGTTATTTGCCGGTGCTGCTTTGATTGTTCGTATGGATATGCTGATGAATATGTTTATTGTTTTATCACTCTACTCATTTTATCAGATGTATAAGAATGAAAACATAAAACAAAACAGCTGGCTTTTCCCAATATTTGTTTTTCTGGCACTTTTTTCAAAAGGACCTCTGGGACTTTTAATCCCATTTGTATCTACGGTTATATTCTTGATTTACAAAAAGAATCTATCAGACTTTAAAAAGTATTGGGGGTGGAAAAGCTTCCTGATAATTTTGGCAGGATCTGTAGTCTGGTTTACAGGTGTATATATTGAAGGTGGAAATGATTATCTCAATAATTTACTTGTACATCAGACAGTAGGTCGCGGCATCGACTCATTCCATCACAAAGAACCTGTTTATTATTATCTGATTTCTATATGGTATACTCTGGCTCCTTGGTCGTTTTTAGTTTTAGGTCTTTTTGTAGCAAGCTTAGTAAAGAAAAGAATAAACACTACATTGGAACAATTCTTTGCTGTTATTATACTGTCAACGCTTGTAATGCTCTCTTTAATCAGCTCTAAATTAGCAATATATTCACTTCCGATCGTGCCTTTTCTCATCTTTATTACTGTTTTGCAAATTAAAAAGTTTGATATGCAAAACGTATGGATTAAACTTACAATTGCCATACCGGCAGTTATATTTATTTTGGCATTACCCGGAATTGTTTACGTAAGCGGTATGGAAGGTATGCAATATTTGGCCGATCGGTTTATTTATATAGGAGCCGGGGTTTTGACGCTGACTGGTATTCTGGTTTTTTATTTTATTTATTTGAAAAGAGATTTAATCCCTTCAATTAACACGCTCGCACTTGGTTTTCTACTTTCAGTATTCTTAATTGGCTGGTCAATGCCAAAGTTGAACAATCAGCTTGGATGGGGAAATATGTGTGAAAAAGCTAAGGAATTGTCGGAAGAGTATAAAATAAACGACTATTGGGTATATAATATCAGCCGTTCTGAAAATATGGATGTTTACCTTGAAAAAGATATAATTAAGGTAGAAAAAGAGGATTTACTAAACGAAAATAACGGAAACAAGCTGCTGATGCTGCGTACTAAAGATATTAAAAACGACCCTGATATAAGCTCTTTAGTACTAAACAAGGATCAGTATCAGTTTGGTGTAAACATTATAGTGATTTTAAACTGAGAAAATGAAAATATTGGTTACGGGAGCTGCAGGATTTATTGGTTTTCATACTGTACTTGCACTAATCAATGCAGGTTATATTGTTATTGGTATTGATAATATTTGTTCATATTACGATGTTCAGCTTAAATATGCACGTCTTAAGATGATCGGTATTGAGGAAAATGAAATTAAGCAGGGAGAATATATACAAAGTAAAACCTTTGAATCGTTTCGTTTCATTAAAATGGATTTGAATGATAGAGAAAGACTTAACAAATTATTTGAAGCGGAGGATTTTACTTATGTGGTAAATCTTGCAGCCCAGGCCGGAGTGAGATATTCTTTGCAAAACCCTTTTGCTTATATCGATTCTAATATTTCAGGATTTATGAATCTGCTTGAAGCTTGTCGATACCACCCGGTAAAACATCTGGTGTATGCCAGTTCAAGCAGTGTGTATGGGAGTAGCTTAGCTACACCTTTTAAGGAGACTGATAGCACTGATTCCCCCGTAAGCTTATATGCCGCTACAAAAAAAGCCAACGAGCTAATGGCATACTCTTATGCCAAAC
The DNA here is from genome assembly GCA_028709385.1 of Fermentimonas sp. Taxonomy (GTDB): domain Bacteria; phylum Bacteroidota; class Bacteroidia; order Bacteroidales; family Dysgonomonadaceae; genus Proteiniphilum. Next base: position 8,710 of record JAQVXD010000041.1, read on the forward strand.
TATATAATATTCATACCACAGGGATACGTTTTTTTACTGTTTATGGTCCCTGGGGGCGCCCCGATATGGCTCCTTCTCTATTTATGTCAGCCATAATAAAAGGAGAAACAATCAAACTCTTTAATAATGGGAATATGATGCGAGACTTCACTTTTATTGATGATGTAGTAAATGGTGTTGTGAAAATAATACCATCGCAATCATTAATGGAGACGCCTCACGCAATATACAACATTGGATGTTCAGCCCCCGTTAAACTGACAGATTTCCTATCAGTCATAGAACACGAAACCGGTATAAAAGCAAAAGTAATAATGATGGATATGCAACCTGGTGATGTCATTTCCACCTATGCTGATACAACACGTTTGCAAAGAGATTTTCATTACCAACCCTCTACTTCTTTAGAAACAGGAATCCATAGCTTTTATAGCTGGTTTGCTGACTACTATAAAATTCCACATCAAGTTTCATAGTTTATTTAGAAACATTTTTATACAGCACGACTAATTTTAATAAAGAGCAATGCGGTTCAGAGAATTGTATAAAAAGTATAATATACTCTGATTTAAATTATTGTGATATTAAAATGTGCTAAAAATGCGGGTTGTTATTAAACAAATGATTTAAACAGTTGTTTAAAAAATAAATTAATAATAAGTTTGCATCGTAAAAAATGGAACATAACAGGTAATAATAATGGATAAGGTTACAACAGAACAAAAAATTATCAGTGCAGCTGACAATCTTTTTACCCAGAAAGGATATGCTGCAACAAAAACAAGGGAAATTGCAGATGAGGCAGGAGTCAACCTGGCGCTTCTTAACTATTACTTTGGCAGTAAAGAGAATCTTTACAAAAAAGTTGTACAGGAGAAATTCAGAATGCTGCTGGGTGCTATTGGTCCTTTGTTGTCGGATGAAAAAGTTTCTCTTGAAGATAAAATCAGATCAATCACGGACAATTACACCAAATTGCTTCTTGAGAATGAAGAGCTCCCAATTTTTATAATTAATGAGTTGACGGTTAACAAAGAACTCTTCAAAGACATTACAGAAAATGCGCGAGTGGTTGCTCAGCCTGTTATCGATAATCAGCTAAAGGAGAGAAATATTGAAATGTCTGCCGCAGACTTAATAGTCAATACTTTAGGTCTCACTATGTTCCCATTTGTAGCAAAACCTTTAATTGTATCTTCAGGATTGGTAAAAGAAGAAGAGTTTGTCGGTTTCGTGTCAGAACGTAGAGAGAAGATTTTAGAATGGATAATAAAAACTACCAAATAATAATATAGAATTATGCGACTTAAAATATTATTGTTGTTAATTATTTCGTTTTCAGTGAACTTACAGTTTGTATCAGCTCAGATTATTACGATTGATGAGGTACAGGAGAAGGCTGAAGCCAACTATCCTGCTATCGCCAGGTATGATATTATTGAGAAAGCAAAAAAGTTTAACATTGCAAACGCAAACAAAGCATACCTGCCACAGGGTACACTTAGTGCTCAGGGAACATGGCAGTCAGATGTAACAAGTATTGATTTAAATATGCCGAACGTGGTAATTCCTACTATTGCTCAGGATCAGTACAGAATTGTAGCTGAACTTAACCAGATTATCTGGGACGGGGGAAGAATCTCAGCACAGAAAAAGAGTGTGGAAGCTAATGCAGAATTAGAGAAAAAGCAATTAGGAAGTGAAATTTATACTTTGAGAGAGCGTGTCAATAATCTCTATTTTGGTATTTTGCTGATGAAGGAGCAACTAAATCAGCTCGGGATTCTTGAGAATGAACTTCAGCGCAATCATGATAATGTACAGGTTTATGTACAAAATGGTTTGGCTAATGAAACCGACCTGAACGTGGTGAGGGTTGAGCAACTTAAAGCAGGTCAGCAGCGAATAAATCTGGAATCCAATCTGGAGGCTTATATTCAAATGTTATCTGTGCTGACAGGTGAGGAGCTGAAGAGTGATATTGTTTATGTTAAACCCGATCCGGGAAGTTCATTAATCTTACCGGTAATCAACAGACCTGAGTTAAAAGTTTTTGAAGCACAAGAGTATGCCATAGAATCGCAGAAGTCGCTTCTGAACACCAAGATGATGCCGACTATTGGTGCTTTTGCACAGGGTGGATACGGTAAACCGGGATTGAATATGTTTGATAATGAATTCACGCCCTATTTTTTAGGCGGAGTTCGTGTTATATGGAACTTCGGAAATCTATACACATTAAAAAACGACAGAAAGAAAATTGATTTGCAAAAGTCGGGCGTTAATTCACAAAGGGAAACTTTTATGCATAATCTGAATTTTGTTATTCCTCAACAACAGATAGAGATAGAGAAATATAAGAAAACCATGCAGGATGACGATGAGATTATCAGACTGCAGACTCAGATTCGCGAGACAGCTGAAGTAAAGGTGGAGAATGGCACTATGACTGTATCAGACCTGATGAAGGAGATAAATGCAGAGGAGTCAGCCAAGCAGGCTAAACTCTTGCACGAAATTCAATTTCTAATGTCGGTTTACTCACTTAAATATACTACAAATCAAAACTGATTACTCATTTAGCGAAACCTGAAAATTGTTTCTCTGATTAACTTACAACAAAATATAATAACATAACATTAAATTATGACACAATTCAGATTATTCACAATATTATCAATACTTCTTCTGCTGATTTCATGCAGCAACGGAGAAGGTGATTACGATGCTACAGGATCATTCGAAGCAACAGAAGTTATTGTCTCCTCTCAGTCGAACGGCCGGATTTTAGAACTCAACCTGAATGAAGGAGATCAATTACAGAAAGGTCAAATCGTTGGGGTTATTGACAGTACACAACTCTACCTTCAGAAAATGAGTCTTCTGTCGAATGCCAGAGGAGTAATTGCCCAGCAACCTGATATTAAAGCACAGACAGCAGCTTTGAGGGACCAGATAAATACATTGAAAAGAGAGAAGGCGAGGGTAGAGAGATTAGTTGCTGCCAACGCCGCCAATCAAAAACAACTTGATGATATTGAATCTCAGTTAGAGGTTGCTGAAAGTCAGCTTTCAGCACTAACATCCACTCTGCAAAAGAGTAGTGCCAATATTTCAGCACAAAGTTCCACACTCGAGATACAGGTAGCTCAAATAGATGATCAACTTGAGAAAACTCGTATAACCAGTCCCATTTCCGGAACCGTACTCAACAGATACGCTGAGGAGGGTGAACTTGCAACCATGGGTACCCCGCTTTTTAAGATTGCAGATACTAACACAATGTTCTTAAGAGCGTATGTAACAAATGACCAGCTTGCACAAATTAAACTGAACGATAATGTGACTGTTCGGGTGGATGACGGAACAGGTGGTATGAAATCATACACGGGAACAATCAGCTGGATATCTGATAAATCAGAGTTTACTCCTAAAACGATACAGACCAAAAACGAAAGAGCAAACTTAGTTTATGCTCTGAAAATAGCTGTACCAAATGACGGTTTCCTGAAGATTGGTATGTATGGTGAAGTGAAATTTTAAATAAGATGATAGAGGTAAAAAATTTATATAAGAGTTACGGCAAGAGCGGCAAAATTAAAGCTCTCAATGGAGTTTCTTTTTCTGTTGATGACGGGGAGATATTTGGAGTAATTGGTCCTGACGGGGCAGGAAAAACCTCACTTTTCAGAATTCTGGCTTCGCTTATTTTACCCGACAGCGGTTCAGCAATAATGAACGGGTATGATGTTGTGAAAGATTATAGAAAAATCAGGCAGATAATAGGTTATATGCCCGGCAGATTCTCGCTTTATCAGGATTTGAGTGTGGAAGAAAACCTGACTTTTTTTGCTACTCTCTTTAACACAACTATCGAAGAGAACTACCACCTTATTAAGGATATATACCAGCAAATAGAACCTTTCAAAGATCGTCGTGCCGGTGCACTTTCAGGGGGTATGAAACAGAAGCTTGCACTTAGTTGCGCACTTATTCATAAACCTGAGATACTTATTCTGGATGAACCTACAACGGGAGTGGACCCTGTTTCCAGGAAGGAGTTTTGGGATATGCTTGCAAGGCTTAAAGAGCAGGGGCTGATTATCCTGGTCTCTACAGCTTATATGGACGAAGCAAGCAGATGCGACCGTATCGCACTAATCAAAGATGGTGAGTTTATTGCAACTGACACACCGCAAGGCATTATTGATGATTACTCTGATATATTGTGGTCAGTGGAAGGAAGCAGAATGTCGGCGATGCTGAAGGAGCTGAGGACTCACGACATGGTAAAGAGCAGTTTTGCATTCGGTGACAAAATCCATATCACCGTAGATGCAAGGTTTCGAAGTGAAGAGCTGGAGCAGCACCTGACAAATAAAGATTTCAGAGATGTGAATATTGCCCCGATAAAGCCTACTGTAGAGGATTGTTTTATGGCATTGACAAGATAACAGTATGAGTAATAAAGTAATAGATGTTTCAAATCTGACCAAGATGTTCGGCAATTTCACCGCCGTTGATCATATCACTTTTGATGTGGAGGAGGGAGAAATATTTGGATTTCTCGGTGCAAACGGGGCTGGTAAGACAACAGCCATGCAAATGCTGTGCGGGATTAGTATGCCCACTGCAGGAAAAGGAACAGTAGCAGGTTACGACATCATCAAGGAAAATGAGTTGATTAAAAAAAACATTGGCTATATGAGCCAAAAGTTTTCACTATACGAAGATCTGAGGGTCTGGGAAAATATACGACTGTTTGGCGGTATTTACGGTCTGTCTGATAAAGAAATTGCAGGCAAGACAAATGAGCTTTTAAAGCAGCTTGACTTTGAATCTGAGCGAAATACTCTTGTGAAATATCTTCCGCTTGGATGGAAACAGAAGCTGGCATTTTCAGTTGCCATATTTCACGAACCGGAGATTGTCTTTCTGGATGAGCCGACAGGCGGGGTTGACCCTGCAATGCGTCGACAGTTTTGGGAAATGATCTATGATGCTGCAGACCGGGGAATTACAGTTTTTGTGACAACCCACTATATGGATGAAGCTGAATATTGCAACAGGGTTTCTATTATGGTAGATGGTCGCATCGATGCACTTGATTCACCTGCAGCACTCCGTAAACAATTTAATGCTGACTCGATGGATGAGGTCTTCAGACAACTTGCACGTAAAGCAGAAAGGGATTGATATGAAACAATTTATAGCATTTGTAAGAAAAGAGTTCCGTCATATCATTCGTGATAACAGAACGTTGCTGATAATAATTGGGATGCCGATTGTGGAAAT
>JAQVXD010000107.1 GCA_028709385.1 Fermentimonas sp.
GAAACCGAAAATAGTAGGTAGCGCTAGAATAGTAGCGTTGACAACATGAAAGACTGAAAAAATAGATTTGTGACGGAATTAATAGACTCTTATATAGATAAGACCATTACCCATCCCCATCCCACCCCCTCCTACTTAACAAACATACTTACAAACAAAGCAATATTCAAAACCGTTACTATTCCTCCTACTCCATAAAGAATAATTTTGGAAAAATTAGAGTTTTTATATTTTCCCATTACTTTCTCTGAAGATGTTAAATGTACTTGTAAAAATATTGTAAAGGGAAGTTGAATACTCAAATTGATATTCCGATGATATGCACCCAGTGATTCCGATGATACCCACCCACTGGCAAAATTATCAATTTGACAAAGTTATCTTTTTTTTCTTAAACTATCTCCTTTTAACTCTATTCTGTGTGAAGTATGGATCATTCTGTCCATAAACGCATCAGCAATAGTTTCATCAGTGAACAGGTCAAACCAGTTTGCAGGAGGCATTTGGCTGGCTATTATAGTTGCTTTACGGCCATGTCTGTCTTCTATTATTTCCATAAAATCCAGTTGCTGCTGACTGTCTAATGAGCCGATACCAAAGTCATCAAAAATCAGTAAATCAGTCTTGGCCATCTTCTCAAAGAAGCTTGTCATAACACCTTCTATTCTGGCTATTTTGATTTTAGCCATCAGTTTTTGCATACTAAAATAATTTACGCCAAACCCCTGTTTGCATGCCTGATAACCAAACGAAGTGGCTATAAAACTTTTACCGCATCCAGTTGCACCTGTAATTAAAATGGATTCGCCATTGCGTATGTAATTACCTGTAGCAAGAGAAAGTATCTGAGATTTGTTTAAGCCCCGTGATGCATCGAAGCTCACTTCCTCAAGAGAAGCCTGATATCTGAACGCTGCGTTTTTTAATAAACGAACATATCGTTTAGTCTCACGCTGATCGCGCTCACCTTGTATGAGTAATCTTAAACCATCTGAAAGCGAGAGTTCTTGTATTTTTCTGCTCTCTTCCAGCATTCCTAAGGTCTCTGCCATACCAGAGAGTCGTAATGTTACCAGTTCTGATTTAATTTGTTCCATCGTTTTTTAATATTTGATTTAGTTGATATGATGCGGGTTATTAACCCACGTAATACTTTTTGCCTCTTATGTTTATGTGTTTAATGTTCATGTTTATATTACCCTGATTATCTTCCTGCCACATTTCATGCAGGTACGATTTGTTGTCAACCACTCTTTTGATTGACTTCAGTGTCAGGATACTGTTTTCCAGTGCATAACGACATACACGTTCAAAAGTCACCGGATCTGTTCTTCGCTGAAGTGCCAAAAGGCCATCGCATCTCTTGTACATGATCTCGGGAACCTCCACTCCCTTAAAAATAGCAGTAAATAACTCTGCCAAAGTATCTGAGTGTTTTTTTGCCTGTCTGATATAAAACTCCGGACTGCGACTTTGATAGAAGTTATGACTCGAGCTCATATGCTCTTTAAGTGTAGTGTACCCGAAGCCCACAGATCGTTTATGTGTTGCAACACATTCTCCCATGACATATATGCGAACCAGACTTCGGGTATAAATAATATCCGCCTGCTGACCGATATATTGAAACGGTGCCGAGTAGTAATGTTTATCACGTGCAAGATATACGCAGTTGTTTAAAGCGATCTTTAGACTGGTGTAGTACTTTACCTCAAACGTCTCTTTAGGAAGCTCTTTGAGTAGTGCCTTTTCTTCTGCAAGGAACTTCTCCTGGCGGCAGTAATCTTTTTGCTGTTGCCGTGTCTGATTGTGTTCCCTGATTTTCTCTGCAAAGGCCTGGTTTATCTCATCTATTGAGAAGAATGTATGATGCCTGAGTTTGGCGTAAACACGTCTGTAGATGATTTTAACTTCGTTCTCAACGGCTGCTTTATCTTTCGGTTTAACTGCACGGGCTGGTATAACGGCGATACCGTAATGATTTGCAAAATCTTCCATCAGCCTGTTGAGTTCCGGCTCATAACGATCAGCTTTTATTACAGCAGCCTTCAGATTGTCAGGTATAATAATTTTAGGAGAGCCTCCCAGATGATTTAAACAGCAGGCTAGTGCATAAAGAAAGTCGTCGGTTCTCTGTGAAGGTACTGCCATTATAAAGGTGTAATCAGAGTATGGAAGACACGCTACGAACACCTGAGTTTGTATCGCCTCTCCCGTTTCACGATCAATATATGATACTGTATCACCTGCAAAATCAACCAGCAGCTTTTCAGCAGGGTTGTAATGTAATATACTTCTCGGTTTACGGGCATTAGCAACCTGTCCCAGATGAAAACAGAACTGAGAGTAGCCGTAACCCTCAGGATGATCCTGACGGTACTCCTGCCATATAATATATCGGGTTACGTGTCTTTTTTTAAGCTCTTCCTCAAAGTAGGGAATCATCTCTTTGAACTCATCAAATCGTTCTTGTTTGTAGGCCGGATTACCGGCAAACAGAACACGCTCCAGTTCAGGATCTTCAAGGGATAAAAGTTCATCAAGACTCCACTGGTGACTTGTAATCTTATGAACGTAGTTATTGACTGTTCCTTTATAAATACCCAGACTTGCGGCAATCTTGCGGTTCGAAACACCTTGCGCGTGTAAACGCAGTACTTGTTTTATCTTGCTCATACTAGTTATTGTTCCTGCCATACGATTGTGTGATTAAATTTTATCTCACAATCTTATTAAAAAATATTTAACTAGTGGGTGGTTATGCTCAGGAATCCGTTAATGATGAAAAACGAGAAATGTAAATTTTAAAAGACATTATAACTGCACATTACATACTAAAAGTGGGTGCGCTTACTCCGGAATAGAGTGGATTTTTCCGCTAACTTGCAATGTTGGGTGCATTTGGTCCGGAATCTGTTGCGCGCGGCACTTTTTAGCCCATTTTAGTCCTCTTGTTTTATCATTATGAAAGCTATATTAATGGATATATGACAAAATGATTGATTATGGAAGGTTTTTATGTCTTCTCTAATCACTGGATTTTGTCCGGAAAGTGGGTGCATATGGTCAAGATTATCTACTCAAACACATCTGTGAGATAATTAGACCGTTAAATGGATTGGAGATTAAAAAAATGATAAAAAGCCCAATCAACAAAGAGATGCCGACACCCAATCGTGAATGATTATCTTTAATATCATAGGGTTCTTTATACATACCGGCGACGATTGTGCCGGCTGCCATACTGGATGTAATCACAGATGCTATTCCCGAAAATAAAAGTGCTACTGCAAAAACAATTGCGGCATTACTACCTAACAAAGGTTCTAATAATTGTTTTGCTTGTTGAAGTTCTG
>JAQVXD010000016.1 GCA_028709385.1 Fermentimonas sp.
TGTCTGCGTTTGATCGCGCTGTAGATACAAAGGAAGGGATTAATGGTTTCTATAGGGCTGTCTGACCCGAATGCATAGGGTATGCCGGCATCCATGATGAGATTAAACCTATAAGTCCTACATTTTCCATATATACATTTTCAATGTTCATATCTATGGCAGAAAAAAGACCAACGGTTAAGATTGAAAGTACTCCCCCGGCAATAAGAATAATAGCAGTCAGTATTGCCAGATCTCCATTGTATTTAAGGTAGTCAATTCTTTTAGTTGAATTTTTTATGTCAAAGTTGATAAAAATCAATGCATAAACGCACCATAAAAACAGTGGTAAATGGATAATTGATAATTTTACGGAATCACTGCTTTCAACCTGAGGTAACAGGTTGATATATACTGCAGACAGTATAAAAATCAGTAACGAAATAATAAGTTGTTTAATATTAATCTTACTTTGTGTAAGAAATAAATATATTGATAACCCCAAGAAGACAGAGATACTTACATTTTTGATGTAGTATGCATCATTGTTTGTAACTAGTCCAACCCATTGAGGGGCTTTAATTAACAGACCGGCTATCAGACAAGAAAAAATAAGTTTAAAAACATCATTTTTCGAAGCCATAAAGGTTCATCAATTTACTGAAAATATCTGTGTTCTCATAAATTCCTGCAAACTCTTCAGATCCTGCTCCATAAGAAAATACAGGTACCATAACAGATGTGTGTCCTGTTGTGCCCCAGTTAGCTTTTACATCTCCTGTTTTAATATCACCGCCTGTCAAAGCCATTCCTCCGGTTTCGTGGTCAGCAGTAATTACAACAAGTGTTCCGGGGTTACTGTCAGCATAATCAAAGGCTACCTTAATTGCACGGTCGAAATCAATCATTTCATTGACTACACCTGCAGCATTATTGTCGTGGCTTTCCCAGTCAATCTGAGAGCCTTCTACTATCAGGAAAAATCCTTTTGAGTTGTTGTCAAGAATATTCAGAGCTGCCTGAACACTTTCGGGTAGAAATTCTCCTCTGTCAGGATATGTTGAAGGGTGCTCATCAGCTACAAGTGCTGCAAGTTTTCCTGAGGTTGTTTTTTTTACTGCATCCATGTCAAGAGCAACCTGAAATCCTTTGTCTTTAAGCTGATCCATCAGATTTGCATTATCAGAGCGCTCAGCAAAATACTTCTTGCCTCCTCCAATAAATAGAGTTACGGCGGAGTTGACAAAGTCAACTGCAATCTCTTCCTGCATATTTCTGTTTTGCTGATGTGCAACAAAAGATGCGGGTGTAGCATGTGTGATTGCACAGCTTGCAACTACACCTGTAGATAAGCCGTTTTCAGCTGCATATTCAAGTATAGATTTAACTTCATTTCCTTTTGCATCTACACCAATTGCACCGTTGTTTGTTTTTGTGCCTGAAGCAATGGCTGTGCCTCCTGCTGCCGAATCAGTTATGTAACTGCTTGCAGAATAGGTTTTTGATAATCCTACATACTGCGATTTCTCAAGATTTAGTCCGTTGTTTGCCGTGATTCCTGAATAAACCTGACTAACACCCATTCCGTCTCCTATTAACAGGATAACATTTTCAACTACTGGTGTTTCTGTTGTTTTGGATGTAGTGCTTTTTGATGTTGAACATTGTACTAAAATTAACGATAGTACGATAAGCAGCGGGAAAGTAATTTTTCTCATAACTGTTTACTGGTTTTTATATTTTTCCTGATTTGATATGATTGTTAATAGAGAGCAAATTTAAACTAATTATTCTAACTTTATATATATAAATGGTTATATTTGCGCATAATTAAAAATATACTTTTAAAACGATAATTTAGGTAAATCCTTCCTGCCAGAGTCATAATCTCCTGCAGGCGTAGCGTTGTTATAATAAATAAAAACAGATTATTAATAAATTAAGATGAGAAACACAGGTGGAAACATCCAACAGGCAGATCGATTAAAATCATTGGATGCATTGAGAGGTTTTGACATGTTCTGGATAATGGGTGCAGAAGAAATTTTTATTCTGTTAGGAGCGATAACCGGTTGGCCCGTCCTGGAATGGTGGGCTGGACAAATGACTCATGTTGAGTGGCATGGATTTCAAGCCTATGATATGATTTTCCCTTTATTTCTTTTTATAGCTGGTGTATCTTTTCCTTTCTCTGTATCTAAAAGACTGGCAGTAAAAGGAGGTAAGCAGGCTCTGTATCGTCATATATTTAAAAGAGGCTTTATTCTCATTCTGCTTGGAATAATATATAATAACGGCATTAGTTTTGATATAGAGAGTATGCGCTTTTCAAGTGTACTTGGCCGAATTGGTCTGGCCTGGATGTTTGCAGCTCTTATTTTCATGAATACTAAGAACTGGAAGTCAAGAATGGTTTGGTTTTGGGGTTTGTTAATTTTCTATTGGCTTCTGTTCCTTATTTTTAAAGCTCCTGATTTAGGTGACCCTGACAGATACTCAATGCAGGGTAATATTTCCAGTTATATCGACCGTACTATTCTGCCGGGCAGGTTATGTTGTTATGGATTTGGCGATAATGAAGGTCTATTACCTACAATTGCGGCTATTGGCACCGGACTTTTAGGTATGCTTACCGGTGAGTTCCTGAAGAGCAAAATCAAACCAATGAAGAAAGTACTTTATCTTTCTATAGCAGGCATATTACTGATTATTATCGGACAGATCTGGAATTTGGCATTTCCAATTAATAAAAACCTTTGGTCCAGCTCTTTTGTGTGCCATGTTGGCGGATTAAGTATTCTTCTTCTGGCACTTTTTTATTTGATAATTGATGTATGTAAATATCAGAAATGGGCTTTCTTCTTTGTAGTAATCGGAATGAACCCTATTACGATATATCTGGCAAACAGGGTGATAGGATTCAGTAAAGCTACTGACTTTATTTTTGGAGGTCTGGCAGAGCTGGTTCCCGATACATGGTCTGCACTTATTATAGCAATTGGATATGTTACAGTAGGATGGTTGTTTCTATATCTCCTTTACAAAAAGAAAATATTTCTTAAAGTCTGATTTAAGTATTCACTTTCCTGAAATGTTATTTATGTGTAATAGATTGGCAATGAGGCTGTAAGTAGTTGGAGTCAGATGGCTTTTAAACCAAGCTCCTTTGCAATAAGTGTATAGCCCTTTTTGCGGGCTTCCATATCGTGATACCCGTCTACCAGAATAATTTCATCCACACCGGTTTTATTTGCCCAATTTGTTAGATTTTCCGCAACCTGAGCCGGATTGCCGATAACAAATTTATTCATCTGTTGCTCGCGAATTATCAGTTCATGTGTTGTATAAGAATACTCAGTAGCCTGTTTGATTGTAGGAAATTTAGTAAATCGTTTTCCTGAACCTAACATAGTCCACATCAGGATTGTTGGTTCAGCAAGATAAAGTGCCTCCTCTTCAGTTTCTGCAGTAAAAACACTTATCGACAACATACTCTTAGGTTCACTGTAATATTTTGAAGGCTTGAAGTTTTCTTTATAAAATTTTAGTACAGGAACAGCCATATCCGCATTGATTTGAGCTGCAAAGACAAATCCAAGTCCTTTATCCAGGGCAAACTTTACACCTCCGTTACTTGATCCCAACATATAAATATCAGGGATCAGAGTGGGGTCGGGACTAGCCACTACACTGGCAAAAGGATGTTTCTCAGGGAAATCATGACCAAAATAATGAAGCAGATCTTCTAATTGTTCAGGGAATGTATCTTCTTTGAGTACTTCCCAGGCACGACGAAGGGCGTAAGCTGTTCTGCCGTCGGTTCCGGGAGCACGTCCAAGACCTAAATCAATACGTCCGGGATGTAGAGCTTCCAGCATCGAAAATCTTTCAGCTACACTCAAGGAGCTATGATTAGGCAGCATTACACCGCCACTTCCAACACGAATTCGATCTGTTTTAGAGGCTACATGAGCAATCATTATCTCGGGAAACATACTCATCAAAGAGCCTGTGTTATGGTGCTCTGCAAACCAATAACGATTATAACCCAACTTTTCAGCCAGTTGGGCTATCTCTGTTGAGTTGTTCAGTACATCAGTTGCAGTTTGGTCATTTTCAGTAAAATAGCACAGATCCAGAATGGAAAGCTTTAAATTTAGCATTATAAAAATTGAATGTTTAACTAAGTAAACCAATCTAAAGGAAGTTTGTTCAATCTCTTTAATAACCTTTGATGAGTCTTTAAAAAAACTTATCACACTGAATTATTATTCTTAATTATTTGATTTAACATGTGAAGGATAAATTTTTTATCAAATTTATTGTATGTTTGCTATTGATAATTCACCATGAAAATAAATTGTCATGATTTTTTCCTTAGAAAACATCTTACCTCCTTATCCTCATTTTCAGGAAGGTATCCGTCGTGCACCGGACAGAGGCTATCGACTCTCAAAATCTCAAACAGTCACTGCTTTAAAGAATGCCTTAAGATATATTCATCCTGATTTACATTCACAGCTGGCGGTTGAATTTATGTATGAACTAAAAACGCGCGGCAGGATTTACGGTTATCGTTATCGGCCCGAAGGCAATTTAAATGCTAAACCTATTGATCAGTATAAAGGTAACTGTATAGAGGGTAAAGCTTTTCAGCTTATGATAGACAATAATCTCTGTTTTGATATAGCCCTTTATCCTTATGAACTGGTTACATATGGAGAAACAGGTCAGGTTTGTCAAAACTGGATGCAGTATCGTCTGATTAAAAGGTATCTTGAAGAAATGACTCAGGATCAGACTCTTGTCATAGAAAGTGGACACCCTTTAGGATTATTCAAATCTAAACCTGATGCACCGAGAGTGATTATCACCAACTCTATGATGGTGGGGATGTTTGATAATCAAAAAGACTGGGAGATTGCAGCACAGATGGGAGTGGCCAATAACGGACAAATGACAGCAGGAGGGTGGATGTATATTGGTCCCCAAGGCATAGTACACGGTACTTTCAATACTTTGATAAACGCAGGCAGATTAAAATTAAACTTACATAAAGATGGCGACCTGAGAGGACATCTGTTTGTTTCATCAGGACTTGGCGGTATGAGTGGTGCGCAGCCAAAAGCAGCTGATATAGCCGGTGCAGTGTCAATTATAGCAGAAGTTGACGCATCAAGGATTGAAACCCGTAGTGTCCAGGGATGGATTAAACGAGTTACCCCGGATTTACAGACTGCCTTCGAACTGGCTCAAAATGCCGTCGAGCAAAAGGAGCCACTGTCAATAGCTTATTATGGAAATATTGTGGATCTGCTTGAATACGCGGATAAGAAAAAAATACACATTGATCTTTTAAGCGACCAGACCTCTTGTCACGAACCATATTCAGGAGGTTATTGTCCTGCAGGCATTTCATTTAAGGAACGTACTCGTTTGCTGCACGAAGACAGGGATGAATTTCACAAATTGGTAGATAAATCTTTAAAACGTCACTATAATGTGATTAAAAAACTGGTTGACCGTGGTACATATTTTTTTGATTACGGCAATTCATTCATGAAAGCTGTTTTTGATGCAGGCATAAAAGAGATTTCTAAAAATGGGATGGATGAGAAAAACGGGTTTATCTGGCCCTCTTATGTTGAAGATATTATGGGTCCATTGCTCTTTGATTATGGTTATGGACCTTTCCGTTGGGTATGTTTAAGCGGATTGCACCTTGACCTAATTCAAACTGATAAAGCCGCTTTAGAATGTATCAATCCTGAGAGAAGATGTCAAGACAGAGATAACTGGAACTGGATTCGGGACGCCGAGCATAACAGGCTGGTAGTGGGTTCACAGGCACGTATACTTTATCAGGATTCTGAAGGTCGTCTGAAAATAGCATTAAGGTTCAATGAAATGGTCAGGAAAGGTGAAATAGGCCCAGTTATGATTGGCCGTGATCATCATGATGTAAGCGGCACAGATTCTCCTTTCAGGGAAACAGCCAATATAAAAGATGGAAGTAATGTAATGGCGGATATGGCGGTACAATGTTTTGCAGGAAATGCCGCCAGGGGAATGAGTCTGGTCACCCTTCACAACGGAGGCGGTGTCGGCATAGGAAAGGCAATTAACGGAGGTTTTGGGATGGTACTTGACGGAAGTGAAAGAGTTGATGAAATCCTTCGTTCTGCTATGCTTTGGGATGTTATGGGTGGAGTTGCACGCAGATCATGGGCACGAAATGCTAATGCCATGAATACAGCTAAGGAGTTTAATCAAAATCATGCTGATGAGTATAAAATCACAATTCCTTATTTGGTTGATGACAAAATATTAAATGAAATTATCTGAATAATTATTACATTGCAAAATAAATAGACTGTAGATTATTTTGATAAGTAAGAGTTACTAAAAACATAACCGTTAATTATAAAATATAATATTGATGAATAGAATCATTGAATGTGTTCCAAATTTTAGTGAGGGACGTGATAAGTTAATAATAGAAAAGATTGCGGATGCATTCCGTGCTAAAGATAATGTAAGACTACTGGATTACAGCAGTGACACAGATCATAACAGGTCGGTTATCACTGCAGCAGGCGAGCCCGAAGCTCTTAAGCATGCTGTAATAGATGCTGTCGGGAAAGCTGTTGAATTGATTAACATGAATAAACACAGTGGCCAGCACCCAAGAATGGGGGCAGTGGATGTAGTGCCATTCATTCCCATAAAGAATGTAACTATGGACGAAGCAATTGCACTTTCTAATGATGTGGGCAAAGCTGTAAGTGAGAAATTTAATCTGCCCGTGTTTCTTTATGAGAAATCTGCTACTCAGCCACATCGTGAAAACCTGGCAAATGTGCGTAAAGGAGAGTATGAAGGGCTTAAGGATAAAATGCTATTGCCAGATTGGAAACCTGACTTTGGTCCTCTGCAACCACATCCGACAGCAGGTGCGGCAGCTGTGGGGGCAAGAATGCCCTTAGTGGCTTATAATGTTAATCTCAACACATCAGATATCGAAATTGCAACGGCAATTGCAAAAAAAGTGAGACATATCGGGGGTGGACTGAGATTCTGTAAAGCAATGGGTGTTGAACTTCATGAACGTGGCATCACTCAAGTGTCTATGAATCTTACTGACTATACTAAGACATCAATTTACAGAGCACATGAAATGGTTAGAATGGAAGCTAAGAGGTATGGAGTGACAGTTGTGGGAGGAGAAGTAATCGGTCTTGTACCTATGGAAGCACTAGTAGATTCAGCAGCATATTATCTGGGATTGGAAAATTTCTCGATTAACCAGGTTCTGGAAGCTAAACTAATGGAATAGGGCGATGAACTGGTTAGAGCTGATTGCTGTTTTACTCGGTATTCTTAGCGTCTGGTATGCACGTAAGGAGAAAATACTGGTTTTCCCTTTCGGAATTGCAAACGTATCAATATACATATATATTTGTTTCGTGGCACGATTATATGCCAATGCCGGCATCAACATAGTATACCTTATTTCGAATATATTCGGTTGGTATATGTGGTCAGGTAAAGGCAGTGACCAGAAACTGGAAATTAGTCGAAACACATTAAAACAAAATATAATATCGTGGATATCAGTAGTACTTATATATATTATAGTTTTCTTTATTCTACGCTACGTAAACAGATCTGATATTGAATATTTACAATCTTACCTGCCTTTGATTGATGCTTTCAACACTGCTTTTTTTCTGGTTGCAACAATTCTGATGGCAGTCAAGAAAGTGGAAAACTGGCTGTTCTGGATAGTAGGCGATATAATTTCAATACCTATATTTGCTTCACAAGGTTTGTATTTTACCTCCATACAGTACACCGTTTTTTTGATTCTGGCTATACTCGGATGGAAAGAGTGGAAGGCAAAATTAAAAAGTAAAAGTGTTTCAAATGAATAATCTCATAATAAAAAATGCTTCACAAGTAGTTACCTGCAGCGGTTTTGAGGGAAAACGGGGTAAAGAGATGTCGGAACTGAATGTTATTGAAAACGGAACTGTAATTGTAACTGACGGATTGATTTCTCATATTCTTAAGCAGGGAGAAAAAGCAGAAATAAATATTTCAGATTACAATACTATAGATGCATCAGGAAAAGCGCTACTTCCGGGTTTTGTAGATCCGCATACACATTTTATTTTTGGCGGATACCGTGAAGAGGAGTTTTCATGGCGAATGAGAGGTGACAATTACATGGCCATCATGAATCGTGGCGGGGGGATTGTTAATACCACCAAGGCAACGCGTAAAGCATCGGAAGAAGAGTTGACAGTGGCCGGTAAGATGCGCCTAGATGCTATGATGCGTTTAGGAATTACTACTGTAGAGGGAAAAAGTGGTTATGGTCTGGACAAAGAGACTGAGCTTAAGCAATTGCGCGTAATACAGCGTCTCAATGAAATTCACCCGATAGATATTGTACCTACATATATGGGAGCTCACGCTGTACCAAGCGAATGGAAGGGCAGGAAAGATGAGCTTATTGATTTCAATATCAAAGAGATGTTTCCTCTTGTAGCAGAAAAACAACTGGCTGAATGTGTTGATATTTTTTGTGAAAAGGATGTGTTCTCGATCGAACAGTCTCGCAGATATCTTGAAGCTGCCCGCGAATTTGGTTTTAAATTGAAAATACATGCAGATGAAATCGTTCAGCTTGGCGGTGCAGAGTTGGCAGCTGAACTAAACTGTCTCTCTGCCGATCATCTTTTGCAAGCTTCAGATAAAGGAATTCAAGCTTTAGCGCAATCAAAAGTAGTTGCAACGCTTTTGCCGTTAACCGCTTTTTCTCTGAAAGAAAAGTATGCACGTGCACGCGATATGATTGATGAAGGATGTATTGTTGCATTGGCAACAGACTTAAATCCGGGCAGCTCTTTTTCTTCATCTGTTCCCTTACTTTTTGCAATTGCCTGTATACATATGAATTTATCACCGGAGGAAGCAGTAACCGCTTTTACTGTAAACAGTGCAGCTGCTGTTGGCCGCGCAGATACAATTGGAAGTATAGACATTGGCAAACAAGCTGATATGATATTACTGCAATATCCTTCTTATAAATTTCTCCCGTATAATGTGGGAATGAATATAGTGGAAACCGTAATAAAAAAAGGAGAGATTATTAAATTAAATTGAAATCATTAAGCTCAAAATATGATAAAAGTGAGATTCTTATATTATTTTAGAAAATAATTAAATTCAATCTTATGAAACTACAGGATTTAACAATAAAAGAATTTCTGGAGAAAACTGCTTCAAACGAACCGTTACCAGGTGGCGGATGCTCCTCTGCAATGATGGCTGCTATTGCAGCTGCGCTAACTGAAATGGTTGCTAATCTGACAATCGGAAGAAAAAAATATGCTAAGGTTGATGCTAGAATGAAGTTTATAGCCAAAAAAATGGCAGAAAACAAAACTCATTTTATGAATGATATTGATCGTGATGCTGTTGCTTACCGACTTGTTATGGATGCCTATAAACTCCCTAAAAACAGTGATGAGGAAATTGCAATAAGGAATAAGAAAATTCAGTATGCAGCCAGGATTGCTTCTATTGTCCCAATGGAATTAGCTCAACGTGCTTATAATATGCATGGCTTAATTGACGAGGTGCTGAAAACCGGGAATGTTAACGCTGTGACAGATGGCAAAGTCGCTCTTCTGGCCTGTCGTGCAGCTATCAAAGGAGCACTGTTAAATGTACGTACAAATCTTGATAATATCGAAGATAAAAGTTTTGTAGATTATATGATAGAAAAGTGTAACCAATTTGAAAAGTGCATACAGATAGAAAAATGCAAACAGATTGAAATAGATTGCAACCGCAAAATAATACAAATATGAAAAACATCTATTTAATAGGGCAAGGTGAGCTGACAACTGAAGACCTTGAGTGGATAATCTCTAACAACATTAAAGTGGAACTTGCTCCTGAGGCTAAAGAACGGATACAAAAATGTCGTGATTACCTTGACAGTAAGATTGAAAAAGGGGATACACCTATTTATGGAATAACCACAGGATTCGGCTCTTTATGTGAGCATACTGTATCGAATGAAGATCTGAGTACTTTGCAGGAAAACCTGGTGAAATCACACGCATGCAGTGTAGGTGATGAGGTTGCACCTCTTATTGTTAAACTGATGTTTATTCTCAAAGCACACGCATTGTCGCTCGGATATAGCGGGGTACATGTGGCAACAGTGCAAAGAATGCTTGATCTTTTTAATAATGACATTCTTCCCGTAGTTTATGATAAAGGCTCACTGGGTGCATCAGGTGATCTTGCACCACTTGCAAACCTTTTTCTGCCGCTGATTGGGGTAGGTGATGTTTTTTATAAAGGAAAAAAACAGGATATTGGCTTGGTCCTTGATGAATTTGGCTGGGAACCAATCAGATTGCAGAGTAAGGAAGGTCTTGCGTTGTTGAATGGTACACAGTTTATGTCTGCACACGGTGTATATGCTATCATGAAAGCTCAGCGTTTGTCATGGAGGGCGGACTTGATTGCTGCAATGTCACTTGATGCTTACGATGGTCATATTGAGCCTTTCGAAGAGAGACTCCACCTCTTGCGACCGCATATTGGTCAGCTTGAAACAAGTCAGAATATACTGCGTTTCCTTGAAGGCAGTGAAATTATCTCGAGAGAAAAACATCATCTTCAGGATCCATATTCATTTCGCTGTGTGCCACAGGTTCATGGGGCTGCAAAAGATACAATTGATTATGTGAAGTCGGTTGTACATACCGAAATTAACTCGGTAACTGATAATCCCACCATTTTCCCTGATGATGATAAGATTATATCGGGAGGCAACTTTCATGGTCAACCTTTGGCAATTGTATTTGATTTTCTGGCAATTGCTTTGGCAGAGTTGGGTAATATCTCTGAAAGACGTGTTGCACAGTTGATACTCGGAAAAAGGGGTTTGCCTGAGTTTCTGGTTGCAAACCCGGGACTCAATTCAGGCTTCATGATTCCTCAATATGTGGCTGCATCTGTTGTGAGTCAAAACAAAATATATTGTACTCCGGCAAGTATTGATTCTATTGTTTCTTCAAACGGTCAGGAGGATCATGTCAGTATGGGAGCCACTTCAGCAATAAAGATGATCAAAGTAATGGATAATTTGGATATCATACTGTCTATTGAACTGATGAATGCTGCTCAGGCGTTGGATTTCAGGCGTCCTTTAAAATCATCTCCTGTTATTGAAAAAGTGCTAAAGCATTATCGAAAGGAGGTTGCCTTCATAGATGAGGATGTTGTTATGTATAAAGAGATCCGTAAAACAGTATCTTTTCTCAACAGGTTACAAATCTCACAATTATAGTTGACGTTTTTATCAATATATCGATTTTATAAAGACAAAGCATTAACAAAAGGTCATAAATAATGACTTTTTAATTACCTTTGTTTTTTAGCAAATGAATAATAAGTTAATAAAAGTTTAAATGGTAGAAACACTTAGAAAATCGCTCAGAGATTCTGCAGCGGCAAGATGGACTGCACTCTTGATTGTATCGTTTACAATGATGTGTGGATATTTTTTATCCGATGTATTGTCACCTTTAGTGGGATTGCTCGAAAGTCAGTTAAACTGGACCCGTGCAGATTATGGAATATATACCAGTTCGTATGGGTGGTTTAATGTTTTTCTGCTGATGCTTATCTTTGGTGGGATTATTCTGGATAAACTGGGAGTAAGAATTACAGGTTTGGGAGCCACTGCACTTATGGTTATAGGTACGGCAATTAAATATTGGGCTATTTCAACTAATTCTTTAGATGGTACAATGTTATTCGGACTCAAAGCTCAATTGTTCTGGGCATGTATTGGTTTCGCCATTTTTGCTGTTGGTGTTGAAGTTGCAGGAATTACAGTATCCAAGATTATAGTAAAATGGTTTAAAGGTAAGGAAATGGCAACTGCGATGGGAATGCAGGTGGCATTAGCAAGAGTTGGTACCGCTCTGGCATTAGGTTTTTCTGTGCCGATTGCCCGTGCTACCGGAATCATTGATGTTTCACGTCCCGTGCTCGTTGCCCTTATTGCTCTTTGTATAGGCCTTATTTCATTTATTGTTTATGTGGTGATGGATAAGAAACTTGATGCATCTGAAGCAAGCGATGTATTGGAAGAAACAAATCCTGAAGATGAATTCAAGATTTCAGACATCGGGAAAATTTTAACTAATAAGGGGTGGTGGTACATAGCAATTTTATGCGTACTTTTTTATTCAGCAGTTTTTCCTTTCCTTAAGTATGCCACCGACCTGATGGTTAATAAGTTTGGAGTTGATCAAAATATAGCTGGTTTAATTCCAATGCTATTGCCTTTTGGTAATATTCTCTTGACTCCGCTGTTTGGAGGTATATACGACAAAAAAGGAAAAGGTGCATCTATAATGATTATAGGTTCTATATTGCTTATAGTAGTACATGCTTTGTTTTCTATTCGCGCTCTTGACAACTGGGTAGTTGCAATGGTTCTGGTTGTTCTGCTTGGAGTAGCATTCTCACTTGTTCCTTCAGCAATGTGGCCATCTGTACCAAAGATTGTTCCAGAGAAACGACTGGGAACAGCATATTCTTTGATATTCTGGGTGCAGAACTGGGGACTGATGGGTGTACCGTTACTAATTGGCTGGGTTCTTGAAAAATATTGTATAACTGGGCAGACTATGAGAGACGGGTTATTGGTGAATACTTACGATTATACACTGCCAATGATGATTTTCACCGTTTTTGGGTTATTGGCTCTTATTTTTGCGTTTTTACTTAAGGCGGAAGATAAGAAAAAAGGATACGGACTTGAATCTCCTAATATTCAACAGTAACAGGATTTAGGTCATTAGCAATAAAATATAAAGTATTATTTTTAAAGACGATTTGCACTAAAAGCAGATCGTTTTTTTATGTCCTCGAATGTACAATACGCTACTGTTTTTAAATAGGAATTAGCCATGCTGCATAGATGTGGCTGGCGAGACCAAGAAGAACAAAAACATGGAAAATTGAATGTACAAATTCTCTTTTTGCTGTAGCATAAATAATAGCGCCTGCTATATAAAAAACGCCACCCGCAACCAGCCATAAGATAACATCAATGGAGTTTTTAGAATTAGCAACATCTATAAGAGGCTTAAATGCAATGAGAACTACCAGTCCCATAATTACATAGGAAATTGTTTTCAGGTGACTGTTACGTTTAAGAGGTCTGAAGCTTAAGGTGATTCCGACAATTGCAATTAGCCATACGAGTGAAAAAATAAACCATGCCCAAACCGGTTCATCCTCACGTAAAAGTATAAGTGTGAAGGGTGAGTAGCTGGCAGCAATCAGCAGGTATATTGAGGCATGGTCGAAATGACGCAGTCTCTGTTTTTTTGCAGGCTCCTGAACAAAATGATATATGGCTGATGAAGCCATGCATAAAACCATTCCTATACCGAATAGAGAGTATGCTGACAATGCCCATATGTCTTCGGCAATAATTGCTTTATTGATTAAGATGCCAGAAGCTATGATGCTCATTAATAAGCCAAAACCATGAGTCAGGTAGTTGGCTCGTTCTTCGCGAAGTGTATAGAATTTTTCTTTTGTCATACTAAGTACAAATGTACCCAAATTTTGAAGTTTCGGATAAATTATTTTAAAATTTCAATTATAATAGGTCTGTTTATAAAATATCAAATATTCTTAAAGGCTTTTCAAAATAAAGTAATGTTTTTACAATATGACAAAAAGTCACATTTTATAAATTGGCAAAGATTTTGACCTTATCTTGTTGTGAATCTGATGTTAATTTCAACTATTCACAAAACTATTTATTCTATAAAGAGTAAAGGCAGTTAATAAGGAGTGAAACGATAAAAAACACAAGATATGAATTTTAATAATTTTACAATAAAGGCACAGGAGGCTGTACAAAAAGCTATTGAGATTGCTCAGGGCAATAACCAACAGATGATTGAACCGACACATATCCTTAAAGGGATAATGATTACAGGTGAAAATGTAACCAGCTACTTGTTTAATAAACTGAGCGTGAATAGTCAGAATATCGAGAGAGCGGTGGATGCTGAAATTAAGTCCCTTCCGCGAGTCTCAGGCGGCGACCCCATGCTTAGCAGGGAAACTAATGCCGTGTTTCAGAAAGCAGCTGATTTTGCCGGCAAAATGGATGATCAGTTTGTTTCTATTGAGCATCTTCTGCTTGGAATTCTGGAAGAGAAAAACAGCGCTTCTAAGATGATGAAAGATGCGGGTATATCACTAAATCAGCTAAAGGCGGCAATTGACGACCTGAGAAAAGGTGAAAAGGTTACAAGTCAGACTGCCGAAGAAACATACCAAGCGCTCGGAAAGTACGCTGTGAACCTGATCGATAAGGCTCGTGAGGGTAAACTAGACCCTGTAATCGGTCGTGATGAAGAGATAAGGCGTGTGTTGCAGATATTGAGCAGGCGTACAAAAAACAACCCTATTCTTATTGGAGAACCGGGAACAGGTAAGACCGCAATAGCAGAGGGACTTGCCTATCGTATAGTTCGTGGTGATGTGCCGGAAAATCTTAAAAGTAAACAGATTTATTCACTGGATATGGGTGCACTGATTGCAGGTGCAAAATATAAGGGTGAGTTTGAAGAGCGACTCAAATCGGTTGTAAGTGAAGTGACTAAAGCTGATGGTGAGATTATTCTCTTTATTGATGAGATACATACTCTCGTGGGTGCAGGTAAAAGTGAGGGAGCAATGGATGCGGCTAATATTCTTAAACCTGCGTTATCGCGTGGTGAGCTCAGGTCTATTGGAGCTACAACACTTAATGAGTATCAGAAATATTTCGAGAAAGATAAAGCACTTGAGCGTCGTTTTCAGACTGTAATGGTGAATGAGCCTTCGGAAACTGACAGTATCTCTATTCTTAGGGGATTGAAAGAGCGCTACGAAAATCATCATAAGGTAAGGATTAAAGATGAAGCAATAATTGCTTCAGTACAGCTATCTAGCAGGTATATAACCGATAGGTTTTTACCTGACAAAGCTATTGACCTGATGGATGAGGCAGCGGCAAAATTGCGAATGGAAGTGGATTCTGTTCCTGAGGAACTTGATGAGATCAGTAGAAGAATTAAACAGCTTGAGATTGAGCGTGAGGCTATTAAACGAGAAAACGATCAGCCTAAAGTTGATCTGCTTACCAAACAAATTGAAGATCTGAAAGCTGAAGAAGCTGAATTTTCTGCCAAATGGAAGTCAGAGAAAGAGTTAATTAACAAGATACAACAGGCGAAAATTGAGATAGAAGACGCTAAGTTTGAAGCTGATAAAGCAGAAAGGGAAGGAGACTATGGTAAAGTAGCCGAACTTCGTTATGGGAAGATTAAAGAGAAAGAGAATGACATTGAAGCACTTCAGAAAGAGCTGCATATACGTCAGGGTGGACGTGCTATGATAAAAGAAGAGGTGGATGCTGAAGATATTGCAGATGTAGTATCACGTTGGACAGGAATACCGGTTAATAAGATGCTCCAGAGCGAACGGGATAAATTGTTGAATCTGGAGGATGAACTTCACAAAAGGGTTATTGGTCAGGATGAAGCCATAACAGCTGTAGCTGACGCCGTAAGACGCAGCAGAGCTGGCTTGAGTGATCCCAAACGGCCTATTGGTTCATTTATCTTTTTGGGTACAACAGGTGTTGGGAAAACTGAACTGGCTAAGGCTTTGGCCGATTATTTGTTTGATGACGAGAATATGATGACACGAATAGATATGAGTGAATATCAGGAGAAATTCAGTGCTACTCGTTTGATTGGAGCGCCTCCCGGATATGTGGGCTATGACGAAGGTGGTCAGCTGACAGAAGCTATTCGGCGCAAACCTTATTCTGTAGTACTTTTCGATGAGATTGAGAAGGCTCACCCCGATGTTTTTAATATTCTTCTTCAGGTGCTTGATGATGGCAGACTGACCGATAATAAGGGTAGGGTGGTCAATTTCAAGAATACGATAATCATTATGACTTCAAATATCGGATCGAACCTAATACGCGAGAATTTTGAGAAAATAAATCCTTCCAATAGAGAAGAAATTATTGAAAATACGAGGAATCTGGTGATGGATATGATGAAAAAAACTATCCGTCCGGAGTTTCTTAATCGTGTAGATGAGATAATTATGTTTGCTCCACTGAAGGAAAGTGAAATTGCTCAAATAGTCAGACTACAGCTTGATTTGGTAAAAGAGTCGCTGGCTGAAAGTGGAATAGAACTTAAATACAGCGATGAGGCTGTAAGGAGTATTTCTGAGTCGGGTTATGATCCGGAATATGGTGCCAGACCTGTGAAAAGGGTAATTCAGCGAAAGGTGTTGAATCAGCTTTCAAAAGAGTTGCTCTCTGGCAAGGTTGATAAATCGAAACCGATCACCATTGAAGCTATTGATGATATCATTTACTTCAAAAATCAATGATATTAGTTTAAATATTACTAAAAGATTGTTTTTTATTCGTCTTAGAGCCTCAGCTTATGGTTGGGGCTTTAATTTTTTATCTTTTCCAGAAACTGGGTACAAATAGTGACAGAACGGTAAATATCTCAAGACGACCTACCAGCATAAGAAATGACAGGAAGTATTTGGCAAATATTGTTGCAGACTCAAAGGTGCCGCTCGGACCGTATGATCCTAATCCAAAACCGTAATTGCTTATGGATGAAAGCGCAACGCTGATTGATTCGTCAAAGGTCATGCCTGTCAGACTTAACAAAACTGCGCTCAGAAGTGTGACTGAAATATAAAGAAAAACAAATGCAATAACTTTAGAGATTGCATCATTTGAAATTACTTTATCATTTATTTTGACAAGATAGAGTGCATTTGGGTGTACTTGACGTTTGAAGACTAATAGTGAGTTTTTAAATAGAACTACAAGCCGAGAAATCTTCATTCCTCCTGAAGTTGATCCTTCGCACGCGCAGAATAATATCATGACCAAAAAAAGCAGCCAGTAAAATGGGCCCCATGCCAGAAAATCAACAGTTGCAAACCCCGTAGTGGTTATTGCTGCAACAACCTGGAATAATACTGTCCGAAAGGTCTCTTCAATATCTGACATTTGACCTGTTGCAATTAAAGCTCCGGAAATGCCGATTGTGAAAAGTGCGATAAGTGATACATACCATCGAAACTCCTCGTTCTTGAAAATTGATGTGGAGAGTTTAGTGAAAAGTGCAGAGATAAGCAGAAAGTTGGAAGCTCCAAAGAACATTAGAAGAGTTATAACATATTCTGTATAAGGGGAATTGAAAGATGCAATGCTATACTGTTTTGTAGAAAAGCCTCCTGTAGATATAGCTGAAAATGTGTGGCAGGCAGCATCAAAAGCATCCATTGGTCCGGCCCATAAAAAAAGAAAGCCAACAAAAGTAAGACCAAGATATGTAAGTGCCATAGTTTTAGTGATTTCCTTGATTCTGGGACGAAAAATGTCCTCAGCTATACCTGTAGCTTCAGCATCATAAAAATGTCCGGATACTCCACCGAAAACGGGCATAAATGATAATACGAAAATGATTATTCCGATTCCACCTATCCATTGAGTAAAACTTCGCCAGAAATGAAGTGACTTCGGAAATGCTTCAATATTGAAAAGAGTTGAACTTCCGGTTGTTGTAAAACCGCACATACTTTCGAAGAAGGCATTTGAGAACGAAGGTATAGCACCACTAAATAGGTAGGGGAATGTGCCGTATAATGTCAGCATCAACCATACCATTGTAACAGTAATATAAACTTCACGTTTCGTTATATTGCCTGTTTGTTTTTTTCTTTTTCTTCCCAAAAAAATGAGAATAGCACCAGATAGTGAAGTTATGATAGAAGATAAATAGATGCTTTTTACTGCTGATTCATTGTAATATTCACCAACGAAAGCTGAGAATAGCATGAACACAGCTTCAATCAGCAATACAATTCCAATACTGCTTAAAACAAACCGATAATTAAATCTTTGCATTTTGCGCTACAATTAATTAAACAGGTTCTCAATACTTTTAATCGATCTGTTCAGGAAGAAAACTACAACACGATCATTAGGTTCTATTAGTGTATTACCGTCAACAAGAATGGGTTCGCCATCTCTTATTAATGCACCAAAGGTGATATTCTGCGGCAACTTCAGGTCTTTTATTTGTTTCCTGGTAACTTTCGAATTTGGTTTAGCAATTACCTCACCCACGTTAGCATCTGCAAAGGTCAGGCTTTTTATATTTGAAGCATCGGCTTTTAGCAGCAATTCATAAATTTTACCTGCTGCTATCAGTTTTTTATTAATGACAGTTCCAATATCAAGCTGTTCAGCCATAGATATATAGTCGATATTTTCAATCTCAGCTACTGTTTTTTTAACGCCGTACTGTTTGGCCATCATGCATCCGAGAATATTGGCTTCGGAATTTGCAGTGAGTGCCAGAAATGCGTCTGTATCGCTTATACCCTCACGAACAAGGAATTCGGCATTCCTGCCATCCTCCACAAAAACTGTAACATTAGACGGGCATTTTTCTACCAAAAATTCAGCCCGCTCTCTGTCCTGTTCAATAATTTTAATATCAATGTTTTGAGGAAGCTGCTGAATTGTGCGCATAGTTATGCGGCTGCCACCCATGAACATTAATCTTTTTGTCTCGAAGGATTTCTTACCCAACAGTTCAGGAAGTATATCCACATGTTTTCTTAATGTGACAAAATACAGAATATCATTGTGAAGGATTTGATCACTGCCCTGAGGTATAATAGTTTTGGTTCCTCGCTTAATTGCTACAAGGTGAAACTGTTTACTCTCCTGAACCAGTTCGTGGAGATATTTGTTGGCAAGTGGTGCATTTTGCCTTATTTTTGCACCAATCAAAATTACAGTTCCGTTACAAAGTTCCCACCAGAAACGTGTCCAGGGTGTTTTTATTGCCATCGCAATTTCTCTGGCTGCAACCAGTTCAGGGTAGATCATTGAATGAATACCCAGTTTTTCAAAGAATTCCTGATTTTTAGGCAATAAATATTCATGATTATCTATTCGTGCAAGAGTTTTTTTTGCCCCAAGGTTAGAGGCTAGCATACATGAATTGATGTTTTTGGACTCCTCAGGAGTAACACCTATAAAAAGATCAGCATTGGCAACACCAGCTGCTGCCAAGTCTTTAAGGGAGGTGCAGTTCCCCATGTAAGTAAGTATTTCTGAATTATCACGAATCAGTGTGAGACGCTCTTTGTCAGCATCCATAAGTGTTATATCGTGATTTTCCTGTTCAAGAAGTCTGGCAAGGTGAGTTCCTACTGCACCGGCTCCGGCTATTAAAATTTTCATCGATAGTTGTAAGTTACTTCCAACGATTGTCTGGTCAGTTCACTGGTTTTAACGTGATTGCTGTTTCTTCTGAAGGAAGTTTAATTCCTGTCATATCAAAATAAACTTTCAGGATTGTCTTTAAAATACTTTCAGGATTAATCTCTGCAATTTCCTGTAATTCATTTACAGATCCATGTGTAATAAACTTATCTTCAATACCTATACGTTGCACTCGCACATCAGTATCGGAATATTGTTTTTCTGAAAGAAATTCAAGTACCGCACTTCCTAAACCACCTTTAATAACTCCTTCTTCTATAGTTATAATGTGTTTAAACTTTTTGGCAACTTTATCCAATAGCTCCTCATCGATAGGTTTCAAAAAAACCATATCGTAGTGTGCAATGCTTATTCCAAGCTTTTCTGCCTCTTAAATAGCTTTAGAAGCATTATTACCAATGGCACCTAATGAAAGTACTGCAATATCATTTCCCTTCTTCAACTCTCGCCCTTTACCAATTGGTAGTATTTTAGGTTCGTTATGCCAGTTTATTAGTTGACCTTGTCCTCTTGGATATCGGATTACAAATGGTTTGTCATTTCCATATGCTCCTGTAAACATAAGATTTCTTAGTTCATGCTCGTTATAAGGTGCCGAAATAATAATATTTGGTATCGGACGCAAGTAGGCAAGATCAAATACACCATGATGGGTAGGACCATCTGCGCCAACCAATCCAGCCCTGTCGAGACACATTATCACCTTTAGTTTCTGGAGTGCAACATCATGGATTACCTGATCATAAGCTCTTTGCATAAAAGATGAATAGATGTTGCAAAATGGAATCAAGCCCTCTTTTGCCATTCCTGCAGAGAAAGTAACTGCATGCGCTTCAGCAATTCCAACATCGAATGATCTTTCAGGAAACTTTTCCATCATATAAGTCATAGAACAACCGGTAGGCATTGCAGGCGTAACCCCTACAATTTTTTGATCTTTCTCAGCCAATTCTACAAGAGTGTGTCCAAAAACATCCTGGTATAATGGTGGTTGATTCTTTATATCTTTAACAATTCTTTCTCCGGTTTTCACATTAAAAAGTCCGGGAGCATGCCATACAGTAGCGGATTTTTCAGCCGGCTCATATCCTTTACCTTTTATAGTTTTGATATGCAACAGTTTAGGTCCATGCATATCTTTGATATTTCTGAGAATTCTGATTAATCCCGGAAGGTCATGACCATCAACTGGACCAAAATATCTCAAGTTAAAACCTTCGAATATATTTTGTTCTTTGGTTAGCAGGGATTTCATGCTGTTATTAAAACGAAGCACTATGTTTTTCTCTTTCTCTGAAATTAGATTTCTTCTTTTAAAACCCTGATAAATCTTGTTACGGAAACGATTATACTTTGTTGAAGTAGTTAGCTTTACCAGATAATCCTGAATTCCTCCAACGTTATTATCAATAGACATATTATTGTCATTTAAGATAATAAGAAGATTATTTGGATGAGAACAAACATTATTAAGACCTTCGTAAGCTAATCCTCCTGTCATAGCACCATCACCAATAATTGCTACAATATTACGGTTTTCCTTACGTAAAGATGCGGAAACCGCCATTCCCAGTGCCGCTGAGATTGAAGTTGAAGCATGTCCTGCAATGAAAGTATCATATTCACTTTCTGAAGGATTTGTGAAACCGGATAAACCGCCCAACTTTCGGTTAGTTGAAAACCGGTCACGTCGTCCGGTAAGTATTTTGTGACTATAGGCTTGATGTCCAACATCCCATACCAAGCGATCATATGGCGTGTTAAACAAATAATGAAGGGCTACAGTAAGTTCTACAGTACCTAAACTTGAACCAAAGTGTCCTGGATTATAAGAAAGTTGTTCAATAATAAACTCCCTTAACTCACCGCAAACTGTTTCAAGTTGCTCTACATTAAGTTTTTTAAGGTCGTCGGGACTATCTATATGTTGCAAATATTTCATTTGGATTAAATTCCTTATTTAAGGGTATCATAAATAATTACTAGTAATTAACCCTTCAAATACTATAACGACAGTTACTTGAAATAGTTTATTTCATTAACTTCTTTAATTAGCCAACTCAGAGAAGAACTTGATTCTGACCAGCCTTATTTCTGTCTCTTCATATTCAGGGAGCTCCTCCTGAGCTTTTTCCAGGTCATCCTTTTCTGTTTCCTTAAAGTAGGCGTAAATATCGTCAATAACATCCTGAGACATCACTTCATTCAGAAAATAATCGATATTGATTCTTGTTCCTGAATATACTATAGCTTCAACTTCAGATAACATTTCGTTGAAGTCGATGCCCTTGGATTCTGCAAGGTCGTCGAGAGCCACTTTACGGTCGATAGCCTGAACTATAGATACCTTCAGTTTTGATTTGTTGGGTACGGTTTTTACACGAAGATCTTCAGGACGTGTGATATCATTTTCTTCAACATGTTTTTTAATAAGTTCTACGAATTCCTTACCGTAGCGCTTTGCTTTTCCTGACCCTACTCCCGGTATGTTTTGCAGCTCTTCAAGAGTAATAGGATAGGAGGTAGCCATTGCTTCGAGTGAAGATGGCTGAAATATAACATAAGGAGGAACATTAAGCTTTTTGGATAATTTTTTTCTCAGATCTTTCATCATCGAAAATAATACCGGATCTGCGGCACCTCCGCTTACTCCACCTGATGCCATGATATCTGAATCATCACTTTCCATATCAGACATATCATCCTCATCCTCATCAGCTTTAGTGATTTTAAATGATACGGGATTCTTTAGGAAATCCTTACCCTTTTTAGTGATTTTGAGAATTCCGTAATTCTCGATTTCCTTTTTGAGGTAGTTATCCAGTAATGCTTGTCGTATTACAACTTCCCATGTGCTCTCTTCTTCATCTTCACCTGAACCGTATTCTTCCAGTTGGTCGTGACCATAGGTTTCAATGTCAGATGATTCTTTTCCGACAAGGAAATCAACAAGATATTCGGTTTTTTGTTTTTCTTTAAGAGCAGTAATAGCTTCTAAAACAGTAATTAGTAATTCCTTTGCTTCCACTTTTATTTTAGGATTTAAACAATTATCACAATTCTCACAATTTGGTAAGTCATAATCTTCACCGAAATAGTGCAACAACATTCTTCTTCTACAAACTGATGTCTCTGCATAGGCAGCAGTTTCCAGCAGTAGTTGTTTTCCAATTTCTTGTTCTGATACCGGTTTACCCTGCATAAAACGTTCAAGTTTCTGTAGGTCTTTATCGGAATAAAAAGCGATACATTTGCCTTCACCGCCATCTCTTCCGGCGCGCCCAGTTTCTTGATAGTAACCCTCCAGGCTTTTTGGAATATTATAATGGATTACATAGCGTACATCCGGTTTATCTATGCCCATGCCAAAGGCTATTGTAGCAACAATCACGTCAACTTTTTCCATCAGAAATGCATCCTGATTGTTGGTACGGGTAGCAGCATCCATACCTGCATGATATGGAAGTGCCATTATATCGTTAGCCTGCAGAATTTCTGCAAAATCATCCACTTTCTTTCTGCTCAGACAGTAAACAATTCCTGATTTTCTACCTTGAGAAAGTATATATTTTATGATTTCTTTATCTATTTGTTCTGTTTTTTTACGTATTTCATAATACAGATTGGGGCGATTAAAAGAAGATTTGAACACCTCTGCATCAATCATTCCAAGAGTTTTCTGTATATCATGCTGAACTTTAGGTGTTGCAGTAGCAGTAAGTGCAATAATAGGTTTTGGACTTATCTCAGTAATAATAGGTCTTATTCTGCGGTATTCAGGACGGAAATCATGTCCCCACTCAGAAATACAGTGAGCTTCATCAACTGCGTAAAAAGATATCGGAACACTCCTTAGAAATTCAATATTATCTTGTTTTGTGAGAGACTCCGGAGCCACATAAAGCAATTTTGTTTTTCCTGACGTCACGTCCTTTTTTACATCTTCTATTTCAGCTTTTGTCAGAGAAGAGTTGAGAAAATGAGCTATACCATCCTTCTCGCTATAGCTGCGCATTGCATCAACCTGGTTTTTCATCAGAGCAATCAATGGTGAAATAATAATGGCAGTGCCCTCCATTAATAGTGCAGGAAGTTGATAGCAGAGCGATTTTCCTCCACCTGTAGGCATAAGTACGAAAGTGTCTTTTCCGGATAAGATACTGTTTATTATGGCTTCCTGATTGCCTTTAAATGTATCGAATCCAAAATACTTTTTTAAACCATTATATATTATTTCTCTATTTTTCATTCATCCAACAATCCGGGAATAACACCTAAAATCAAAAGCACTTCACAAATATAGAAAAGTATTACTTATATCCAATATTATTGTATTAAAGTAGTAATTTATTTATAAAGTGCTAATTGTAAATTCACTTCTAAGATAGTTTAAAAATTATATCGCTCCAAATAAAATCACTTATATCCATTAAAAAAACGCAGGATATACCATGCGTTTTTTAACTTACTCCCGGATAATTTAAAAACGGGAATTATTTATAAAATAATTGCTTTAGGCTACTCTTAAATGGTGAATATCGGAGTTCTCCAACTGATCTACAGCGTACTTACGGGTTACATGCATTTTTTTCTTATCCCCTGAAGGCAATGAAAACATAGCATCAATCATTATTGCTTCAACAATAGATCGGAGTCCACGTGCACCTAACTTAAACTCAATAGCTTTATCAACAATATATTCATAGGCACTTTGATCGAATGTGAGAGCTACTCCATCCATGCTGAATAATTTCTGGTACTGCTTAATGATTGAGTTTTTAGGTTCAACTAAAATACGTAGCAATGCTTCTCTATCAAGTGGTTCCAGATATGTAAGTATTGGAAGACGACCAATAATTTCCGGGATAAGTCCAAAAGACTTTAAGTCAAGAGGAGTGATATATTTAAGCATATTATCCCTGTCGATAGCAGACGTTTCCTGACTGGCAGCATAACCAACAACCCGAGTATTGAGTCGTTGTGCAATCTTCTTCTCTATTCCGTCAAAAGCTCCGCCGCAAATAAAAAGAATATTTTTAGTGTTAACAGCAATCATTCGCTGTTCAGGATGTTTGCGGCCACCTTGAGGAGGCACATTAACAACAGATCCCTCAAGAAGTTTGAGAAGTCCCTGCTGAACACCTTCACCACTTACATCTCTGGTTATGGACGGGTTATCGCTTTTACGTGCAATTTTATCAATCTCATCGATAAAGACAATTCCCCTTTCTGCTGCATTGACATCATAATCGGCAACCTGAAGCAGTCTTGTAAGGATACTTTCAATATCCTCACCAACATAGCCGGCTTCTGTAAGCACTGTAGCGTCCACAATTGTAAACGGAACCTGCAACAACTTGGCAATTGTTCTTGCCAAAAGCGTTTTACCGGTACCGGTTGCTCCAACCATAATGATGTTAGATTTCTCTATTTCTACATCATCCTTGGCATTTTTCTGTAAAATACGTTTGTAGTGATTGTAAACAGCAACAGACAAAAATTTCTTAGCGTTTTCCTGCTTTATAACATACTGATCTAAAAAATCTTTTATTTGTGCAGGCTTTGGTAATGACGAAAGTGTAATACCTAAATCAGATTTTCCACTGCTTTTGAAAGTGTCACTTACAATCTCATGTGCCTGTTCGGTACACATATCACATATATACCCCGTCATGCCTGAGATCAGTAGGTTTACCTCCTGTTCACTTCTTCCACAGAAACTGCAGTGGTTGCTGCTATTCGCTTTTTTAGCCATACAATATTTATTTCCTGGATTTATTTCCTGACTAATACATCGTCAACCATTCCATATTCCTTAGCTTCAGAAGCCGTCATCCAGAAGTCACGATCAGAGTCACGGTTTACTTCTTCGATTGGTTTTCCGGAATGCTTTGATATGATAGTATAAAGCTCTTGTTTGATTTTCGCTATTTCACGAGCAGTTATTTCTATATCTGATGCCTGGCCCTGAACTCCTCCCATAGGTTGATGAATCATTACTCTTGAATGAGTAAGTGCGAATCTCTTTTTTTCAGTACCTGCTACCAACAGAACAGCTGCCATAGACGCAGCGATACCGGTACAGATAGTTGATACATCACTAGAGATAAACTGCATTGTGTCATAGATTCCCAATCCTGCATAAACAGATCCACCCGGAGAATTAATATAAATAGAAATATCCTTACCCGGGTCAGAAGAATCAAGATACAGGAGCTGAGCCTGCATTACGTTGGCAGTATAATCATCAATGGTTGTCCCCAGAAAGATGATCCTGTCCATCATTAAGCGCGAAAAAACATCCATTTGGGCAACGTTTAACTGACGCTCTTCAATGATAGTAGGTGATATATAACCTCCCTGACTGGTGATATTCATGTAGCTATCCAGTCTGGATCCACTCATTCCAAGGTGCTTTACTGCGTATTTTCTAAAATCGTTTTGCATAATTTTCATTTTCGTTGTTCAACATAATTTATCAGTTGAACTGTTGCAAATAAGGTGCCAGAAATCAAACAAATATAAACCTAATAATTGAAATAATAAACAATTACCTGTAAAAAACAGTAATTATTCTGTTCATATTGGCCTTTTTACTCATTTGTTTCGTCTATTGACTGCTCTTCAGAGTTATTACTATCGTGTTCATGATCGTGTTCATGTTCATGTTCGTGATCATCATCATGCTCATGTTCACTGTGCAAATGCGAATGCTCAGTCATTATTTCGTTGAACTCTACCGAAGAAACCTTTTTGTCTATTATTGTGATGTTTTCTTTCAGCCAATCAATTACCTTGTCTTCAGTAGCTTTCTCATAAAGGTTTTGTATTGTTTCTTCCTTTTCAAGCATGCTCTTTGTGTAATTTTGAAGAACATCATCAGGTAAGTTTGTCATACCATACTGTGCAAACTGTGCTCTTGCTACATCAGCAGCCAATGCTTCGATATCCTTGAATTCAATTTTTATGTCATTGTCCTCAATAATCTTCTGTTTTACTACATGAAATTTCAAGTCTTCCAGAATTTTAGGATAATCTTCTTCAACCTGCTCCTCGGTTCTGTCTTCGCTTGATTCAAGCAGCCATCTTTTCAGGAATTCATCGGGAAACTTAACATCTTTCATTTGTTCAACGATGATAACTCTCATTTCATGAATGAATAGGTGATCAGCATTTGGCTTAAACTGCTTCCCAAGCTCTTCTTTTACTTTTGCTCTGAACTCTTCTTCAGTAGCAGCAACTCCTTCACCTAAGACACGGTCAAATAATTCTTGATTTAATTCAGCCTCCTTGTAACGAGTAATCTCATTTATATCAAAACGAAAATCAGAATTTAAATCTTTTATTTCTTCTTTAGTACTTTGCAGCAGTGAAGCCACTTCAGCCTCATTGTTATCGTAAGCAGTTTTAGGGTTGAAGATTATGCTGTCACCAACTTTCACTCCAATGAAATCACCTTTAATAGTCTCATCTTTAAGGTAAGAAGGCATAAGGATAGCGTTTTCGATAACTAAACCGTCCTCTTTATCCGCACCGTTTTCTACTTCGGTAAGTATTCCTTTGATCAGGTCTGTTTCAACAGATTCTTCTTCAACCTTAAGATAGGTGCCGTAATTCTGTTTATATGAATCAATTTGCTTATCAAGCAGATCATCTTCCAAATCTACGGTGTAATAGGTATGTTCAATCTCTTTACCCAGTGCCAGATCGAATTCGGGAGTCAAACCAATATTGAAATAGAACTTATATGTTTCATCTTTATCTAAATCAACCTGCCTGTCCTCACTTTTGTCATTCAGAGGCTCACCAAGTATCTTCAGTTTATTATCACGTACAAAGTTACTTACCTCTTCTGTTACAATTTTGTTGATTTCATCAATGAGTACTGATTTTCCATAAAGCTTTTGAATAACGCTTTTAGGAACTTTACCCTGGCGAAAACCCGGAATATCAGCTCTTTGTCTGAATTGATTTAACGACTTATTTACTTTTTCCTGATAATCAGCTTTTTCTATCTCAATAAGGATTGTACCGTTTACCTCGTCGGTTTTGTTAAGTGTTGACTTCATTTGAAATGGATTATTTTATTCAAAGTCGGTTAAATTCAACCGTTTGAAACATTTTTTTAAACAAGAGTGCAAAATTAGTGTTATTCTTTCAAATTGCAAAAAATATTTTGTAGTCCTGTCAAAAGTAATTCTATTATCTTTGTAGTTTGATACAATTATCTATACAAAAGAACATTTAGGATGCGTCCATTATTAACATCGGCTTCACCGGGATTTAAAATTGCTTATCTTTTTTTATTTCTGTTAATTGGAGTTTTTATTGCAGGAATATTCACGAGATTAACGTTGATGATCCCTTTCATTGATAGTTTTGGGGATATTTCAGAGATATACGTCACCCAAATTATGCAATCTGTATTTGCAATTGCTCTTCCCTCATTTTTAATCGTATCATGGACAAATGAAAAGCCATTGCACTATCTTAAAGTTGTTCAAGATGATAAATTATCATCTAAAATGATATTTGCACTTTTTGCTTTTATATTCTCTTATTCTTTTGCTTCATTTCTTGCACAATTGAACGAAGGTATGATATTGCCGGAGAGTATGAAAAATATTGAGGAAATGATGAGATCAATGGAGGATGCAGCTCTGGAAACAACCGACCTGCTGCTGTCCGGTAAATCATTAGGTTCACTTATAATGAATCTTATTGTTGTGGCCGGTTTTGCTGCAATATCAGAAGAGTTGTTTTTTCGTGGGGCACTACAACAGTTTATTCACGAGAAGTTTAAAAATGAGCATGCTACTGTATGGCTGACTGCACTTATTTTCAGTATGGTTCACTTTCAGTTTTATGGTTTCTTGCCAAGATTATTTTTAGGAGCAATACTGGGCTACCTGTTTATTTATACTAAAAACTTATGGGCGCCAATTTTATTCCATTTCCTTAATAATGCAACTGTAATAATAATAAATTTCTTCTGGAGCGACAGTGAGTGGTATAAAAATATAGAAGAAACAGCTATTACTCCTGTTTTTGTTGGTATAGCTGTAGTTAGCCTGTTGCTTACTATAACCCTGTTTTGGATATACAATAATCGAACATCAAAAAATATTTATAATGATACAAATTCAGAATACAATAATATCTGACGATATATTTAAAGAACACTTTATTTGCGACCTTTGCAAATGTAAAGGACAATGCTGTGTAGACGGTGAGTCGGGTGCTCCTCTAGAACACCACGAATTTGAGGATATTAACGAAATCCTTCCTGAAATCTGGGACGATCTTTCACCTGCTGCCCAAGAGTTAATTAATGAGCAGGGCATTGCATATACCGATTATGACGGTGAACTTGTGACATCTATTATTAAAGGAAGAGAATGTGTCTTTACCTATTTTGATGAGAACGGTGTATGTAAATGTTCAATAGATAATGCATATCGCGAAGGTCGCATTAGCGTTCAAAAGCCAATCTCTTGCCATCTTTATCCTATAAGACTTAAAGAATATGTGGAATTTACGGCAGTAAACTATCATAAATGGTCGGTCTGTGAGCCTGCAACTGTTCTTGGACGACAAAAAGGATTACCTCTTTTTCAGTTCCTGAAAGAACCTTTGATTCGAAAATTTGGAGAAGAATGGTACGATGAGGTGTGTGAAGCTGCGAAGCTAATAGAAAAAAACGAAGAAAACAGTTGTAAATAGAAATCTTTGTTTTATTTTTGCACATATATATTTAAATTGTGCAATAAGTGACATCAGCAATTTCAAAAACCAAAAAAGATTTAATAGACGTAGCACGGCAACTTTTCGCAAAGAACGGTGTCGAAAGTACGACTATGAACGATATTGCTAAAGCGTCTCAACGTGGCAGGCGAACTTTATATACATATTTTAGCAGTAAAAATGATATATATAAAGCTGTAATTGAGTCAGAGCTTGATGTTTTATACAAAAAACTGGACGAAGTTATTCGGCGTGATATGCCGGCAGATGACAAATTGATAATGCTGGCTTTTACACGACTAAACGCCATAAAAGAGGTCGTTACCCGCAATGGAACTCTTAAAGCAGATTTTTTCAGAGATATATGGCAGGTAGAAACAGTACGGAAAGGCTTCGATAATAAAGAGATTTATTACCTTGAAGTCATTCTCAGAGACGGGTTTGAAAAGGGAATATTTCATATTAAAGATATTAAGCAGACAGCGGAAATATTGCATTATGCTTTTAAAGGATTAGAAGTCCCAACTATCAGAGGTGCTCTTAAGCTCGATTACAGTAAAAAGGGAGACAGGGAGTTAATATCTAATCTTATTTTTAAAGGCCTTTATTCTCACTGATAAGTACTCTGTTTCACTTATAATTTATAAAATCAAAACTAATTAATCAGAAACAACATTCATATGAAATTATTAGAAGGTAAAACTGCGCTTATAACCGGTGCTGCACGTGGCATTGGTAAAGCTATTGCATTAAAGTTCGCATCTGAAGGCGCAAATATTGCATTTACAGATTTAGTTATTGATGAAGTAGGTCAAGCAACCGAGCACGAAATCTCTTCTATGGGAGTTAAGTGTAAAGGTTATGCATCAAATGCTGCCAATTTTGATGAGTCGCACAAAGTAGTAGACGAAGTAATGAAAGATTTTGGCAGAATAGACATTCTTATTAATAATGCAGGTATCACTAAAGACGGTCTCATTATGAGAATGAGCGAGCAACAGTGGGATGCAGTTATTAATGTGAATCTCAAGTCAGCTTTCAATTTCATTCACGCAGTAACACCGGTAATGATGCGTCAGAAATCAGGAAGCATAGTTAATATGAGTTCTGTTGTAGGTGTTTCAGGAAATGCAGGTCAGGCAAACTATTCTGCTTCAAAAGCCGGTATGATCGGACTTGCTAAATCAACTGCAAAAGAACTTGGTTCACGTGGAATTCGTGCAAACGCAATAGCACCAGGTTTCATTATTACTGAAATGACCGGACAACTTTCTGAAGATGTTCAAAAAGAATGGACAAAGCAAATCCCACTAAGGCGTGGAGGTACACCCGAAGATGTTGCGAATGTTGCACTATTCCTTGCATCTGACCTCTCTTCGTACGTTAGCGGGCAGGTAGTAAATGTCTGTGGAGGAATGAACAGCTAATATGAATGTTCTCTACGAAGACAATCATATAATTATAATAAATAAAGCAGCCGGTGAAATCGTCCAGGGCGATAAAACCGGTGATAGACCGTTGTCGGACATTGTTAAAGAGTATCTTAAAGAGAAATACAACAAGCCCGGCAACGTTTTTTGCGGGGTCACTCATCGTCTTGACAGGCCAACCAGTGGGGTAGTGGTATTTGCAAAAACCAGTAAGGCGCTGTCCAGACTCAACGAGATGTTCAGAAATGATTCTGTTGATAAGATATATTGGGCAATAGTAAAAAACCGACCTCCTAAAACAGAGGACAAATTAATTCATTATCTTATCAAAAACGAAAAAAATAATAAGTCAACTGCTTACGATACAGCAAAACCAAACACAAAAAAAGCTGTGATGCACTACAGATTAATCAGTACATCACAGAATTATAGTCTGCTGGAAGTTAACCTCGAGACCGGGCGTCATCATCAGATCAGGTGCCAGTTGGCTAAAATAGGCTGTCCGGTCAAAGGTGACCTTAAATATGGTGCAGATCGTTCAAATCCCGACGGAAGTATAAGTCTGCACGCAAGAAGTATCTCTTTTATCCACCCGGTTTCTAAAGCAAAAATAGAAATTACTGCTCCCGTCCCTGAGGATAATCTCTGGAAAACATTCGAAGAATCAGTTAACAGCTAAAAATCATCTGATCCTAACATCGGTGGAAGACTCTTCAAATGAGACGCATTCCATTGTCATGCTGCTGTCATTATTTTTGCTTTTATTCAATTTATCATCCATTTCCATATACATCATGAGACCGTTCTCATACTTTTTTGCAAATGCTTTCATCTCCTTAGACATTTTTCCTAATCCCTGACCTTCGGTATTTCCAAACCGGACATCTATTTCGGGAGCAAAATAGACTATGATTTTATTCTCTTCATTTTCCATCTGAAATCCTTTGCAATTATATCCGAGAAATTCACGATCAGGCAGCTCACTGAAAGTATAGTTGAGATTTTCATCTATTTCATCTTCATTTAATTCATTATCAGTATTAAACTCCCTTGCAATTACTGTTTCATCCGACTTAATTATGAAGGTGTTCTTCGGGCTGTCTAAAATCATAACCATTTCCGGTGAAGCTTCAGTTTTTATACCGATATATGGTTCATTTTTGTTGAAAAGGTAGTTCATTCTCATTTCTTCTCCCTGTGAAGACATTTTTAATGTGTAATCATAGTCAAAATGATAAGCTTCCGGCAGTTGAGAAAGATCAACTGATTTTCCACCCATATTAAACAGACCTTCCATATTTGGATTAAGTACCTTATCCATTGCATCCGCAGTCTTTTCTGCAGCTTTGTCTGCAGCTTTGTCCACTACCACGTTCTCAGCACTTTCAAGTACTTTGTTTTTTAATCTGTTAAGAAACTGAGCATTTGCACTGTTTACAAAACCAAATGCGAAAGTAACTGAAAACAGAATAAATAATTTTACTATTTTCATTTTGTTTGATTGTTAAACTATAATTTTGTAAATACTTGCTTCAATAGATATTTCGCCGTCAAACAGTCTTAAACCCTTATATAGATTTAAACCATTCTTCAAATTTCTCGCCAATGATGGGAACTACTTTTTCTTTCCCATTTACTGCATTTAATAGTCCTACTATCCACATATATAAAAGTACGAAAAAGCCGACTATACTGATTATCCATCCAAGTATCGGAATTATGTTAACAATACCCAGAGCTACACTGGTTAAAACAATACCTAAAGATTGCCGTATATGAAATAAAGCAAACGGTTCTTTTTTCTCATTGTTCATTACAAAGGCAATTACTAATCCTATAACGGTAAGATAGGATATAATGGCAATGTTTTTGCCGGGTACATCATTAGTTACTTCTGTTTCCATGATTTTTGTTTTATTTAATTAAATATAATTTCCCTCTTCATAAAAGGGGTGTTGAATGCTACAGTATATTATTGGTGAGTTTGTTCAATCACCTAACTTTCACTACTTAACGTATTAGATAAAAAATAGTTTTACTCAAATATAAAAAGATGAAAATTTAACAAATAAACTGATTTGTGAGCGTAATACATTATCCTCCAATGATCAATAATATTCTTTTCTTTCCTGCTTTTACATAAAAACATTACATTTGCATAAGAGATAAAATTAAAAAAATAATAAATGAAACCTACATTATTTGTATTAGCAGCAGGGATGGGCAGTCGCTATGGCGGACTAAAACAGTTAGACGGGGTGGGCCCTCATGGTGAAACCATTATGGACTATTCAATTTATGATGCTGTAAATGCCGGTTTTGGAAAACTGGTTTTCGTAATCCGTAAATCCTTTGAACAAGATTTCAGGGATAAAATTGTTAACAAGTACGAGAAAAAGATACCGGTAGAACTGGTATTCCAGGAGCCCGATAAGTTACCAGATGGATTTAAACCAAATCCTGAAAGAGTTAAACCATGGGGCACAAATCATGCTGTTATGATGGGTAAAGATGTAATTAAGGAACCTTTTGCGGTTATTAATGCTGATGACTTTTACGGCAGGGAGAGCTTTAAGATTCTGGCAGATTCTCTTTCAGTATTAGATAATAGTGAAAACAGATATTGTATGGTAGGTTACCGGGTTGGAAACACCCTTTCTGAGAGTGGTACTGTTGCACGAGGTGTTTGTGAAACAGACGAAAACGGTAACCTTACCGGAGTGGTAGAACGCACACAAATTAAGCGTGTTGACGGTAAAGTCAGTTATAAAGATGAAAATGATGAATGGATTGCTATTGATGACAACACACCTGTATCAATGAATATGTGGGGTTTCACACCGGATTACTTCAAATATTCTGATGATTATTTTATTAATTTTCTGAGAGAAAATCAGGATAATATCAAGGCTGAGTTTTTTATTCCTTTGCTGGTAAATCATCTGATAGTAAATAAAACAGCTACAGTTAAGGTGCTTGATACTCCGTCAAAATGGTTTGGAGTTACATATGCAGATGATCGTCCTGATGTAGTGGCAAAATTAAAAGAACTGTCTGATAATGGTACTTATCCCAATCCTTTGTGGTAATACATACAAGTAATTATACTTATTTGATATTATGTGGTTAGATGTTATCATCATTCTTCTGCTGATTCTTCTTAACGGTTTCTTTGCCCTTTCTGAGATAGCAATTGTCTCGGCAAGAAAAAACAAATTAGAAGCAGCTCACAAGAATGGCTCAAAAGGAGCCGGACGTGCATTGAAACTGCAGTCTGATCCTGATAATTTTCTTTCCTCTGTGCAGGTAGGTATCACTTTGATCGGAATAATCAACGGTGCATACGGCGGACAGGCTTTCGCGGGTAAATTGGTGCCTTTTTTCGAACAGTTTGCATTCACCGCTCCATTTGCAGACGGAATATCTATGGTAATAGTAGTTTTCCTTATAACATACGTTTCTATCGTAATAGGAGAACTGGTGCCCAAGACAATAGCGCTGAACTATTCAGAGAAAATGGCAATGGCAGTGGCACCTACAATTCACACTGTAAGTATAATCTTTTATCCCTTTGTTAAACTTCTTTCATTTTCAACCGGATTCATAAACAGGCTAATCGGTTTGAAGCCCAAAGAAGATGTGATTTCAGAGATGGAATTACGTGCTATGCTCAAAACAGCTTCACACGAAGGTGTTATTGATGTCGAAGAAAACATCATTCACGAGCAGGTTTTCTATTTTTCAGATAAACGTGCCAAACACCTTATGACACATCGCACAGATGTTGAGTGGGTTGATATAAGCAACAGCAGGGAAGAGATAATTGAAAGTTTAATGCAGAAAAAGCATAGTAAGATACTTGCATGCAGAAAAAGGATAGATGATTTTGTAGGTATTATATCAATGAGAGATTTTCTTATGCATCTTGTCAGCAAAGAAGATTTCACAATAGACGATCTGATAATGGAACCAATAATTGTTCCAAATACAGTTAGAGCACAAAAAGTACTTGAGAATTTCAAGAACAGCTATAAGTTCGTTGCGGTTGTTGTGGATGAATATGGCAGTCTCGATGGTATAATAACTATTCATGATATTTTTGAAAATCTCGTAGGAAATGTCCCGGAAGAAACTGATGTTGAATCTACCGAACCGCTTATTTTCATTCGTGATGATAACTCTGCTCTTGTAAGCGGTGAGGCACCCATTGAGATACTTACTCAATTTGACGAAGACTTTGTAGTCGACTTCGATAAAATTGATTACTCTACTGTTGCAGGTTTTGTATTTACCTGTATTAATAAGATTCCTGGTGTCGGAGATAAGTTTGAATATAACAACTTAATTTTCGAGATTATGGACGTTGATGGAAATAAAATAGATAAAATATTGATAACGAGGAAGATGGAAGTGAATGAGGTGGTAATATAAAATTGCACTATCCTTTTTTATGTTTTATAACACAAAAAAATGTTAGGTAATTGCGGATTACTGTGTTAATTTTACACCAATTTTAAAAGATCAATCTTCATCCTTATCTTAATTTAAAAACCAAGAAAATAACATGAGCAAAATGTATAGCAAGTCCGGTTTGCTTGGTGAAGCTTTTGATAAAATCGTAGACGGTAAGCAAACCGGATTATACATTCTAACAAACAAAGTTGGAAGTGAAATCACAATCACAAATTATGGAGCTAAAATTGTATCTTTAATCGTACCCGATAAAGAGGGAGTATTCAAAGATATTGTGCTCGGACATCCCAATATAGATGATTATCTAGTTTCAGAAGAGCCCTATTTTGGGGCAATATGCGGCCGTACAGCAAATAGAATTGCCAACGGCCTTTTTTATCTTGATGGTAAAGAGTATAAACTTGCAGTAAACAACGGTCCTAACTCTCTTCATGGCGGGATAAAAGG
Organism: Fermentimonas sp.; assembly: GCA_028709385.1. Lineage (GTDB taxonomy): Bacteria > Bacteroidota > Bacteroidia > Bacteroidales > Dysgonomonadaceae > Proteiniphilum. The sequence continues at coordinate 35,533 of JAQVXD010000016.1, forward strand.
ATTTAATTCAGTTGTATGGGATGTTAAAGAAATAACAGAAAACAGCATTAAATTATACTACCTCTCTGTTGACGGAGAAGAAGGTTTTCCCGGAAATCTTTCAGTTTGGGTTACATATACATTAACAGATGACAATGTGCTCGAAATTGACTACAAGGCTGAAACAGACAAAACTACAATCCTCAATCTGACAAATCACTCATATTTTAATCTTTCAGGTGAAGGAGATTCATATATCGGAGATCATATACTTATGCTCAATGCAGATAATTATCTTCCGACAGATGATACAGCCATTCCTTATGGAAAACCCGACTCTGTAAAAGATACGCCAATGGACTTTACTAAACCTGTCGAAATTGGTTTACGTATAAATGATGATTTCGAACAGTTGAGATTTGGTAAAGGATACGACCATACCTACGTTCTTAATAAAGACTCTTCAGATGACTTTTCCTTTGTAGGATACTGCATATCCCCAAAGACAGGAATCAGAATGGATATTTATACCACAGAGCCGGGGGTTCAGATATATACTGCCAACTGGCTGACAGGAAATTTTAAAGGTAAAAACGGAAATACTTACCCTGAGAGGTCAGCCGTATGCTTCGAAACACAACATTATCCCGATAGTATCAATAAACCTGATTACCCATCTGTTATTTTGGAACCCGGTGATCATTTTAGTTCAAAAACAGAGTTTAGATTTACTTTAAAGTAAACAGCTGAAATCTCACAGAATAGCGAAGAATAATAGAATTTATTAACAAGTCAAAAAGTAATATACAAAAACATTAATTAATTTAGAATTATGAACGCAACAACTCAAAAGAAAAACTATGCGTTACCTATTGCGGTAATGTTCTTATTGTTTTTCATGATCTCTTTCGTTACCGGACTTCAAAACCCAATGGGTGTGATAGTAAAAAATCAGTTCGGTGCAAGTAATGCTATGTCACAATTAGGTAATCTTGCTAATTTCATTGCATATGCATTTATGGGTATACCCGCAGGAATACTTTTGGAAAAAAAAGGGTATAAATTTACTTCTCTGACAGCTGTAATTGTAGGTTTTATTGGTGTAACAATTACTTATCTATCGGGAACAGTAGCAAGCTTCGGTGTATATCTGACAGGTGCTTTCATCTCAGGTTTCTCTATGTGTATTCTTAATACAGTAGTAAACCCTATGTTGAATACATTAGGAGGCGGCGGTAATAAAGGAAACCAGCTCATTCAGTTTGGCGGAGCAATAAACTCAATCGGTGCAACAATAGTACCTGTACTTGTAGGTTACCTTATGGGTAATGTAGCTCAGGCAACAATCAGTGATGCTAACCCTGCACTTTTCCTTGCAATGGGAATTTTTGCATTTGCTTTCATTGTTTTGCTTGTAGTTAAGATTCCTGAACCACGTCTTGATATTACACGTAATCAGGTTAAGAAAGAGAAAGTAAAAGATAAACACAGTGCTTTATCATTCCGTCACTTCGTTATGGGAATTATAGCAATATTTATCTATGTAGGTGTTGAAGTTGGAATTCCAAATATTGCCAACCTTTATATGACAACTGACGCTACAGGTGGCGGTCTTGGCATGGCAGGAGGTGTTGCCGGTTCAATTGTAGGACTTTATTGGCTGCTTATGCTTGTCGGACGTCTTATCGGAGGTTCAGTTGGTGCTAAAGTATCAAGCAAATCGATGCTTACTTCCACATCACTATTAGGTATTTTATTAATTCTGTTAGCAATATTCCTGCCAACAACAATTTCAATAACACTTTTTGGTGCAGTTGTACCTATTAAAGTATTCTTCCTTGTACTTGGCGGTTTGTGTACTTCAATCATGTGGGGTAGTATCTTTAACCTTGCAGTTGAAGGACTGGGCAAATATACTGAAATGGCATCAGGAATATTCATGGTGATGGTTTGTGGTGGAGGTATCCTTCCATATTTCCAGGGACTGATTGCTGACAATGCAGGTTTCATGAACAGCTACTGGCTTGTAATTGCATGTCTGCTTTACCTGTTATACTATGCAACAACCGGTTCAAAGAACGTAAATACTGACATTATTACTACTGACGAAGAAATTCCTGTAGAACTTGCAACAGGCAGTCTTCCTAAAGATAAGTAAAACAGATAAATATCACTATTATTGTGAAATATAAATATGACAAAAGAAGAAGTATTAAAAATATTTAAGGAGAAGTTTGGTAATGATTCACCTGAAGTTTACACGTCCCCCGGGCGTGTAAACTTAATAGGGGAACATACTGATTATAATGGAAGTTTTGTATTTCCGGGAGCTATCGACAAAGGCATGATAGCAGCTATCAGATTCAACGGTACAGATAAAGTAAGAGCTTACGCGATTGATCTTGATGAAAGTTCTGAGTTCGGACTAAATGAAGAAGATCTTCCAAAAGAAGGCTGGGCTAAGTATATATTTGGTGTATGCCGTGAAATCATCAAAAGAGGCGGAACAGTAAAAGCATTTGACACAGTTTTTGCAGGTGATGTTCCTCTCGGTGCAGGCATGTCTTCATCAGCAGCACTTGAAAGTACATATGCATTTGCTCTGAATGATATGCTTAATCTTGGAATTGATAAATTCGAGCTTGCTCGTATCGGTCAGAGTACCGAACACAATTACGTAGGTGTAATGTGCGGTATAATGGATCAGTTTGCATCAATTTTTGGTAAAAAAGGACATCTTATCCGTCTCGACACCAAAACAATGGAGTATGAATATTTTCCATTCGATCCTGAAGGATACAAGCTTGTTTTGTTAGATACGCTGGTTAAGCATGAGCTTGCTTCTTCAGCATACAATGCACGCCGCGCATCTTGTGAGAATGCAGCTGCAACTATTGGCAAACATCATCCCGAAGTTAAATTCCTGCGTGATGCATCAATGGAAATGCTGGATGAGGTAAAAGATGAAATCTCGGAAGAAGATTACATGCGTGCAAAATATGTAATTGAAGAGACTCAGCGTGTAATAGAGGTGAGTAATGCATTAGAGCGTGGTGATTATGAATTCGTTGGTCAAAAAATGTATGAAACTCATCACGGAATGAGCAAACTATATGAAGTTAGCTGCGAAGAGCTTGATTTCCTTAATTATGTAGCCAAAGAACATGGTGTTACCGGCTCAAGGGTAATGGGCGGTGGCTTTGGCGGATGCACAATAAATCTGGTGAAGGATGAGTTGTACGATTCCTTTATTGCAGATGCAAAAAAACAATATAAAGAAAAGTTCGGAACAGAGCCAAAAGTATACGATGTTGTTATAAGCGACGGAGCACGTAAACTTTAATTGTTTAATCTATATCAGGTTGGAAGCCTGGAGCTGATATGTGTTCCGGCTTCCAACTTTTTTTTAACCATTATTTTGCCTTATTTTTTTATACCAATATACTATGTTACAAACATATTATGATAATAATGATAAGTTCCTTATCGCGGCTGATTGTATTATTTTCGGATTTAAGGATAAAGAATTGAATGTACTTCTAACCCGAAGACCGGTTGAACCAATGAAAAACGAATGGTCGCTGATGGGTGGATTTATGGAAGATGGAGAAAGTCTTGTTCAAGCAGCAGAAAAAGTTCTGTTTCGCTATACTCAGCTTAAAAACATATATATGGAGCAGGTGGGTGCTTATGGGGAAGTAGACCGCGATACTGGTGGCAGAGTGATCTCTGTTGCTTTCTACGCTTTAGTTCAGGCCGATAGATTCAACGCAACTCTTGCTAATAAATTTGACGCCAAATGGATTAATGTAAATAAAATACCCAAACTTGTATTCGATCACAACCAAATGATAGCTGATGCTTTAAAACTTCTCCAGTATAAGGTATCAACAGAGCCTATTGCTTTTCATTTTTTCAATTACAAATTCACTCTGCCCGCACTTCAGGATCTTTACGAGACTATATATCAAATGCCTTTAGATAAACGTAATTTTCGGAAAAAACTGAATAATATGGACCTTCTCGACAAGCTTGAAGAGAAAGACAAAGAAAACTCCAAACGAGGTGCATTTTACTACACATTCAATAAAGAACGTTACAAGCAGTTTCTTGATGAAGGAAAACGCTTTTCGTTATAATGTAAAACGCTCTTCCTTATAAAGTCAGACAGATTCAGCCTTACACAATTATGAGTTAATTATATTCATAAACTCCTCACCGGAAATAGTCTCTTTTTCCAACAGAAAACGAGAGGACTCATGCATCTTATCAATATTGTCCGTGATAATTTGTCTTGCATTCTCTTGAGCACTACTTATTATACTCATTACCTCCTTATCAATATCAGCGGCTGTAGTTTCGGAACAGATGAGCGAACTGTTACCTCCTAGATACCTGTTTTCGTTACTTTCCAGCTGCATCATACCATATTTATCACTCATCCCGTATTTCGTAACCATTGATCGAGCAATTTGGGTAGCCTTTTCAATATCATTTGATGCGCCGGTAGTAATTGTATTAAATACTACCTCCTCAGCAGCCCTGCCCCCTGTAAGGGTAGTAATTCTGTTAATCATGTCATCCCTGCTCATCAGAAACTTCTCTCCGGTATCCACCTGCATTGTAAAACCCAGAGCACCCGACGTTCTCGGTACAATTGTAATTTTATGCACAGGTGCAGAACCTGTTTGACGTGCAGCCACCATAGCATGACCAATTTCGTGATATGCAATAATCTCTTTCTCCTCCTTCGAAATCACCGATCCTTTTTTCTGAGCACCGGCAATTACTATTTCCACACTTTCTTCAAGATCGCTTGTTGTGACAGCATCCTTATTCAATCTTACTGCAAGTAAAGCGGCTTCATTGACAATATTGGCAAGATCAGCACCTGAGGCGCCTGCTGTTGCACGTGCAACCAAATCAAGATCCACATCCTCGTGCTTGACCTTTTTAAGATGAACCTCAAGAATTGCCTTCCTGGCTTGTAAATCCGGCAGCTCCATTTGAATCCGGCGGTCAAATCTGCCGGGTCTTAAAAGGGCGGGGTCAAGACTCTCAGGTCTGTTAGTTGCTGCAAGAATTACAACCCCTTTGGTTGCATCAAAACCATCCATCTCAGTAAGAAGCTGATTGAGAGTTTGTTCTCGTTCATCATTTCCGCCGTAAGCGCTATCTCGTCTTCTACCGCCAATAGCATCAATCTCATCTATAAAAATTATACAGGGAGCTTTCTCGTTAGCCTGTTTAAAAAGGTCTCGCACCTTAGCGGCACCCATACCCACAAACATCTGTACAAACTCAGAACCCGACATTGCGAAAAAAGGCACTTTTGCCTCTCCGGCCACTGCCCTGGCTATTAAAGTCTTACCTGTTCCGGGAGGACCAACCAACAATGCACCTTTAGGTAAAACTGCCCCAAGTCGCGTGTATTTTTTAGAATTATGCAGAAAATCCACTATTTCATAAAGAGCCTCTTTTGCTTCATCCTGACCTGCCACATCGGCAAATGTAGTTTTGATTTTATCATCTGCATATATTTTAGCCTCCTTAGAATTGCCGAACTGCATGAAGTTACCTTTTGCACCGGCTGCCAATCGTTTGTTCAGCGACCTGAAAATCATGTAGAAAATAACACCCGGCAGTACCCATAGCAATAGGAAGTTGATTAACGGAGAATTCTCCCTGGGTATAACTCTGGTAAATGCAATTTTACCGTCTTCATTGGGACTATCTGCACTTAAAAGTCTGTTAACCAAATCAGGGTCATTCATTTCACCTGTTTGATACACAATGTTTTTGTCATCTGTTTCACCTTCTATGGTAAAATAGATCTTCCCTTCCTCAATCATCACCTCTTTAACCTCACCGGCTTCCACCTTTTCCATAAAGTTGCCGTAGTCGGTGCCTATAATCTGTTTTTCAACCATCTTCGGGAATACCAGCCAGTTGAAAATCAATACAATTGCAGTTACAATTACAAACCCCCAGATAGGAGAATACTTTTGATTTTGATTATCGTGATCTGCTTTTTTCTTTTCTTCGTCCATTATAATTTAATTTTTCAGGTAGTAGTTAACAGTAGTTACAACCCTCACATTTTTAATGTATGGAGTGTTTGCATCACGATCAGAAATTGTAAACTGTCCTTGAGAGGCATTACGAATCTTACCCAACTTGCTGCCTGAGTCCAAAGCAAACTTTTCAGCAGCCTCCCTTGCATTTTTAGTAGCATCTTCAATCATATCCGGTTTGATATTATTCAATCCGGTAAATTCATATAATGTATTGTATCGATAATCACCTCCGGTAATTGCAACCCCTTGTCTCAGTAGTTCAGTCTGCTCAGAAATCAACTTACGTATTTTATCCACATCAGAAGAGGTAACCGTAATCACTGATGTTGCATTATATCGATATTGAATAGCCTGGTTTATATAACGTTCAGCTTCCATGTCAATAATCTCAGGAGGATTAACGCTGATCTCATCACGTGATATACCGTTCGATTCCAGAAACTCAATAATCGTTCTGTTTTTACTTTGAATGTTGGTGTACAAAGTCTCCATATCATTACCGATATCCTTGTACATCAATGGCCAAATTACCTTATCAGCAGGTACCTCCATTTCTGCAAGACCTTTAACTGTAACAATCCGGTCACGGTTTGTAAAGTTATTTATTCCGGTTAAAAGCAAAACACCGAGGATCACAAAGCTCACCCCAAGAATAATTGATTCCGCAATTAAGTTTTTCATATTCTGTTATTTAATATAAATATTACTGAATACAAATATAAATATTTTAATACTCATAAACTCATTTTACACGATTATTTCTTTTTTAAATCTTTGTATGGTCATGTATCGTCCAATGATACCTTATAGATTACTTATACATAGCTTATCTGTATATAAGCTATGTATAAGCGATCTTTGAGTAAAGTATGTGCGATATTACTTTGAATTAAACTCCACATCCATAAAGAAAATTTAGAGTTCCTAAAAAAATATTACAATTATATTACTGTCTAAAACTTCAATTTTTTTTCTATCTTTGTGTCCTAATATCATACATTATATAATCAACAAAATAATAAACGCACTATGCAGAGTTTAATACCGGTGCGATTAATCCTTGAAAACGGGTCAGTTTTTCCGGGAGAATCGTTTGGGGCCGAAAGGCCGGTATCGGGAGAGGTAGTTTTCAGTACAGCAATGGTAGGTTACCCCGAAAGCTTGACAGACCCCTCCTACAAAGGACAAATTTTATCACTCACATATCCAATAATCGGAAATTACGGAGTTCCAGCCAAAAGCGAAACAAACGGAGTTTCCGATTTTTTTGAGTCCGTCAGTATCCATGCTTCCGGGTTGATAGTACAGGATTATACAGATGACTATTCACACTGGAATGGCTTTCAGAGCCTTGGAGAGTGGCTGAAGAAAGAGAATATTCCGGCAATTTGCGGAGTAGACACACGCAGACTTACTAAAGTTTTGCGCGAAGAGGGTTCTATGCTTGGGAGAATTGATTTTGGAGTTAATCATAACTTTGAGGAGGAGCCTGAATACACTAAGACAAATTGTACTATTAATAATCACGAATATTATAATCCTGAACTTGATAATCTGGTTGCACAAGTAAGTTGTAAAGAGGTTATTGAATATGGTCAGGGAGATAAGAATGTAATTCTCGTTGATTGCGGTACGAAGCTTAATATTTTACGTGAACTTATTAAACTGGGAGTTAAAGTAACAAGAGTACCGTGGGACTTCGATTTTAACACCCTTGATTTCGATGGGGTAGTTATATCAAACGGTCCCGGTAATCCTGATCATTGTGGTATTACAATTAATAATATAAAAACGTCAATGAACGGTGATAAGCCTATTTTCGGAATCTGCATGGGTAACCAATTGTTGGCTAAAGCTGCCGGCGCAGGTGTTTACAAAATGAAATACGGTCATAGAAGTCACAATCAGCCGGTTAGAATGGTGGGAGGTAATAAATGCTTCATAACATCTCAGAATCACGGATATGCTGTTGACGAGACTCTTTTGAAGGGCGATTGGGAGCCTTGGTTTGTGAATATGAACGATGGAACTAATGAGGGTATCAGGCATAAAACAAAACCGTTTTACTCTGTACAGTTTCACCCTGAAGCTAAGGGCGGACCTACTGATACTCGTTTTTTCTTTGAGGATTTTATCAAATTAATATAACATATGTCGAGTCAAATTATCGAGAACATAAAAAAGGTTCTTGTCTTAGGTTCCGGTGCATTGAAGATCGGAGAGGCAGGAGAGTTTGATTATTCAGGTTCTCAGGCACTGAAAGCGCTTAGTGAGGAAGGTGTGGAAACTATTCTAATAAATCCGAATATTGCTACTGTTCAGACATCAGAAGGCGTGGCAGATAAAATTTATTTTCTTCCTGTTACACCTTATTTTGTTAAAAAGGTAATAAACAGGGAGCGACCAGATGGCATTTTGTTGGCATTTGGCGGTCAAACAGCACTTAATTGTGGTGTGCAGCTATTTAAAGCTGGTGTTTTTGAGAAATATAATGTAGAGGTTCTGGGTACTCCTGTTCAGGCTATCATGGAGACAGAAGACCGTGACTTGTTTGTCAAAAAACTCAATCAGATAGATGTAAAGACCATTAAGAGTTTCGCGGTGTCTTCTACAAATGAGGCACTTGAAGCAGCAGATAAACTGGGATATCCTGTTATAGTAAGAGCTGCTTATGCGCTTGGAGGTCTGGGTTCAGGCTTTTGCAATAATGCAAAAGAACTCAGAGAGCTGTCTGTTAAGGCATTAAATTACTCTGACCAGCTACTGATCGAGAAGTCGCTCAAAGGTTGGAAAGAGATTGAATATGAGGTTGTTCGTGACAGATACGACAACTGCATAACTGTGTGTAATATGGAGAATTTTGATCCATTGGGAATCCACACGGGCGAAAGTATTGTTGTGGCTCCTTCTCAAACACTAACCAACTCAGAGTATCACAAGCTGCGCGAGCTTGCAATTAAAATTGTGCGTCATATAGGAGTAATAGGAGAGTGTAATGTACAGTATGCTCTTGACCCGGAATCTGAGGATTACAGGGTTATTGAGGTAAATGCGCGACTAAGTCGCTCTTCTGCCCTGGCATCCAAAGCTACAGGTTATCCGCTGGCATTTGTGGCGGCTAAACTCGCATTGGGGTATGGTTTGTTCGACCTTAAAAATTCTGTTACCAAAACCACCAGTGCTTTCTTTGAGCCTGCGCTTGATTATTTAGTAGTGAAAATTCCACGCTGGGATCTGGGTAAATTCAGCGGAGTTTCAAAAGAAATCGGATCAAGCATGAAGTCGGTAGGTGAGATTATGTCCATCGGTCGTACTTTCGAAGAAGCTACCCAGAAAGGGTTGCGTATGGTTGGTCTGGGAATGCACGGTTTCGTGGAAAATAAGGAGCTGGTTATTCCTGATATTGATAAAGCATTGAGAGAACCGACAGACCAACGAATATTTGTGATTAGCAAAGCATTCCGACAAGGTTATACAGTTGATGAGATTCATGAGCTCACAAAAATTGACCGTTGGTTTTTAAGTAAACTGCGCAATATTGTTGATACTGCAGAGAAATTGGAAGATATTGACATTAATAGGTTTTATTTGCAATCAAGCGGCAACAATGACGGTGACAGTGATTTTGGAGATCATATTGAAATTATAGAGCTTCTGGAGCATGCCAAAAAACAAGGTTTTTCAGATTTTCAGATTGCAAGAGCAGTGTACAAAAATTACGCCAATGATTTTCATACTCAGCAAATAAGATCGTATAGGAAAGCACATGGCATACTTCCGGTTGTTAAACAGATTGATACACTTGCAGCCGAGTTTCCCGCACAGACAAATTACCTTTACCTTACTTACAACGGACAAACTAATGACGTTAAATATCTTGGTGATCACCGTTCAGTTATTGTATTGGGGTCGGGTGCATACAGAATCGGGTCTTCTGTTGAATTCGACTGGTGCTCGGTTAACGCTCTTAACACTGTTCGCCAAGAAGGTTACCGCTCTGTAATGATAAATTATAATCCGGAGACTGTTTCCACAGATTATGATATGTGTGACAGGCTCTATTTTGATGAGCTGTCTTACGAAAGGGTTATGGATATTATTGATTTGGAAAACCCGTATGGTGTGATTGTTTCGGTAGGGGGACAGATACCTAATAATCTGGCGGTCAGACTTGATAATTCAGGTGTGAATATCCTTGGTACTTCAGCCAAAAGTATTGATAATGCAGAGGACAGACATAAATTCTCATCAATGCTTGACAGGCTTGAGATTGATCAGCCGAGATGGAAAGAACTTACAACGCTTGATGATATTCATAAATTCGTGGATGAGGTTGGTTTTCCTCTACTGGTAAGGCCTTCTTACGTCTTATCAGGTGCTGCAATGAATGTTTGCTCCAATAAGCCGGAGTTAGAACGATTCCTGACACTGGCAACGGAAGTATCAAGTAAATACCCTGTCGTGGTTTCTGAATTTATTGAAGATTCCAAGGAAATTGAGATGGATGCGGTTGCGCAAAACGGTGAACTGGTGGCTTATGCAATATCTGAGCATGTGGAGTTTGCAGGAGTTCATTCAGGCGACGCCACAATCCTGTTTCCCGCTCAGAAGATATATGTGCAGACAGTCAGGAGGATAAAGCATATAACACGGCAAATTGCAAAAGCACTAAATATATCGGGACCATTCAACATTCAGTTCTTGGCAAAGGATAATGATATTAAAGTTATCGAGTGCAACCTGAGAGCCTCAAGATCATTTCCGTTTGTCTCCAAAGTATTAAAAATAAACCTGATAGAGCTTGCAACTAAAGTGATGCTTGATATTAAAGTGGATAAACCGGAGAAATCTGCCTTTGATCTTGATTATGTGGGAATAAAAGCTCCTCAGTTTTCATTTACACGCCTGCAGAAGGCCGACCCGGTACTTGGGGTTGATATGGCATCAACCGGCGAAGTGGGGGCTCTTGGCAGTCATTTTGATGATGCACTGCTCACGTCAATGCTTGCAGTGGGATATCGTATACCTGAAAAGAACATAATGATTTCTTCAGGAGGAACGAAGTCTAAAGTAGCTTTGCTTGAAGCTTGTCGTTTACTCAAAGAAAAAGGCTACAATCTTTTTGCGACAGGAGGTACAAAAAAGTTTTTGGAAGAAAACGGAGTTGAGAGTACTTTTGTAGCATGGCCGGATGATGAAGATGCGGAATTGAGAGTTGATGAAATGATAACCGAAAAGAGATTCGACCTGATCATTAATATTCCTAAGAACCTGACTGAAAGGGAGCTCACAAACGGTTACAGGATTCGCCGCGGTGCCATAGACTATAATATACCATTAATAACAAATGCGAGACTGGCAGGTGCTTTCATAAAAGCTTTCTGCAAAATAACGCAGGATGATATTAAGATTAAACATTGGGAAGAGTATAATTGATAAATAAAATATAAATGGATCAATCTATTAAGAAAGTAATTTTACTGGGTTCCGGTGCCCTGAAAATCGGGCAGGCGGGAGAGTTTGACTACTCGGGTTCACAAGCTCTGAAGGCTATGCGCGAAGAGGGAATAGAGACAGTACTTATAAACCCGAATATTGCTACTATCCAGACATCTGAAGGGGTGGCTGACAAGGTTTATTTCCTGCCTATTACTCCCTATTTTGTTGAGAAGGTGATTCAGAAAGAGATGCCTGACGGGATTCTTCTGGCTTTTGGGGGACAGACGGCATTGAACTGCGGAACTGAGCTTTACCAGAGCGGTACACTTGAAAAATATAATGTAAAAGTACTGGGAACTTCAGTTGATGCTATTATGATTACTGAGGACCGTGATCTTTTCGTAAAGAAACTTGATGAGATTGATGCAAAAACTCCGCAATCAAGGGCTGTAGAATCGCTCGAAGAAGCTCTTGAGGCTGCAAATGAAATTGGCTTTCCTATAATGCTGCGTTCTGCTTATGCACTTGGCGGACAGGGTTCAGGTATATGCGAAAATGAGAAAGAGTTCACTGAACTTTGTAAAAGTGCACTCTCATTCTCAAATCAGATATTGGTTGAAGAGAGTCTGAAAGGCTGGAAAGAGATTGAGTTTGAAGTTATAAGGGATAAAAACGACCACTGCTTTACTGTTGTTCCGATGGAGAATTTTGATCCTCTTGGTATACACACAGGCGAAAGTATTGTTGTTGCACCAATAATCACACTCCGCCAGGATCAGATTGAACTACTGGAGGATGTTGCCAGAAGGGTTGTACGCCATATCGGGATAGTGGGTGAATGTAATATTCAGTACGCCTTTAATGCAGAAACAAATGATTACAGAATTATTGAGATAAACGCACGACTAAGCCGCTCTTCCGCTCTTGCATCCAAAGCTTCAGGTTATCCTCTGGCATTTGTGGCCACAAAACTGGCATTAGGTTATACTTTAGACCAGATAGGTGAAATGGGTACGCCAAATTCTGCCTACACAGCACCCAAAGTGGATTATATGATTGTTAAGATTCCCCGCTGGGACCTGAATAAATTCTACGGCGTGAGTCACGAGATCGGGTCTTCAATGAAATCAGTGGGTGAGGTGATGTCAATAGGCCAGTCGTTTGAAGAAGTAATACAAAAAGGTTTGCGAATGATCGGGCAGGGGATGCACGGCTTTGTAGGCAACAGAGAAATCACTTTTGACAATGTTGAAGAGTCACTTTCAAAACCTACCGATCTGCGCATTTTTGCAATTGCTGATGCTTTTGAAAAAGGTTATAGTGTAGAAAGGATTGAAGAGCTTACTAAAATTGATCCCTGGTTTCTTGGTAAACTGGAGAATATTTACAATTATTCAAAAGTAATTTCTTCATATAATAAGATAGAAGAGTTGCCCGAGGATGTGCTTTGTGAAGCTAAGCGACTTGGGTTCTCAGACTTTCAGATTGCAAGATTTGTAGAGGAGCCTGAAGGTAATATGGAGACTGAGCAGATAAGGGTACGTACTCACAGGAAAAACCTTCAGATTACCCCGGTTATACGCAGAATTTATACGGTTGCATCTGAACATCCTGACAAGACAAACTATCTTTATTTCACTTATGGTGATGTTAAACCACATACTCCATACAAAGAGGATGGTAAGGAAGCTGTAATTGTACTTGGTTCAGGTGCTTACAGAATAGGTTCTTCGGTTGAATTCGACTGGTGCTCTGTTAACGCTGTTCAAACTGCCCGTGAGCTTGGATACGATTCAGTTATGATAAATTATAATCCGGAAACTGTTTCTACTGATTATGATATGTGCGACAGGCTCTATTTTGACGAGCTGACGTTTGAGCGCGTGCTTGATGTTATTGATGTGGAAAATCCTAAAGGAGTAATACTTTCCGTGGGAGGGCAGATACCAAATAATCTGGCAATGAAGCTTCATCGCCAGGATGTTCCTATACTTGGTACCCAAGCTATTGATATTGACAGGGCGGAAAACAGACATAAGTTCTCTGCAATGCTTGACAGGCTTGATATTGATCAGCCCAGATGGAAAGAGGCAAACAGCAAAGAAGAGATAGATACTTTTATAGATGAGGTTGGTTTTCCGTTACTTATCAGACCTTCTTACGTACTTTCAGGTGCTGCAATGAATGTTTGCTATGACAGGGATCAGATGCAAACCTTCCTTGAGATGGCTGTGAATGTTTCCAAAGAACACCCGGTGGTGGTTTCAAGCTTTATGCAGAATGCTAAGGAAATTGAGTTTGATGCAGTTGCACAAGACGGTGAGGTTGTTGAATATGCTATTTCAGAGCATGTTGAGTTTGCAGGAGTTCATTCAGGCGACGCAACTCTGGTTTTCCCGGCTCAGAAGATCTATTTCGAGACAATGCGGCGGGTAAAAAAGATATCAAAACAGATTGCAAGGGAACTTAACATCAGTGGGCCCTTTAATATACAGTATCTGGCTAAGAATAATGATATTAAGGTTATAGAGTGTAACCTCAGGGCAAGTCGCTCATTCCCGTTTGTCTCCAAAGTTTTAAAGCAGAATTTTATTGAAACGGCAACACGCATAATGCTGGATGCACCGTATACAAAACCAGACAGCTCTGTTTTCGATCTGGAATATATAGGTGTTAAGGCATCACAATTCTCATTCTCCAGACTTCAGAACGCCGACCCGGTGCTGGGTGTTGATATGTCGTCAACAGGTGAAGTAGGCTGTATAGGTGATGATTTTTCGGAAGCTATTCTTAAGTCGATGCTCTCCGTAGGTTATAAAATCCCCAAGAAAGCAATCCTGATTTCATCAGGTGAAATGAAATCGAAGGTTGACCTTCTGGAAGCTTGTAAACTTTTGGGAGAAAGGAATTATGAGTTATATGCAAGTCACGGTACACAGAAGTTTCTGGTAGATAATGGTATTAATGCCATTGATGTGAACTGGCCTGATGAAGATGGCGAGAACAATATCCAGACGATGATAGCGGATAAGAAGTTCGATCTCATAATCAATATCCCGAAAGATGTGACGCGCAGAGAGCTGACCAACGGATATATTATCCGCCGGGCTGCAATTGACTACAATATTCCGCTAATCACTAATGCGAGACTGGCCAGTGCGTTTATCACTGCATTCTGCACATTGGAGCTTGATGATATTCAAATTAAAAGTTGGGACGAGTATTGATTAACTATTTCTGATACTTAAAGCGTCGGATGCTTCTCTTGGGAGTTTTATCAAACTCCTCTTCCTGAATGCGGAACGAAGCAATGCGACTGTAACTTGGCAAAGTGGAATTCACTTCATTAATAATTTTAGTGAAAAGTGCATTCCACTTTTCTTCTGTTATACCTTCTGATTTAAGTGAGTCACTATCAGGAACAATTAGAGCAATAATTTTATGGTTTTCTCCTATCACAAGGACCTCACTAATATAATCAGAGCTGCTGAGTTTTTCCTCAATCTCTTCCGGATAAATATTTTGTCCTGAAGGACCCAAAAGAACGTTTTTGTTTCTGCCTTTGATAAAAATGAAGTTATCTTTATCTATAGTACCAATGTCACCGGTTTTGAACCATCCGTCAGAGGTAAAAGCTTCTTTGGTTGCCTCTTCATTCTTATAATAACCAAGCATGAGATTACTTCCTTTTGTCATAATTTCACCTACAATGTTTTCAGGATCCTTTGAATCTATTTTTACCTGCATCCTGTCAACAACCTTTCCTGAAGAGCGCTTTTTATAATCTTTCCAGTAAGCATAGGAAATAAGAGGTCCGCATTCAGTCATCCCGTACCCCACGGTAAAAGGAAATTTTATCTTTTTCAGAAAGTTCTCAACATCATGATTCAACGCGGCACCACCAATTACTACTTCATCCAGCTGACCTCCAAAAAACTCTATCATGGATTTGCGTACTTTTGAAAAAACAATATAATTGAGGAGCGGTATTTTTTTAAGAGTGGCGGCAGAACCCGTTTTCAGTTTCGGGAAAACAACCTTTGTGACAATTTTTTCCAAAATAAGAGGTACGGCAAGCACCAGCTTTGGTTTCGTCTTAGCAAATGCATCCTTAAGAATTTTAGGGGATGGTGTTTTGCCAAGGAAGTGAATATGACAGCCAAGAGAAATTGAGTTCAGGATCTCGAATGCAAGTCCGTAAGTATGTGCCATTGGCAGCATGCAGACAATATTGTCACCTGGCTGCATAAAATTCACGTTTTCGTTAGCATACTTAGTATTGGACCAGAGGCTTCGATAGGGGAGCATTACACCTTTCGGACTGCTGGTGGTACCCGAAGTATAATTTATGATAGCAAGCTCTTCAGGTTTATCTGTTCTGAAGTTTATGTCATTTACAAAAAAGCCCCTTTTGTATTTATTAGAGAAGTATTCCGGAGCCTCGGACATAAATTGTTTTAGTTTATCTGAAGATGTCTTTAGTACAGAGAAATTATCTAAAGAGAATACTGTTTCAGCTTTGGGAATAGTGCTTTCATCAATACCTGCCCAAATGCTTTCATCAGTAAAAAGTACTTTTGAATCTGAATGATCCACTATAAACTGGACGCTTCCTTTATCAAATTCATTTAATATATTAACAGATACAGCACCATAAGATAATGTGGCGAAAAACACTATCGCCCAGTTGGAGCTGTTTCTTCCGCAAAGAGAAATTTTATCTCCTCGTTGTATTCCGGCAGCATTAAAAACATCATGCAGTTGATCAATCTCACGGGCGAAATCTTTGTAATACAACGTTCTACCCTCGTAGTCTGTCATGGCAGGGAGATCCCAATTATTTCTGATACTCTGCTCAATAATGCCTAAAAAACTGTTTTGTGTCATTTTATATTTGTTATATCAATTTTTATCAGAGATAAAGTTACAAATTATATAAAAACAAACAAGCATTTATATTTTTATTTACTGAGATATGAATCATCTTGAAACACAATTTTATACAAATTTAATATGCTTGAACACAGCTATTTAATAATTTCAATTGTTAATATTTGATGTGATATATCCCTTTAAACCTAAAATAGTTTGCAATAAATTAAAATAACACTAACTTTGTTGTTGGATGTTTTTTTAATTGATAATACTATT
>JAQVXD010000042.1 GCA_028709385.1 Fermentimonas sp.
TACAAATATAATATCCATTTATTTATGCACCTTCTTTATTTAAAACTATGAAAAACACCGCGGTGGTTAGCCTGAGCGGCTGGAGGCGCGAAGCCTCCAAAGAGCGATATTTTGCATTGTTATTTTATAGTACTTGCAAACATAGTAACTAATGATATAAATCATTTGAAAACTGTTGGTAATAAATCTTAGTATTAATTCTTGCTTTTGCTGTTTACGGACAAATAAACCAAAAGCCAATTGTAATTATTATATATAATGATGTTTAAGGTAAACTTAACAGTAGATTGATTTTTCGTATCCGCTGTGCCAAATCCTTTGTAGGACTAATGTAATCTTTCAACTTTAATGCATTAATTATATCTGTAAATATTGCAAAAGAAATACTAAAACAAAAACGAGTTCCTTTTTAAATAGCAAAGCAGTGATACACAATGGTTACTTGCTTGAGCGATTTATTTGCATGTCCTGCATAAGGTCGGTTAGAAGAGTAAATAATTATCGAACTATTGTTTGTATTAAAAACAAGTCAACTCTTTTCAGATAAACAGAAACCGATCATTCGTCAACAGGAAAGTTATCATGACCATCTTCATTAATTATAACATCTGCTTTTTTGTTTCATAATTTATCGAGCCAGACAGATCCTACGTAATCGGTTCCAGCAAAGATCCGTTTCTCACCGACTTCATCATTGTTCATTACTACAACACAATTATCAGGATAATTTTCATCGCCATTCCATATCCATCCAATGATACTCTCGTGATCGAAATAGTCATCCTGGTAACCGTAAGCAAATTCTCTCCTGACATCCAGAAGCTGATCTATTATCCTTTGCTGTCCTTCTCTGGTACTGGGTCATTCAATTCCAAAATAGTCTCCAAAAAAAATACAGGGATAGCCGTTTTTTCGATGAAGTATCAGAGCGTAAGCCAGTGGTTTGAACCAGTCCAAGACATACAGATCGTCATCATGCAGTTGCGAACCGTGGTTATTGACATAGGTCACAGTTAGCTCTAGATATTCTTCAACAATAGTATCTTCTAAAATTTTGCTCATATTGTAACCGGGGCCATCCAAGCATCAGATTCTGAGATGATAATGCAGGACTACATCAAACAAATCAAATCTGTATTCTACAATGTAGAAATGTATCCATATCGTTTCTTCATAATAAGAGTATTCTCCTTCTGTAAAAAAGTCTTCACCAAACTCAGCTCTTATATGACCAATAAAATTCTTAATAAACCATCAAATTTAGTCTCATTTATAAACCAGCTTATCCATTGCTTTATTTCTTTATGGAAATTGGAATGTTTAAAATCGATATCATTGTATAGGAAGAAATAGAAATTACCAAACTGCTTACCTACAGACTTATCATCAAGTTAAACTCCATTACTTAAGCCCTGAATCACATAAATTGCATCTTTAGGGTCTCCGTGATTGTAATCAGTGGTCGAAAAATGCTCCCAACTCCATTTGAAATCTGAGTATTTACCATTACTTCCCGGAATCGTGAAACTTGTATAACTTTCAATTTCAAAAGGTTCAGAAATTATTTCATTTCTGTTATCGGGATGTACTTCTACAGCCATGAAAGTTTGCAGTTCATCACCACCACTTTTATGATTAAAGACAATATCTGTACAAACAGCAATTTATTATTCGTGGAGAGCTTCTATCGCGTGGTGGAGTTCTTCTTTTGTGCCATATTTAGTTCGGACTATTCCTTTTTGATCAAACTCTACCTGGTCATACAGATAATAAGCTCTGTAACCAACATCTTTTGACCCTTTGTTTTTGCTGCAGGAGGTATCCAAACACTTGTAATGCCGGTTTTTTTTCAGTTCTTCTGCATCACCTTGTAATTTTTTCCACAGGCTTCCGTCATCAGAAAAATACCATTCGAACTATTGAAACATTATATCGTTTGTACGCATAAGTTTCAAATTTTAAAATTAAACCTCTGCTCTAAACATCATGTGTGATGCCTGAGTTCTGTCGGGTTACTGTTTTTATTAAAGAAGAAGTGATGTTAAGTCGTTACTTATTATTACTTTTGCATCAGCAGCAGGTCGGTTTGTCGCTCCGTAAAACGGGGAGGAAAGTCCGGGCAACACAGAGCGCCATACTTCCTAACGGGAAGCTGTTCGTGAGGGCAGATAAGCGTAACAGAAAATAACCGTCTCGTCTTTTATTGGCGGGATAAGGGTGAAAAGGTGAGGTAAGAGCTCACCGGGTATCATGGCAACATGGTATGCCGTACGCATTATGGGTTGCAAGGCCATGTATATCGGATATTTAGGGTTGCTCGTCCGATGCCGAGGGGTAGGCCGCTCAGATAAATGACAAACATCCCGATCAGGGACACAGAACCCGGCTTACAGACCGGCTGCTTTTTTATCGTAATAAGAAATGGTTAAATTCGGGAAGAAAGAACACCAAGACGAGATTGATAAACCGGGCAGACTTGAGAAGTTGGAAGCCAAGGTTAGAGAGCTTGTGCATTTTTTGACTTATGGTATCTGGCGATCAAATCCTGATAATTTATCAAACAGGAAAAACATCCTTTATAATGCTACCAAAACCATAATCCTGACTGTAAGAAATATCAGGGAACTGAATATTCCTGCAAGTGCACGTTCTCTCACCTATCGAACACTTCTCTCGATAGTACCTTTACTTGCTGTGCTGTTTGCAATTGCCCGCGGTTTTGGAATTGAAAATATTGTAGAAAGCAGTATTT
The DNA here is from genome assembly GCA_028709385.1 of Fermentimonas sp. Taxonomy (GTDB): domain Bacteria; phylum Bacteroidota; class Bacteroidia; order Bacteroidales; family Dysgonomonadaceae; genus Proteiniphilum. The sequence continues at coordinate 2,753 of JAQVXD010000042.1, forward strand.
TCAATCTGTTAATGGGCGGTTCACCAAATACAGAAATGGTTTATTCAACCCCTGCAGCATCTATTGATACTGTTACAGTTTTTTCGGATGAGACTTCCATAATTAATAATAGCTCAATCGGTGATAATATTGCTGATCAAACTGTCATCTTTAGTGAAGAAGCAACAGCTGAAGGAAGAACAAAAGAGTTTCTTAACCTTCTGTTTCAATTGATTGATAATTCACTTGAAGAAGCAAAAGGTGGTGGAATCTTTGCAGGTGTAGGTATATTGCTTTTACTATATACCATACTTCTTCTTTTTAATGAGATAGAAAATATTTTCAACCAGATATGGCAAGTACGCAAAGGGCGTAGTATTGGAAGGAAAGTTACCGATTACACTGCTATGGTGCTTCTTATGCCGCTGTTTTTTATATTAGTCAATGCTCTGAACATTCTTAGTTATCCACAAAATCAAACGCTTAAAATAATTTATATTTTATATCCCTTTGTTCCGCGTTTACTCGATATCGTACCTTACATTGTAATAATTCTGTTGTTTACCGTACTGTACAAATTTCTGCCTAACACAAAAGTTAAATTTGGGAACGCTCTAATTGCAGGTATACTTGCGGGTGTTGCTTTTCAGATTTTCCAACTAATGTTTTTAAGCGGGCAGCTTTGGATAACGCGCTATAATGCGATATACGGAACATTTGCCGCAATACCATTGATGTTACTGTTTATTCAGTTTTCATGGTTCATTACACTTATAGGTGCAGAAATTTCCTATGCTGCTCAAAATGTACGAAAGTTCTCTTTTGAAAAGGAAACTCGCAGAATAAGCAGAAGATATAAGGATTTTTTCACTTTGATCATCACCTCAGAAATTGTAAAACGTTTTGCAGATGAGAAAACACCTCTGACAGCCGATGAGCTTTCTGAAAAATGTAAGGTTCCTTCGAGGTTAACGAACATTATCCTTGACAATTTGTTGGAGATAAATATAATCTCGGCGACCCCTTCTAAAGCAGACGAAAGAGTAATGGCTTTCCAGCCGGCTGTTGACATTCATATTATAACAGTCAGCTATCTTATGTCGAAGCTCGACAAAAAGGGTTCAGAGGATTTTATGATCGATGCCCAGGGTGTATACAGCGAGCATTGGAAGGCATTGGTAAACAACCGTATGTATATATACGAAAGTGATAAGGATGTCTTGCTGATAGATTTATAAATTTTTCTATCTTTGTACTTTTATCATAGCGAATAAACCACATGAGTTTCATCGGTTCAATAGAAAGTGTCGGAGTGTATGCATCACTGATGAGGAGAGTGTTGTCTATACCCGACAGGATGCGTGAATTTATGAAAGAGTTCATAAAGGGAGTGTATCTTTTAGGTGTGAATTCAATCTGGATAGTGGTTATCATTTCCTTTTTCATTGGAGCTGTAATTGTTTTACAGATTGCTCTTAATGTGGATTCGCCAATGTTGCCGCGTTTTACTGTAGGAGTAGTTTCCCGCGAAATTATTTTGCTGGAGTTTTCCTCAACCATAATGTGTCTCATTCTTTCAGGTAAAGTGGGTTCAAATATAGCCTCAGAGATTGGAACAATGAGAATAACGGGGCAAGTGGATGTGCTTGATATAATGGGAGTTAATTCCGCCAACTATCTTATATTACCAAAGGTAGCATCATTTGTTGCTTTTATGCCTGTGCTGGTTATCTTCAGTATGTTTATGGGATTGTATGGCGGTTATGTAATTTGTCTTGTATTGGGGACACCTTCGGTAGAAACATATATATATGGAATTCAGGCTTTTTTCAGAGAATCATTCGTATGGTATTCTATAATTAAATCGATGTTATTCGGTTTTATTATCGCTTCAGTGGCAGGCTATTTTGGCTACACCGTCAAAGGAGGAGCTCTTGATGTAGGTAAAGCAAGTACTGACTCAGTGGTTATAAACAGCATTTTGATACTGGTAACCGATTTGGTTTTCACACAGTTGGCAATGGGATAAAAGAAAAGGCAGATGATAGAGGTTAAACATCTGAATATGGAGTTTGAAGGTGATACTGTTCTGAACGACATAAGTGCAAGGTTTGAAAAAGGTCTTGTAAATATGATTATTGGAAAGAGCGGTTCAGGCAAGACAGTATTACTGAAATGTATTGTAGGATTATTAACTCCTACATCAGGTGAAATACTTTATGATGGGCGCAATTTTTTAACTCTGAAGACTCGCGAGCTCAGGCGGTTGCGAAGAGACATAGGGATGTTGTTTCAAGGATCGGCGCTGTTTGACTCAAGAACAGTTCTGGAAAATGTTATGTTTCCGCTTGATATGTTTTCAAGAAAGAACAGCCGGGAACGCAGGAAACGTGCGGAATTCTGCCTTGAGAGGGTAGGTCTTACGGAAGCTGCAGATTTATATCCTTCTGAGATAAGTGGAGGAATGATGAAAAGAGCAGCAATTGCCAGGGCCATTTCATTGAATCCCAAATACCTGTTTTGTGATGAACCTAATTCGGGACTCGATCCCAAAACAGCGCAATTAATTGATGAACTGATAGAAGATATCACAAAAGATTTCATGATGACTACTATAGTTGTGTCGCATGATATGAATTCTGTGATTAATATAGGAGATAAGGTCGTTTTTATAAACGAAGGCATAAAAGAGTGGGAAGGTACTAAATCTGAAGTTATGGATGCCGACAACGAAAAATTAAATGATTTTGTTTTCGCTTCCGACCTGTTCAAAAAAATAAAAGAAGCAGAAGATATAATTTCTGAAGATAAAAAGGGTTGATTATTACCCATAAATATTAATATATATCATAATTACAAATATGTTAAAGATAAAGAACCTGCATGCAATAGTTGAAAATCAGGAGATACTCAAAGGTGTTAATCTGGAAGTTAAACCGGGAGAGATTCATGCTGTGATGGGGCCTAACGGGTCGGGTAAAAGTACTCTGGCTTCTGTTCTGGCAGGCCATCCTAAGTTTGAAGTTACCAGAGGCAGTATTCTGTTTAAAGATAAGGATTTATTGGAAATGGAGCCTGAAGACAGAGCCCGTGAAGGTCTGTTTTTAAGTTTTCAGTATCCTGTTGAAATACCGGGAGTCAGCATGGTGAATTTCATGAGGGCTGCTATAAATGAACAACGTAAATATAAAGGAGAGCAACCTATTTCTGCAACCGACTTCCTCAAATTGATGCGTGATAAACGAGAGTTACTGGGAATGGATAGTCAGTTGGTAAGCCGCTCTGTAAACGAGGGCTTCTCAGGTGGAGAGAAGAAGAAAAATGAAATATTCCAGATGGCGATGATAAATCCTCTACTGGCTATTTTAGATGAAACAGACTCTGGTCTGGATATCGATGCTCTCAGAGTAGTAGCTGCAGGAGTAAATAAGCTTCAGACAAAAGAGAATGCAACTATCCTGATTACGCACTATCAACGTCTTCTTGAATATATTAAGCCTGACTTTGTGCATGTGCTTTATGATGGTAAAATTATTAAATCAGGCGGGGCTGATCTCGCACTGGAACTTGAAAGTAAAGGCTACGAATGGCTGATAAATCCGTAACCATAAAAATAAAATGATAGAACAACAATATATAGATCTGTTTGAAAACTACAGAAGAGATCTCGATGCAAATTCCTCTGAAGGAATGAATAGACATCGGGATAGTGCTTTTGACACTTTCAAACAGATAGGATTTCCGACTTCCAGAATGGAAGATTATAAACATTCAAATATAGTTCGTGTTTTTGATGCTGACCTGGGATTAAACATAAGGAATATACCTGTTCCCGTGAATCCATACGAGGCATTTAAATGTGACGTGCCGAATCTGAATACTCACACTTATTTTCTTATAAACGACAGGTTTTATAACGAGGTTGAGCAGCGCAAAAGTTTGCCGGAGGGAGTTTATGCAGGGGGTATGCGTCAGTTTTCAGAACAGTATCCGGAACAGTTTCAGAAATATTATACTCAAATTGCTGACAGCAATGGGAATGGAATTGTAGCTTACAATACAATGTTTGCTCAGGATGGGTTTGTTATTTATGTTCCGAAAAATGTTGCAGTAGAAAAACCACTGCAGTTGATTAATATTTTGCGTGGAGGTGTTGATCTGAATGTCAACCGTCGCCTGCTTATAATTGCAGAAGAAAATGCTCATGTAAAACTTCTTGTATGTGATCACGCTGTTGATGATGTGAAGTTTGTTGTTACTCAGGTAACTGAGATATTTGCAGATGTAAGTGCTCAGGTGGATGTATATGAACTTGAGGAGAACTCTGAAAAGGTGACTCGTTTAAATAACCTGTTCAGTGAACAGAAAGATAAATCGAAAGTTGTCACAAGTTCAATCACACTTCATAACGGTTACACGAGGAATAATTTTCGGTTCAGACTTCTCGGAGCGCATGCCGAAGCCCACGCAGGAGGCCTTGCAATATGTGATAAAGAGCAGCATATCGACAATTTTGCAGTCCTCGATCACTCAAAACCTAATTGTATGAGTGATGAACTGTTTAAAACAGTTTTGGACGATAAGGCAACAGGTGTATTCTGTGGAAAAATTCTGGTAGAGAAAGATGCTCAGAAGACACTGGCATACCAGACTAACAGAAATCTGCTGAATTCAGAAAATGCACAGATGTTTGCCAAACCGCAGCTTGAAATTTATGCAGATGATGTTAAGTGTTCACATGGACTGACTACCGGACACTTGGACGAAGACTCTCTCTTTTACATGCGCTCTCGCGGTATTGAGAAAGAGGAAGCCAGATTGTTGCTGCTGGTAGCTTTTACACGTGACGTTGTTGATCTTATTCGCATTCCGTCACTGCAGGAAAGGCTGACATCTCTTATAAATAAGAGGTTCAGGGGCGAATTGATGAGATGTGGCAACTGTAATGTTTGTAAATAGTTAGCTTGAATAATAATGGATATTAATAAAATAAGGGCTGATTTTCCTATTCTTTCACGAGAGGTTTACGGTAAGCCGCTAGTTTACTTAGATAATGCTGCTACTTCTCAGAAACCGCAGTGTGTCATGGATAAGATTACTGAAATGTATACCACTGTGAATTCAAATGTTCACAGGGGTGTTCATTATCTTAGCCAGGCAGCAACTGATGAGCATGAAGCCGCCAGGAAAACAGTCCAGCGTTTTATTAATGCCAACACACCGGATGAAATTGTTTTCACACGTGGGGCAACTGAGTCTATAAACCTTGTTGCCTCATCATTCTGCAGAACATTCTGTGAGCCTGGGGATGAAATTCTTATTACTGCCATGGAGCATCATTCTAATATTGTGCCATGGCAGATTCAGGCTGAAATTCACGGACTCAGGGTTAAGGTTGCTCCCATTAATCAAGATGGTGAGTTAATACTCGAAGAGTTTGAGAAACTAATTAATACGCGAACAAAGATTATCGCGGTGACTCATATTTCCAATGTTCTGGGTACTATTAATCCTGTTGATAAAATTGTTGAGATTGCACACAGTCATAATATTCCGGTGCTGATAGATGCTGCTCAAAGTGTACAGCATGCAAAAGTTGACGTACTGCAGATGGATTGTGACTTTCTGGTTTTCTCTTCTCATAAAGTGTATGGTCCAACCGGAGTAGGTGTTCTATACGGTAAAGAGGAGTGGCTTAATGCCCTGCCTCCTTATCAGGGTGGCGGGGAAATGATAGAAAATGTCACCTTTGAAAAAACAACATTCAATAAGCTACCCTTTAAATTTGAAGCAGGCACACCTGATTTTGTAGGTACAGCAGCGCTGGCTGCAGCACTTAATTATGTTTCATTAATAGGTCTGGAAAATATTTCAGAGTATGAAACAGATCTTTTGGATTACGCAACAGAAAAACTTCAGGCTCTTCCCGGTATGAGAATAATAGGTACTGCAAAACAAAAAAGCAGTGTCATATCTTTCTTAATTGATGGCATACATCCTTATGACATAGGTACACTACTTGACAAAATGGGTATAGCTGTTAGAACCGGTCACCATTGCGCAGAACCGTTAATGCATGTTATGGGCATTGAAGGAACCGTAAGAGCTTCTTTTGCCTTTTATAACACAAAAGAGGAAGTGGACATGTTGATTAAGGGTTTGGAAAGAATTATTAAGATGTTCTGAATTCTTTTTACTATTTTTGTTAAGAGATAACAAAAAAGCATGAAAAATAAGTTTCCTGAATATGCAAGAAATGAAGATCATGCCCTTTTCATTCTTTTAAAGAAAAGGGACAGAGATGCTTTTTCAATGATATATGAAAAATATCATCGATATCTCTATGCTATAGCTCTTAAGTATCTTAAGAATTCTCTGATGGCTGAAGATGTGGTTCAGCATGTCTACGTAAAATTGTGGGAGCATACTTCGGATATTCACATTGAGATTAATCTTAAGAACTACTTGTACACTATGACAAAGAACTATATTTTAAATATTATTCGTGACCGAAAGGATGAAGTATCTCTAAATTATGTAAATGCTCAGATAGATATTCCGGATCAGTATGATATAATGAAAGCTCTTGAGGATAAACAGATGAGTGCTATTCTTTATAAAGGGGTGGAATTGTTGCCGCCCCAGAAGAAAGAGGTTTGTCTGAGAAAACTCGAAACTAATGACAGTAATCAGCAAATTGCCGATAAAATGGGAATTTCGGTTCATACAGTAAAGTCACATTATCAGGAATCGTTGAAATTGTTGAGGGCTTATTTTAGGCAGACAAAAATAATGTCATAAAAAAAGCCCCTGAAACTCATATCTTTTAACTGGTAATGTGTCTATATAATAACTGAAGGTATCAATGTCGATAAACAGCAAAATAATAAATAACGTAATTAGCGAGGTTTCAACTAAAGAAGAAGCCCGTGAAGTTGTAGATTGGTTTTCTTCATCGATAGAGGGACAACATCATCTGTCGGATATGATAGATAAAGATGCATATTTGATGGAATCTGATGCTGATACAGGGAAATCATTTACGTCATTGCAGTCAGACACCCTATTTAGGAAAATTGATAAGAATATTCGAGCTAATCGATTAAAAAAGTTCTCAATCAGAGTTGCAGCTGTTTTTTTACCTCTATTGTTGATATTGGGCTTGGGTTATTTCATGAACTCACGAACAACCCTGTTCCAGGGTGTTAATTATGCTGAGCTTTATATTCCCAAAGGTGAGAATGCCAGAATATTTTTTCAGGACGGAACTGAGGTTTTCCTCAATGCAGACACAAGAATTCGCTATCCTGACAGGTTTGGTATCAGGAAAAGAGAAGTTTTTCTGGATGGCGAAGCATATTTTAATGTATCAACCAACAATAAAAGACCTTTTATAGTAAATTCCCAAAACACCGCTGTGAAGGTCACGGGAACATCTTTTAATGTTAATGCATACAGCGAGAGCGAAACAATTGAAGTTGTTCTTGATGAGGGCAGGACAGCTTTCCTGGTAGGGGAAAACAGTTACTCAATGTCTCCGGGACAGCAAATTGAGTATAACAAGACTACCGGAGTAACGACTCTTTATAATCTTTCAAAATCTTCTAATGTCTCACTTTGGAAGAATAACATTTTATATTTTAATGATACACCTCTTGCCGAAGTACTGAAAGTTTTGGAAAGAAGATATGACGTGAAATTTCACATACAGTCAACAAACGCTTTAGATTACAGTTATACCTTAATTACAAAAAACAACAATATTGACTCTGTCCTTTTTGAGTTGCAAAAAATAACACCTGTTAGGTTTGATCATAGCGGTGAAAATGATGATAATGTATTCGTTACCCTTCAAGATTAAGACTATTTTACTTCTATATTTAAACACTTTGATAAATCGTCCACTTTTAGACACTTTTACAAATCGACCACTATCAAACACTTTGACAAATAAAGAATAATAAATTTGAAGTAAATAGACAGCTCATTAAATAACAGATTGTTAAAAGCGACATTTTTATCTAAAATTATTAAACAACATTTTTTTTAATTGAAATAATACTATATATTGCGTCCAATTAGTATAAAAATTTAGTTAATTGTATCGCGTTGAAAAATATAGTTTTAATACTTTTGTTTGTAATGAGCATGATTTTGCATTTTGAATGTGCACGTGCCCAATCAAACACAGATGGTGTTAAATTAAATATTATACTGCATCCGGTTCAAACAATTACTATTAACTCATCTCATAATAATGTAGAACTACAGTATCTAAACATTGAAGACTACAATAAAGGAGTTTCCACTACCTTAGATGATCATTTAACTGTTACATCCACCGGGGGGTTTCAAGTAAACATTTATTCGAAACAGGAAAACTTCACTCTCGCGGGAGCAACAGAATCAATCCCGGTGAGTGATGTTGTGATTACAGCAATAAATGGAAGTGATAATGACTTAACTCCAATTTTTGACAATGTTATTCTTTCTACCAAACCTGAATCTTTAATAAGATCGGGCATAGGTGGAATTAACCTGAAATACACTGTTACGTATGATAATACCGGAGTAGGTGCAGTGGGTAAATATGCAGATCTTAATTTAGGAAACACAGAAGCCATATTTTCAACCGAAATCACATATACTATTACATCCAAATAGCAGATATTCCGCCTATTACCTATTGATATTACCTATAGCCAATGCATGTTATTTTTGTGTAACTATCATTTATAAATCATCTACGTCATAAATACGACAATTTGTTTTTTTGAAATCGATTGCATTTAAAAATTCATTCTCAAAATTAACACATTGATTTATTAAGTAAAAGATATACAGTGCTTTAGGGCCGTGATATAAACTTGGCACATCAACTTAGTTAAAATAAGGTAAAAGCAATGTCTTTTATTTGCAAGTAAAAAAAATAGATTTACCTTTGTCGCGTTTTAGCAAAATAAGTTCTTTTTTTACAATACTAAAACACTAACAACTAAAGAAAAAGATAGCTTAATATTGAGTTTCCGGGTTTTATTGAGCAGACTTAGATAGGTCTCGGATATAAAACAAAAAGTCTGAAAAATGCAAACAAAAATTTTAAAAATAACAAGCTTAACAAAAAAAATTAAATGCAAACAAAAAAAAATCTATCAACAGGTACTCTTTTAGTGATTGCTCTTTTTTCGGTGAATAGTGTGATGGCGCAAACAACTCCAGCTGCAGCAGGAGCTGTAGAATATGATGGAATCAGAGTTTCATCAGATAAAGTAACAGTGAGTCTTAATTTTCAACCTATTCAGTCTATTCAGATAAATCCTGATCAAGACGCTGTTAACTTTGTATACGACAGTCCGGAAGATTATGCAACCGGTGCAATCGAAAACAAAACTCAAACATTAGCAGATCATCTTACAGTTTATCATTCAGGTCCGTTCAAAGTACAGGTTACAAGTACAGGATTCAAAAAGGATGGTTTAGGTGATGCGATTTTAGAAGATTTAGAAGATCATGTGGAAGTTACTGCATCAAAAGGTACAACTACTAAAGAAAGAAATAATTTAACTTTTACAACTCAATCTTTGAGCGCAGGAACAAAAGAATTTTTCTCTTCAACAGGTGGTGGAATGGGTTTAACTTTTGATGTTACTTACGATCACACAGGCTGGAAGTCTGAAGATACTTATATAGACTTTACAAACGGAACAGCAACCTCCATTTATACAGCTGATGTAACTTATACTATTGTAACTCAATAAGTACATTTTTACATGGATAAGAATAGGGAGGCGCATTTAACAGTAATGCTCTCCCTTTTTTTCATAAAAGGGATTTGATTATACCCCAAAACTTGATTTAATGAAAAGAAGATTTTACTTTTTCACGCTTATTGCTTTTCTATTGTTTTTTGTTACTACTGAGTTCGCATCTGCTCAGGTAGGTCTGTCTGTTTCTCCACCAAGAGTATATTATACCATTGCAGAAGGAGAGAGTGGTACACAAAAAATACTTTTAAATAACATAAGCAAGGAGCATCCGCTCGATCTTGCAATTACACTGGGCGACTGGGAGTACGATGAGTATGGTAACAATGTTATGTTTCCCCCGGATAGCTTGGATAATTCATGTGCTTCATGGCTTTCAACTCCCGATGGAACATATCTTACACTTGACCCCGGCGAGAGCAGAGAGATAGAAGTGGTGATGAGCGTACCAGGAAATATACAACCGGAAAATAATGTACAGACTGCCATGCTTTATTTTACTCAAATGAACCCGGTGGATGGCGTAGATGCCCAGGGCGCAGCAATCCGCATTAACGTACGACAGGGCATCAAAATCTACAGAAAAGGCATGCTTGCCGAGCAAAAGGAGTTGGAGATTACAGATATGACATTCAACCGTGAGAACAATCATATAGTGTTGTCTTTTCAAAACAGTAGTAATATATGGACAGACGGTATTATTAAGACCTCCATATTTAACCGTACTACCGGTAAAGAAATCGCTTTGGATGTTACACCCTTCTTCACTATGCCGGGCAATTACCGTAAAGTTATGATTTCACCCGGAGAGTCATTGGAAAAAGGTGATTATACAGCCACCGTAATACTGGATTATGGTGATGAGACTATTTTGGAAGCCGCAGAATTGGAATTCCGTTATGAATAGAATTTTACCGTTACTGTTTCTGTTTTTCAACATAGCCTTTACACAGATTATCGTAGCCCAAGTAAATTCATATACCTTAGAATGGGGTGGCGGAGGTTATTTTGAAGTGAAAAGTTTTGCAGGTGAAACCTCCCCTTCAGATTTCATAAGACTCCAATTGGGTTCATACAAAATGAAAGAGTCACAATGGAGAATAACAGCAACTGTTACAGGTGTCCAGAGGAGACTTAATGGTCCAAATGAGCCTTCAGATTTCCCTTTGAATATGTTAAGTCTTAGGTGTAATTTGAAATCAGGTACATCCAATGTGCCGGTTGGCAATATAAATAATATGTTGGTATGGAATAACCTACAGGGTTTGAGCAATGAAGTTGAACTGGTCAAATTTCAAGCTCCGGATCAGGATGGTTATAATCAATTATTATTAAATTTTGATTTGCAAGTGCAGGGAGGTGATTACCTTAGACTTATTCCACGATGGACCACATACTACT
>JAQVXD010000108.1 GCA_028709385.1 Fermentimonas sp.
CATAATTATTATATAAAGGTCGTGGATAATAGGCATCAATATTAGCAGGCAAATGGTTGGATTGTTCTAACCTGAAATAATCGACATGTTCCTTTAAATTGATCTGGTTCCAAAAACCAGTGCTGTTTCCAAAAAACATAGGTGATGAAGTCCAGTAATCGCGCTTAGCCACCCCCTGAAAAAAAATACGAAGATCAAACCCTTTCCATGCAGAGTTCATGTCCAGGCCGAATTGATAACGTGGAGTATTATTACCGATAACCTTAAGATCGCCATGGTCATTTAGCGTATTGGATCCCGAGTTAATTTTACCGTCATTATTTAGATCCCTGTACATAATGTCGCCTGCCATCCAGTTACTTCCCAAAGCATTTTGTCCACCCTCCGGTAGCGATGTCAAATGTGCTTCCATTTCTTCATTACTTTTGGCGATGCCAATGGTCTCATACCCCCAGATATTCCCAAGTTTTTGCCCGGCGATGTACGTACTGAGTGATTGGGTAGCATTGGGATATCGGGTGATTTCTGTCTGATAATCAGACAGTATGAAACGCGCGTTATATAATAATCCATTTTCAAGGCGATCCTGCCAGCCAATTTCCACCTCAAAACCGTAGGTTTTCAGGTCGGTATTGTTACTGCGGGGTACGGTTTTTCCCAGAATGTTAGGTAATTCCATGGCAGGACCTACCATATCCCGCGTTTCCCGCACATAGTAATCGAACGAACCTGTAAGCCGGTTATTTAAAGCAGCGACATCAATCCCGACGTTGGAGGAAATGATTTTCTCCCAGGTAAGAGTGGAACTGATTAGCTCCGGAGAATAAGCAACATTAGGCTTTGTGCCGTTTTGTAACCAGGAACCGGAATTAGCGCTAACACTAATGACCTGATAGGTAGGATACCAGCTATTGGTATTCTGGTTCCCCAACTCTCCATAAGAAGCGCGTAGCTTTAGGACACTTACTGTATTCTGGAGATTCTCCCAGAAACTCTCGCGGGCCATATTCCAGCCTGCTGAGAAAGAAGGGAACCAATTCCAGCGTGTTTCACGACGGAAACGGGAAGTGCCGTCATACCGAAGATTAGCCTCCAACAGATATTTCCCCTGATAATCATAATTAAGTCTTCCGAAATATCCGGCAGTACTCCATTCATTAATGTTACCACTAAGAACAGGAGTAGCTGATGAACCATCGTAATTTAGGCCGGATGTCAAATCTACAACAGGCAGTTCGGTAACAATGATACCATCTCGTCTCAAGCTAAAGGCATTGCGCTTTAAATTCTCCATCTGACTGCCAGCCAACAAAGTGAAATTATGATCATTATCCAAAACAAATCTGTATGTTGAATAGAAATTAATATTCATAAAGTTTTCCTTATAATGACTATTTGTAACATAAGAAGTTGTCCTGTAGATATATGGGTTACCTTCTACATCATACATATATGTAGGTAATGTAGTTTCATGCAAGTCCCATGTTTTTATATTATAATTAAAATCGAGGGTCGTTTCCCAATTCTTTATCGGATTCAATACAATGCTACCATGGTTATTAAAAAAATCGGTTTGGTCATTCGATCTTCCTCCATACATAATTACCATTGATTGTCCTGTATTGTTAACGATACCATTATCGTCCCAAAAGGGTAAAATTGGCCAGGATTGTCTTCCCAAATCATTGTACAGACCACTGGTTAACCCTGTAGGCCGACTGTAATCCATCCGGGTGAACCTAGTGGTATAACGAAGCTTCATCCAATCTGTCATTTTAGCCTCTATTGTACCTGTAGGAGTAAATTTTTTATAACTATCTTCCGCTAAATCCAATAAACCATTGTCATCCAGAAATCCAACTCCCATATAAAATGTAAACCGTTCGTTACCTCCACTGGCATTGATATTGTGTTCCTGCGAATATGCCCAATCTTTATAAAATATATCATACAAGTTTAAATTTGCATTTCCACCTGCATAACCACTGGACCATCTGGTTGGATTACTGGGATCTGGCACATTAACTGTTGTAATTTTTCCCTCCTGATAATCTTTTATCCTTTGTAAGTGTTCCTGAGTAAACCTAGGAGTAACATTATCATTCATGCACATATCATTAATGTAAGTTGCAAATGTGTATGAATCCATGAAGTCAGGCCTTACAATGGGTGCCGCCCAACGGAAATTATTGTTGTAATTTACCTGTATTTCATTGGCATCACCTTTTTTTGTGGTGATAAGAATAACTCCAAATGGCGCCCTGGAACCATATATAGAAGATGCTGCTGCATCCTTCAACACAGAAATACTTTCAATATCTTGCGGATTGACGGTCCTTATGTTGCCCTCAACCCCATCGATCAGTACCAATGGTGCAGCCGATGAGCCGGTTCCTAAATTACCCGTTCCCCGGATATTCATTTCAGGAGTAGCATTCAAAAAGCCACTTGTTTGTTGAATATTCAGGCCAGGTACTAATCCTTGTAAAGCTTGTTGAACGTTTTGTACTGGTCTGTTCTGCAAATCTTCTGAGGATACGGTTCCCACTGCTCCTGTTAAATTTACTTTCTTTTGGGTGCCGAACCCAACAGCAACAACCTCTTCTAAGCTAATTGATTCTTCTTCCATTCGGACATTAATTATTGTTTGATTTTCTACTACAAACTCTAGTGCTCTCATCCCAATAAATGAAAATACCAATGTCGTGGTCTCAGAAATATTTGTTATAGAATAATTGCCATCGATATCTGTAACTGTACCTTGCGAAGGTTTATCTTTTACAACAATTGTCGCCCCGATAACGGGCTCTCCATTTGAATCGGTAACGGTACCCCTCACGGTTTTCCCTTGCTGTTGAACAGTTTGAGTTAAATTTGTAAGAATACTAGCGGTTTCTTCAGCTTTTTTCGAAAGAACAATGTAGTTTTTCTCAAAATCGTAACCGATATCTGTGCCGCTGAAGGTTTGGTTCAGGTATTCGGATACTTTGTCCGATTTGTTTTTCATGCTTACTGTGCGCGAGGTGTTTACTTCACGGTTACTGTAAACGACCAGATAGTCCGTCTGTTTTTCAATCTCACTGATCAGCTGACTAACCGTTACAGAGTTGGATTTCAGTTCTATAATTGCATCCTGTGCGTTTGTATTTGTTGCCATCAGTTGAAGAGTGAAGGCAAACAATAGAAATAAGCAGATTTTCATGATGTTAAATAAATCTTTAAAGTCACTTTTTTTTATTAAAAAGTGATCGG
>JAQVXD010000109.1 GCA_028709385.1 Fermentimonas sp.
GGAGCTCGTCGTCAAGGCAATCACGATGGTCGCGGACGCCGACGGCGCCGTCGACACCGAGTTCGTGAAGGTCGAGAAGAAGTTCACAAAAGAGGAAGTAATAATTGAAAATATACCGGATATTCTTGATGTGAACAAGCTAATTGAGCTACTTCAAGATATGGGTGTGACTGTTAAAAAATTATCTACCGACTGTTATTCCTTTTATGCAGAAAATATTAATCTGGAGTTTACCAGCACGGAAGATTTCAGACAAAAAAGTGCAGCATTAAGAGGGTCAATAATGGTTGTTGGTCCACTTTTAGCTCGTTTTGGTGAAGTTGTTGTACCAAAACCCGGAGGTGACAAGATTGGCAGGCGACGCTTAGATACTCACTTCAATAGTATTATGAGTTTAGGTGCTAAGCTGATTATTGATGAAAAGAAACAGTTTTTTAAGCTATCTGCAGATAAACTTAAAGGTAGTTATATACTTCTTGATGAAGCATCAGTTACAGGTACTGCTAACCTATTGATGGCAGCTGTACTGGCGGAAGGTGAAACAATAATATATAATGCAGCCTGTGAACCATATTTAGAACAGTTGAGCAAGATGTTGGTGAGAATGGGAGCAAAAATTGATGGTATTGGTTCAAACAAACTCATAGTTAGAGGGGTGACTACATTAGGAGGCTGCAAACACAGGTTATTACCCGATATGATAGAAACAGGCAGTTTTATTGGAATGGCTGCCATGACTTCTTCGGAATTAACTATAAAAAATACATCTGTCGAGAATCTAGGAATTATTCCTGAGAGCTTCAGAAGATTAGGTATAACAGTGGAACAGCGCGGTGATGATTTATATATTCCCAAACATGAAGATTATTCAATTGAATCTTTTATGGATGGGTCGATACTTACAATTGCAGATGCTCCTTGGCCTGGCTTAACTCCTGATTTATTAAGTGTGATGCTGGTAGTGGCAACTAAAGCTAATGGCAGTGTACTTATTCATCAAAAGATGTTTGAGAGCAGACTATTTTTTGTTGATAAACTAATTGATATGGGTGCTCAAATAATTCTGTGTGACCCTCACAGAGCAGTGGTTATCGGGCAAGGCAAAAAACTGAAACTAAAAGGAATGATTATGACATCTCCAGATATTCGTGCAGGGATTTCTCTTCTTATTGCTGCAATGTGTGCTGAAGGTAAAAGTATAATTCATAATATAGATCAGATAGATCGGGGGTATCAATATATTGATCAGAGGTTAAATTCATTAGGTGCGTTCATAGAAAGAAATTAATTTGGTTTATATCCAACTCTTTTATTACTTTGTACCTGATTTTGTATATGTTTATCCACAAAATTTTATTACATCACATCTTCATTCCTTCCCATTTAAGGGACAGGTAGATGGATTAGTGGATAAATATTTCATTTAAAACAGACAGTTATAATTATAATAACAATCATATAAAATTATGTCAACGAACAGAGTCGTAACAGACATTAAACAGGTAACAGTACGTTTTTCAGGAGACTCCGGAGACGGAATGCAGCTATCGGGAACGCTGTTTTCCACATTATCTGCGATTTTCGGAAATGAAATATCTACATTTCCCGATTTCCCAGCAGAGATTCGCGCTCCACAAGGATCATTACACGGTGTTTCGGGTTTTCAGGTTCGTATAGGAGCAAAGGATGTTTATAATTCAGGTGATAAGACCGATGTTCTTATTGCTATGAATCCATCAGCATTAAAAGTAAATGCACAGTATCTGGATAAGGGATCAATTGTGATTTATGACAGCGATTCTTTTAAGAAAAGAGATTTAGATAAAGCTAAATTTCTTACTGAGGACCCATTTGATGAGCTTAAACTGGCAAATGTACAACCAATAGGTGTGCCAATTACTTCTCTAACAAAATCATCATTAGAAGACTCAGGGCTTGAGAATAAAGATATACTTAGAAGTAAAAATATGTTTGCTCTGGGATTAGTTTGCTGGCTTTTTAATCGTCCACTTGAGATAGCCGATAAACTATTAGAACAGAAATTTAAACGTAAACCAAAATTAGTTGAAGCAAATATAAAAGCTCTTACAGATGGTTATAACTATGGCGATAATCTACAGATAACTGCCTCTACATATAAAATTGATGTAGTTGAGTCGGGGAAAGGTTTCTACATGGATGAAAACGGGAATACAGCAACTGCTTATGGACTAATTGCAGCTGCTGAGAAAGCGGGATTGCAACTGTTTTTGGGATCCTACCCTATTACACCTGCTCCAGATATACTACAAGAGCTTTCTGCCAGAAAAGATTTTGGAGTAAAAGCTTTACAAATGGAAGATGAGATTGCAGGAATCACTTCTGCTATTGGAGCAAGTTTTGCTGGCAGTCTCGCTGCAACTTCAACTTCCGGACCTGGTCTTTCTCTTAAGAGTGAGGCCTTGGGACTTGCAGTGATGGCAGAACTACCATTAGTTGTAGTTGATGTTCAAAGAAGCGGTCCATCAACCGGTATGCCTACAAAAAGTGAACAGACTGATCTTAATCAGGCATTATATGGAAGAAACGGAGAAAGTCCGATGGTTGTGCTTGCTGCAACTTCACCAACCGATTGTTTTGAAAGTGCATTTGAGGCTTCAAAACTGGCATTGGAACATATGACACCTGTGATACTTCTTACAGATGGATATATAGCTAATGGTTCATCAGCATGGAAGATTCCTGAAATGGATGAGTATCCAGAAATAAAGCCACCGTATGTGCAAAACAATTTTAAAGGTAACCCAGATGATTGGACACCATTTCTTAGGGATGAAGAAACAAAAGTACGATACTGGGGTGTGCCGGGAACTCATAATTATATGCACCGAATAGGTGGTTTGGAAAAGGATAGAGTAACAGGTGTTATTTCATCAAATCCTGAGAACCACCAGTATATGGTTGATACACGTAAGAGGAAAATTGAAAAGATTGCTGATTTTATTCCTGAACAAGTGGTGTTGGGCGACAAGGATGCCGATACTCTTATTGTTGGTTGGGGTGGTACTTATGGTCATTTATTGGAAACAATGCTTCACTTACATGATAAAGGCAAGAAGGTAGCACTGGCTCAATTCAGACATATTTCACCACTGCCAAGAAACACTCATGAACTACTTATGAAATATAAGAAAGTG
>JAQVXD010000110.1 GCA_028709385.1 Fermentimonas sp.
TCAAATAATTAAAGTGTCTGTTGAATACGTATATTTGTAGTTAATAACCAAGTGGTTGTAATTGAAAGTTTGATGAGAATTCCGAAAGTTTGAAGAATATTCTTCTAATATAAATTAAGTGTTTGTAAGGTATCCTTCAATCTTATAATAAATTCTTGTGCATAATTTTTGCTCTATTAATCTCATTTTTTAACAATGGGGAATAGGGTTTAATAAGCCGAGCAAGTTCCGGGAAAATTTATTAAGTAACCTTTTCGAAAATTTCACCTCAATGATGACAAAAAATAGAATGATTCCGGTAAACAGTATTCGACTAATTTTTAATTCTCATCTTTTTATTGGAATCAATAAATATTTACAACAAAAAAACCGTGTTCTGTTATTTTTCACCCTATTAGCATGTGCTTTTTCAACTTATAGCACAGAAGATATCAATTTCTCAAAAATCGGTATCGAGCAAGGGCTTTCCCAGCTATCCGTAATGACTATCTATCAGGATGAACTGGGGAATATGTGGTTTGGTACACGTGAAGGATTAAATATATTTAACGGCACAAGAATGAAGGTAATTCAACCGGGCAAATCCCCCGGGAATCTGCTTTCAGGAAATTTGATCAAAGAGATCGACGGTGATTCTCAAGGGTCGGTATTTATCCACACTCAAAACGGGATCGACCGATACGATCTTAAAACGGGATATATCACACAGCTTGTAAAAATGCAGACTAATGCCATGAAATACGCAAATAACCGTTTGTGGTATGCGCAGGAAAATAAAATCTACCGGTTTAACGGCGATGAAGAGGCAGACCTCTTCGCTCAAGTGGAGAAGGAAGTTCAGATAACTACAATCCTTCCTCTCTCTGATGGTCGCCTTTTTATTGGCACCGTTGCGTCGGGACTGTATGAAATTGACCGGAACAAGGTGACAACCAAAATATTAGATAGTTGTAGCCGCATATCATCCCTTTATGAAGATTCAGAGAAAAATATCTGGGTAAGCACATGGGAAGAGGGGCTTTTCAGAGTTGGGTCCAATGCCGATATAGAGAACTTCCGGCAAAATATAAAAAATCCCTCACACGGCTTATCATCTGATTTTGTAAGGTCGGTCTGCGAGGACGATAACGGAGATCTGTGGATTGGGACCAAACAGGGACTAAACAAATTCGACAGAAAACAGTCGCTGTTTTATCATCACGATTCCGAAGCATATGATGACCGAAGTCTCTCTAACGAATCTGTCTGGTCTTTATATAAAGATAATTACGGTAATATATGGGTAGGAACTTATTTTGGCGGCGTCAACTATTTTAACCCTAAATCAAATATCTACACACCGCATAATTTGAGAAAAGGGGTCTATGCCACCAAGCCTTTTCCGATTATCAGTGCCATAATTCCCTACAAAGCCCACACTTTATTTCTCTGTACGGAGGGTGACGGACTTCTGCTTTATAACACTGTTGACAAAAGCTATACCGAAATAGCCTCTCTCAAAAACGAGAACATTAAATCGGCATATTACGACAAAGAAGATGAGCAACTATACCTGGGATTGCATCTGGGAGGATTGACCGTATTGGATTTAAAAAGCCGACTTTTAAAAAGATATAGCCATATCAGGCCCGAACTGGATCAATCCAATATTGTGAGAAGAATTCTGCCCTATCAGGACAACTATCTGATAGCGACCTATAATGGGTTGTATTTGTTTGACAAAAAAAAGAAAACTTTTACTGTATTTTCTGAGAAACTTCACCAGTATGTTACATATTTTGTTGATATCGCCATTGATAATGACAATAATTTATGGGTTGCCAGCCGTGGAGTATACAGATACAACATCAATACCGGAGAGACGCGCTCCTTTTTTCATGACCCCAACGATGAAAAATCATTGAGTAGCAACAATGCAACAAAACTCTTTCTGGACTCAAAAGGGAGACTCTGGATAGGTACAGGGGGTGGCGGAATAAACCTGTATGATGATAAGGAAGAGAAATTTGTCGATTTTACATCAGAGAACAGCCAACTGAAAAACAACTATGTGAGCAACATCGAAGAATCTCCTCTCGGTTTTATATATCTGACAACAACACAAGGCTTGTCTTATCTTGATCCCGAAAAGAAAGAGGTGATTAATTTTGCTTCATATGACGGTATTTCACTCAACTCACTCTTCAATGGAGGAATAACCATACAACCCGATGGAGAAATTTATGTGGCAGGAATGAACGGAATGGTCTCATTTTACGAAAAGAGTGTACTGGAAGACCTGCGCCCAATCCATCTCTATTTTTCGGGTTTATGGGTAAACAACCGGGAAGTGCTCACAAAAGACGACACAAGGCTGTTGAAGGTGTTACTCCCCTATACCGAAAAATTGAAATTCAATTACAAACAATCGATCCTGAAATTTGAATTTGCTTCCGATCATATTGTCGCCCATAACCGATACCAATATCTTTATAGGGTGAGAGGCCTCTCTAATGAGTGGTTACCTTTGAGGGAAGGGATTAATGAAATAAACCTGATGATTCTCGATGCTGGCAGGTACAGGCTGGAGCTAGTCGCCATCTCTCCAGGATCGAAAGCAGAGTTGGGAAGAGCCCAGATTCCGTTTCAGATAACCCCCCCTTTCTACAGGAGCACCTTTGCTTATCTGTTGTATATTTTTATCGGATTAATGCTGATAGGAATCTATATACGATATATCAAATACAAAGTCAGGTTAGAATCTTCACTGGAGTATGAGAAAAAAGAGAAGAAGCATATTGAAGAGGTAAACCAGTCAAAACTTCGATTTTTCACTAATATTTCACATGAATTCAGAACTCCCCTTACTTTAATCGCAAGCCAGGTAGATATGCTGATGCAAAACAAGAAGCTTCAACCGGCAGTCCTGTCCAGAATCTCAAGTATCGCCCGAAATACCTCTCTTATGAAAAACCTGATCAATGAATTGCTGGACTTCAGAAAGATAGACAATGACAAATTATCCATCAAAGCCGGAGAAGAAGATATCGTCGCTTTTCTGCACACGATCTGCAGCTCTTTCGAAGAATACGCCCATGACAGCCACATTGCGTATAGCGTCCAGGCTACGGATGAACGCATTCCTGTCTGGTTCGATCAGAAACAGATGCAGAAGGTCTTTTTAAACCTG
>JAQVXD010000017.1 GCA_028709385.1 Fermentimonas sp.
GGCAAAGACTAATGCTAAAGATAAGACTAAATTGTCTAAGGATAAGTTGCTGGAAATGCACAGAATGATGCTGGATATCCGCAATTTTGATAATAAAGTTAACCGCTTGGTAAAAAGAGGTGTAGTGCCGGGAATGACACATTTCTCGGTAGGCGAAGAAGCCGCTAATGTTGGAGCAGTTGCTGCTTTGAATATCGGGTCAGACCTTATTACATCAAATCATCGTGGGCACGGACAGAGTATTGCTTTGGGGATTGACCTTAACGAAATGATGGCAGAGATCATGGGAAAGGCTACCGGTACCTGTAAAGGTAAAGGTGGTTCAATGCATATTGCCGATCTTGACGGAGGAAATCTGGGAGCAAACGGTATAGTAGGAGGTGGTATGGGAATGGCTATAGGTGCTGCACTCACTCAGAAGATGAAAAAAACTGATAAGATAGTTGTCTGCTTTTTTGGAGACGGTGCAGTTAATGAAGGAACATTTCATGAAACGTTAAACATGGCCTCTATATGGAATTTGCCTGTTATTTTTTACACAATCAATAATATGTACGGAATCAGTACTCCGATCAGCAGTGTAATTAATATCGATTACAATTACAGGCGTGCTGCCTCTTATGGAATTCCGGGACATTTTATTGAAGATGGTAATGATCTGATGGCTGTATATAATAAGTTTGAAGAACTTGTTAATTATGTACGCGAGGGTAACGGTCCGGTATTGGTTGAATCAATTACATATCGTTATCTTGGTCACTCTACTTCTGACCCCGGTAAATACCGCACCAAAGAAGAGGTTGATGAATGGAAAAAGAAAGATCCGATTCCCCGCTTCAAAAAATATCTGTTAGACAATAATCTTGCTACTAAAGAAGAGATAGAAGCCGTTGAGAAAGCTTCTGAAGATGCAGTAGAAGAGTCGGTTAAGTTTGCATTAAGTAGTCCTGAGCCAACATTAGAATCTGCTTTCGAGGACGTTTTCGCACCTTAATACTAACTTAAATCATAAAAGAGATTGACCTGAATGGTCTGACACAAAAATATAAAAACAGCTCAGTAAAATATAAATGGAAAAAGAAACAAAATTAATGTCTGTCCGTGATGCAATAATCATGGCAATGTCAGAGGAAATGCGTCGTGACGAGAACGTTTTCCTGATGGGAGAAGATGTGGGAATTTTTGGAGGTGATTTCGGTACATCTGTTGGTATGCTTGAAGAGTTCGGAAAAGAGAGAGTGCGAGATACTCCTATATCTGAAAATGCAATATCAGGTGCCGCAATCGGTGCTGCAATGACCGGCATGCGTCCGATAGTGGATGTCACCTTTATGGATTTCATTGTTTACATGATGGATAATATAGTAAACCAGGCTGCTAAAACGAGATACATGTATGGCGGAAAAGGTCAGATACCTGTCGTATTCCGTGCCGCTGCCGGAGGAGGAGTAGGTTCAGCTGCCCAGCACTCACAATCACTTGAAGCCTGGTTTACGCACATTCCGGGATTAAAAGTAATCGCTCCAGGAACTCCCGCTGACGTAAAGGGTCTGCTCAAAGCTGCCATCCGTGATAATAATCCGATAATTTTCCTTGAATACAAGGCACAGTATAATATGAAAGGTGAGGTGCCTCTTGATCCTGATTTTGTTTTACCTATCGGTAAGGCAGACATAAAAAGAGAGGGAAAAGATGTAACAGTAGTAACTTATGGCCGTATGCTCGAAAGAGTGATGCAAGCTGCCGAAGAGGTACATGAAGCTGAAGGAGTGGAGGTTGAAGTGGTTGACTTAAGAACCCTGTCTCCCCTTGATAAAGACACTGTTATACAGTCCGTAAAGAAAACCGGTAAAGTTCTTCTGGTTAATGATGCACATAAACAAAGCGGCTTTATTGGAGAAGTAGCAGCTACCATAGCCGAAAGTGAAGCTTTTGATTATCTGGATGGCAGAATTCTTCGATTAGCAGGAGAAGATGTGCCAATTCCGTACAATCAGACCCTTGAAACTGCAATGATTCCAAGTGTTGAACGTATCAGGAAATATATCCTCAAACTAGTTAATAACAGGTAAATAGCTGAGTTGATGGAAAATAGAAAATTAAGAGCAACACCTGCAGCAAGAACCCTGGCTAAGCGTCTGGGTGTGGACTTGTTTAATGTGACCGGTACAGGTTACAAAGGACGAATTCACAGAGAGGATGTTGCAGGTTTCAATTACGAAGATAAAATACATGTCACACCGCTGGCTCAAAAGATTGCCGATGAGCATAATATAGATCTTAAGGGTGTTGTCGGCACAGGCTACCGCAATAAGATCATGAAGGATGATGTTCTCAATCTGATAAGTGATCCTGAAATTATATCACGCTTTGAGCTTGATGATTTCGGATATCATACAATGCCCGCCGCAACATCACAGGTTTCAAAACAGGCAACAGCACAACAATCTGCTCAGGCAGTAAAGTCGCAGCCGGCTCAGGTGTCTACACCCGAGGGAGAATCAGAAACAGTTCCAATGACGCAGATGCGAAAGATTATTGCAAAACGCATGTCAGAGAGCTATTTCGGTGCACCTACCTTTATTCAAACCTGGGAGATTGATATGACAGAACTCCTTGCTCTGCGCAAGAAGCTAATCGATCCGATAATGGAGAAGACAGGGAAGAAGCTGACAGTGACTGACTTAATCTCTATGGCAGTTGTGAAGACTTTGATGAAACATAAATATATAAATGCAAGTCTTAACAAAGAAGGTACCGAACTAACATTCCACAACTATGTGAATCTTGGAATGGCTGTCGGTTTGGACGAAGGACTGCTTGTACCAGTAGTTAAAGGTGCAGATAAGATGTCGCTGAGTGAATTTGTTGTTGCAATGAAGGATTTGACCGAGCGCACATTCGCTAAGAAACTGCTTCCTGATGAGCAGAGCGGAAGTACATTCACAATCAGTAATCTCGGAATGTATGGAGTGGACGAATTTACTGCAATCATAAATCAGCCAAATTCTGCTATTTTAAGTGTTTCTTCAACACAGCAAAGAGCAGTACCCCGTGATGGAGAGATAGTTATTCGCCCGATAATGAAGATTAGTCTGACTGCTGATCACAGAGTAATAGACGGACTGACAGGGGCTAAGTTTATGACAGATCTTAAAGCGGCTCTTGAAGATCCGTTGGTATTATTTATTTAGCAGATAAAATATTAATGAGCCTGACATGAATATGTCAGGCACTAATGACAATAGAAATTAAAAAATAAAATATGGCTTTTGAAATAATAATGCCCAAAGCAGGTATCGACATGACCGAAGGGCAAATTGTAAAATGGTTAAAGAAAGAGGGTGATCCTGTAAAAGAGGGAGAGATCATTCTTGAAATTATGACCGATAAAACAAGTATGGAGATAGAGGCAGAGGCTTCAGGCATACTTTTAAAAATTGTTCATAAAGATGATGAGACTGTGCCGGTTACTACGGTAATCGGTTACATCGGTGATGAAAACGAATCAGTTGATACTCTTATGCCTGAAGAATTTGAGGAGACAGGTGCTGAGGAGAGTCTGGAAGAAAAACGTATGATTCGTCTGGAAGACAATTACAATGTTGCTGTTATCGGCGGAGGTCCTGCCGGTTACGTGGCAGCCATCAGAGCCGCTCAGCTTGGGGCAAAAGTCGCCATTGTAGAGAAGGGCGTATTTGGCGGTACTTGTCTGAATGTTGGTTGTATTCCATCAAAAGCCTATTTGAAAAATGTAGAAATAATTGAACATATCAAGAATGCTGCATCAAGGGGTATCATAATTGAAAACCCTGAGATAAAGATTGATATGGAAAAAGTGGTAGAGTTTAAAAACGGGGTAGTCCGTAAACTCACCAGCGGAGTTGAAGCTCTGCTTAAATCCAATGGAGTAGATATTTACAAAGGATTCGGCAAGATCAATAAAAACAAGGATGTTGTTGTTGATGATAAGCAGATAATTAAAGCCGACAAAATCATACTTGCAGGCGGATCAAAAGTGTTCATGATAGATATTCCCGGAATTAAGAATGATAAAGTTCTTACAAGCGACGATCTTCTGGACATTAAAGAGGTACCTGAAACAATGGTAGTTTTGGGTGGCGGCGTTATTGGTGCTGAAATGGGACTTTCATTTGCCGGTCTCGGTTCCAAAGTAATTATCGTTGAGATGCAGGATCATATTGTATCCATGTTTGATGATGATGTTACCAATGAACTGACCAAGCTGATAAAGAAAAAAGGAATTGAAGTAGTAACTTCTGCAAAGATTACGGAAGTAGTTGATAAAGGCGATAAGCTTGAGATAAAGATCGAAGGGCGTGAGTCTGTATTTGGTGATAAAGCTTTGCTGGCAATCGGCAGGGTGCCGGATCTGGAGTCTCTCGGTGAAGTTAAGTTTGAAACAGAAAGAGGCAGGATAAAAGTAGACCAGTACATGGAGACCAGTGTCAAGGGTATTTACGCACCGGGTGATATAAACGGTATTAAAATGCTTGCCCACGTGGCATTCCGTATGGGTGAGGTGGCAGCAGAAAATGCCGTGAAAGGAAATCACCGGTCAGTGAAACTGCTATCTGCACCGTCAGTTGTTTACACACTTCCCGAAGTAGCGATGGTGGGCCTGACAGAAGCACAGGCACGCGAAAAGTATGGAGATGATATTCGTATCGGAAGGTTTAACTTCTCAGCCAATGGCAGAGCGCTTGCATCAAGTGAATCAGACGGCTTTGTTAAAGTTATTGCTGATAACCGTTATGGTGAAGTTCTCGGAGTTCATATTATCGGTCCTGCCGCAGCAGAACTGATAACACAGGCATCATTAATAATGGAGATGGAGATTACTGTGGATGAGGTGGTTAATACTATATATGGTCACCCGACATACTCTGAGGCTATCTTTGAAGCGTTTGCTGATGTGCTCGATGAAGCAGTTCATATTCCTAAAAAGAAAAAGAAATAATCAGTTAACAAAACCTTAACATACGTACTTTAATCTGAAAGAAGATCAATTCAGACTTTTTATAAAAGTTAGGAATTGATCTTCCTTTCTTTTTTGTAATTTAGTTGAAGCTAACGTCTGATACTTTAATTAAAAAGTGTAACGATAAAACTTTTAAGAATATGATATATATAGTAAACAAATCAAACAAACCCGATTTTAATATTTCTCTTGAGGAGTACTGTTTTAAAAATCTTACTAAATACGACAAAATATTTATTCTCTGGATAAATGAGCCTTCGATTATTTTAGGTAAAAATCAGAATACACAAGCAGAAATTAATGAAAAATATGTACAGGAGAACGGAATACATGTAGTTCGCCGAATATCGGGAGGAGGAGCAGTATACCACGATCTTAACAATCTCAATTATACTATAATTTCAAATGAAAACAGCGACAGCCGCACCTTCGATTTCAAAGCTTTTTCCGAACCTGTAATTCAAACATTAAAAGAGTTAGGCGTTAAGGCCGAATTTTCAGGGCGTAATGATCTGACAATTGACGGAAAGAAAATCAGCGGAAATGCCCAGGCTTATATTGATGGCAGAGTCATGCACCATGGTTGTATATTGTTTGATGTGGATCTGACTGTTTTGCAAAAAGCACTCGAAACATCAAGAGAAGTGGTTGAAGCAAAAGGGGTGAAGTCGGTACGCAGCAGAGTAGATAATATTCTTCCTAATCTGCCGGAGAAGATTACCGTTACAGAATTTGCCGATAAGATACTTGAGCAGATGAAGAAAAAGTATCCCGAAATGAAAGAATATAAGTTCAGTGAAAATGAACTGCAGACAATAGAAAAAACAAGAAAGGAGAAATTCGGTAACTGGGATTGGAATTATGGTTCAAATCCTGTTGCAGAGATAGTGCGCGAAAGGAGATACCCCGGCGGTAAGATACAGGTATTTATAAATACCAAAAAAGGGATAATTGATAATATCACCTTTTTTGGCACTTTCTTTGGAGTAAACAGCGACCTTACAGATGTTCAGAATCATCTTAAAGGGGTAAAGTATGATAAAGCTGAAGTTGTTAAAGCCCTTACTGCCTTTGATGTTTCTCCCTATTTTGCAGGATTTTCTGTAGAGGAGCTGACAGATGCAATTGTGGGTTGATTCTGACTCAACATCATCTTCTTCCATTTAAAGTAACCAAATACTGAAATGACTGAATAGATTGCAAAAAGAACAGAAGTAGTATTGAGTCCTTTCCATACATACAGTCCGCACGATACAATATTTACAGCAAACCAGAACCACCACTGCTCTACATATTTACGGGCAAGAAACCACATGCCTAATATGCTTAGAGCGGTTGTGAAGCTGTCGCCATACGGAACAGGGCTGTCAGTAAAGCGAACCAATATAAAAGCAATCAATCCGAATAGTAAGATACCAATGACTGTGAGTGGAAGAATATACTTTTGAGGTGTTTGTCTGATCGGCAGCTCTTCCTGTTCTCTCTTTTTATGTCTGTTCCAGTGTATCCATCCATAAATACTTGCAAAGAAGTAGTAGATATTTACTCCCATATCGGCATAAAACTTACTCTGAAAGAATATCCATATATATACTATCGGCATTACAACTCCAACCGGCCACAGCCATTTGCTGGCTTTGAATTCCAGATACAGGTACACTAACCCGATTACTGCTCCAACTATTTCAACTGTTTGCATTTATACTGTTTTGTTTTATTCTAAAAAATACTAAGTTAATTTTTATATTCTGTGAACAAGTATATATTATTTTTCCAATTTACACATATTCTTTCACCCGTTATCTGTTTGCTCACTATTTGATTTGAACTTGCAATCTTAGTTACACTTCGATTGCTTCAAACAGCAAATCAAATTTAACGTTCACTTCACAGATCGGGTCCCGAAAGAATAATGTGAGACTTGGAAAAACAACACATACATTGATAGTTTCACAGAATAAAAAAATACCCCGACCTTCTAAAATGAAAGTGTAAGACGCATCATATAATTACGTGTAGCCTGAGGATAATAGCCTATCCAGTTAATACTGCTTCCATCTGCAAATGTATCAGTTGCAGCCCATCCGTTAGCCACATACTCTTTATCAAACAGGTTGTTTACATAAACCTGCAGATTGAAAGTACCGATTGAAGTATTTTTAAATGTATAACCGGCAGAGAGATTACTAACAAAATAGGCATCAATAGATTTTGCATCATCAGATGTGTTGTCCATATATTGTTTACTTACATACTTTCCCATCAAATTGAGATAGAATGCCGTAGAAGGTTGCCATGTAACCGACGCGGCACTCACAACATCAGGGGAGAATGAAATATTGGTTGTGCCATATTCCTGAGAGATCTGACCCTCCCAGTTCCAGTTATCCTGATTGTCATAATGGTCAAACCAGGCGATATAGTTTTTTATCTTGTTACGGCTGAATGTTGCATTTGCATCCAAACGCAATTTGTTGTTCCATAAAGGCAATGCAGCCTCAAGCTCCAGTCCGGTGCGGTAACTGCTTTCCACGTTTTCCATCAACTTATAACCCACATCATTAAGTTTACCTGTCTGCACCATCTGGTTGTGATAGTCCATATAATATAAATTAGCTCCCAAATGCAAACCATTCGTGGAGGTGTAATGGTATCCCAACTCATAATCAATCATTCTCTCAGGCTTTATAGGATTCACAGATTCACCTTTTATACCATCCTTAAGATCATTACGCAAGGGTTCACGCTGGCCAACTGCTGCTGAAGCGTACAGTCGGCTGCTTTTATTCATATTGATATTAATCCCGGCTTTGGGATTGAAGAAATTATACAGAAAGTCTCCTGTGAGATCTTGCATATCATCATCTTCACCGGTGAATATATAGCTAACCCTTCTGTACTGTAAATCACCAAACAGAGATAATTTGTCATTAAGTTGATAATCTGCCTTTGTGAAAATGTTGAATTCAGATTTTCTGCCAACATTACGATACCATTCAATTTCAGACTCATCACCTGTCCAATGTTTTATCCAGGGTAATCTGCCAAAATGATCGCCGTCAAAATAGCTGTACGTTCCTCCGAATGTAAGTTTTAATCTGCTTAAAGAATAATTCAGACCTAAGTTTGCAACATAGAAATCATTTTCCATCAGTTTACGACGTACAAAGTCACTTCTGCTATAAGTTACACCATCAATAGTCTGATCTTCAAGACCAAATTCAGAAAACTTTCTATCCTCCCGGTAGTTCTCGTAATACCCATAACCGTAATTATAGCTTAGTCCCCCATTTAAAGAGAGGTTGCGGTTAAGTTCACGGGAAATAATCAACTGAACAATATCTGAATAATAATTATCCGTTTCATTATCATAATATAAACGGTTACCCGCATCATCGTAATATTCACCCGCAGGGTTATATCTGCGGCCATACACCGGGTCTTTCATCTGTTCTTCAGAAACTCCTTCCCATGTTATACCGGTATGCTGAATACCTTTAAGGTAACTCAGGCGGATAAGTTGTCTGTCAGTATAGTGCGACAATGCAGCATAGAGATTCGTATGATTCACACTGCCGTTTCTTACATACCCGTCACCAAGGACACGCGAGTAGCTTGCATCCAGAGATAAACCGTTATCCAGTATACCTGTTCCTGCTGCAATATTAGATAAAAATGTACCATAGCTCCCAACCGCAGTAGAAGCCTCGCCATACGCTTCAGAGCGTGCTCCGGTAGTCTGCAGTGAGATGCTTGCCCCGAAAGCGGCAGAGCCGTTGGTGGATGTGCCCACACCTCTTTGAATTTGGATATTTTGCAGTGAATTAGAAAGGTCAGGCAAATTTACCCAGAACACCTCCTGAGATTCAGGATTATTAAGCGGCATACCGTTGAGTGTTACATTTATACGTGTAGCATCTGTGCCGCGTATTCTGAAGTAAGTGTTACCAACTCCTAGTCCGTCTTCTGTAAAAGATACAAGAGAAGGAGTTGTCTGCAGTATTGCCGGAATATTTCGTGCTGCATTATCTTTTCTGATATCAGACATAGAGATATTTGAATAGGATACCGGAGTATTCAAGCCTGCACGGTTACCTGAAACTATCACCTCTTCCAGTTGGATATGACTCAGACTATCAGGTGACATAGCTGCTAAATGATAGCTTTCTGCTGATGAAATAATCAGCATAAATAAAAAGAAAACCTTTTTCATTTACTAAAAATTTTACGATGTAGAGTGCAAAACAAAGTAATTTCACTCTACCATCTGGTTTGTTAAATAAAAAAGGGGATAAAAAAGATATATACCATTATCACTTAAAAGTGATCTGTTTTCCCTCCGCCGGCATTATCCGGATCAGGTGTTTTGGGTATGATCTCAGCCTGTTATATTAGGCACCCCCGTTGAATTAAAGAACAAAGGTAAATCCTTTTTGTTCATTCACAAAAATATCCGCATTCATTTATTAATATCTGAATTTATTAGTAATTTCGTATCATTAGATTTGATTTCAAGTAAGTTCAGTAAGCTTTTTGAAAATTAAACTTATAGTTAATTATATAGTCTGATACAATCCGACTCAAGTGCAACATATTGTATATAAGTAGTTAAAATGATAGATGACGATAAATTAAACGAAGAAGAACAGATGATTGAAAATGAGTTTCAGGCACTCATAAACGATTATTTGAATTCTAATCACCGAAGAAAAGTTGACGTGATAACACGTGCTTTTAATATGGCGAAGGAGGCTCACAAAGGAGCCCGCCGTCGCTCAGGGGAGCCGTATATCATGCATCCGCTGTCGGTGGCACGTATCGTCTCAAAGGAGATCGGTCTGGGTTCAACATCTATCTCGGCATCCCTGCTTCACGATGTGGTAGAAGATACAGACTATACAGTAGAAGATATCCGTGCACTTTTCGGAGATAAAATAGCTTCTATTGTTGACGGTCTGACTAAAATATCCAGTGGTATGTTTGGCGAGAATGTATCAGCTCAAGCTGAGAATTTCCGCAAACTGCTATTAACAATGTCAGATGATATACGTGTAATTCTGATAAAGATAGCCGACAGATTGCACAACATGCGCACACTCTCCTCAATGTCATCTACAAAGCAGTACAAAATCACCGGAGAAACATTATATATTTACGCACCTCTGGCACATCGTCTGGGTCTGTTTGCCATAAAAACAGAACTGGAAGAGCTATGTTTCAAATATGAACATCCGGAGACATTTGCTGAGCTAACCCGAAAAATTGAGGAGACTGCTCCCGAGAGAAATAAAATCTATGAAAACTTTGCTGTCCCTGTTATAGAATCTCTCAATAAAATGAATATTGAATATGAGATGCGGGCAAGGGTGAAATCTGTTTTCTCTATATGGAACAAGATGCAGAAAAAGGGTATTGATTTCAGCGAGGTTTATGACCTTTTTGCGGTGCGTATAGTATTTGAAATGACACCCGGTATTGACGAGAAAAAGCAGTGCTGGGATATATATTCTGCAATTACTGATATTTATAAGCTGCGTCCCGACCGTATCCGTGATTGGGTCAGCCACCCTAAAGCAAACGGTTATCAGGCACTGCACCTCACTGTGATGGGGCCCGACGGCAAGTGGATTGAGATTCAGATAAGAAGCCGGCGTATGGATGATATTGCAGAAAAAGGCTTCGCCGCACACTGGAAATATAAAGAAGACAGGATTGAGGAGGATAATGAACTTGATAAATGGTTGAAAACAATTCAGGAAATACTCTCCAATCCAAACCCTAACGCGATTGATTTCCTGGATACGGTTAAGATGAATCTATTTTCCTCTGAGATATTTGTATTTACACCCAAGGGGGAGATTAAAACTTTACCTCAAGGGGCAACCGCCCTCGACTTCGCATATTCTATCCACACACGTATAGGAGATCATTGTCTGGGTGCAAAAGTTAACCATACTCTGGTTCCGTTGAGTCAAAAATTGAGAAGCGGGGATCAGATTGAGATCTTAACATCACAATCAGTTAATCCTCAGCCGGAATGGATTAATTTTGTGACTACTGCCAAGGCAAGAACCAAGATTGAAGCTTCGCTGCGACGCCAACGCCGCCGTATTGCCGATAAGGGCAAAAATCTTCTCGATGAGCTTTTCGATCAGGAGCCGATAGATAATACTATTTTCAATAAGATTCTTCATATGTACAAAGCTGAAAATAAAGAAGATTTGTACTATCTGATTGGAAGTAACGAGGCGACTCTGCCTGCTGATAAAAAAGCATTTATGAAAATCAAGGAGGAGCCCGAAAAGAAAGATAATCTTTTTGTACGGTATGTTAAACAGGCAATGAGTGCGATTAAAAAACCGGCAGGTGATCAGAAAATTAAGAAAAAGGATGATGAAGAATTAACTGAAGAAACTGATGATCTTAAAACTTCTGTTTCCATACTGCAGGCGCCTCAGAAAATAGACAGAAATGCACCTTACGATCTTAAAGAGTCTAATTTTAAAAAGAATTTTATTGTACCGTCATGCTGTAAACCATTGCCGGGTGATGATGTTTTTGGTTTTGTTACAGAAAACGAGGAGGTTGAAGTTCACAAACGTTCATGTCAGACCGGTTTGAAACTTAAATCCAACTACGGCGATAGGATAATTGATGTAATATGGGGGGATTACAGACAGTATTCTTTCCTTGCCTCTATTGTATTCACCGGGATAGACAGAATTGGTATATTAAGCTCGATACTTGCAAAACTTGCAGAGGATGTAGTCCTTAATATTCAAAGTGTTAACGTGTCATCTAATGACGGTATCTTTGAGGGTGTGTTTAATGTACATGTCCATAGTGCGGAAGAGGTTAACCAGCTATGCGCAAAAATAGCAAAAGTGAACGGTGTAAGCACCGTTCACAGATCAAATCTTTAAATAATAGTTAAGTATTTCTTCAAATAATAATTAAGCATTATTTTTTCCTGCTCTTTCTGCCGAAAAGTATAGATGTTATCTTTTTAGCTCCGAAAGCAATAAGTGCCGGTTTTGCAATACTCCACGTGGCTGAACCGATAAGTGGTAAATTCGACAAAATAAGTTGTGTTACAGTATTATTGAGCCACGGATTACGTGCTTTTGTTATAAATGGTGTGATTGAAGTGGAAGAAGAGGTTGACATGTTATCCATTGTCTCCGAAAACTTAGACTTTATTGATGAAGTAACACCTTTTGTAAGCATCGAACCCCAATTATCATTCAGATATTGCAATTGATACGATAAACGCTGACTTGCAATCTTACGCTCTTCTCTGTAGCGTTTCTTTTCAAGCCGGAGTCCTTCTAACGGGTCTAATTTATACTTACTCATTTGTTAATGGTTTTTTCATCCTTGTCGTCCTGTTTCATTAGGAAACGTACAATAACATTGGTGTATTTCTTCTGCATTGGCTTTCTGATAAACAAAAGTATTACCAAAACCAATAATGTGAATGCAGCCACTATTCCAAATCCCAGCCATAAGCTGTCAAGTAGTTCACTCAGGTATAGTCCTGCAGTAACCAGTATAAATAGCAATGCTATAAGACCGGCGCCGGCTAGTATTAAGCCATACAAAAATGCAGATGAGCCTAAGCTGAATTTTTCAAATGCTTCAAGTTTTCCGAGCTCGAGTGTACTATTGATATATTTTCCAATATCATCCCTCATCTCCTCGAACAGCGTACTTACCTTTTTTTCTTCCATTGTTTTCCTTTTTAGAGGATAATATTATTGTTTTGCAAGTTCTTTTTTTGCAATTTCAGCAATATCATCAATATCCTCTTTTAAATCATGAACTTCACTTTTTCCTTTGTAAACAGCTGATTTTACGTTAGCTCTGACTTTATCGGCAAACTCATTTGCCTGCTCCAGCCACTCTTCTCTTTTGTCAGTTCCCATAATATAACCAACTGCTGCGCCAAGTGCGATTCCAATTCCTAAACCTAATAATAATTTTGCTTCTGATTTCATAATTTATGCGTTTAATAGTTTGTTATTTTTTTATTGATCTCATTGTTGTTAAAAGTTGATCTTGGGAGAACCTCGCTGTACAAGCGTTAAAAGGGTTCTGTTTAAGTAAAACACTTTACAAACTAAATTGTTTATATTATTCAATATTAAATTAATTTGAATCTATTGATTCAC
This sequence comes from Fermentimonas sp., assembly GCA_028709385.1. Taxonomy (GTDB): domain Bacteria; phylum Bacteroidota; class Bacteroidia; order Bacteroidales; family Dysgonomonadaceae; genus Proteiniphilum. The sequence goes on from JAQVXD010000017.1 coordinate 13,174, forward strand.
CGAAGAGAGTAGCCGACGTAAAACCGGTAATACTGACTTTCACGAATTGTCCTATTCGGTGATTCTTTTTATCGAATATCACAACTTTGTTCTGTTCGTTGCGACCGAATAATTGCTCTCTCGAGCGTTTGGAAAAGCCTTCGATAAGAACTTCGAACTCTTTTCCCATATCCTTTTCGTTACTTGCCCGTGAAAGTTCCAGCTGAAGATCGATGATTTCTTGCAGGCGACGAGTTTTTATCTCTTCAGGTACATCATCCTCAAGTTTTTTAGCAGCATATGTGCCAGGGCGTTCGGAATATTTAAACATAAACGCAGAGTCAAAGCCAACCTCTCTCATAAGCGAAAGGGTTTCAAGATGATCTTCTTCTGTTTCGGAGTGAAAGCCACACATGATATCAGTTGAAAGTCCACAGTCAGGAATAATTCTTTTTATTGCTGCAATTCTTTCCATATACCACTCTCGGTCGTATCTCCTGTTCATCAGCTTCATCATTCGTGAACTACCCGACTGAACAGGCAGGTGTATGTAGTTTGCAAGGTTTTTGTATTTTGCAATTGTCTCTAAAGTTTCATCATTCATATCCCAAGGGTGCGAAGTGGTAAATCTGATACGCATTTCGGGAGCTGCTTCAGCTACCATTGCAAGCAGATCATGAAAATCAACCTTTGTTTCTCCGTCCTTATACCTGTATGAATTAACATTTTGTCCTAAAAGAATTACTTCTCTGAACCCTTTCTTTTGCATTTCCTTTAATTCATTGAGTATGCTTTCAGGTTCTCTGCTTCGCTCACGTCCTCTTGTAAAGGGCACAATGCAATAGGTGCAGAATTTATCACAACCCCGCATTATCGAGATATACCCCGAGATGTTGCTGCCGTTAAGTTTGAGAGGTATTACATCCTTGTACGTTTCTGTTTTGGAGAGTTCAACATTCATGGCCTTCTCGCCCTGTTCAGCAGCACCCACAAGGTTGGGCAGGTCAAGGTATGCATCAGGTCCCACAACCACATCCACATTGTGATTATCAATCAGATCAGATTTCACCCTTTCTGCCATACATCCCAAAACACCAACTATCAGGTTGTCCTTTCTTTTTCTTTTCAGAGAATTAAAATATTCAAGTCTCTGAATCACCTTTTGTTCTGCGTTTTCTCTTATTGAACATGTATTTACAAATATGGCATCAGCCTCACTCTCTTTTTCGGTCAAACTGTAGCCGTCCATTTCCATGATGGATGCAACCACCTCGGTGTCAGCCACATTCATTTGGCAGCCGTAGGTCTCTATGTAGAGTTTTTTGTCTTTTATATCAGGGTTCATAGTTGCTATGTTATTTGTTGGTAAACTGTGATAATAATACTTCTGCAAACATTTAAGTAATTTTGCTGTCTAAGAAAAGTTAAATACAAAGATTAAAAGCATTTTATGTTGCATTATAATCATTCTTGTCTTATTTTTGTAGCAAGGAAAAATTAAAAATTTTTTCATAGTTAAGGTTTTGGTTAAAGTATCGAGAGTGACTGTGAAGTTGCTCTCGTTTTTTTTACCAAACCTTTATCTATTACACAAAAAAAGACTATTTTTGTCTTGTTGCAAAATTAATCAAATTATGGAAACAGGCGACCTTATTTATGTAATCCTTCTGTTACTTTTTATGATATTGGGATTTTTTAATGATTCCAGGAAGAAAAAAGAACAGCAAAAACAGCAACAGCAACCGAATCCCAACTTCAGTCCCGAAGATAGGGAAGATGCAAAATCAACACCGCCTCTCTTGTCAGAAGATCAGCTAAAAAAATTTGAATTAGAAAAGAAGAAAAGATTAAAACAAATAAACCGTGAAAAAGAACAACGTGTGAAACAAGGCGGTTTTACATTTCAGTCCTCTATGGAACTAACTACAGACTTTAAGAAAGAGTCATCTATACAAAGTTCAAATTACATTAATGAATCCGATTCTTTATACGATCTTGACCCGGAGATGTCTGTGTCATATGACCCTGAGCTTGACAATCCTGAAATGCCTGAAGTTCCCGGCGATACCAAATATGTTACACATCCTGTTGTTGAGGAATTAAATGGGGCAAACAAAAAAAAGGAGTTGGTAAAAGGAGTTGTTTACAGTGATATCTTAAAAAGGAGGTATTGAATATAATGCTTCTCAGTTTAATCGGTAAATCAGATAATCAATAAAATAGTAAATAAAAAATATTCTTATGGCTTTAAAATTTATTAGCGCTGAAGAGGCTGCATCACTTGTTAAACATAATGATAATGTCGGTTTCAGCGGGTTCACTCATGCAGGTTGCCCAAAGGTTGTACCTGTAGCAATTGCCAAACAGGCTGAAGAGGAGCACGCAAAAGGCAATTCTTTCAAAATCGGTGTATTCACAGGTGCCTCCACAGGTGATTCTATTGACGGCTCGCTTACCAGGGCAAAAGCAATTAAATTCCGCACACCATACCAAACCAACAAGGATATGCGTGTAGCTTTAAACAATGGGGAATTTGATTTTTTTGATCTTCATCTCTCACAGTTAGCCCAGGAGATTCGTTATGGTTTTCTCGGGAAAATAAATGTGGCAGTTGTTGAGGCTTGCGATGTGACAGAAACCGGAGAGATAGTACCCACAACAGGAGTGGGAATTACACCAACTATCTGTCGTCTGGCTGATATTATAATTGTAGAGCTTAATAAAAAAGTGCCGTCCAAACTCCGTGGAATTCATGATATGTATGAATTGCAGGATCCTCCAAAACGTCGCGAAATTCCAATTTTCGAGGTTCAGAATCGTGTCGGACTTGAATATGTAAAGGTTGACCCCTCAAAGATTTATGTGGTTGAAACAGACAATGAGGCTGAAGGAGGAGGTTTCGCACCTGTTGATGAAGTTACTTCCAGAATAGGGAATAATGTGGCGGAGTTTTTTGTGTCCGAACTAAAAGCAGGAAGAATACCTCCGCACTTTCTGCCAATCCAGTCAGGTGTGGGAAATATTGCAAATGCTGTTCTGTCTTCAATGGGAAGCAATCCTGCAATTCCCCGCTTCGAAGTGTACACTGAAGTTATTCAGGATGCTGTAATAGATATGATGCAGCAGGGTAACATCTCATTTGCAAGCGGTTGTTCACTCACAGTTAGTAACGAGGTACTAAATAAGTTTTATGACGATTTATCATTCTTCAAGAACAAGCTTGTACTACGACCATCAGAGATCTCAAATAATCCCGGTCTTGCACGCAGATTAGGTATTATTTCTCTTAATACTGCAATTGAGGTAGATATTTTTGGTAATGTAAACTCAACTCACGTGAACGGAACCAAGATGATGAATGGAATAGGGGGGTCGGGCGATTTTACACGTAACTCATACCTTTCTATCTTTCTTACTCCTTCAACTGCCAAGAATGGATCGATCAGCTGCATAGTTCCAAAGGCTACTCATGAGGACCACAACGAGCACTCTGTGAAGATTATTGTTTCGGAATATGGGGTTGCCGATCTGAGAGGAAAAGGACCAAGAAACCGTGCTATAGAGATTATTGAAAAATGCGCACACCCTGATTATCGTCCCCTGTTGCATGAGTACCTCAATCGCGGTGTCAAAGGGCATATACCACAGGATTTAAATTCCTGCTTTGCATTTCACCAGGCACTCAAAGAAACAGGCAGTATGATAAATACTGATTTTTCTAAGTATAAAATGTTCTGAGAAAACAATGAGTTGCTAGTCCTAATTAACGGTTACAGTTTTTTACAAGTCTAGTTTATTTTTATCCATAAGTTTGAAGGTTAGCCTTCAAACTTATGGATTTCTTTTTACAGGCTAGTATTTCACAATCATGTCAAACAAAAAAGCAAAACAAATGCATCGATCAACAAATCTTTAAAAGTTGTTGTTTTGTTATTTTCCATAATTTTTTGCAATTCTAAATCCTAAGTCATCAATTTTAAAGGATAGAGGATGACTTCTCCTGCGGGTTGTTGCCATGACACTCCGTTCGTTGTCGTTCCAGCCACCTCCTCTGAAAATACGGTATGTTCCATAAACTGTTTCGTCATAGATATCAGAACACCACTCCCAGATATTTCCCAACATGTCATATAAGCCCCATTCATTTGGTAGTTTCCCTCCAACATCTTGAGTTCCACCAAGCGAATTTTCTTTATACCAGGCAATTTCATCAAGTTCACCATATCGGATCTTTCCTGTTCCAGCCTGACAGGCATACTGCCACTCAGCTTCTGTGGGTAGTCTAAATCCATTTTCCTTTGGAGTAAATATTATCTCGTCTTTATCTCCCAATGTGTAACATGGTTTTAATCCTAACAAAAAGGATAAGGCATTACAAAACCTTATCGCCTCCATCCATGAAACGGTTTCAATTGGTTTTCTTCCACCTTTAAAGGTACTTGGTGATTCTTTCATCACTTTTTGATAAATATCCTGTGTCACCGGAAATTTAAACAGAAAAAATGCATCAACCTCTGTTGTCCATCTCCTCTTTATCCTATTATCCCTTAATTCAACTGTACCGGGTGGGATTTCTACTAAATGGTCGCTTACAGTTGAAATGAGATCTATTTCCTTAAACATGTTTTGAGTATTAATTATCGAATTGGTAATCTAAAATACTTTTTATTTCTGAAAACAAAAATTAGGGTTCAAAGGTTGTCATATTTGCATTTTATTTGCCGTTTGTATCAGGTTTTAACTGGTTAAATCCGATAAGCAATATTTTGAACAAGCCATAAAAAAAGCACTCCCACAAAGGTAAGTGCTTGATTTTCTTTTGTCGGGATGAGAAGATTCGAACTTCCGACCCCACGCCCCCCAGACGCGTACTCTAAACCGGACTGAGCTACATCCCGAAAAAGTGACCGCAAAATTACCAATTAGTTTTTAATTTCACAAATCAACTTTCACATCATTGTTATATCGGAGAATGAAATTGTCTGTGCATTGCATATACATCACTCGTATTAATTGCGTACCATGTTCGAATCAACTCCTGTTCAACGTCATATTTATATAAGTTATCTTAGGAGTTGGTTAGTAGTTGGTACGTCGCAGGTATGTGTTTAGTATATTTGTTTCAAGTCTCTCTTTACGGAAATGATTATTAGGAAGACCGGGTTTAAAATATATTATGAATCAATTGGGTATAAGTTGAGAAATATGTTGTTAATTTGCAGTTTTAATTTATAAATTGAGAGGATGTCCGTTCTTTTATAGATTTTTTCCTCGTTCAGGGCAGTCTCATTAAAATATTTCTTCAAATGGCTTATACCGCAAAACAAATAGCCGACTATCTCCAAGGGGAAGTTATAGGTAGTCAGGATGTTTCCGTTTCAAGTTTTTCAAAGATAGAAGAGGGTAAACCGGGCACAATTTCGTTTCTTGCTAATCCAAAGTATACTTCATTTATTTATACAACAAAAGCTGATATTGTATTGGTTAATGAGGATTTTGTTGCCGAAAAGCCAATTTCGGCAACACTTATTAAAGTGAAAAATGCTTATTCTGCACTGGCATCTCTGATGGAGATGGTGAAAAACAGTGCTCCTCAAAAGAGTGGCACTGATAGTATGAGTTTTGTGTCAGACTCGGCCGTTGTAGGTGAGAATGTTTATATAGGCGCATTTGCGTATATAGGAGAAAATGCCGGAGTAGGTGAAAACAGCAAAATATACCCTCAGGTTTATGTTGGGGATAATGTGAAGATCGGGAAAAATACAACAATATACCCCGGAGTAAGAATATACCACGACTGTGTTATTGGTGACAACTGCATAATTCACTCGGGTTCAGTTATTGGTGCAGATGGCTTTGGCTATAGCAAGGAAGATAATATTTATCATAAAATCCCGCAGCTTGGCAATGTGTTAATAGAAGATGATGTGGAAATTGGTGCAAATACAACCATCGACAGGTCGGTTATTGACTCTACAATTATTCGTCGCGGAGTGAAACTTGACAACCTAATACAAATTGCTCATAATTGTGAGATAGGAGAAAATACGGCAATGGCTGCTCAGGTAGGAATTGCCGGATCAACCAAGATAGGGGAGAACTGTGTATTAGGAGGACAAGTAGGTATCGGAGGCCACATTACGATAGGGAAAAATAGTCAGATCGGTGCCCAGGCAGGTATAATCAGTAACACCAAAGAGGACTCTGAACTCATGGGATCGCCCGCTTTTCCGGTTAAAAACTTCTTTAAATCGAGTATTATCATTCCCAAGCTTCCAGATATGTACAGGCAGTTAAATACTCTGGAAAGAGAGATCGCTGAACTTAAAAAGAAATTAGAGCCGATTGACTAAGCAATCGATTTAATTCAGATTTATAAACATTTCAAATTTTGTTACTGAAATTTGTGCTTTTGGTTGTATATTTGCACAAATATTGGTGTATTGTGAAAATTATATATAAAATATTGTGAGACAACAAACATTACAAAACAGCTTCACCCTTAAAGGTATCGGATTGCATACAGGTTTAGATATCATTGTAACTTTCAATCCTGCCCCGGAAGATCATGGTGTAAAAATAAAGCGAGTTGATCTTGAAGACCAGCCTATACTGGAGGCGTTGGCTGATCACGTTGTAAACACTCAGCGTGGAACCGTGATAGGGAAAAACAATGTAACGGTGAGTACAATTGAACACGGAATGGCTGCATTATATGCCCTAGGGGTTGACAATTGCCTTATTGAGGTGAATGCGTCTGAATTCCCGATTCTCGACGGCAGTTCAATTGAATATGTTAAAGCAATTAAGAAAGCTGGAATCGTTAAGCAGGATAAAGATAAAAATTACTATATCGTCAGAAAAAAGATTGAGGTTTCTGATCCTGAAACAGGATCTAAACTGACTCTGCTGCCTGATGATGCTTTCTGTATAAATTCTTTCATCGAGTTTGATTCACAATACATCCCAAATCAGTCGGCAACATTGGATAATGTGACTAACTTTGAAACAGAGATTGCACCCTCACGTACTTTTGTATTCGTAAGAGAAATACAAAAACTCCGTGAAGCAGGTCTTATTAAAGGCGGTAATCTGGATAATGCAATTGTTATATACGAAAGAGAGCTACCTCAGGATGAGCTTGATGTGATTGCTGATGAACTTAATGTTCCTCGTCAGGATGCTAAGGAGCTGGGTTATCTTAATAACAGGGAGCTGATGTTTCCAAATGAACCTGCACGTCACAAGTTGCTGGATATCATAGGAGATATGGCATTGATCGGTAAGCCTATCCTGGGCCGTCTAATTGCCATTCGTCCCGGGCATAAAATAAATAATCAATTAGCCCGCCTGATAAGAAAGGATATTAAGCTTAACGAAGTTCAACCGCCCGTATATGATCCAAATGCAGAACCTGTAATGGACAATATCAGAATCAGGGAGCTGCTTCCTCACCGCTATCCTTTCCTGATGGTGGATAAGATCATACAGGTTACAGATAAATTCATAGTCGGGGTTAAGAATATTACAACCAATGAGCCCTTTTTTACGGGTCATTTCCCGCAAGAGCCGGTAATGCCGGGTGTGCTGCAGATTGAGGCAATGGCTCAGACAGGAGGAATTCTTGTGCTTTCCAAGTTAGATGAACCGGAAAGATACTCTACATATTTTCTTAAGATAGATAATGTCAAATTCAGACATAAGGTGGTTCCCGGAGATACTTTAATATTCCGTGTAGAAATGTCAAGTGAAGTAAGAAGAGGTATCGCAACTATGCGTGGTCTTGCATTCATAGGCGATAAGGTTATTTCAGAAGCTGATTTTACGGCTCAGATAGTGAAAAATAAGTAATAAAAAATTTACCATAAATATGAATAGTATTTCAAATTTGGCATTTGTACATCCGGAAGCTAAACTTGGAGAAAATGTTGTTGTTGAGCCATTTGCTTACGTAGATCAAAATACTGAGATTGGAGACGGAACAAGAATCATGTCTCATGCAACTGTGCTTAGCGGTTCCCGAATAGGCAAAAACTGTACTATATTTCCTCATGCCACAATTGCAGGTATTCCACAAGATCTTAAATTTAAGGGAGAAGATACCATTGCTGAAATTGGTGATAACACTACAGTAAGAGAATGCGCAACTGTTAACAGAGGGACAGCATCCAAAGGATTTACAAAAGTCGGAAAAGATTGTCTAATTATGGCCTACAGCCATGTGGCGCACGATTGCGTTGTTAAAGACAATGTGATAATCGGCAACTCTACTCAGTTGGCGGGAGAGGTTGAGATTGACGACTATGCAATTCTGAGCGGCGGAACTCTTGTTCATCAGTTTTCACGAATAGGTTCACACACCATGATTCAGGGGGGATCAAAAGTTTCAAAAGATATTCCGCCCTATGTTATGGTTGGTCGCGAACCGATCACATATGTTGGTTTAAACATAGTTGGGCTTCGTCGCAGAGGATATAGCAGCGAAAAGATCAATTCAATACAGGAGATGTACAGATTTATTTACCTGTCCGGCCTTAATGTTTCGCAAGCATTAGAAAAGATTGAAAACGAGATTCAGGAAAGTGAAGAACGTCAGGTGATATTAGACTTTATTCGTTCATCGAACCGTGGAATCGTTCGTGGCAACATGGAGGGATAAAAATATGTCTCAAGTATATTTTCCTGCAGAGTGGTTTCCACAGAGCTGCATACAAATCACATGGCCACACTCAGGAACAGATTGGGCTGATGTTCTCGATGAGGTGACATCAAGCTACATAACTCTGTCGAAAGAGATTCTCAAAAGAGAAAAACTGCTGGTAGTCATTCCACACGGATATGATATTAATTCCCATTTTACAGAAGAAGAGCAGGCCAATTTGATATCTGCCGAGATTGACAGTAATGATACCTGGGCACGTGATCATGGAGCAATTTCCGTTTTTGTGAATGGAAAGCCAGTACTGCTGGATTTTGGATTTAATGGCTGGGGATTGAAGTTTGCCGCTAACTATGACAATCAGATTATTGGCAGATTGTTTGAGGGGTCAGTCTTTAACGAGTCAGTCAGTTATCAAAATCATCAAAACTTTATACTGGAGGGTGGGTCTGTAGAGTCAGACGGAAACGGTACTATACTTACTACTTCCATTTGTCTGTCAGCACCTAATCGTAATCAGCCTATGAAGAAAGGTGAGATTGAAGAATATCTCAAACAGAGTCTGGGAGCAGAAAGAGTATTATGGCTCAATTACGGATATCTTGCAGGTGATGATACTGACAGTCATGTTGACACCTTAGCCCGATTTTGTAATGAAACAACAATTGCTTATGTTAAATGTGATGATGTTGATGATGAACATTATTCACAACTAAAAGCAATGGAAGAGGAGCTTAAAACATTTGTTACAAAGGCAGGTGAGAAGTACAATCTGGTAGCACTTCCAATGGCTGATGCTTTATTTGGTGACAGTGGGCGCTTACCTGCTACGTATGCCAATTTCATCATACTTAATGATGCCGTTATAGTTCCTGCGTACGGGTCTACCAAGGATCAGACTGCCTGTCATTTATTGCAAGAGGTATTTCCAGACCGCGAGATTGTGGGAATTGACAGCAGACCGTTTATCAAACAGCACGGTTCTCTTCATTGTCTGACAATGCAGTTTCCCGAAGGATTTTTATAAACTTCCTTATACTCTTGTATTTTAATATTTTAAGTTCAACAAAAAACAAAGAGTGTAAATTTGGTGTTAACATTACAGGTATTTTACCGGAATCTTAATTTCAATTCAATTTATTATGAAGGTTGGGATAATTCAACAGGCAAACAGTGCAGATATTGCAGAAAATATCCAAAAGTTAAAGGAGAAAATCATACAACTTGCAAGTGACGGTGCTGAGTTGATTGTGATGCAGGAGCTTCACAACGGTCTCTACTTTTGTCAGACCGAAGACACTGATGTTTTTGACCAGGCAGAAACTATTCCGGGACATTCAACCGATACTTTTGGTGAATTGGCCAAGGAGCTGGGGGTTGTAATAATACTTTCTCTCTTTGAGAAAAGAGCAGCCGGTCTCTACCACAACACTGCTGTTGTGTTGGAGAAGGATGGATCTATTGCGGGCGTTTACCGTAAAATGCACATACCGGATGATCCTGCTTATTATGAGAAGTTTTATTTTACACCCGGTGACCTGGGTTTTAATCCAATTGATACTTCTGTCGGCCGCCTCGGAGTACTTGTTTGCTGGGATCAGTGGTATCCCGAAGCTGCCCGTTTGATGGCAATGTCAGGTGCTGAATTACTGATTTATCCCACTGCAATAGGGTGGGAGTCAACAGACAGTGAAGAAGAAAAACAGCGTCAGTTGGATGCATGGATAACCATACAGCGTGGTCATGCAGTAGCTAATGGTATACCAGTTGTTTCTGTTAACCGCACCGGTTACGAGTCGGACCCTTCAGGTCAGACAAACGGAATTCAGTTTTGGGGGAATAGTTTTATTTGCGGACCACAGGGAGAATTTCTATTCAAGGCAGATGTTAAAGAGATTACTCAGATAATTGAAATAGATAAAAAAAGAACGGAGAATGTAAGGCGCTGGTGGCCCTTTTTCCGTGACAGGCGTATTGATGAATACGGGGAACTGACTAAACGATGGATTGATTAATACTTTCGTTTATTGAACAGTATAATACAAAATAAGGCCGGACAATTATTTGCCCGGCCTTAAAATTGAAAGCACACTTAGAAAAATTATCTTCGTCCTGAAGAGCTTCTGCCTGATTCTGAATTTCTACTGCTGCTGCTACTTCTTGAAGTTCCTGAAGAACTGCTCCTGTTGTTATTTGAAGAAGAACTTGATCTTACGGTTGAACTTCTGTTGCTGCTGCTTGTAGTACTCTGTGATCTTACAGTTGAACTTCTATTGCTTGAGGTACTTCTTGAAGGACTCACTCTTGAGCTGTTGTTGCTGCTTGGAGCGCTTTGTGATCTTACTGTTGAGTTCCTGTTAGTTGAAGTGCTCCTGTTAGTAGGGCTCACAGTTGAGTTCCTGTTAGTTGAAGTGCTCCTGTTAGTAGGGCTCACAGTTGAGTTCCTGTTCGTTGAAGTGCTTCTGTTTGTTGGATCCACTGTTGCGTTCCTGTTTGTTGAAGTGCTTCTGTTTGAAGGATTCACCGTAGTGCTCCTGTTTGTTGAAGAACTCCTATTTGTAGGATTAACCGTACTATTTCTGTTTGTTGAAGTGCTTCTGTTTGTCGGATTGACAGTTGCGTTCCTGTTTGCAGAAGAACTTCTGCTGCCACTTTCTGGGCGATATACACTTACAGCGTTGTTGTTTACCCTTGTATTTCTTGCAGAGCGATTATTGCTGCTCTCAAGTTTTCTGACTGTTGCTCTTCTGCCTGTAGTCTGTTCAAACTCTCTTGCTGTAGGACCACTGTAATAACGGTTGTCATTATAGACGTATGTGTTATTGATAATTGTAGTCCTGTTATAAATCGCCGGGCTGTATCTGTTGTAATATCTTCTCATGTTACGGTGATACATGTAACTGTGAGGCAGGAATGTCCAGTAGTTTCCAGGAAGATTTATATTGATATTTATGTTTATGCCAGGTCCCATTGGTGCCCAACCGTAGTATCCACCGCCACTTCTCCAGCTAACCCAGGCAGGTGCCCACTCGTATCCGGGTACCCATGCCCAACCGTAATAGTCGTCGTAATACCATCTTCCGTAGTGGAAAGGAGCCCATCCCCATGAGTAGTCAGACACCCATGTATTACCGTAGTCGGTCATTACCCAGTAACCGTTTGTAGCATACGGATGAAAGTCTCCACCTACATTAGGAATCCACACGCGGCCATGACGACCATTGTTAATCCATCTGCCGTGAGGCCTTAGTTCATTATAGAACACGTTGAAATTTACTCCGCCTCCATTGTAGTCGTCATAATACTCATCTCCATAATACTCATCATATCCCTGAGAATATACTTCTCTTGATGTGAAGCATGAAGTTAACAGCAGGGCTAGTATAACGAGTGTGATCGGGTGTTTTAATAATGTTGCTTTCATATCCGTAGTTTTTAATAAGTGGAACTTCTTTTGTTTAACACTAAGACCTCATATTAAGAAAATGGTTTAACACTGATATGGGCAATAAATATTTGTGTTAATATAACGACAAGAAATGATACAAAAAAACTGCCAGAAAAAATCTGACAGCTTTATAATCTATTGATTAAGAAAATTAGTAAAATATCAAAATACCTGATCAATACCTGAGAATCCCATAAAAGCCATAGCAATAATGCCGGCTGTAATAAGGGCAATCGGGATGTCTTTCATTGCTTTAGGTACTTTAGTTAAGGCCAACTGTTCACGTATACTTGAGAATATTATTATTGCAAGTGCATATCCTATTGCAGTAGATACAGCGTAAATGACAGATTCAAGCAGATTAAAATCTTTTTGTATAACAAGGATAGCAACACCAAGAATTACACAGTTTGTAGTAATTAAAGGCAGAAACACACCCAATGCTTCATAAAGAGCAGGAGAGGTCTTTTTAAGTACAATTTCAACCATCTGCACAAGTGAGGCAATTACAAGAATAAAGGATATTGTCTGCAGATACTCCAAATTAAAAGGTTCCAGTATCGCTTTTTGTATAAGATATGTAACAACGGTTGCAATGGTTAAAACAAACATTACGGCAACTCCCATTCCAATAGCAGTATCCACTTTCTTTGATACACCCAGAAACGGACATATTCCCAAAAACTGGGAAAATACTACGTTGTTAACAAATATTGCTACTATTATAATTCCTATCAGTTCCATAATAATTTATTACTGGTTAGTTTGTCTTTTTCTCTGTAAAGTGTTGAATATTGATATCAGGTAGCCCAATGCAATAAATGCACCGGGTGCAAGAACAAATAAAAGTGAGCCGTACTCTTCTGGAAATATTTTCAAAGAAAAGATTGCACCTGTACCCAGAAGTTCTCTGACAGAACCAAGCAGGGTTAATGAAAAGGTAAACCCTAATCCCATACCTACTCCGTCGAATATTGATGATATCACACTGTTTTTTGCTGCAAAAGCTTCTGCACGTCCTAATACGATACAGTTCACAACAATCAGCGGAAGGAATATTCCCAGACTCTCTGCAAGTGCAGGCACATATGCATTCATAAGCATCTCGATAACAGTAACAAATGTTGCAATTACTACAATAAATGCAGGGATTCTCACCATGTCGGGAATCACGTTCTTTAACATCGAAATGACTGCATTAGAGCATATTAAAACAAACATGGTTGCAAGTCCCATACTCATCCCGTTAATCGCGGAACTTGTTGTTGCCAGAGTAGGACACATCCCAAGCAGTAAAACGAAAATCGGGTTCTCTTTTATTACTCCGTTAATCAGTACTTTTAAGTTTTTATTCATTGCTGATTTCCTCCTCTGTTAGTTCATCTACTTCAATTGTAATATTTTCATCATCTGTTTCAGACTCAGTATTACCGCTGTTTTTTCCCGATTCATCTTTTGTAGCTCCGGTATCTGCATCTGCATTACTTTGAGCGTAAGCCGAGTAAGCTTTGTTTACAGCATCTAAGAATGCTCTTGACGTTATTGTTGAAGCTGTAATGGCATCTATTGTTCCGCCGTCATTTGTAACGGAAAGCATACCCTTCGAAAGATTTCTGTCGATAATGGATTGTGAAGGTTTTGTTGTATCCTTAAACCAAACATCCATCTTTGATCCCAGACCGGGAGTTTCAGCGTGCTGCAGAACAGCGTAGTTGACGACTTTGTCATTTACATCAAATCCTACCATAATCTGGAAGTTTCCGCCAAAGCCTGCTGCAGTGCTGTTAACTGCGAACCCTACCACCTCATCACCTTTTTTGGCAGGGTAAACAAGCAGTGAGTCGCCTCTTCCGTCAGGCATTAAATAAGCTTCATCAATTGGGTTGTTGTCAAATTCAGGAACAACATCTCCAATTGCATTCTGTAATTTCATCGCTTTTGCAGCAGCTATCGGTTCAGCTGTAAGCTTATTCACCTGTGCAAGTAGTACCGCTACTGTCAGACAGATGATTGAAAGCGAAAGAAACATATTCTTAAATGTTGATTTTAATTTAGCCATTTTTCACTACCTCCCCGAATCTTTTTGGTGATGTGTAATTATTGATTAATGGTGTAAAGGCATTCATTAGTAAAATTGCAAATGACACACCTTCGGGATATGCTCCCCACAGTCTTATTGCCACCGTAACAAATCCTATACCGCATCCGTAAATTATCATACCCTTTTTAGTCATGGGCGATGTTACATAGTCAGTTGCCATAAAAACAGCTCCCAGCATCAGTCCCCCCGAAAAAATGTGTATTAACGGATTATATAACGGGATTGGATTAAATATATAAATAATTCCGGTAAAAATGGCTACAGTAGCAAATATCGAAAAAGGTATATGCCATGTTATAACTCTTTTCCACAGAAGATAAATTAACCCCAGTAATATTGCGATAACACTCATTTCACCAAGTGATCCTGCCTCAAAACCAAGAAACATTTGCTGCAGAGACGGGAGTATTTCAGGAGCATATTTAATATTACCCAGCACTGTTGCAGAACTTACTGCATCTGTTGCCTCTGCTACTGCTGTTACCGGCCATGTTGTCATCTGTGCAGGGAAAGAAATCAGCAGAAATATACGACCTGCGATTGCAGGATTAAAAATATTGTTACCAAGTCCTCCGAATGACAGTTTAACCACACCGATTGCAAAAAGACAACCAAGTGCCAGAATCCATATCGGTAGGTTTGAAGGCACGTTAAATGCAAGCAAAACTCCTGTAATGATAGCTGAGCCATCCAAAACAGTAGGCTTTTTCTTCATGATGTATTTTACGATGAGATATTCAAATCCAACGCAAAACAGCACCGAACACACTGTTATTACCAATGCCTCGAGCCTGAACACGTAAAGTGCAATCAAGAACGCCGGAATCAGCGCAATGAGAACATGATACATGTTTTTTTCGATACTGTCACCGCTATGCACATGTGGTGAAGGCGAGACAATTAATTTGTTTTCCATATCCTACTAAAATCTGCTTTAATTTTTTCTTGCTCTGATTATTGTATTAACCCTGCCTTTGCCTAATTTAATGTAATCCAGCAGCGGGCGGTTAGAAGGGCAGGTGTAGCTGCATGAGCCACATTCAATACAGTCGGTTATATGATTTGTTTCTGCACGATCCCATACCTCATATTCTGTCAGATTCATCAGCAATGTGGGGTTTAGTCCCATCGGGCATACACTGATACATTTTGAACAGCGTATACAGTCTCTCATGGCTTTTCGTTTTGCTTCAAGAGTAGGTATTATCAATATACCTGAAGTACCCTTGGTGACAGGAATTTCTACACTTGCAATTGCTTTACCCATCATAGGTCCGCCGCTTACAATTTTGCCTGTTGTTTCGGGTAAGCCTCCAGCTTTTTCAATCAGATTACTAAGAGGTATTCCGACTCTTGCCAGAATATTCATCGGTAGTTTCACATCTTTACCTGTCACGGTAACCACTCTTTCTACAAGCGGTTTGTTTTTTTGTACTGCCTCATATATCGCGTATATACTTCCGACATTTTGTACAACTGCGCCAACAGATATAGGCAGAGAACCACTTGGTACCTGTCTGCGGATCAATGAATCAATAAGTTGTTTCTCACCACCCTGGGGATATTGAACTTTAAGCTCTTCGACAGAAATATTGGGATAGGATTTTATCAACTCCCTGAATCGTGATATAGCATCTTTCTTGTTGTTTTCTATTCCAATAATTGCTTTATCAACTTTTAATGCCTTCATTACTATGGTTGTACCCACCAGGATCTCTTCAGTTTTCTCCAGCATTAAAGCATGGTCTGAAGTGAGATAAGGTTCGCATTCAACCCCGTTTATTATTAAGACTTCGGCTTTTGTGCCCGGGGGAGGTGTAAGTTTTACATGGGTAGGGAACGTAGCTCCGCCCATACCAACTATACCTGCTTTAGATATCTTTTCGAGTATCTCTTCGGAAGATAAATTGAACTCTCTTTTTATGTTGTTGCTTCTGTCTATAGTATCTTCCCATTCATCTCCTTCTGTTTTAATAAAAACAGCATCGCGTTTGTATCCGCTGGAATCAAGAGCCGTATCTATTTTTTGTACAGTACCCGATACAGGTGAGTGAATGTTAGCTGATACGTAACCTACCGACTTACCGATCTGTGTGCCTACTTTTACTTTATCTCCTTTTTTCACAATTGGCTGACAAGGAGCGCCAATGTGCTGGGACAACGGTATTATTACCTGCTCAGGAATGTCAATTTTTTGTATTGCCTTTCCTGCCGATATTTTATTCTCCTTTGGGTGAATACCGCCAATTCTGAATGTTTTTAACATATAGTTTATTTCTTACAGATTAAGATTAAGCAGTTATTGTAACTGTCTCTTCTTTTTGTGTTCCCGGTTTATCTTTTTTAGGAGGAAAGTTGAGCTCCAGTATTGAGTTGGTCGGACAAACCGGTACACACTTGCGGCATAGACGGCATTTGTCATCTATAATAAATGCAAGGTTATTCTCGATTGTTATAGCTTCGAAGGGACAAACCTGCTGGCATTTTGTACAGCCTATACATGCTACTTCGCATGCCTTCTTAGCTACACCTCCCTTGTCCTCATTAACACAACTTACGTAAATACGGCGTGATTTGGGGCCCTGTTTCCTGAGCTCAATGATGTCCTTCGGGCAAGCTTTTACACATGCTCCGCAGGCTGTGCATTTATCTTCTACTACTTCCGGCAACATCGTTACCGGATTAATATGTATTGCATCGAAGGTACATGAATCAACACAATCGCCCAGTCCCAGGCATCCAAAAGAACAACCGGTATCTCCTCCGTATAGATCAGATGCTATTGTACAGTTTGAAACTCCGTCATACAGATTTGTACGCGGACGACTTTCGCATGTTCCGCTGCATCTGACTACAGCTATTTTTTTTACCGCAACAGGTGCTTTTTGTCCAAGTATTTCTGCAACTCGGTCCATTGTGGTCTGACCTCCAACGGGACAGAACAGATCATCCATAGTTTCAGCTTTCACGCATGCAGCTGCAAAAGAAGCGCATCCGGGAAAACCGCAACCACCACAGTTAGCAGCAGGTAAAGAGTCCTGAACCTCCTGTATGCGAGGATCCTCTTCAACTTTAAATTTCTGTCCAACCATGTAGAGTATTGCAGCGCTTCCAGCCCCAATAGCTCCGAGGGTTGCAACGGCAGTTAGTAATACACTCATATTATTAATTTGTTTTTTTAATACTGAATTTAAACGTTTTAGCCATTTTGTTTCTGAACAGATACAGGATTAAATAATAGGGTGCCAATGCAATAATTGAGCTTAATGCAGCTTCAGTTTCACTAAGCTTTAAATAGTTTAAAGATAGTACCAATATGGAGATTAAAATTATAAGGGGGATTGCAAATGCCCATAAAACAGCATTGTAGCCCATAGATTCCTTACCTTCAATAATTACCGGTTCTTTTTCGTTGAACCGGCCTGAAGAGTCAGAAATATTAACAAGCTTTTCCTTTGAATCAGCTGCCGTGCACGCACCTTTAGCATGACAGGCACTGCATGCCGACTTTTGAATAATACGAACGGTTATTTGATCTCCGTTTATTTTTTCGATAATTCCTTCGTGCTCAATCATGAAGCCAAGTGAAATAGACCTTTATTTAACTCTGTTTCTTATTTGACAGCAAAGTTACAGATTATTTTCGTGATTATTAAAAATATTATTGAACATAAATGGGTTAGTGTTGTTAATATAGGTTTCCAAAAAATCAACTATGACAGGTATTTAAACAGATCATGTTAATAAAGTGGTACTTTTAAATGATTTAACCAGCCTTTAATACGAACTTTTCCCTTACTATTTTGTTAAAAAGTCAAGCATTATCTTGATAAACTAATTATTTAAAATATTTTAATACTATTTTCCGTATGATATTTGATATTGACATTATTCGTAAAGTATACGAGCAGTTACCAGAAAAAATTAAACAGGTAAGAGAGGCTCTGCAACGTCCGTTAACACTAACAGAAAAAATACTTTTAACCCATCTTTCTCCGGATGTTCCAGTTAAAAATTACAAGCGTGCAGGTGATTATGTGAATTTTGCACCGGACAGGGTAGCGATGCAGGATGCTACTGCACAGATGGCATTGCTCCAGTTGATGAATTCGGGACGTACAAGCGTTGCTGTACCTTCCACTGTTCATTGTGACCATCTGATACAGGCATATAAAAATGCAGATGCCGATTTGGAAACTGCAAATGTAACCAACAGAGAAGTTTACGAGTTTCTACGGGATGTATCAAATAAATTTGGAATTGGCTTCTGGAAACCGGGTGCCGGTATTATTCATCAGGTAGTTCTTGAGAACTACGCATTCCCTGGAGGAATGATGATCGGAACCGACTCTCATACACCAAACGCAGGTGGTCTGGGAATGATTGCAATTGGTGTTGGCGGGGCAGATGCAGTTGATGTAATGGCAGGATTGCCATGGGAACTGAAAATGCCTAAGCTGATAGGAGTTAAGCTGACTGGCAAACTTTCCGGATGGAGCGCTCCGAAAGATGTAATCCTGAAAGTGGCAGGGATACTGACTGTTAAGGGGGGTACAAATGCTGTCATAGAATATTTTGGTGAAGGTGCTGAAACACTCACGGCAACAGGAAAAGGTACTATTTGTAATATGGGTGCAGAAGTAGGTGCTACCACCTCAATTTTTCCGTTTGATGAAAAGTCTGCAGACTATTTAGAGCAGACATCACGTAAAGAAGTTGCCGATGAAGCGCGTAAAATAATGGAACATCTTCAGCCCGACCCGGAAGTTGTAGCAAATCCTGAAAAGTATTACGATCAGCTGATTGAGATTAATCTTTCTGAGCTTGAGCCACATATTAACGGACCATTTACGCCTGATGCTGCTTATACAATATCAGAATTCGGAGAGGCTGTAAAAAAGAATAACTGGCCACGCAAAATGGAGGTTGGCCTTATAGGCTCATGTACAAATTCATCTTATGAAGATCTTACCAGAGCTGTGTCGATCGTAAAGCAAGCAAGTGATGAGCATGTTCCCGTTAAAGCACAGTTTTTAATCAATCCAGGCTCTGAACAGATACGTTATACTGCAGAGCGTGACGGAATACTTAAGATATTTGAAGATGCAGGAGCTACATTAATTGCAAATGCATGCGGTCCCTGTATCGGACAATGGAAACGGGATGATGATGTAAAAGACCGTAAAAACTCTATCGTTACCTCATTCAACAGGAACTTTGCAAAAAGGAATGACGGTAATCCCAATACACATGCATTTGTTACTTCGCCCGAGCTGGTAGCTGCGCTTACTATTGCAGGTGATCTTTGTTTTAACCCACTTACCGACACTCTGGAAAATGAAAAAGGAGAGAAGGTTAAACTAAAAGAACCGACCGGTTTCGAGAAGCCTCCAATGGGATATGAAGTTAAAGATGCCGGTTATATTGAACCAGCAAAAAATGGGCATGAGATTGAGATCTCTATTGATCCTGATTCAAATCGTCTTCAAAAGCTTGAGCCGTTCCCTGCATGGGATGGTGAGGATTTGACTGATTTGCCTCTGCTGATAAAAGTAAAGGGCAAATGTACCACAGACCATATATCGATGGCTGGTCCATGGCTCCGATTCAGAGGTCATCTCGACAATATTTCTGATAATATGTTAATCGGTGCAGTGAATGTTTTTAACGATAAGACTAATGCTGTACTTGACCAGGAAACAAATGAATATATTAATGTTCCCAAACTGGCGCGTAAATATAAATCGCAAGGAGTAGGCTCTGTAGTTGTAGCAGAAGAAAACTATGGCGAAGGATCAAGTCGTGAACATGCGGCAATGGAGCCAAGGCATCTGAATGTTAAAGTTATACTTGTAAAGTCTTTTGCAAGAATCCACGAGACGAATCTTAAAAAGCAGGGAATGCTTGCACTTACGTTTGTTGATAACGAAGATTACAATAAAATACAGGAAAGAGATAAAATATCAATATTAGGACTCAAAGACTTTGCTCCGGGTAAAGATCTTACTGTTCAGCTTCTTCATGCAGACGGAACAAAAGATACTTTCAAGGCTTCCCATACATATAATGAACAGCAGATTGAGTGGTTCAGAGCCGGAAGTGCTTTAAATGCAATGAAGTAACTTACAAACCATAAATATTATACCAATGCAAACAACAAAACAGGCTTATGGTTTGATCATGTCAGATAATCCGGTAATACCCTTTATTGAGGGTGATGGGATTGGTAAAGAAATTACCCCTTTCGTGCAAAAGATTATCAATGCAGCAGTAGAAAAGTCTTTTGGAAGTAATAGAAAGATTGAGTGGGTGGAGGTCCTGGCCGGCGAGAAAGCATTTAACGAAGTAGGCACATGGCTCCCGGATGAAACCGTTGAGGCATTCCGCAGACATAAGATTGGAATAAAAGGTCCCCTGACAACTCCAGTGGGCGAGGGTATAAGGTCACTGAATGTAGCATTAAGGCAAGAGCTGGACTTATTTGTTTGCTTGCGTCCTGTGCGCTGGTTCAAAGGGGTAGCAACTCCGCTCTTGCATCCCGAAAAGGTGAGCGTAACTATTTTCCGTGAAAATACCGAGGATATTTATGCGGGTATTGAATGGGCTGCAGGTACACCTGAAGCAAAGAAGTTCCTTAATTTTCTTCAGGATGAAATGAGCGTCACTAAAATACGATTCCCCGAAACCTCATCGTTTGGAGTAAAGCCGGTGTCAAGGGAAGGTACTGAACGCTTGGTGCGCGCAGCAATTGAATATGCAATAAAAAACAGACTCCCGTCTGTAACACTCGTTCATAAAGGTAATATCATGAAGTTTACAGAGGGTGGATTCAAGAAATGGGGCTATGATCTTGCTGAACGTGAGTTTCCTGACCAGACATTTACCGAACATCGATTCAATCAGATAAAGGTTGAGAAAGGTTTAAATAAAGCAGTCGAAATGTATAACGAAGCTGTTGGTTCCGGAAGGGTGTTTATTAAAGATGTTATTGCAGATGCCTTTTTACAAAACACACTTTTGAAACCAGAGGAGTATTCTGTTGTCGCAACTTTAAACCTCAATGGTGACTATATCTCAGATCAATTGGCTGCAATGGTTGGAGGGATTGGCATTTCACCGGGTGCAAATATAAATTACCAGACAGGTCATGCAATATTTGAAGCTACACACGGGACTGCACCTGATATTGTAGGAAAGGATGTCGCAAATCCCTGCTCTATGCTGTTATCCGGAGTTATGATGCTCGATCACATGGGGTGGAGTGAGGCAGGCAAACTGATCACATCGTCACTGGAAAAACTGTTTGAGGATGGATACGGTACACCTGATCTGACGAGATTCATGGAAAATGGCAAACCTCTCTCTACTCATGAGTTTTCAGAAAAAGTTATTGAAAACATATGATTTAATAAAACAAAATCGGTATTCCCAATGTTAAAAATAGAACTGTAATTAATACCTGCAGACAAAATAAAAATCAAAAACAAATAGAACTTTGAAAATATGAACAAAGAAGAATTAACTAAAACCCTTTCGGATTCAATTGCATTCACCAGCAATATAGATAAAGAACTTTTTACCAAAATGGGTGTAAAGCGCGGACTGCGCAACGAAGATCATTCAGGCGTTCTTGCCGGACTCACACGTATAGGTGACGTTGTGGGATACGAACGACAGGAGGATGGCTCACTCAAACCAATACCCGGAAAACTTTACTACAGAGGACTGGATGTCGAAGAGTTGGTTGCAGGTATTCAAAGTGAAAATCGTTTAGGATTTGAGGAGACTATATTTCTCCTGCTTTCAGGTCGTCTACCTAATAAGGAGGAGTTGGAAGGAACAAGAAGTATGATTGCAGAAACTATGCCGCTGAATCATATGGCAACGATGAACATTCTTGCGCTTCAGGGAAAAAACATCATGAATATTCTGGCTAGAAGTGTACTTGAACTGTATTGTTATGATGAAAACCCAGACGATATTTCTGCCGACAACCTAATACGACAATCCACAAATCTCATTGCAAAGTTTCCCACTATTATAGCTTATGCCTATCAGGTGCTAAGACATGATCTGCGCGGCAGATCTCTGCACGTTCGTCTTCCTAAACCGGAAAAATCAGTTTCGGAAAACTTCCTTTTTATGATGAAGGGACCTAACAAGTATACCGAGCTGGATGTTAGAATCCTCGACCTGGCTTTGATTCTGCACGCAGAACATGGTGGCGGTAACAACTCTACCTTTTCTGTCAGAGTAACGAGTTCAACCGAGACTGATACCTATTCTGCCATAGCTGCCGGTATCGGTTCACTAAAAGGACCGCTTCACGGTGGTGCAAATGTTAAAGTTATGGGAATGCTGGCAGACATGAAAGAAAATATTTCAGACTGGAAAGATGCTGATCAGGTGGATAATTACCTCAGAAAGATATTGAGGAAAGAAGCATACGACAGAACCGGGCTGATTTATGGCTTAGGACATGCTGTTTATACAATAAGCGACCCACGCACCGGCTTGCTTAAAAATATGGCAAGAGACCTGGCTAAGGAAAAGGGTCGTGAAGATGAATTTGCACTCATGGAACTGATTGAGGAACGTATGGTAGAAATGTTTATGGAATCAAAGAAAACTACAGCAAAGGGTAATGTATGTGTTAATGTTGATTTCTATTCAGGCTTTGTTTACGATGCAATTGGATTACCAACTGAAGTTTTCACTCCGCTATTTGCTATGGCTCGTATAGTGGGCTGGTCGGCACACCGTATTGAAGAGATGAACTTCTCAAGCAAGCGTCTGATTCGTCCTGCCTATAAAAATGTTCGCGAATTTCAGGATTTTGTTCCACTGAACGAGAGAAAGTAGTAGTAAAAATGCAAAAAATAAAAGTAGATAATCCGGTTGTTGAACTGGATGGTGATGAAATGACGCGTATAATATGGTCCTTCATAAAAGAAGAACTTATATTACCATATATCGACCTTGATATAAAATATTACGATTTAAGTATTCAGAATCGTGATGACACTGATGATAAAGTGACGGTAGATGCTGCTGAAGCTATAAATAAATATAATGTAGGTATAAAGTGTGCTACCATAACACCTGATGAAGCACGAGTAGAGGAATTCGGGCTCAAGAAGATGTGGAAATCCCCAAATGGTACAATCCGTAATATTGTCGGAGGCACCGTTTTCAGGGAACCGATAATATGTAGTAATATTCCACGTTATGTGCAGGGATGGACAAAACCGATCATAATAGGGCGCCATGCCTTTGGAGATCAATACAGGGCAACTGATACTGTAATTAAAGGAAAGGGAAAGCTTACAATGACATTCACCGGTGAAAATGGTGAGACCAAAAGCTGGGAGGTGTATGATTTCCATGGTGATGGTGTTGCAATGGCAATGTATAATACCGATGAATCCATTTATGGTTTCGCACGATCCTCCTTTCAGATGGCATTAAACAAGAACTACCCGTTATACATGTCAACAAAAAACACAATCCTGAAGGCTTATGACGGTCGCTTCAAGGATATTTTTCAGGAGGTGTATGATAATGAGTTCAGGGAACATTTCGAAAAGGCAGGACTCACCTACGAGCACCGTTTGATAGATGATATGGTTGCTTCTGCCATGAAATGGAACGGAGGCTTTATATGGGCATGTAAAAACTATGATGGAGATGTACAGTCCGATACAGTAGCACAAGGTTTTGGATCTCTGGGAATGATGTCCTCTGTATTGATTACACCTGACGGGAAAACTGTTGAAGCAGAAGCCGCTCACGGGACTGTAACCAGGCACTATCGTCAGCATCAGCAGGGCAAGGAAACAAGCACCAATCCGATAGCCTCAATCTTTGCATGGACAAGGGGACTTGCTCACAGAGGGAGGCTGGATAATAATCAACCTCTTATTGATTTCTGCGAAAAGCTGGAGAAGGTATGTATTGAAACAGTTGAGGGAGGAGAAATGACAAAAGACCTGGCGATGCTTGTTCATGGTGCCGATGTCTCCCGTGAAAACTGGCTAACTACGCGAGAGTTTCTGGAAGCATTGAAAAGAAATCTGGATTCTAAGATCAATTAGTCGAAAGTTAATTTAATTAATAAGGGTGGCTCATTAGAACCACCCTTATTTTTTTAAACAATTAAATTTAACACGAGATTAATCCTCTTTTTCCTGTTCCTCGTACTCTTTAAGAAGTTTTTCCTGTACGTCAGACGGCACCAGTTCATAGCTTGCGAATTTCATAGAGAAAGAACCTCTTCCGCCGGTAATTGAACTTAATGAGGTAGAATAAGTATTCATCTCTTTCAATGGAACCCTGGCATTCAATTTCTCAAACCCTTTTTCGCTTTCCATACCCATAATTACGGCACGGCGTCCCTGCAGGTCACTCATCACATCACCCATATAATCACCCGGCACAGAAACCGTTACATTATATACAGGCTCAAGAATTTTAGGAGAAGCATTCTTAAAAGCAGTGCTAAATGCATTTCTTCCGGCAAGCATAAACGAAATTTCATTAGAGTCAACCGGGTGCATCTTACCGTCGTAAACAATTACACGTACATCACGGGCATAAGATCCGGTCAAAGGACCCTGTTCCATTCTTCCCATAATTCCTTTCAATATAGCCGGCAGAAACCTTGTGTCGATTGAACCGCCAACAATACTATTTACAAAAACAAGTTTGCCACCCCAGTCAAGGTCTATTACCTGAGTATCCCTATTCTGAATCTTGTACTCCTGTCCGTTAAATTTATATATTTCCGGAAGAGGCATGCCCTCTGTATAAGGTTCAACAATCAGATGCACTTCACCGAACTGACCGGCACCGCCCGACTGCTTTTTATGTCTGTAGTCAGCACGTGCTGATTTAGTAATAGTCTCACGGTAAGGAATTTTTGGCTCTAGAAACTCAATTTCTATCTTATCATTGTTTTCAAGTCGCCATTTAAGCGTCTTCAGGTGAAACTCACCCTGTCCCGAAACAATAGTCTGCTTCAGCTCTTTGGATATTTCCACCAGCCATGTCGGATCCTCTTCGCGCATACGATTCAGAGCCTCATTCATCTTCTCTGAATTTGATTCGTTAAGCGCCTTAATTGCCCTTCTGTAACGCGGCTCAGGATATTTTATAAAGTTGAACAGATGATCAGATCCCTTTGCATTCAGTGTATTACCCGTGCGTACATCTTTAAGCTTAACAGCAACACCAATACTGCCGGCTTGCAGTTGTTCAGCTTTATTACGCATCTGTCCGGCAACAGTATAAATTTGTGCCAGCCTCTCTTTTGTCTGTCGGTTAGCATTAGTAAAATCATCACCTTCTTTAACCGTTCCCGTCATAACCTTGAAGTAACTCACTTCACCAATATGAGGCTCTACGGTAGTTTTAAAGAAAAACAGACTTGCGGGAGCAGAAGAGTCGGGTGCAACCTCCTCACCCTCGGAGTTTTCAGGAGAAGGCATATCATCCGGTGACGGTGCAACCATACTTAGGAAATTCATTATACGGTGTACTGCCATATTTTTTTCTGCTGAAGAGCAAAAGAGTGGATACAGGCTGTGATTAAGCATACCTTTATGTATACCATCACGCATCTCTTCTTCAGTCAGAGTGCCCTGATCGAAGAATTTCTCCATCAGTCCCTCATCATTTTCTGCTGCAGCTTCAAGCAGAACCTGATAAAATTCAGCAGCTTTCTCCTTTTCATTATCCGGTATATCAAGTACTTCAGGTGCAGTTGCGCCCGGTTCCCAGTGATAAAACTTCTGTTTCAGTACATCAATAATACCATTGAATGATGCCCCGTTGCCAATTGGATATTGCACCGGGACAATTTTATTTCCATATACTTCTTTAAGGCTTGAAAGAGTGTTTTCATAGTCAGCTTTTTCATGATCCATTCCGTTTACAAGTATAACAGCAGGCTTTTTAAGTTCGTCAACATAGCGGAACTGGTTAATAGTACCAACTTCCACACCGTCTGCTGCATCTATAAGCATTAAAGCCAGATCCGTAACATTAAGAGCAGTAATCACGCCTCCTACAAAGTCGTCCGATCCCGGGCAGTCGATAAAGTTCATTAATTTATCTTTCCACTCGTAGGATATTACAGAAGGGAATACAGAGTATTCATACTCCTTTTCAACAGGGAAATAATCACTTACAGTGTTTTTTCCTTCAATTGTTCCGCGTCGTCTTAATAGACCACACTCGAAAAGCATAGCTTCAGCGAGAGTGGTCTTACCTGACCCTGAATTACCAATCAGGGCTATGTTTTTAATTTCGTTTGTTTTGTAAACTTTCATGATTAGAAAATATTTTAATTAATTAAATTATACTACATGTGTTCAAAATAATCCAAATTAATTGTGATGATTTATTGATTATCAGGTTGCTGTTTATCAGTCTATTAGTTATTTAAATTCTCTCTTTGTTGTTTGATATTTAGTATTAAAAAAGACTTTGCGTCTATTAAGACCGGCAAAGTCATAACTTTACTTATCAGACCTGCAATTTATGCAAAACGAGTGACAAAGAAAAATGTTACGATTATGTTATATAACATACACCTTGTGTAATTTAGTTGTAAAGTGTTAAATATCTGAACTTCTATTATCAGCACTCTATTTATTGTGCTATTTTTGTATTAAATATGGAGCCCTTTAATTTAGAGACCATAATTTAAACCAAAACCAAAGATAAACTAAAAAACATTCCAGATGGTGAAATATTATAACCAATCGGTTGAAGAGGTTTTGCAAAAGTTCGAAGTGAGTCCGGAAGCCGGACTTTCAAAGCCTGAAATAGAAAAACGTAAAGAGAAGTACGGACTCAACAGGCTTGCTTCAAAGAAACAAAAATCTCTGCTTTCAATTTTTCTTGAACAGTTCAAAAGCAGTATGGTAGTGATACTGCTTGTCGCAGCAGTCATTTCAGGCGTAATCGGCGTCATGGAAGGTGAGGGTTTGGTTGAATCCTTTGTGATACTTGCCATTTTATTGCTCAATGCCATAATTGGTACCGTTGAGGAGAGAAAAGCACAATCTTCGCTTGAAGCACTCAACAAGATGAGTTCACCGCGTACAAAAGTCTTAAGGGAAGGACAGACAGAAGAGATTGACTCCACAGATATTGTCCCCGGAGATATAGTTGTATTGGATACAGGTGATATTATACCTGCAGATATGAGGCTGCTGGAGGCAGTCAACCTGAAAGTTCAGGAGTCAGCACTTACAGGCGAGTCAGTGCCTGTGGATAAGATCAACACTCCACTTGAAGGAGATGAGATACCACTGGGCGACAGAACCAACATGGCGTTCTCAACCAGCATAGTCACTTACGGACGCGGAAGAGGAGTAATTGTGGGAACAGGCATGAATACCGAAGTAGGCAAAATTGCTCATATGCTCCAAGATACAGAGGCCACTGAAACCCCCATGAGTAAAAGGCTGGGTCAGCTTGGTAAAGTCTTGGGATACGTAGCACTCATAATCTGTACCGTAATCTTCGTTATAGGCACACTTTACGGCAATAACTGGCTGGAGATGCTCATGATGGCAGTCAGCCTTGCCGTAGCAGCGATTCCCGAGGGACTTCAGATTGTATCCACAATAGTGCTGGCAATCGGCGTACAGCGTCTTGTTAAAAAGAACGCAATCGTACGCACACTGCCATCGGTTGAAACTCTCGGCAGTACCACAGTTATCTGTTCCGATAAAACAGGAACTCTTACCCAGAACAAAATGACCGTAGTAGAGGGCTGGACAGGTGGAAATACAATTAATTTCAAAAATCCGCCCATCCCTGAAGAGCTGGACAAAGATGAAGTTACCCTGCTTCAGTCTTCACTGTTATGCACCGACTCACACCTAAAAATATTACCTGACGGAGGCCACGAGCTCTCGGGAGATCCAACCGAAACAGCAATCGTTGCTGTCGCTCTGAATCTTGGAATGAATAAGAATGAAATTGAGAAAGTGTATCCCAGAGTTCAGGAGGTACCCTTCGATTCGGAAAGAAAACGTATGGCTACCATCAACAAGATGGAAGAGGGAAATCTCCGCGTCAATGTCAAAGGCGGTTTGGATGAAGTACTTGACGTCACCACACGAATAGTTATTCATGGAAAAGTAAGACCTATTACAGAAGAGGATAAGGAAACAATTCGAAAAGAGAATAAAAGAATGGCTCAATCAGCGTTGCGTGTTCTCTCTGTTGCATATAAAGATATTGATGAGATTCCTGCAAGTGTCACCGCTGAAACCGTAGAAAACGATTTAATCTTCATCGGACTCCTCGGCATGATCGATCCTGCACGTCCTGAAGTTATAGAGGCAGTAAAAAAATGCAAAACAGCAGGTATTCGTCCTGTAATGATTACAGGGGATCATAAAGTCACAGCCGTAGCAATTGCTGATGAGATAGGAATACATAAGGAAGGAGATAAGGCAATTACCGGCACTGATTTAGAGGAAATTGACGACGAGATGCTAAAACGTGATGTTCGCGACTATTCAGTTTACGCACGTGTTGCCCCGGAGCATAAAGTACGAATTGTAAAGGCATGGCAGAGTCACGGTGATATAGTAGCTATGACGGGTGACGGCGTAAATGACGCACCTGCACTAAAGCAGGCCGATATAGGTGTTGCGATGGGGATTGTTGGCACAGAAGTAGCCAAGGATGCCTCTGATGTCGTGCTAACTGATGATAATTTTGCCACAATTGTAACTGCCGTTGAAGAAGGAAGACGCATTTATGATAATATCCTCAAAGTAATTCAGTTCCTTCTTTCCGCTAATATGGGCGAGGTATTACTCATTTTTATTGCTGCAATCCTTAATATCGGAAATCCTCTGTCACCCATACTTATATTATGGGTAAACCTTGTTACGGACAGTCTCCCGGCACTTGCCCTCAGCATGGACCCTGCCCAGAAAGATGTGATGACACGAAACCCGCGTGATCCTAAAAAAGGATTCTTCTCAAAAGGAATGATATGGAGGATTGTTTACCAGGGCGCAACAATCGGTTTAATTTCACTTGCAGCCTATTATATAGGGCGCAACGACGGAGGACAGGTTCTTGGACAAACAATGGCTTTCGCTGTACTTGCTTTCTCTCAGCTATTCCATGTACGCAACCTGCACTCAAACAAACTGTCATCTTTCAGAACAAGTCTGGCAAGTAATAAACACCTGATACTGGCCATACTGGCCTCTGCGATGCTTATGCTGGCTGTACTGCTCATACCTGTTGCAAGAGATGTGTTTGGTATAGTTGAAATGGATGGTATCCACTGGTTGTATGTCCTAGGACTGTCACTTGTACCGATTGCAGTTGTTGAAATTATGAAATCACTTAAATTGAATCACACAAAAGACGAATATTAAAAATATGTAAAGTTTCAGTCGCAAGACTTTGATTTAACAAACAAAAAGTCAGGCAAACTGCTTGCTTTTAACCCATTGTAATAATCAGCTTTCTGTAATATTTCAAGATTACCGGAAGCTGATTTTTCGTTTAAGGATTTTGTATTAAATTTTGTTTAATAGTGCACAATATGTAAGTTTTCGTGCATAATTTAGAATATTATTTGTAAATTTGAATTCAGAAACTTACACTCTCTCACAAAATCATCTCTATTTCTTTCAATTTCCATTGAGGTTATGGATTATCACTGAAGAGTTATTAGGTTATACAATCTTTAAAATAATAATTAAGTAAGATACGTATGGAAAATCTTGGAACTGCATTTGGATTATTGCTTACAGGTATTATAATGGTAATGATTGTCTTATCGCTCGTTGTGGCACTTGGCAATCTTCTTATAAACCTTACCAATAAGTATATGCATGACGACACCCCCGATGGAACTACCAAACAAGGTAAAAGAGCGAACACCAGGAAAGTTGCAGCTATCACTGCAGCAGTTGATGTGATAACTCAAGGGCAGGGCAGAGTAGAATCAATCCGAAAAAAATAAATCAAAAAAACAAATATGGCACAAGAGATTAAATTCAGTCTACTTTACAGAGACATGTGGCAATCGTCCGGAAAATACGTTCCCACGGTTGACCAGTTAACAGAAGTTGCTCCGGCAATCATCGACATGGGATGTTTTGCCCGGGTAGAGACCAACGGCGGAGGATTTGAACAGATTAATCTTCTGTTTGGTGAAAATCCCAACAAGTCAGTTCGCGAATGGACACAACCATTTAACGATGCAGGTATACAAACACACATGCTGGAGCGCGGACTCAACGGAATCCGCATGAGTCCTGTACCCGCTGATGTGCGTAAACTGATGTTTCAGGTGAAGAAAAAGCAGGGAACAGATATTGCACGTTCATTCGACGGGCTCAACGACCCCAGAAACCTCGAGAACTCCATCAAGTTTGCAAAAGAAGCAGGAATGATATCACAGGCAGCTTTAAGTCTGACTGTATCACCCGTTCACACAGTTGAATATTACACAAATCTTGCAGATGCACTGATAGAAATGGGTGCCGATGAGATCTGTATTAAAGATATGGCAGGTGTAGGTCGTCCTGCAACTATCGGTAAAATAATCAAGAATATCAAAAAGCGTCATCCAAAGACTCCTATACAATATCACGGACATGCCGGACCCGGTTTTCAGATGGCTTCAATATTAGAGGCTGCTTATGCAGGAGCTGAATATATCGATGCAGGTATGGAGCCGCTCTCGTGGGGCACCGGCCACGCTGATATCCTTGCAATTCAGGCAATGCTTAAAGATGCAGGCTTCAAGGTTCCGGAGATCAATATGAAAGCATATATGAAAGTGCGTACACTCACACAGAAATATATGGATGACTTTCTTGGATACTATATAAACCCTAAGAACAGGGTAATGAACTCACTTCTGATCGGTCCCGGATTACCCGGCGGAATGATGGGAAGTCTGATGTCAGACCTCGAAAATAATCTCTCTTCTATCAACAAATGGAAGAAAAAACATAATCAGCCCGAGCTTTCTCAGGACGACCTGATGGTTAAACTTTTTGAAGAAGTTTCTTATGTCTGGCCTAAGATAGGATACCCTCCACTGGTTACACCTTTTAGTCAGTATGTCAAGAACCTGGCACTGATGAACGTTATCCAGCTGGAGAAAGGCAAAGAGCGCTGGTCGATGATTGCCGATAACGTATGGGATATGATTATCGGAAAAACAGGTAAACTTCCCGGAGAGCCGGCACCCGAGATTGTGAAGATGGCTGAGGACAAAGGACTTGAATTCTACACTGGTAATCCTCAGGATCTGTATCCTGATCAACTGGATGAGTACCGTGCTGAAATGAAAAAGAGAAATTGGGAAACCGGTAAGGATGATGAAGAACTTTTAGAGTTTGCAATGCACCCCGAACAGTACAAAGCATATAAATCAGGTGATGCAAAGAAAAGCTTCGAAGCAGATCTTTCAAAGAGAAAAGCTGAAGAAGGATCATCAGATACAGATAAAACAGCTGCACCTGTTAGTGAAGGAAACGGATATCAGCCTAAAACACTTGTAATTAATATCGATAACGAGGAATATGTAGTAAACATATCCTATCCTGAAAACGGAAATGGCGGCACTGCTCAACCGGCAGCTGCAGCAAATACTACAACTGCAGCACCGGCTGCATCCCCTGCCACTGCTCCTGTCGCAACACCCGCAACAGGAAAGGTTAAAGAAGTTCCCTCGCCTCTTGAAGGAAAGTTCTTTCTCACAAAAGAACCGGGTGAAACCGCATTAAAGGTTGGAGATAAAGTTAAAAAGAATGATATTATAGGATATATCGAATCGATGAAGACATACAATGCAATTGCGTCAGAAGTTGACGGTACAGTTACGGCAATCTGCTTTGCAAATGGTGATTCAGTCGAAGAGGATGATATACTTATTAAACTTCAGTAATAATGGTAGAATTCTTAAATAACATACTTGATGTAACCGGTTTTGCTTTTGTTGACTGGGGTACCGTCCTGATGTGGGTAATTGCCGGTGTACTTTTGTACATGGGAATATTCAAACAGTACGAACCTCTTCTGCTAGTGCCAATTGGGTTTGGCGTTCTCCTGGCTAATCTGCCCGGAGCCGGACTGGCAATTGTAGAAGGTAATATGGTTGTGAATCCTGACGGAAGTCTGATGAATCTCCCCGAGATTGCCAGTGAATATGGAATACTCAATTTCCTTTATTATTCACTAATCAAATCAGGTCTGCTTCCTCCCATTATTTTTATGGGAGTGGGGGCGCTAACCGACTTTGGACCGATGTTAAGGAATCTGAAGCTTGCTTTCTTCGGCGGAGCAGCTCAGATAGGTATATTTACTGTAGTGATACTTGCTGTATTGATGGGCTATACCCTGCCGGAAGCAGCTTCGATGGGTATTATCGGAGGAGCGGACGGACCAACGGCAATCTATACGACTATCAAACTGGCACCTCATTTATTAGGACCGATTGCAATAGCCGCCTACTCATACATGGCTATGGTACCAATAATTATTCCTGCAGTTGCAAAACTGCTTATGACAGAAGATGAATTCAAGATTCATATGAAGAAGCAGGATAAACTGTATCCTCCTAAAAGTGAGATCAAGCACATGAGAACAGTTAAAATATTGTTCCCTATAGTACTTACTTTAGTAGTAGCGGTACTTGTGCCCTCTGCAGCACCTCTAATCGGTATGCTGATGCTTGGTAATCTTCTTAAAGAGATAGGACCAAATACGGCACGACTTGCAGATGCGGCTTCCGGTCCCATTATGAACGCGGCAACAATATTCCTCGGTGTCTGTGTTGGAGCAACCATGCCTGCTGAAGTATTCTTAAGATGGGAAACCATCGGAATTATGGTTCTCGGACTCTTTGCATTTGCAATATCAATTGCAGTAGGTATTTTTGCAGTTAAGCTTTATAACAAGGGATCAAAGAAGAAGATCAATCCGCTTGTCGGCGCAACCGGACTCAGTGCCGTGCCAATGGCCTCACGTGTTGCAAATGATTTAGCACTTAAACATGACAAATCAAATCATATTCTTCAATACTGTATGTCGAGCAATGTTTCCGGTGTAATCGGATCCGCTGTTGCAGCAGGGGTATTGATTGCTTTCTTAAGTTAAGTTGTAAAAAAGCAACTAAAGCGTAAACATACAAAAAAAGCCGGTAATTGCCGGCTTTTTTTTAATCTTATAAACAGGGAGTCAAATCAGTTCCCTTATCGCATCAGCAATAACCGGAACACCCCTTTTGATCGTATCAACATCAGTATTGCAGAAAGAAACTCGTATATGGTCCTTTTTAACACCATCAGGGTCGAAAGTTTTACCTGTAACAACAACCACACCTTTTTCTATACACTTTTTCAAAACATCAGTAGCATCACAACCCTCAGGCAATCGCAGCCATGTATAAAAACCACCTCTCGGCCTTTCAAAAGTAACGCTCTCCGGCATACAATCTTCGAGAGTCTCAATCATGGCAAGTCCACGTTTTTTATACTCCTCACGAACCTCGGCAATATAACTGTCAATATGGCCTTCCCGTATAAATTTATCAGCCACAACCTGAGAAATGCTGGGTGAGCAGGCATCAATCGACTGCTTAATCAGTTCACATTTCTGATAAATTGATTCAGGAACAAGCATCCAGCCGAGGCGCAGTCCCGGTCCCAGTATCTTAGAAAAAGAACCCGTAAAGCAAACATCAATCCCCTCAGGGTCCATTGCCTTGATAAGTTGCATTTTTGGCACATCCTCCTCATAAAAATAGAGGTCACTGTACACATCATCCTCAATTACAGGAATCTCCTGATCCCTTAAAACCTCAATCATCTGTTTTTTTATCTCCTCAGAGTAGATTATTCCAGCCGGATTGTGAAAGTTTGGAGAGTAATAAAGGAATTTAGGCTTAGGAGATGCAGCTTTTAATCTCTGTTTTAATAGATCAATATCCATTCCGTCCCCGTTTAGCGGAACAGTTATGAGATTAGCCTGATAAGAACGAAATGCCGACAAAGCCCCGATAAAACTGGGAGTCTCCACCAAAACAGAATCACCTGGATCAAGGAAAGCCTTTGCAAGAATATTAATTGCTTGCAGTGAACCCGTAGTAATAATTAATCTGTTAGATTTAACAGGCAAACCCTTCTTCTCAAGCCAGTCAGCCAGTGATTCCAGCAGGGTAGGGAGCCCCGTTGTCGGTCCATACTGAAGCGCAATCTGCTTCTCCTTATCGCTCAGGGAATTTATAATACTATCTATTTTATTCAGCGGAAACAGCTCGTTGCCGGGCATTCCGCCTGCAAAAGATATCATATCAGGCGCTGTTGCCAGGCTCATTAAATCGCGTATTTCTGAAGAGCGCAGTTCCGCTACGCTGCTTGAAAATCTAGTCATATTAGTTAGTTTATATATATCCGTTTTTTCTGCTATATAATTGTAATATTTTTTCTTGTTTACACTAATTCCCTCACCCATTAGCTGCTTACTCGCTATTTGATTTAAACTCGCTTCGCTCAAACAGTAAATCAAATTTAACGCTCATTTCGCAGAACGGGTACCCGAAAGAATTAGTTGAGACTTCAAAAAAACATTACAATTCTAATTGACGCAGAAAAAACTTGCCAAAGCATTTAACATTAGTTCGTTCTACAACTGATAAATATCACTTTGTGAAAGCAGCTTAAGCCGGTTTTCCTCAAGCACCTCAGTTACTCGCTGAATATCAGCAGCCCTGATAACAGCAAGAGCGACATCATTGTTGGAGAAAGCATACATGTAATCAACGTTAATACCCTCATCAGTAAGTATTTCCAGGATGCGATATAACGAACCCGGCCGGTCAGGCATATTTACGCAAACCACTTCAGTTAGTCCGATCGAGAATCCCGCTTTCTCAAGAGCCTCTTTTGCAAGCTCAGGCCTGCCTACAACCATACGCACAATTCCGTAATCAGCTGTTTCAGCCACGCTCAAAGCAGTAATGTTAATATCATTCTCCGCCAGTATACGGGTAAGCTCAGTTAGTCGCCCCGACCTGTCCTCCAGAAATACAGAAAGTTGTTGAATATGCATAATTGTTGATTTATTATATAGTTCTACCTGAAATAATTCTAAGTATTTAATCTAAAGAGATTTGGTGTTTAATTTAATAATATTTAATGTCTCGCCTAACACTTCCTGTAATCAATTACCCTTTTAGCTTTACCTTCCGAGCGCTCAATAGTGTTTGGCTCCACTAATCTTATCTTAGCACCTATACCAAGCATACTTTTAATATTATTATCAATACGTCTTCTTATACCCTCGAGTTCACGAATACTGTCCGACCAGTTTTTCTGATCAACTTCCACCAAAATCTCCATTGTGTCAAGATTATTCTCACGACGCACAATAATCTGATAGTGAGGAGTTATCTCTGACATATCCATAAGCACCGACTCCACCTGCGACGGGAATACATTCACACCCCTGATGATAAGCATGTCGTCAGTTCTACCGAGACATTTATCCATACGAACAAGTGTACGTCCGCAATCACATTTTTCTCTGTGCAGTCTGGTCAGATCTCTTGTTCTGTATCTTAAAAGAGGCATCGCCGCCTTGCTGACAGTTGTGAATACAAGTTCACCCAACTCACCGTCAGGCAGCACCTCAAGAGTCTCAGGATCTATA
>JAQVXD010000111.1 GCA_028709385.1 Fermentimonas sp.
TTTGGTTTTCAATTGTGCTGATTGCCTGCTCCAGTGTTACATTATTCAGGCTGAGCGACACTCTGTTTTGTGCCTGAATATGTATTGTCCCCGTGATCATAAAGAAAATGAAGTACAACAGGATGAAGGGATTCATTTTCTCCGTTCTGACCCCTGATTCATTTTTTTTCAGGAATAGTTTTTCTTTCGCCATAAGTTAAAAAAATATTAATGTAATTAAATAGATTAATTAATGTTTGCACTTGCTATAGGATAAGACGTGCTGTTTGGAAAAATCCACATTCTAATTCTATTTTTAACATTTCAGGTAAGTGGTAATAACTTAAATCCACATTCCATCGATTTCTATCATGGCGCTTATCAACAGGAAAAGAGATAAGGTGACGCTTCAATAAAAATATCAATTATGACAGACCTCAATTATCTCATAATTTCGGCCTCCATTATTCTGCTTAAAATAATTATATTTGATAGGTGCAGAGAGCTGTATGGCATCTAAAATCTGCTGAAGGCTTTCATCCTCAAAGGTAGCCCTGTATTTATGTGCAGCCAAACGTGAGTCTGTTACTCGTATATTCACGTTGAATGTACGCCCTATTCGTTTGAATACGTTTTCAAGTGTCTCATCCCTAAAGGCGAGGATACCATCTTTCCATTTGCCGTAGAGAGCTGCATCAGTGGTTTTGAGTGCAGTCTGACCGGTAAGCGTATTGAGTGTGAAGCATTGGTCGGGTTTAAGAGAGATTGTTTTATTACCCTTTGTTGTAACAGCTGCACTTCCGCTGGCCAGGATTACCCTTTTGAGGCTGTCACCCGGGTATCCTTCCACATTCAGTTCCGTTCCGGTAACCATTACCTCTATCCCATTGGTTGAGATGTAAAAAGGTTTATCTGGATTTGCATCTATAATGAAATATCCTTCTCCCTCAATAATGGTTCTTCTCTCTTTTTTATTGAAATCAAGTAGATATGTAAGGGTACTGCCTGAATTCAGCCAGACCTCAGAACCATCAGGAAGATTAACTTTTGAGCGTGTTCCCGGTAAGGATGTGACAACGTGAATCAATTCTGCCTGAGCTTCCCCTTGTCTTTTATTCATCCACAAATAGAGAGTCACAGCAAGCAGAGGGATTAGCAGGATTGCAGCAATCTTCTGCCACCAGACAAGAAATTGTGAATGTGCATTTCTTTTGTGTTTGTGAATCTGTCGTATTACGGAACGTTCTGCTGCCCCAAGATCTATAGAATCGGGGTTAAATGGAGGATGAGTGACAGACCGTATGTTTTTGTAGCTGACATAAAGGTGCCTGAAAGAGTCGTTTTGATTGTACAACTCGCTCAGCCTTTCCTTTTCTTCGTCGCTTAGGGTTCCCTCAAAATCTTTTGCAACTAATATGTCAAATTCTTTAGTCAATTTTTAATGTTACGTTTTTAATTACCTTTATACATTAAAGAGACGTGCCATAATCAATATTCCACATTTGTCATGATTGTAAAAAATGTAAAATAAACAGAAAAGGGAGATAATCTTTCAAGTAATTGACAAGTGATTTCATTGTTTTCGCTATTCTGTCTTCTACGGTCCGCTCCGATATGTTCAGCTGACGTGCAATATCCTTGTACCTTGTTCCATGCAAGCGGCTCATTTCAAACACCTTTCTCTGCTTTTTTGGCAACAGTGACAACGCCTTATCAAGATGAGATTTCAATTCGGAATAAAGGACATGCTGTTCTGTTGACACATCCATGCTATTCCACAATATATCGTAGTTCTGTTGGTACTTTGTTATCACTTTTCTATGGCGCAACTCATCCAAGCAACTATTTTTTACGGAAGTCAGTAAAAAAGATCTTAAAGAGACTTCGTAATTCAAATCTTTTCGTTTATCCCACACATTAACAAAAACTGTTTGCACTATATCTTCACAACAATCTTTCTCAGGAAGATAGGAACCGGCAAACATCACCAAATCCCTGTAATACTTCCTGAACAACGACGTGAATGCCTTCTCATCACCCTGTTGCAACTGTTTCAAAAGAAGTTTCTCGTCGTACATTTTCTGATTATTGATGTCGAATCATATTTTTATCCACGAGCAAAAATAGTCTGTTTTCAGCTACCACACAATCATTAACATTCCCTTTTCAAATAATGAAACATGCTATTGTTTTATGCAAGCCTCTTTTTTGTGGGCATAAACCCGGTTAATAATTTTTCCAGTTCTTGCTATTCATTATTTCTTATATACCAAGGTTAAAATGTATTATTCTATCCATTGGGATTGTTCTCAGCTGAAAGTTGTTGTTGCTATTAATTTATAATTTTATGTATGAATATTTTCAGAGATTGAGCCCCATACCTTTGCTTTTCTCTTCTTCCAGTATCTGCTTCATAAAGCGCAAAATCAGTTTGTTTTTCTCCGCCACGTTATCGTACTCACCCCTGTCTGAACGCATGTCGTAGAGCTGGTCTGCCTGCCTGTTCCCCAACTCGGTATTGGTGAGCCTGTTATAAGGACTGGCGTTGCTTGGTTCAATGTATTTCCAGTCGTGGGTGAGAATCGTCAGAGAGGAAGCTGCACCTATAACATAATCCCGGCCGTCCGGATCAATCCCCAGCCATGCGGGTAGTTGATTCCGGCTGTCTTCCGGGATACTGCTTCCATTCTCCCTGCCTATCAGCGACGCCATTGTCCCTAGCATGTCTATCTGCGATACCAGCGCATCGGAGACACCCTCCCTCACATTTCCCGGCCAGTGCACTACGAAAGGGACTCTTGTTCCTGCTTCGAAGGTGCTGTATTTGCCGCCGCGGAACGGTCCCCAGGGCTTGTGGTCCATCAGTTTCTCCACGGCCTCGTCCATATAACCATCGTCTACCACGGGTCCATTGTCACTGGTGACTATGATCAGTGTGTTTTCGAAGATGCCAGCTTCCTTCAGAGCTCGTACTATCTCTCCTACTGACCAGTCTAACTGAACGATTGCATCGCCGCGGTGTCCCATTTCGGTTTTTCCCCTGAAGCGTTCGTGGGGGAATCTAGGTACGTGTATGTCGTTAGTCCCGAAATATAGGAAGAACGGTTTCTCTTTGTTCTTTTCAATAAATC
>JAQVXD010000112.1 GCA_028709385.1 Fermentimonas sp.
ACAAATGTTACATTTAATTTACAAATTGATTAAGAAAACCATTTATATTAAATTTATACTTGCTAAATAGGGCAACTTTGAAAAATATGAAAAATTCTATAGGAAATTGTCAATTTTCTGTCGGTTTTTGAAATTGAATTTTCTTAAATTTGTCAAATATGTATAATTAAATAAATTGAATCTATGAATCGGACACTTTTAGTACGCTATTTAAGCTTGCTTTTTATCTTTTCTTTACACCTTTTATCTTGTAATAACGAAGTAACTCCTGAGGTAACTCCAGAGACTGCTCTTGAATCCTATCTTAATAATAACGACACCTCATATGCTTGGGAAATTTATGAAACAGATGATCTGGAGAGGGTAAAACTTTATAATATTCTACTAACTTCGCAAAAGTGGCATGAATACACCTGGCGGCATCAATTGGTAATTCTGGTACCCGAAGAATTGAAGTATGATGGTGCACTCTTATATATCTCTACAGGGAGTAACAGTGATGAGATGCCCAACTGGAGAGACAAGGATAACAATTCTATTCAGTTGATGAAGTATGTTGCGGAAAAAAACCAGGCATTAACTGCTGTTCTGTTTCAGGTTCCTAACCAGCCGCTTTTTGATGACCTGACTGAGGATGAAATAATCTCATTAACTTTTCATAATTACAGAGGGGATGGTGATTATACCTGGCCATTATTGTTTCCGATGGTAAAGAGTGCAGTACGTTCGATGGATGCTATTCAGGATTTTTCGATTCAGGAACTTAACCATGAGATCAATCGTTATACGGTTTCAGGAGCTTCAAAGCGAGGATGGACAACCTGGCTGACAGGAGCAAGCGATAGCAGAGTAGAAGCCATAGCGCCAATGGTGATTGATATGCTGAATATGCCTAAAAGCATCAGCTACCATGTAGAGGCGTGGGGTGATTATAGTCCCCAGATTCATGATTACGTTGACCTTGGAGTTGCACAAGATGTTGACACACCTGATGGACAGGAGCTTGTTGCTATGGTAGACCCATACTCTTACCGGGATAAACTTACTATGCCTAAGTTTATTTTTAATGGTACAAATGATGAATACTGGCCTGTAGATGTGATTAAGCACTATTTTTACGATCTTCCCGGTGAGAATTATCTGCATTATGTTCCAAATGCCGGACATAGTCTTGGTGATAAAAAACAGGCAATTAATGCACTTAGCTCATTCTTTGCAGAAACTCTAAGGGGAGAAAAATATCCGGAATGTACCTGGCAACTTAAAGAGAGCGATACAGGTGCGATCGTGACAATTGATCTGTCCAAAGAGTTATTGGCTGGAGTTGAGCTATGGAGTTCCGATTCAGATGACCGTGATTTTAGAGATAATGAATTTACCGTTCAAACATTAAAAATAGAACCGGCAGATAAAATATCGGTCACTGTTGAATATCCTGATTCCGGATTCAGGGCATTTTATATAGATTTGCTTTATCCTAATCCTTATGGAGAGACCTATTCCAAAAGTACACGTGTGTTTGTAGTTGATCCGAATAAAGTTCTTTAGAGAAATTAAACAGGTTTTACTTTTCACACAATCAAAAATTTCAGAGAACTTGTGTATTAAGGTATAACTTACGATATGACACATTATATGCTCTGCTAAAAGAGCTTAACATCTTTAAATTGAATATTATTGTATTATATAAATGTTAATATTATGAAACAAAAACTTTTTTATTTTCTAACTACAATGCTTATAATGCTGGCCTATATTTTCACGGCATGTTCCGGTCAGGATGATGAGCTTGATTTTCCGCTTTCAGCAGAAATATTCTATAGCGTAGATGCAAAACAGGTGGCTTTTTCTGCTCTGACACATAGTGCTGTAAGCTGGGAATGGGATTTTGGTGATGGAAATAGCAGTTCAGAGAAAAATCCTGTTCATGTGTATGAAAATGGAGGTTATTATGCAGCCCGGTTAACAGCGAAAGATAGTGGTGGTAACACCGTTACCAAAGAGGTTAATCTGGCAATTGATCTTACTCCCTTTGCATTGCTGACAGGGGATCAGACAGCTGAGGGATATGATGGTAAAACATGGAAGCTAACGGCATCACATTCTGTAAATGATATACTGGCTAATTCCGATGCTGAACTCTCTTTAATGGATGACGGTATACCGTCACTGCCAACCGGTACGTTTGATATGTACTTGGGTTTACCTGAAGCTTATAACCATGAATTTACCTTCTATAACAATGGCGATTACAGGCAAAACAGTGCTGATGGTTCTGCGTTTGGGGGAATAGTATATGCGATGGTTTTGCAGCAATTAGGCCTGTCAGACATAACCAAAACGGGAGGTAAAGCGGTATTTGGTGCAGATGCGTTTGCATTAACCACTTTTACCCCGGATGCAAATGCTACATTTAAACTTACCGAAAATGAGGATTTCACTATCCCCACCATTCCGAATTTTGCTACAGGTACTCAACCTCCCGGTATTCCAGTTGTCACTTATCCCGGTGTTATGACTATAGAGTTTTCCGGTTCAACTGCATTTGTTGGTATCAGGGATTTTCACAGGAAGGTAATTGTTCAGGAGTTAACAGACCGTTCAATGCGGCTGGTAATGTTTATAACACTTAGCCCTGATGCTATTATCAGCATGGATCCGCTTATTGCATTAAGTACAACGGCTATGGCCCTTACATTCACTGTTGTAAATTAACCTTATCAAAAATAATGAATATGAAACGAAAATTTTATATAAAAATATCAAAAGGCAACCTTTTCATTGTAATATTATCGATTTTTATGTCGGGTATTAATGTACAAAGTGCTGCAGGTTCAGGTTTGACAGATGTAGCAGGAATTGATCAAGGAACAATTAATGTAACTGGACCTGTTACTTCGGCTACCGATGGATCATCTCTGCCCGGTTTAAGTATTGTAATTAAAGGAACTTCACAAGGTACGGTAACCGACTCTGAAGGAAAATACACTATTAATGTACCCGAAGAGGGAACTTTGGTTTTCTCTTTTATTGGATTCCAAACAGAGGAGTTAGCAGTTCGTGGAAGAAACGTGATAAATGTAACCAT
>JAQVXD010000113.1 GCA_028709385.1 Fermentimonas sp.
TTCGAGATTCAATAAGTTGTCACAAGAAAGAAATGAGAATAGTATTAGTGACAATAGTATAGTTATTGAATTATTTTTTTTCATTTTTTAATAATTTTAATAATTAAAAATTAATCGACAATCCAAATATGAATTCTCTGGGTACCGGATAGGCAGTGTCAGAGCTCGATTGTTCAGGATTTAACCCTTCAAAATTTGTAAAATAATGTAAATTACTTCCTGTTAGATGTAAACGTAATCCAGATAATTTCATCTTTTGTAAATAATTGGAGGGTAAACTGTAAGACAGAGTAATTTCACGCAAACTAAGAAAATCTGTTTTCTGATAATATCTTGAACTTCCACGATTGTTCCAAACATTCCAGTTTGCATTTTGATCAGCCCAGTAATATTTAGGGATGTCAGTAATATCTCCTTGCTTTTGCCATGAGCGTAAAATCTTTTTACTCAATGCGTTTGCTCCAGAGAAATTGCCTTCAATTCTAGCCCCTGTTTCATAGTATAGTGTTCCTCCTAAAGTATAATCCATGCGAACACTTAAGCTTAAGTTTTTATATTCAAGGAAAGTTGAAAAGCCACCAGTTAAGTCTGGGTACTGATTCCCCATGTAGACTTTATCCCTCGAATCTATTATACCATTTTTATCAGAATCCAACCAATTTACGTCACCTCCATGCTTTGTTTTATCTGTCCTTGGAATTAAAGTATCAGTTGGTCCAGCAGCAGCTTCTTCATCTGTTGCAAAAATACTTACTTGTTTATATCCGAATAATTCTCCAATTTTTCCACCTTCTTGTAATCCTCCTTTCCAAGCATAATCACCTAATTTATCATCCCATATATATTCTCCTCCAACACGGTTATTTTCAATGCCATTAGGAGGAAGGTGAAGTATTTTTGTGTTTACTTTGGCAACATTAAAAGATAAATTCCATTGAAAGTCTGATGAATAGGGCATTATTCGAGCGTTTAATCCGAATTCGTACCCTTTATTTTCTAAAGAACCATAATTTGTAATAATACTTGAAAAACCGGTTGAAGGTGGCATATCTAACGTTGTTAATAGGTTATCATTAACTCTTCTATAGTAATCAAGAATTACATCTATTCTCCTGTTAAACAATCCCATGTCAACTCCAAAATCTAGTGTTTTAGATTGTTCCCATTTTAATCCTTGGTTTGGCAAAACTGAAATTTGTATAGCTGAATTACCATTATACTTGTTACTTGAATTATATTCACCTTGAGCTTGATACCATCCAAGTCCGCTGATATTTCCAGTTACACCATAACTACCTCTCAATTTTAACTTTATCAAATCTTTCGGTAGAGCATTCCAAAAATTCTCTTTATCGACATGCCATCCTAGCGAGATTCCTGGAAAGATACCCCATTTATTATTTTCACCTAAATTTGAAGCTCCATCGTATCTTAGACTAGCATTAACCAGATATTTTTGCTTATAGCTATATGTTGCTCTTGAAAAATATCCTAACAGGACATGGTGACTTTCA
This sequence comes from Fermentimonas sp., assembly GCA_028709385.1. Taxonomy (GTDB): domain Bacteria; phylum Bacteroidota; class Bacteroidia; order Bacteroidales; family Dysgonomonadaceae; genus Proteiniphilum. The sequence goes on from JAQVXD010000113.1 coordinate 1,515, forward strand.
GATCCTGAAACAGAGGTGGGAACTGCAGAAGCATTTAATGTTGGTATTAGATCTGTAGCGGCACCATTACCTGCAGCATTGAAACTGTCATTATTTCTTCCAAAATACGATAATCCTGCCATAAGATTTATATCATGGTCTTTTATACTTTTTGCGTAATCAAGTACAGCATTAAATTGAGGACTGAAGTTCTGCGAAAATGAGGCATTAGCATTACGTGAAGTATCGTATGAAGCAAATCCATTCCAGAAAGCTGTGCGGAAATTTCTGTTATAACTAGTAATTTGATTCCATGAAAACTGTGGTTTAAAAACAAGTCCAGGGATAATGTTCACCTGACCACCTACAATCAAGGTTAAATCGTTTGCTAGATTTCTTGGCTTGTAAACTGATAAACTGTATAATGGATTGGCAAAGCCAAAATTCCTTCCTGAGGCTAAAGTCCCATCTTCATAATACAATCTATTTGTAGGAGGCATTAGAAGTCCACTTTTAAAAATGTCATTTGTGTGAACTTGTCTATCACTTCTGTTCGAGTACATTACTCTGGCAAAAGCACTTGTATTTTTAGTAACTTGTATATCTCCACTAAAGTTTAACGTAAAACGCTTATAATCGGTAGTAATTGCAATTCCTTCATTATCAGAATATCCAATCCCTAAATGAAAAGTCGCCTTGTCACTCCCACCTGTTACAGCAAAAGAGTGATTGTGCGAAATACCAGATCTGAATAAAATACTTTGGTAATCATTATCTTCAAAAATAAGGGTTTTAGATGGGTTAAGTGGATCAGGAATACTTTGCCAGCCTTCATTCAACTTATGTTGATTTTCGGGAGTTAAATACATTAAGCTCGAGTAATAATCTTTCGACAAGCCATTACCGGCTCCACCTGCATAAGTTGAGCCGTCGAGTTGAGCTAATAGGGCTGAATTAATTTGACCGGTATTGTAGAGTCCCAATCGAGAAAAATAAACGAAATCTTTTGCGCTGAGTAAATCATACCTTCTGCTCGCTTCAGAAAGTGTCAGATCATATTTATAATTAACTTGAATTTTTCCAGATCGTCCTGATTTTGTCTGAATAATAACAACGCCATTTGACCCTAAGGCCCCATATATAGCAGTTGATGCAGCATCCTTAAGAACTTGAATAGATTCAATGTCAGATTGATTGATATCATTCATATTATAACGTGTAACCCCATCAATCACATATAAAGGAGTTGCACTGTCAGGACTCTTGATAGAACTTCCACCTCTTATTATTATTCTTGGTGAAGAACCTGGTTGACCTGAAACTGTTTGAACACGCATCCCGGGAATTGTACCTTTCAAAGCGTTAGCTGCATTTGTAAAGGGAATATTCTCAAGCACTTTATTATCAAGTTTAGAGATTGATGTTGTAATAGTTTCTCTTGATTGGGTTCCATAACCTACTACCACAACTTCATCTAAGGTCTTTGTATCTTCTTGCAGGATAACTTCAAAATAGGTCTTTCCTGCCACACTGATCTCTTGCGGTAAATATCCAATATAAGAAACCAGTATTGTTGCATTTTCTTCGATAC
>JAQVXD010000114.1 GCA_028709385.1 Fermentimonas sp.
AGGAGCATTTCAACCTGATTCAATGATGAGAACCAATTGTCATCCCACTTTTCTGTATTTGTATATCTGTATGCCATTGTATTTTCTTTTATAATGACTTCCTTTCGGCCATATTTGTTTGTATTATACCGGCCACCGAAGCGACCGGGATTTGTTTATATTTTTTCCAATAACATGTTGATAATATCATCCTTTGAAGCATATTGATTCAGCCCAAGAAGATGAGCAATTTGCTCTCTCAACATTCTCCCTTCAAGTATATCACATTCAACTTTAGATGGTTGATATCTGATGAAATCAAATGTATTCACGTTTGCTATTTTAGCTCTCTTCTCGATCTCTTTTATCAGATCATCATCATCAAGTTCGTCAAATATATCATCGATGTCAACATCAACATCTACACTTATGTAAGTCATAGTTTTGTTATTTTAATAGGTAAATACTCCATGAGTTAATAGTCTGTTTTAGGGCAATAACGCCCTCTTTCTTGAGCTTCTTCAGCTCTTCCCTTAGTTCCGGTGCCGGGAGGGTGCACAAGCGTGTCACGTCCTCCAACATGGCGCAATGTGGGATCTGCCGGCTCATCTTCTTCTCTTTTATTAGGATGGTGATTGCTTCGAGTGCGGTCATACCACTTTCTTTACTTGTTCATTTGATTTAATCGCAATAGCCATACACATATACATGGCCATATTTACCTCAACGGCATTGCCGATGTACTTCTTCTGCTCGGCTTTAGTGCCAATAAGTTTGTAGTCCTTGGGGAACCCCATTATCTGCTTCAGTTCTGATATCCTGAGCATCCGCATTTTTATGTCAATAATCCCATACATAACCATGAATACTTTTATTTTCACCATTATCTCACTATCCAACTCGCTGATATGAATTGGTGTCCCGGAGATTGGAGTTACCATATATGGCCATTTGCGGTTTGCCGTTACAACCTGTGCCGGTTCATCAATGCTGCTCCCCACATTATTGAAGTTGGTGTTCATTACCCACGGTTTACAAGTCACCATTTGGTGTTTTGGGTTTGTTGTAACTGTTCCAGCCGGTTCATAAATTCCTGTTGGGTAACCATTGCCATATTGCATATCAATGAAAGCAAGGCGATCTTTTGTGGTCACTGTCGGCGCTGGGGCATCCGTGTCGCTAACATTATCTCCATTTCCGTAATACGCTGAAAGGAATGAATCTTTACCCCCGGCAACAAACTTGATCAGGCCGGCATAAATCCGTTTCAGTGTAGCCTCAACTAACGGTTTTCTTCTATCAAAAATGCTTTCGCCTTCGTCAGTGAAGTCGAGTACTTCCTTCACGGCCTTCCATTTTTTGAGTTTTGTTCCGAACATATCTCCCTTCGGAGGGTTCTTGGCGTGCGTGGCTTCAGGGAATGCGATTGGGCACCCGCCTTTGGCAAATATTCCGAAATAGCGGCGACGGGAGGTGTATGCGCCATAATCCGCAGCATTTAAAATGCGGTAATCGTAATCATATCCGTAACTCATCACGTTACTAATCCACCTCTGATAACTGCACCCTTTTTTCATGCTGATTGGTCGGCCTTTCTCATCGACATCACCCCACGCCATAAACTCTTCGACATTCTCAATCTGGATATAGTCTGGGTTGATATGTTCAATGTACCGAAATAGGTGTTCTGCCAGCGTGCGGCTGTCTGCATCTCGGGGAAGCCCTCCCTTTGCTTTGCTGAAGTTGGTGCACTCCAATGAGGCCCATAACACAATTTTTGCATCCGGCTTCATCACTCTTATTTTCTTCACCAGTGAGACAATAAGGGATAGATTTAGCGTTCGTATATCCTCTGTAAAATGGAGTGAATGCGGGTGGTTGGCGAAATGGCTTGCAATAGCATTAATATCGTGGTTAACGCAAGCAATAACTCTGGCCACTTTTTTCCCGTTTATCTCTGCTTTTTCAACGCCAGTACTGGTGCCACCTGCCCCTGCGAATAGATCAATGTAATATGTATCTATTCCCTCCTCCTTTATGATCTGCAGAAGGTTCATCATGGTGAATAAACCAAGGATTGATTTAGTTGCTGTCATTTCTTCAATATTTTTACTCTTCCCTTTCTCAAATACTCCCTCCCCTTCGAGGTGTCTATCTCCCTCTTCTCGTGCATATCCTGCTTAGGGCTTAGTTTCTTCTGCCTGGTTGCCATATTCCAATTCAATCATTAAATCAATATAATGCCTGGCCTTCTTCAGGTCCTGAAGTCCGTTCTTTGCTTTATATCTGCAGATGTATTTGATTACATTGCCCTGAGCAAATGATAAACCATTTTTTGCAATAAACTCAATTGGTTGTATTGGAAAATCTTTGTAGTGATTCCCTCCTTCCTGTGTGGATAGGGCTACACCCTTAAAAGGTGCATTCATAGGAATCATATGAGAGAGAGAAAGTTTTTTTAATTTCAATAAAATGCTGGACGTGATTATGTCATGATCGATATCACTAAACCGCTTTCTGAGAAACATCTCGTAGTCTTCCCTTTTATTGCTCGCTTGTGCATACAGGAAGGCCCATTTTTCATTGTCAGTAAAGTCCGATGAATCTATAACCATAGATGCAGTTATGGGATATGCCCCATTGTTCATGTTTTCTATACGTTTCATGAGGCTATCGTAAGCCATCTTATTAATCGTGTCGTATATTGCTTGTTCTTCCATGTCAATATCCTGTGTTGTTAATTTTATTCACCTTGCGTAATCTGTCAAGCCTGGAGAGAGCGAACCGGATCACTGCTAGCATCTCTCCGTATGTCAATCCTTCTTTTCTAAGTTCAGTAATGATCTGATTTGCCCTCTCTTCAACTTTAACAGCCATATCAATCAGTATAAAATCCTTGAAACCTTACTACCTGCCCAAACTCAGGTGATTTTATCAACCCATCGCCTCTACCATTTAAGGATTCAGCTCCTGGCTCATCAATCACCACAATGCTATCAATGTCCTTCGGCACACGGAAGCATACCTGAACCGGGAAGTTCACCTTTGCATCTCCTGTTATAACTTTTACCGATGCTCTCTGCGTTGCTGCCAGGATCCTGA
>JAQVXD010000115.1 GCA_028709385.1 Fermentimonas sp.
AACGATTAGGGGATCGACCCCTAACCGTTTTTGACCAACTAAAACTCAGGTCTCAGCATTACCCATTAAAATGAGTTGCCAAATTAACTATAAAAATAAAACCTGACACAGTTTAATTTACACTACCAAATGCTGCATTCTTAATTACCGTTTACAACATTTTAATTTACACTACCGATTATTGGCTTAAAGTCTTTTGGTCTGTAACCTTTATGACCATCACTCAGGTACTTGTAGTGTTCGTAAAAGGGAGATCTACTTCCTTTAAATCCCATTTGGTATATTTCGTGATATATTTTATCAAGGGCTTTACCGGTAGCAGATTCATCTTCAACATATTTGTTATATAAATGATATTTATTCCTATTCTTGCTGTTATACTCAGGTAGTATATCCATCTTACAGAACTTAGTAACTATTTGTCTGGCTATTCCTAATTTATTTGCTATTTCAAATGGTTTGTATCCTTTTAACTGTAATTCTTTCACCTCTATGAACTTAATCATACGTGAATCTTTTTTTTTCGAGTTTTGGGATGACTCTATACTTTTGTGTATTTCGGTCTGATAGTGCCACTCTTTTCGGTCAAACCGTGCCACTATAATTCATAGTTTTTTTACCTATTTGAAAGATCATTGGCAAAGTTAATAATTTTATTCAGTTGTACTTACTTTTCCTTTCCTAAGTGACTCACCTTTAAGTATTATTCTGTGTGATGAGTTTACTATCCTGTCCAAGACAGCATCTGCTATTGTTTGCTCCCCAATCAGATCATACCAGGCTGATACCGGTATCTGTGAGGATAATATAGTTGATGCCTGATTATGCCTCTCGTCAATAATGTCCAGCAATATCTCCCTGGCTTGATTGTCAAAGGCATGCAGGCCAAAGTCGTCTAAGATAAGTATATCTGTTTTTATTAGTTTCGAGAGCTCCTTCAGGTAAGTGCCGTCTACTTTACTGAGTTTGAGTCTGCCAATAAGTTTGGCGGTGTTTGCATATAGCACTTTGTATTCCATTAAACAGGCCTGATATCCCAAAGCCTGAGCAAGATAACTTTTACCTGTTCCTGATGCACCGGTTATTATGATGTTTTCTTTGCGTTTAATAAAGTCCAGAGCGGCCAGGCGGGTAAACATGTTTTTATCCAGATTGCGTTGCTGATTGTATTCAACATCTGCTACACTGGCCTGTTCTCTAAAGCCTGCCTGTTTGATAAGACGCTCTATTTTACTATTTAATCGTTCTTCCCACTGGTGATCTGTGAGCAATGCCAGATATTCATCAGCTGTCACACTCTCTATCCTGCCCTCTTTGATGTGCTGATAATGTAATGAAGCCATGGCTCCAAGTCGCATTTGCTTTAGTCTTTCGACTGTTTGATTGTTGTTCATTATTATAGGTTTATTATTAACTAACTGGTTTAACTGTAGGATGATGCTCCCCTTATATTGTGATGCAGCGGTATATGCGACTGTGCACTATCGGATTCATCATAAAAGATTGATGTTTTATCCATGTTATTCTTCAGGATATTTTTGATTCGATTATATGATGGTATCCCGGCATTTAAAGCCATTTTACAGGCTCTGTTCAATCTTCCCGAGCCATAAGCTTTATGGAGTTGCAAAAGACCTATTACACGCTTGTAGCCGATCTCAGGATAATCTACAGATGTAAGTATATGTTCTACACAATCCACAACATGCTCACCATGTGCTGCTGCTTTATCTTTAAAGTAATCCGGATTCCAGCCCAGGTATGATTGATGCGTACTGCTCAGGTGATCTGAGTTAGTGTTATAGCTGCCTGTAGAGTGATTCCTTTGATGTATGGCTATGCGCTGATGATTGTAATAAACCTCTATATGTTTCTGTGTATAATGTATTTGTGTTTGTTTGCCTATATAGCGGTATGGTACACTATAATAGCTCTTATCGGGTGAAAAATAGACATAACCCATTTTCTGAACCTTTGCCCTTCTGTAGTCTTTTATCTCGTACTGCTCTGAGGGTAACGGCTTCAGATAGCCTCGCTCTATTGTCTGAAACAGCTCCAGTCTGCTGGCCTCTTTGCGCTTAAATAGCAGTTTGTTGTACTCAGTAAGCAATCGCCGGATCTCTCTGTTGAGATCTTCTATTGAGAAGAATGTTATCTCACGAAGAGGATAATATATTCTTTGATATGTAAGGTGTACGGCATTTTCTACCAAAGCTTTATCCTGCGGGGCATACACTCTTGTGGGATTAATGACACAACCATAATGACCGGCAAAGTCCTTGAAGCTGCGGTTAATAACTGGTTCATGTTTACTGGCTCTAGTAACGGCAGACTTTTGGGTTGTCTGATACGATTGCCTTAGGAACACCGCCATAAAAGTGTAATGCGTTTTTACAACAACTTATAAAATCATTACGGCTCTGAGTGCTACAGGCTTCAACATAAGTATATTGGCTGCAGGGTAAAATTGATACGAAGACTTCAACTGGTTTGATCTCACCCGTATCTTTATCTACTATCTCAAGCTTCTTGCCGGCAAAGTCAACGAACATCTCATGGCCTGCAATGTGTTCAAGTTTCATAGAACCTTTTGCCTTACTGTATTTACGGTGGTAGTGCTCCAGGAACTGAGTGTAGCTGTAGGGGTTGCTTACATTGTTTACATACTCATTATAATGGTACTGAAACGTAAAACCGGGATGACTCCGTGCTGATTTGATACGCTCAAGATAGAGCATTAAATCATCATGCCGGGTAGTGTCGATAGTGGTTTTACTGGTGAAGAGTTCATTTAAACGACTCTCTTCTAAGTTTAACAGTTCACCATTGCTGTAACTACTTGATTTAAACTGCGGAACATAGCTGTTAACTGTGTTGCGAGATATACCAAGTGTAGCACCAATCTTGCGATTACTAAAACCGTCTTTAAATAAGACTAAAATTTGTTTTATATCCATAGGATCAAGTTTATTTGCCATACCGCATCCCTTTTTTAGGGACAAGATAACTTGATCTTTTCAAAGTGGCACAAATCGAACCGTAAAAAGTGGCACGGT
>JAQVXD010000043.1 GCA_028709385.1 Fermentimonas sp.
CTATTTATTATGAGAAAAGTTTTTTTATCGATAGTGATATTTTGTTTGACTTTAGTTGCTAATGCCGACGAAGGGATGTGGCTTCTTAAGGAGTTAAACAGTCAGAGCGTTGCCCGAATGCAGGAGATGGGATTTACTTTACCCATGGATCAGCTCTACAGCGATACAAATCCTTCGTTGAAGGATGCAGTGGTTATTTTTGGTGGCGGGTGTACCGGTGTTGCTGTTTCAGAACAAGGACTTATATTCACCAACCACCATTGCGGTTTTGGTGCAATTCAGCGACTGAGTGCTGTTGAGCATGACTATCTTAAGGATGGTTTCGTGGCAGATAATAAGGCTGATGAGCTTTATGCGGACAGACTGACAGTCTCTTTTTTGAGATCTATGGAAGAGGTGACTGATAAAATTGCTCCTCATCTGCCATCGGTTTTAAGTGAAGTCCAGAGACAACTGGCAATCGACTCACTCTCAAATGAACTGATTAGAGAATATGAAAATGATCCATTTACTACTGCACGTGTTGTACCTTTTTATTCAGGTAACAAATTCTATGTAGTACTCTATGACGTATTCAGAGATGTTAGGTTGGTGGCAACACCCCCGCAGTCGGTAGGAAAGTTTGGCGGTGACACTGACAACTGGATGTGGCCGCGTCATACAGGTGACTTTTCAGTTTTCAGAGTTTATGCAGATGAGAATAATAACCCTGCTAACTATAGTGAGACAAACAAGCCGTATAAACCGAAATATGTGGTTCCGGTATCTTTGACAGGTGTTAAGGATGGTGATTATTCGATGACGGTTGGCTATCCCGGCAGCACTCAGCGCTACATGTCGTCTTGGGGAATTCAGCAGAGAGTGGAATCGGAAAACAAACCACGGGTTGAAGTAAGAGGTGTGAAGCAGGACATTTGGTGGGATGCCATGACTCAAAACGATACAATCAGAATTAAGTATGCAAACAAATATGCAGGCAGCTCTAATTACTGGAAAAATTCGATGGGTATGAATGAAGCTATTGCCAATCTTGGTGTTATAGACAGGAAAGAGGTGCTTGAAGACAGACTGCAGGAGTGGATTAACAGTACACCTGCAAATAAAGCAAAATATGGCAATACTCTCACAACACTGAAAGAGGCATATACAGGTTCGGGGGATATGGCAAAATATACTACCTATTATCTTGAAACATTCAACAATGGAATAGAGCTTATCAGGTTTGCAAACACTATCTTACAATTTGACACAGAAGGAACTGAAGCGGATAAGCAGGATTTTATAAATGACAGATTAATTGAGTCATATAAAAATTATGAACCTGAACTGGATAAAAAGGTGCTGCCCGCACTGATGAAACTTTATGCTGAAAGAGTGACTGAGCAGTACCATCCTGATATATATCTGAAAATTGATACCCTGTTTGGTGGGGATTATGAAAGATATGCCGAATGGCTGTTTGAAAATACTCAGTTTACTTCCTTGGAGGAACTGCTCGTTTTACTACAGACTGCAGACACACAGTTTCTAACTAAAGACCCGGCTATGGAGCTGGCTCTCTCTGCCGCAGATATGGGTTATGAATTGTCGGGTAAGATGATTCCTTTTTATGAAGATGTGCTGAGAGGGGAACGTGAATTTATGGCCGCTTTGATGGAAATGGATTCAGACATAGCGTTTTATTCTGATGCTAATTTTACACAGCGAATGAGTTACGGCACTGTTGAAGGTTATCAGCCACGTGATGCTGTTTGGTATGATTATTATTCAACCACACAAGGTGTTCTTGAGAAACAGAAGCCGGGTGACCCTGAGTTTAATGTTCAGGATTATATTTTGAAAGCTATACGCACGGGTGACTTCGGCAGATATGCTAATGAAAATGGTGAGATGAGAGTTAACTTCCTGTCAACAAATGATATTACAGGAGGGAATTCGGGAAGTCCGGTTATTAACGGAAACGGTGAACTTATCGGGCTTGCTTTTGACGGCAACTGGGAATCACTTAGCGGAGATATACTTTTCGAACCTGAGATGCAGCGTATGATTAGTGTAGATATTTTATATGTTTTATATATGCTGGATAAGGTTATGGATGCGCCGCATATTGTAAAAGAGCTGGATCTTGTAAATTAAAATTTATCTTAAAATAAAGGTGCAATACAAAAAACCCCTCAGTTGCAGAAATTCTGCTATTGAGGGGTTTTTGATTTATTATGATTTTTAGAATTTCGGAGGCTAAAAAAGATAATCTTCTCTGTTAAACTTCTCGTATCTTGGAGGTGAAGGGACATAATCATTATCATCCCACAGAGAGCTTGTAATCATCAGGTCGGCACTAAACCTATTGCAGGCAATAGGTACGTTGTGCACTCTGCACTGACGAAGCAGCATCATAATATCAGCTTCATGGGGTTGTGCATTGAGATCATCAATTAAAAATACAGCAAGATCAATCTCTTTGCGAACTACCATAGCTGCAATTTCAGCATCACCTCCCATTGGTCCAGAATTCATAATTGTAAATTCAGGATTAACACCTTCATTATTTAATGCGTCACGTACAAGTGTGCCAGTTGTTCCGGTACAAACAAGGTGGTGATGAGACAGGAAATCAGAGTTGTAAACAACCCAATCAACCATATCTGCTTTCCTGTGATCATGTGCAACAAGAGCAATAGTTAGTTTTCTTTTCATATACTTAATTCTTCTCGGATTCCATTAATTTTTTCGTCAGCTGTCCGTTCAGCCTGCTCAAGTTCTTCTCTTGATTTAGCAGATCCCTTTACTTCAATATAAAATTTAATTTTTGGCTCAGTGCCGGAAGGACGAATTGACATTTTTGTATTGTCTTCAGTAAAATACTGAATTACATTTGATGTAGTTGGCATCTCCAGGGCAATCTGTTCATTACGTACAAAATCAACTGCTTCGAGCTTGCCAAAATCCTTTATAAGTGTAACAGGAGATCCTCCCAGTGAGGTTAGCGGATTTGTTCTGAAATTCTTCATCATTGCTTCAATCTCTTCAGCTCCTTCTTTACCCTTGCGAACAAGAGATATACCCACTTCTTTGGAATAACCGTACTCAAGATAAATATCCTGTAAAAGTTCATACAGTGATTTTCCGTTGTCCTTTGCCCATGCTGCTATCTCTGCAAACAATGTACATGCAGAAACTGCATCCTTGTCACGAACATAATCACCGGCAAGAAAACCGTAGCTTTCTTCGCCACCACCTATGTATTTCTTAATTCCTTCGTTTTTGCGAATAATTTCGGCAATCCATTTGAAACCGGTATAACTGTCATATATTTCAATACCCTTGCTGTCTGCAATTTTTTTCGCAAGTTCAGTGGTAACAATAGTTTTCACGACAAACTCCTTGCCTGTAAGAAGTCCCAGTTCTTCGCGTCTTGTCATTAAATAATATAGGCAGAGAAGGAAGGTCTGATTCCCATTAACCAGGATAAATTCACCTTTTTCATCTCTAATAGCTGTTCCAATACGGTCGCCGTCAGGATCAGTAGCCATAACAATATCGGCATCGGTTTCAATTGCCCTCTTTATTGCAAGGTCAAGAGCAGCAGGCTCTTCAGGGTTGGGAGAAACAACTGTAGGGAAATCTCCGCTTATAACATCCTGTTCAGGAACATGTATAATGTTGGTGAAACCGACTACTTTTAAAGCATCAGGTACTAAAGTGCCTCCGGTGCCATGAATAGGAGTGTAAACAATTTTAATGTCGTTATGACGTTGAATTGATTCAGGTGAAAGTACAAGCTTCTTAACCTCTTCTATGAACGCATTGTCCATATCTTTGCCGATTATCTCAATCAGTTTTTTATCTCCTTTGAATTTTACTTCGCTGTTTGATTTAATACGATTTACTTCGGCAATAATATTCCTATCGTGTGGAGCAAGTACTTGTGCACCGTCATTCCAGTAGGCTTTATAGCCGTTATACTCTTTTGGATTATGAGATGCGGTAATCATAATACCACTCTGGCAACCCAGTTTACGAATAGCATAAGAGATTAATGGAGTAGGACGAAGGTTTTCGAACAGATAAACCTTTATGCCGTTTGCGCTGAACACATCTGCTGTTATTTCAGCAAACTTACGGCTGTTGTTGCGACAGTCGTAACCAACAACCACTTTTATCTGATCCTGATTTGCAAACTCCACTTTTAGATAATTTGAGAGTCCCTGAGTAGCCGATCCAACAGTGTAAATATTCATTCTGTTGCTCCCGGCACCCATAATTCCGCGTAGTCCGCCGGTTCCAAATTCCAGATCTTTATAGAATGCATCGATAAGAGGACTTTTATCCTCATTATCGAGTAACTGCTGAATTTCATTCTTTGTTTCAGCATCATAATCTCCTTCCAGCCAAGAGTTGGCTTTATCCGTAACTTGTGCGATTAATGTTTCATTTTCCATAAAAAAAATGTATTATGTTTATCTTTTATTCTACAGGCTGAACTTTGTATTTATCACCTGTTTGATCGATTATCTTTTTATAATATTCGTTAGAGTAGCCTGGTCTTAACGGGTTGGCAGGCTCTCCATAAGGATTGCGTTTAAATTGTCCGTTTTCTTCCTGCTTGATTACTCCGTCAATATATTTAACCATGAGGTATTCTCCAAGCTTTTTCCATTCGCCTACACCTTCATTTACAAGATTATTAGTGTAATTAGTCAAGTGTCTAACAGCATCCTGACCTGATTGTTTATAAATCTCCAAAGCTTTTTCTTCTATTTTAGGTTGCGAAGCCAAAAATCTGCCTTCCAGAGAAGATTGTACTTTTTTCATATCCTCACTCATATCACTGTATCGAGTGTAAACCATATTAGAAACCCAGTTGTGAATCCAAAAGGCAGATGTCCAGGAGAAAGTTAATAAATCACCATTGCCGATAGCCATTTCGTGTGGAACTTCGTTATGACCACAATAAAATGGATAGTAAACTGTTTGAGCTGCATCATCTATGCCAAACCAAAGGATACCGCCAATTTCATCTGGAAGCCATGAACGCATCTGAGCTACAAAAGAAAATGCAGTTTGCTGAGTGGCAATAGGCCGCTCGTTACAATACTCAACAGAATCTACTTCATAAGTGAGTGGTGACCAGCGGTATGGAGAGTTGAAAGGACCTGCCCCGACATCAAAACGCCAGTCCAGTTCAGTTCCTTCGTAATGATCGCGCATCATATTCTGGATATCCTGAGCACTCAGTTTCCTGTCAGGTTTGATATATAACGGCATCGGATCAGTTGTAATTCCCTGAGCATAGGTTACGTATTCACCCATATCCTTGTTTACACTGTTGAAAAACGACCATACACGTGCTTCACAAAATCTTAATGCACCGAAATCGAGTGGGGCATACGTTTTTGCGAAACTAAAATCTGAGTCTTCACCTGTAAAATAGCCCTTTTCTCGTGCAAATGAAATTACATCCGGTGAAAAGAGGCAGTTTTCGGGATCATCCAGCGGGAATTGCTGGATACGTGCCTGGTTGGCATGTGCAGAAACACAATCATCGGGAATTCTAACTGCAACCCAAACTGCACCTTTGTTTCCGGGGCCTTTACCAATCATCTCCATAACCCAAACTTCGTTGGGATCGGCAATTGAGAATGATTCACCCGAGCTGTAGTAGCCATATTTGCTTACCAGGTCAGTCATAACCTCTATCGCCTCTCTGGCATTGGTTGCACGTTGAAGAGTGATGTATATCAGACTGCCGTAATCCATGATACCGGTTGTATCACTTAATTCCCTTCTGCCTCCAAAAGTAGTTTCACCTATAGCCAACTGATGCTCATTCATGTTTCCTATCACATTGTATGTTTGCAGTGCTTGAGGAATTTCACCGAGATATTTTCCGCTATCCCACTCAAAGACTTTAAGCATTTCACCGGGTTGATATTTTTTTGCCGGCCAGTGATAGAGCTCACCATATAGTCCGTATGAATCTGCAGCATATGATATGAGCGTTGATCCGTCTGTAGAAGCTTTCTTTCCTACCAATAAATTAGTACATGGAAATGTTAAGGTTGTAGTAAATAAAACCAGAATAATAATCAAAAAAAGTTTCCTCATGTTGAATTTGAATATTTTTTATACTTTTAAGAAGTTAAATTTATAAACTAGTTTGTAAAGATACTTTTTATTGTCCAAACAGCCTAAAATGCACCTGTTATATTTTAGATAATTATCTCAAATTGATTAGCAAAAGTAGAAAAAAAAATCTATTTTTGTTTTGTAAATCAAACCTTCAGTGAATAAGTCTGAATGAAAGATAATTTTAAGAAATTCGGGACAAAGAGAGTGGCAGGGTTTACTGCAACTCAGATTATCATTCTTTTGGTACTTATTGTCGTGCTGTTTTTTTTTAGTGATAGTAGTATTCCAAAACGGTTAAAGCATGAATCTCAGATAAAAGACCTTGAAGCACAGATTGAGTTTTATCAGAATCAGGCGATAGAAGACAAAAAGAAACTGGACGAACTTCAATCAAATACAAATGATCTTGAAAAATTTGCGCGTGAAAATTATTACATGAAAAAGGAAAACGAAGAAATCTTCATAATTGATCAGAACTAAGAAAGAGGCTTTTCACAATTGGTCATTGAAGATTAAAAATACAGAGTGTTTATATAAGAATTATGAAAAATATTATTTTCAAGATATCCGGTGTTTTAATCCTGCTTTCTGCAATATTATATATGTTCTACCCGGCAGTAGCTCCATGGATTATGGCATTTTCAGTTGCTGTTTTTTCGGTGATTACGGTAATCAGCCCTTATCCGGGTAAGAGTATAAGAGGGAAAAGACTTTTTAATTTCCGGATTTTATCATGCCTGTTAATGATTGCTGCAACCTATCTGATGTTTAAAAACAGAACTGAATGGGTATTAGTAATGGTGGCAGGTGCAGTTTTTTTGTTATATTCTGCCTATGTTTTACCGATAGAACTAGACAAAGAAAATAAAGACAGTTGACCAGATTTTAGATTTGAAATGGACAAAACTATACTTGTAGTTGATGATAATTTAACCATTTGTCTGATGTTGAAATCCTGGTTGGTAAAAAAAGGATTCAATGTTGACACTGCTTCACATACCGTCGAAGCGAAAGAGTTAGTAAGGGAATCTCCTTATGACATGATTATAAGTGATATTAAAATGCCGGAAACGGATGGTTTTGCATTTTTAAAGTGGGTAAAAAAATATGATCCTGAAATACTTGTTATAATGATGACAGGATTTGCTGACATAGAATCGGCTGTTGAGGCAATGAAAGCAGGGGCAGTAGATTATATCTCAAAGCCAATCGATCCAGAAAAATTATTCGGTAAGATTGATGAGGCATTTAAACTACAGGAAATTACAGTCCGCAACAATCCCTTTGCAAACGATTTTATAACTCCACCCGGCAAAGAGTATAAACAACTTTTCAGACAGTTAAATGATATTGCAGAAAATAATAGACATCTGTTGATTTCAGGCGATAGAGGTACCGGTAAATCTTCGGCCGTTAAATATATATATGAAAAAGGAATTCACGGCGCCAAACCTCTTGTGCGGCTTGACGCTAATGATATTTCAGGTAATGACAATGTCATTAGTCAAAATGGAGAAGGCAGATTAATGATGCTTAAAATGTTTGAAAAAGCAAATGGTGGAATTCTTTATGTTCGTGAAATAGATCAGCTTAACAGGTTTCTTCAGGATGACCTTTTGAAAATTATAAAAAGGCAAAATAAAGATGAAGATTTCACTCAGGTGATCTTTAGTTCAGAGAAGAATCTTGAGAATCTTCAAAATATACTTATACCTAAACTGTATAACCTCATTAAGGAGGATTGTGTGGTATTGCCTTCCCTTAAAGGGAGGGAACAACAGATTATTTTCTTTGCTACTTATTTTCTCAGATTTGCCAACTTTACGTTAAATAAGGATATTGAAAGCATCGATCCTGTTATTCAAAAACATCTAATTGAACATGACTGGCCGGGTAATATTCAGGAACTGAAAAATCTTATCATTAAAGCAGCTATACTTACTGAAAGAAATAATATTTCAGCAGAAATATCGGATGAGCTTTTTGGAAATAATAAAGTTAATTATGAGAGTCAACAGGTAAATAAAAGCAGTATCCAAAGTCTCAGGAAGGAGAACTACGAGAAAGAAAAAATTAGTCAGGCTCTTGAGTTGGCAAAGGGTAACAAGACACTGGCAGCATCTATTTTGAATATTGACAGAAAGACATTGTACAACAAAATTAAGCTGTATAGTGTGAAGATGTAATTTATACTTAAATGAGAAAAAGAGGACATTCAAAGATTAAATTGAGTGTTATATTAGGCTATATTCTGGTTGTTACTGTTATGACAATAGGATTGATAGCTCTGTATAACAATTTGGTGGATTTTTCCAACAAGAAAATCAGAAATGAGGACATGTCAGAACTAATGATTGTGGGCAATATCCTCTCTCTCCTTTATGAAGTTGAAAACGAACAAAATCTGTTGACTGCCGAAAGTGCAAAACAATATTATTTTAGATATGACTCTGTTATTCCGGAAGTAAAAGATAACCTTAGCAGTTTAAAAGAATTTACTGATGATTACAGACGAAAAGTGCAGCTCGACAGTATTAGTCTGTTGATGGAAATTAAAAGTGCAAATTTATCAGACATTTCCACGTTACTTGATTCTCTGAGACAATCTCCTGATATTATCAAAGAATCAGAAAGCAGTTTTGTTCCCAGAGAGCTTAACAGGAGCATATCTGATTATCTTGAAAAGAAAAATTTATATAGATCAAATACTGCACAAAGCGACACAAGTTTTATCGCGAAAGATCGTAAAGGCTTTTTTGATCGAGTGCGCGATGTTTTTGTTGCCAACCCCGACTCAACAATTGTAATTGAAAACAGATCTGTGACGTCTGAAAATGAGTTCAGGCTGATAGTTGATACTATTATAAATAAAGTTCGTTACTCAGAAAAGCTTGATCTCAGGAAACAGAGGGAATTTCATACTGCACTTTTAAGAAAACAGGAGCTAATGAGTCAGAGTAACAGGATGCTTAGTGCACGCATTGATGAATTGTTGAAAAATATTGAACAGGAAGAGCTGAGAAAATCACTTCTACTGATCAGTGAAAGAGAACATACACTTACTCAATCGCAAAATACAATGTTGATCGTTTCACTATTTTCCATTGTCATTGCCATATTTTTTGCCATATTATTTTTGATCGATATAAATAAAAGTCAGCGCTACCGAATTCAGCTGGAGTCATCTAACAAACGCATATCGGATTTACTTGATTATAAGGAGAAGCTCATGCTTACTATTTCGCATGACATTAAAGCTCCAACCGGGTCGATCTTGGGATTCATAGATCTTATGACAGATGAAAAAGATGTCAAAAAGAGTGAATCATATCTGTATTATATAAAATTATCGGCTGAACATGTTCTTCAACTCGTATCCAGACTGCTGGATTTTCATAAACTGGATAAAGGAAGCTGGCAGCTTCAGGAATCGGAATTTAACTTATACTCTCTTATTGAAGAATCAACAAACAGCTTCAGGCCGCTTGCCGAGAAAAAAGGGTTTTCTTATAAAGTAGAAAATCATCTTCCGGAAAATATGTTATGTTTTGGCGACTCTTATGTTTTTAGGCAGATTTTTAATAATCTTATTTCAAACGCAGTAAAGTATACTTCAGAAGGAGGAATAACAATTGTTGCTGCTTCCGTTATTACAGATGACAGGGCTGTTTTGAATTTTATTGTTACTGATACAGGCGAGGGTATTGATATTGAAGATCAGGAAGTTGTTTATGATGAATTCAAGCAGATCAGTAATAACCAGAATGGCAGGGATTATGTAAACGGCAGCGGTTTGGGACTTGCTATCACTAAAGGCTTTGTAAATAAGCTTGATGGTGAAATAGGTCTTAATTCTGTGAAGGGTGAGGGATCTGAGTTTGTTGTTAAAATTCCATTAAAAACTATTCCCGAAGATAAACAATCAGAGGTTGATGACAATCAAAACGGCAATGCTTTGGTTGGATTGTCTATTCTTTATATTGATGACGACCCTGTGCAGTTGAAAATGGTGTCAGAGGCTGCTCTGAAAAAGAATATTAATTGTATTACTGAATCAAATCCAGATAAAGTTTTGTCTCTTCTGGAAAATAATAAATTTGATATACTTTTCATTGATATTCAATTAGGAGGAAAATCGGGTTTCGATTTAGTGGATATTATAAATGAAAAGTTTAGAAAACAAAATATAATTATTCCGGTTATTGCTCTCACTGCCAGATCTGATATCACAAAATCAGTAATACAGTCTGCTGGCTTTACAGACTATTTGAGTAAACCTTTCAGTTTTGACAATCTTTATGAAATTATTTCCCGTTATACGAATTATACTCATCATAATAGTGTCATTAACGAAAATATTAAGCCAAAGGGTGTTAGTGCGCTCTATGAATTTGTGAAAGAGGATACTTCAGCTTCATCAGCTATACTTAAAACATTTATCAATGAGACTAAACAAAACAGACTGATTTTAGAAGAGGCTTTTAAAAATGAAGATTTTGATGCTGCCGCAAGAATCTCTCATAAAATGTTGCCACTGTTCCGTATGATAGGCAATGAAAAAGTTGTCAATATAATGGAACTGCTTGAGAATACTGATTTTGTCAGTGATGAAGATAAAGAATTTCTTCTTGATGCTGTTAAAAAGATTCTTGATGAAGGAACAGACCTGCAGTACGCTTTAAACAAGGAATGATATGACTCATAAAAATGTGACAGATAAATACAGAAGATATTTGCTCCTGGAAAAAGGATTATCTAAAAACACTATTGATGCATACATTCGTGATTTAAAGAAACTTTTGGCTTTTGTTGAAAGCGAACAGTTATCTCTTAAGACAATAAAAACCTCAGATCTTGAAGAGTTTCTTTCGGGTTTATATGACAGCAATCTTTCGCCAAGATCGATGTCGAGGGTGATTTCATCATTAAAATCTTTCTTTCGGTATATTACACTGGATCAATACAGAGAAGATAATCCGACAGATTTGCTGGAATCACCGAAAACAGGACTAAAACTGCCTGTTGTTCTTTCAATAGAAGAAATTGATTCAATCCTTTCTGTTATAGATTTATCAACACCTGAAGGAACGCGTAATTATGCAATTATTGAAACTCTTTACAGTTGCGGATTAAGGGTTTCTGAATTAACAGGCCTGAGATTCTCAGATTTGTATTTTGATGAAGGGTTTATCCGGGTAGTTGGCAAAGGAGATAAACAGCGACTTGTTCCTATCTCAGATGTCGCAATACAAAAAATTAACGATTGGCTGGATTACAGAAGTCAAATTACTATTAAAAAGGGTAATGAAGACATTGTTTTTGTTAGTCCACGCCGTGGCAGGGCATTATCAAGGATAACTGTTTTCCATTTTATCAAGCAGTACACCGAAGCTGCAGGTATTAAAAAGGAGGTTAGCCCTCACGTTTTTCGTCATTCTTTTGCCACACATCTGCTGGAAAGGGGTGCTAATATAAGGGTGATTCAGGAAATGCTGGGGCACGAAAAAATTACAACTACTGAGATCTATACACATATTGACAGAACTTTTCTGAGACAGGAGATAATTGAGCACCACCCAAGAAACAGGAAATAGCCGATGTTAATAATTCGAACATAATCAGGGAGCACTAAAACAAATTGCAATGGAAAAAGAAATGCTAAAACAGTCGAAGCTCCAAGATAATTTCATATATTTGCTAAAGAATTAAAAAAAACAAACTGACATGAAATTTATAGCATCAAGCGCCACGATGTTGAATCATCTGCAGGCAATAAGCAGAGTCATTAATTCCAAAAGTACATTACCAATTCTGGATTGCTTTAAGCTGGAGCTTAAGGGTAATAAACTTACTTTGACTGCTGCAGATAGTGAGACCCGTTTGGAGACATGGATAGAGGTGAATAGTGCAGAAGGAGAAGGCAGTCTTGCAATAAATGCTAAAAACCTACTGGATCCATTACGTGAACTTCCGGATCAACCACTTACCTTCGATATTAATGATGAAACTCTTGAGGTCTTTATTTATTATCACAACGGGAAATATAATTTTGTTGGATTAAAAGGAGATGAATATCCCGAACCGAAGCCTTTGAAAGAAGAGACTGCAATGAATCTTACAATCGAAGCTGGTATGCTGATGTCGGGAATTAACCGTACAGTATTTGCAACAGCAGACGATGAATTACGACCTGTAATGAATGGCATCTATTTCGATATAACTGCAGATGACCTTACATTTGTTGCTTCTGATGGCCATAAACTTGTGCGTGTTACAACAACTGAAGCCAAAGGTGAAGGCAGATCATCATTTATCCTGCCAAAAAAGCCTGCTAACTTATTAAAATCTCTGTTACCAAGAGAAACCGGTGAAGTGACAATAAGTTTTGATGAGAACAATGCTTATATCACTATGAGTGCTTATAAAATGATTTGTCGTTTTGTAGAGGGGCGATATCCAAACTATAACTCAGTAATTCCACAAAATAACAACAACACTGTTA
>JAQVXD010000044.1 GCA_028709385.1 Fermentimonas sp.
CTCCGAAAGTAAGCAGACAGGCTTTAGGGCGGAACGAAATCATCGGGTCTTGTCGCCAATGGCTACCCCGAATATAATCTATTGCGATATAATGCATCGTACCCGGCATATGTTGAACTTGTTTGGTCCTCGTCACTTTTATTATTAATTGTCATATTCCTTTTGAATTGGATAGCTAAAATTGTAGCACGTAAATGGAAAGTATAAAAATTACGAACGGAAAGAAACCTGTACTGCAGATGAAAGATGTCTCTGTGTCTTATACACCGGGAGCCTATGCTGTAAAAAATGTAACTACGGATATTTATCCTAATACTATTACTGCAATTATGGGACCTTCGGGGTGCGGAAAGAGTACGTTGCTGCGTGCTATTAACCGAATGCACGATCTCTATACTAATATCAAGACAACAGGAGAGATTACTCTAAAAGGAAAAGATATTTTCAGTATGGATCCTATGGAAGTTCGCCGTATGGCAGGTATGGTATTTCAGCAGCCTAATCCTTTTCCTACAATGAGCATTTATGAGAATGTATTGGCAGGATATAAACTCAACGGTATAAGATTGAATAAAAGTGATAAAGATGAGATTGTAGAACAAAGTCTGCAGAGCGTTGCCCTATGGGATGAAGTAAAGGATGTGATGAGTAAAAGAGGTTCGTTTCTGTCAGGCGGACAGCAGCAAAGGCTCTGTATTGCACGTGCTTTGGCTCTCCAGCCGGAAATATTATTAATGGATGAACCTACTTCTGCTCTGGACCCGATATCTACTAACAAAATAGAAGAGCTGCTGTTGGAGTTAAAGGATAAATTTACTATTATTGTTGTCACACACAACATGTCGCAGGCTGCCAGAATTTCTGACAACTCAATGTTTATGTATCTTGGTGAACTGGTTGAACATGGTAATACTACTCAAATGTTTACGAAGCCCAAAAATAAGCGTACGGAAGAATATTTGACGGGTGTATTTGGTTAACCGACATGTAAGTTGACATATATAGTTATTGAGCAAAGTAGTAATAAATAAAATTTAAATCAATAAAGATGGATACGCAGACCGAAAATAAATCCGGATCTCCGGTAAGGGGTATAAAAGATAAATATCTGGACCAGTTGCACAGTGATTTTCAGCTGCTGTCTGAGGTGGTTCTCACGCAAATGATAAAGGCGGCAGAATTACTTCAGGATAATCGCAATCCTGAAATATTGGAACTATTAAAAAGAAATGAGAAGGTTATTAATTCTCTTGATCTGACTATAAGGGAAAAGGTTATTAATGCAATAATG
Organism: Fermentimonas sp.; assembly: GCA_028709385.1. Lineage (GTDB taxonomy): Bacteria > Bacteroidota > Bacteroidia > Bacteroidales > Dysgonomonadaceae > Proteiniphilum. The sequence continues at coordinate 1,292 of JAQVXD010000044.1, forward strand.
CTTTTTACGCCGAGAGCTTCTGATTTACGCAGGCTCATGTCTTATCATGATATGACCATATCAATTGAAAGGGTTGGTGACTTGATTGAGAATATCAGCTTATCGTTGAAAGAAATTGATTTCCTTATTCCGGGATTTGAAGATTATAGAAAACCATTGGATAAAATGTTTACTCAAACCGATAAAATGCTGAGAAAAGCAGTCTTTGCTTACTCCGGATTGAGTCATGAAATGGCATACGATACTATTTTAATGGATGATAAGGTTGATAAACTGGAACGAAAGATAGAGCGTAAACTTGCTGAGGATTTTAGTAATAAGGTACTGGATAAACAAACGCTGGTAAACATTATGAATCTGAACAGTATCTCCTACTATCTTGAACGTATCGGCGATAAAGCAGTTGATATTGCTGAATCGGCTGTTTATCTTATCGAAGGGAAAGATATACGTCACGATAAAATAGTAAAAGTCAATAATCCGACGGACGACAAATAAAGAAACGTAAATATATTTGTATCATGAAAGAGAGAATTTTAGTTGTTGACGATGAGAAGGATATTTGTGATATTCTTCAGTTTAACCTAGAAAATGAAGGTTATATAGTAGATGTCGCTAACTCAGGTGAAGAAGCGATGGAAAAGTTGACTGACGTTCATCAATTGATTATTCTTGATGTAATGATGGATGGTATTTCCGGTTTCAAGATGGCTGAAATGCTGAGAAAAAATGAGAACTATGTGCCAATAATTTTTCTGACCGCAAAGAATACTGAAAATGATGTTTTAACAGGATTCTCCCTTGGGGGTGATGATTATATAGCCAAACCATTTTCGGTAAAGGAAGTACTTGCGCGTGTAAGAGCTCTGATAATGAGAACTTCACTTATAATCCAACCAGCCGACACAAAGTGGAAACATGATGGTCTGAAGATAGATATAACTACAAATCGTGTTACAATTGATGATAATGAGGTTTCTCTAACGAAAAAAGAATTTGAAATATTATCTTTGTTGGCACAGGCTTCGCCAAAAGTTTTGACGAGAGCTGAAATTCTCAGCAGTGTTTGGGGAGATAATGAGTATGTGCTGGACAGAACGGTTGACGTGCATATTACCAGATTAAGAAAGAAATTAGGTGATTATGCAAGTGTAATAGTTAATCGCTCCGGCTTTGGTTATTATCTCAATTTAAATGATAAGAGCGAAAATGAATAAAAAGGATGAATAAGAGAATATCTTTCAAGAGGCGTATTATAATTTATTTTTCAATAATCATAGCTGTTTTCACAGTAGGTATAATACTTTTTGAACAAAATCAGATAAAAAAAGAACGTACTGACAGCCTGGAACGTACTCTTGAAAATAATGCTGATATTATTTACAAATACCTAAAAAGCAACAATATATCCTTTGAGGTTGGTGCTGATTTAGTTAATCAGCAATTACAGTACATGCAACCTGAGCTGCGTTTGACAATAATAGATTGGCAGGGAAAAGTTGTTTATGACAACCTGCTGGATGAGCAGACTATGGAAAATCACCTTAGCAGACCTGAGATACAGAAGACTATTACTTTTGGTGAAGGATCTAATATTCGTCTTTCCGACAGCAATGATATCAAGTATTTATATTATGCCAAGAAATATGATGAGGGTATTTTTATTCGTATGGCTCTGCCTTACGATATGCAGCTTCAATCGTTTATAAATTCAGAAAACAGTTTTGTCTATTTTATTATTCTTTTTTTCATAGTATGCGTTTTGATGATGCTCTATTTTACTAACAGATTTACAAAATCAATACGTGAACTGAGAGAATTTTCTTTAAGTCTTAAAAAAGGAAAGCCAATTCCGGAAGACTTTAAATTTACTGATGATGAAGTAGGAGAGGTTAGTGCTGATATCGTAGAGAATTATAATCTGCTGCAGGAAAACAGACTTAAACTTGCAACTGAAAGGGAGAAATTGCTGCAGCATTTTCAATTATCAGAAGAAGGAATTGCAATATTTTCAGAAGACAAAAAAAAGATTTATACCAACTCACATTTTCTTCAGTATCTGAATATAATTCTTGATAAACCGACACTTGAAGTGGAACAATTGTTTTCTGAAACCTTATTCGCTGATTTTGTTGAATTCCTTGATCAGAAGAACCGTAAAAGTAATATGTATTCAAAAAGATTCGACAAAAGTGGCAGACAATTTAATGTGAGGGTTCTGATCTTTGATGATGACAATTTTGAACTATATATCAGCGATATTACTAAATCTGAGAAAACACGTTTGCTGAAACAGGAAATGACTAATAACATTGCTCATGAGCTGAGAACACCTGTTACCAGTATAAGAGGTTATCTGGAAACTATCCTTAGCCTGAATAAAAACAGAGAAGCCGGGGAGAATGGAAGAATTCAGAACTTCCTTGACAGGGCTTATGCTCAAACAATTCGTCTCTCAGAGCTTATTCAGGATATAAGTATGCTGACGAAAATTGAAGAGGCTGCTGATAGATTTGAACTGGAGTCTGTAAATATCAAGGAACTTTTAACTGAGTTGAAATCTGATCTTTCTGTACAGTTAAAAGATAAGCAGGATAATTTTTTAATTGATGTTGCAGATAGCGTAATAATTAATGGAAGCCGCACTCTGCTATATTCAATTTTCAGGAATCTTACAGAGAATTCAATTTCTTACGGAGGTGATAACATTGATATAGTTGTACATTGTTACAGTGATGATGACGATGCTTTTTACTTTGAATATTACGATACTGGAGTAGGAATAGAAGAGAAACATCTGACACGAATATTCGAGCGATTCTATCGTATTAATGAAGGTAGAACACGTAATAGTGGCGGATCAGGACTTGGCTTGTCTATTGTAAAGAATGCTGTATTGTTTCACAAAGGCAGTATAATAGCAAAAAACCGTCCTGATGGAGGATTATATTTCTTAATAACTTTTCCCAAGAGGATTTAATAATTTTTTAGTTATAAATATTTCAACAAAATGAAGTTTGTAGGAGCGCATGTAAGTGCATCAGGCGGTGTGGAAAATGCACCGGTTAATGCAAATAATATAGGAGCTAAAGCCTTTGCTTTTTTTACAAAAAATCAGCGTCAGTGGTTTGCTTCGCCTTATAAAGAGGAAAACATTATCAATTTCAAGGCACGCTGCAAAGAGTTTGGTTATTCTGCAAGCAACATACTTCCTCACAGTAGTTATCTAATCAATTTAGGAAACCCTACCGATGAAGGTGTTAAGAAGTCGCGTCAGGCATTCTTTGACGAAATGCAACGCTGTGAGCAGTTAGGTATAGACCGGCTGAATTTTCACCCCGGCAGTCACCTTAATGAGATATCTGTGGATGTGTGTCTTGACAGGATAGCTGAATCTGTAAATATGGCCCTGGACAGAACTACAGGCGTATGTGCTGTTCTTGAAAACACGGCAGGGCAGGGTACTAACCTGGGTCATACTTTTGAGCAGCTTGCTCATATTATTGATAAGGTTGAAGATAAAAGCAGAGTGGGAGTGTGCTTAGATACTGCTCATACTTTGGCTGCAGGTTATGAAATAAGAACACGTGAAACTTATGATGAAACGTTTCAGAAATTTGATGATATTGTTGGCTTTTCTTATCTGAAGGGAATGCATATAAACGATTCCAAAAAGGAACTGGCATCAAGAGTTGACCGTCACGACAGTTTGGGTAAGGGTTTGATGAATATGGATTTGTTCTCGTTTATAATGAACGATCCGCGCCTGGATAATTTACCGCTTATTCTGGAAACTCCTGACGAGACGCTATGGGCTGAAGAAATTCAATTACTTTACTCATTACAAAAATAAAGAATACGTATCGCAGATATTAAAGAGAGCGCCTGATCATAATTGGTTCAGGCGCTCTCTGTGTGTGAATTACCTTTGACAGGTTTAATTTAAACTCATCTCATCAACAAAGATAAAAGCACTTCTGCCTTTTCCGGGATGCCATTCAGGCATAACGGAAGGCTTTACGGTAATCTTAAAATAACGTGCTGTAACAGGTTCAAATGTGATGTCGTGAGTAGATATTTCTGACCAGTGCTCATTCTTATCGTCAGTGATTTTTTCAGAGACTACTGTCACAAAACTGTTTTTATCATCGGATGTTTCAACAATTATTTCAGATGAGTCAAATATCCAGTCGCCAGTAACTACTGCATTATTAATCTTTATCGAACTGATTTCAGTTGGTTGCTGCATATCAATCACTGCCACCAGATCCTCTCCCTGGAATCCTATCCATCTGCCGGTACGGTAATTAGTGTTTTTTCCGGTTAGACCGTCAATCAGCATTTCTGCGCCCGAATATTCGTAACTGCGAGCAGGTGTGGTGAGTAACTCAATAGGCCTATAGGTAGCTTTATTAACTTTAACCACTTCGTTAAGAACCTTGCTTTTTACTCCGTCGCGTATGGCAACTGCATTTATTTCAGCATCTTCACTTATTGAAAACTTTCCTTCATATTTGATTGAAGACTCAGAGGGTTCTGTGCCGTCAAGTGAATAGAAAACGTCTGCATCATCAATCGTGGAAAAGACTACATCAAGACTATTTGTTTCGAAATTGGGAGTATACTTTCCCTGAACATCAAATACGTGTGTAGCGTAAGTGTAATCCAATTTATCATAATGTTTTATGAGTCGAGGCAGCCTTTCCAGAAAGTTCTCATAATTTTTATTCTCAGGTTGCATCCACTGAACTTCACTCATAGCTGCAAGCCTCGGAAGAACCATATATTCAACATGCCAGGGTTCTTTGATATACTCAGTCCATAAGTTAGCCTGAGGTCCAAGAATATGTTTCTTTTCATCATCTGTCAGGATATCAGGAGCCGGCTCAAAACTGTATACCTGTTCAAGCGGAAGAAAACCGCCAATACCTAATGGCTCCTCATCCGTGTTCTGAGCTTGATAGTAGTCGAAATAAGCATAAGTTGTAGGTGTCATAATTACATCATGACCCATTCTGGCAGCCTGAATTCCACCTTCCATACCACGCCATGACATTACAGTTGCATTTGGAGCAAGCTCACCTTCAAGTATCTCATCCCATCCTATTATTCTTCTGCCGTGATCATTCAGAAACTTTTCCACACGGGCAGTTACATAACTTTGAAGGTAATGTTCGGCATTATGACCATCCCTGTCTGTTAATCCCAGTTCTTTAATGCGAGCCTGACAATACGGACATTCTTCCCATCTTGTTTTAGGTGCTTCATCACCACCGATATGTATATATTCTGAAGGGAAGATCTCCATCACTTCAGTAAGTACTGCTTCAAGAAAGGTGAAAGTCTCCTCTTTTCCGGCACACAGAATATCATCAAAAACACCCCATTCACCTACAACTTCATAAGGTCCGCCTGTGCAACCTAGTTCAGGGTAAGCAGTCAATGCAGCAAGCATATGTCCGGGAAGGTCTACTTCAGGTATTACTGTTATATATCTCTCTTTTGCATATTCAACAATATCCTTAAGCTCATCCTTTGTGTAGAATCCGCCGTGTGGTATGCCGTCAAATTCACCTGAGTTACGACCGATAACTGTTTCATTTCTCATTGAACCAACTTCAGTTAGTCTTGGATATGAATCAATTTCAATTCTCCAGCCCTGATCCTCAGTAAGATGCCAATGGAACTGATTGACATTATGTAGGGCAAGCATGTCGATATACTTCTTAACAAACTCAACCGGCTGGAAATGCCGTGCAACATCAAGACTCATACCACGGTATCCAAACCTGGGTTCATCGTTGATATTAACAGCTGAGTAGAGTACTGATCCAACCTCTTCAACAGGGGTGGCCTTCCTTAATGTTTGAATACCATAAAATACTCCTGCTTCACTTGCGCCTGTAATGGTTATTGCTTTACTATTTATATTGATATTGTATGCTTCAGAATTATTGCTGTCAAGACCCGTTGCAAGAATAATAACATTCTCAGACAATGATTCGTTACTGACAGCAGTCTTTAAACCTGTGGCAATATTAATGTATTCTACCAAAAACTCAGCATTGCGCTTCATTTTATCATTACCCTCAGGGTATTTAATTTTTGTAGCAGAGGTAAGCGAAAAAGCGTCGCCGGTTTCCTGAGTTATCTCCATCGGGAGAGGTATTACATCATAATCAGCTTCAGAAGTACCTCGTCCTCCCATGCTGCATGAAGTAATAAAACCTAAAAGCATTAAGTAAAATAATTGTTTAAAGATTTGCATTTTTTTTCTGATAATTAAAAGTTGTATAGTTTGTTAATTGTAAAGAGCTTTGATAGTCTCTCTTATTTTTTCTGCACTTGTAACTTGTTCTTCAAATTCATTAATAACTACTGCTGTTCCACCCATCTTAAGGTTAGGATTGCGATATAACATGCCACTTTCTAAAGGCTCTCTTGCAGAAAGATGAAACTCTTTTGTACCCGTTTCACGTGCCAGCTGTGCAATGTTTCCGGCATTTACACCACTGCCGGGCATGATAATTATGCGGTCTCCTGCTTTCAGGGTTAACTCTTTAAGAAGATTAATACCTTCAACAGCCTTTGATTTCTGACCTGAAGTCAGAATCCTGTCAAATCCCAGTTCAATAATCTTTTCAAGAGCATTAAAAGGGTCTCTGCACATATCAAATGCTCTGTGAAAAGTAATGCTCATATCTCCGGCAGCTTCAATAAGCTCCATATTTCTTTTCATATCAATATCACCCTCAGGGGTCAGGCAACCAAAAACAACTCCGTCAACACCTAATCTGCCGGCATTTTCTATATCCTTTAGCATAATCTTGTGTTCAAGATCATTATAGAGAAAATCACCACCGCGGGGACGAATAATTACATTAAGTTTAATATTCAAAAGCTCTCGCGCCAATACTATATCTCCATAAGATGGAGTAGTACCGCCTTCCGGTATTCCGGCACATAACTCTACACGATTGGCTCCGCCTTTTTGTGCTTCAATACAGCTTTTTACTGAGTTTGCACAAATCTCGAGTAAGTATTCGTTTGTCATATGATTTAATATATATGATAGGAAAATAAAAATATTTGAAATATGAGTACAAACATAATAAAAACTTAATAATATTCTCTGTTAATGTATTTTAATTAAAGTATGAAAAACTAATTTAACAGGTACATTGTTTTATAATTATTACAAAGGCGGAATACCGGGATATCATAACATCCTGGCAATTTTGAAAAATCCTGAACACAAGTATTACGTGAATTATAATGATTGGCTGGATGAAGATTTCGATCCTGAATATTTTAATCTGGAAGAGGTTAGTCGAAGGCTGCATTACTGATATAATTGCTTCTTCCTTTTCAGGAGTTTCCTGTATATTACACGGAGAATAACAACGATAAATATTACTAAAAGAATTGCAACGAATATAGGTATAATCAGCGATAAGATAGAAAATCCCGTAGCTGCCACACCTTCGGTAGTAGAAACTACGGGATTGCCTGTTCCAGCTGTAAACTTAGTAGACAGCAACCGTGTAATTGCACTGCCACTTTGAATAGTTGCTGCTGCTCCGCCACCTACAATAAATCCCAATATCCATTTCATCCATTCATTTTCTGAGGGAAATACTGACGTCATTAAAAGAGTGCCCGCAACAACCGAAAGAGGTGTGGCAATACTATCTATCAAATTGTCTACAAATGGAATATAATATGCTAATATCTCTAAAACAGCTGCTACACCAAAGCAAATTAGTGCGGGAATTGATCCCATCCATTCAAAACTTTCACCTAACGGCAATATTCCCAGATGAGATGCAATACCTGCTACAAGCAGAGGTATAAATACTCTAAAACCGGCACTTGCACTCAAACCAATTCCAAGTGCAACAGCGCTGATAGTTTCAATATTAAGTTCCATTTCTTTAAATTTACTTTTGCCGGGATAGTAATTTCCGGTGTTGTTAAAACTGTAGGATATTAATTACATAGGCAAATGTTTCAATAGCAATTCCTTGCTCTTTATAATATTTTCACGACCACTGGATTCGATTCCATACCATCCTCTAAAACCGCTGTCATAGGTCATTTTTATCATTTTCTCAGTAAGTTCATCTGATGGCTGATTTCTAAAAGACATGCCACCTGCGTAAGGTAGTGTCTTTACGAGAAATCCTACATTATCAAAATAAGGGCCGGGTTGCCTCCAGTCAGGCAAAACACCAAAATACTTACTGTTGACCTCTTTCATTAAAGAAACCAGCCAGTCGGCATCATTTGACACACCTCCGTGATTTTCAATCATAATGCTGATATTAGCAGGTATAGCGTACTCAAGCATCATGTTGTATGTTTCAGCCGACCATTTAAGAGCTTCTTCTTTATCAATGTCTTTAGCTCCAATACAGTTTGTGCGGATTGCATGGCATCCAAGATATTGGGCAATATCTATCCATTTACGGTGATTTATAACTGTCTGTTTTCTCTCTTCTTTAGATGGAGTGCATGTTTCACCTTCCGCATCAACCATAATCAATACCATTTTAACACCATACTCATCAGCATTTCTTTTCAGTCGGTTAAGATAGTTTGCAATGGGAACCTCAAACAGAGTATTTACGAACTCAATCCCGTTTATTCCAAAATCTTCGCGTGCAATTCTGGGAAAATCCAATGTCTTCCATTCTCCTTTCGTTACCTCGTCTACTAAAGCCCATTGAGCCAAAGAAATATCGTTTTTGCCTAACCACATCGAATTTGTTTCATTCTTAGCACTATTTTTAGACTGCACAGATTGAATTTTTAATAATGAAGGTGCAATAAATGATCCTGCTCCAATTGCCAGTGATTTTTCAATAAATCCTCTTCGTGATACTTTTGTCATAATATTAAGTTTATCTGTATTATTAAATATTACTTATTTCTTTTCCTGTTAGTTCATTATATTTCCCAGCCTTTTCTATATTCGGAACGATATAAATATTGATTTGCTTCAGCAATATTCGTTACTTTCATACTTTTGTGATCATAAGTAATTTTTCTGCCTGTTCTAAAAGCAGCAGTAGCCAAGTGCGCTGTCTCTATTATTGGCCAGGAACTCAGGAAATTACCGGGAGATTGCTTGTTATTTAAAATAGCCTCAATCCATATATCAGTAGAGTTTATATTTCGTTGTTCACGGTCTAATACCTTACTACCTGTCACTTCAATCATTCTTGATTCAGGAATTATGACCGGGTTTTCGCATCTGAATCCTCCCAAAATTTTACCTTTATCCCCGACAAACATCATCCCCTCACTATCGAATAACTTTTTGTCAATTTCTAATTCCGGTGGAGTAGGAGGTCTCATACCGCCATCGTACCAGAATAGGTCAAAAGGACCGTTATTTTCAGATGCATTAAACTTCCATCTTACAATTGAAGATAATGGGAATGCAACATTATTTGGAACATCCTTCATTTCATCAAACTCTCCGATAGTTTTGGTTGTAGTTCCCATAGTTTCAACAGCAAAAGGAGGTTCTTCTATACCGAAAGTAGTGAAAAGAGGCCAAAGACTGTAAATCCCCATATCAGCAATACTTCCGGCGCCAAAATCATACCAACCCCTGTAAACAGTATGCGTATAGTTTGGATGATAAGGTCTGTCGGGCCATGCACCAAGCCATAAGTCCCAATCAAAACCTTTAGGTATTTCAGGATGGTCTTTAAATGTAGTCTGCCACTGTTGCCAGACAGGGCGGTAAGACCAGTTATGTATCTCCTTCAGATTCCCGATAACTCCTTCATCTATCCATTTTTTTACAGTCTGATACCTGTCATGAATAGCACTCCACGCAAGCATATGAGTTATAAGGTCAGGCTTTTCTTTAACTGCCTTAAAAACTGCTCTGGTTTCAGAAACCCTGTTTCCCAGTGGTTTGTGAGCTATAACGTGTTTGTTTTTATCAAGCGCTTTAAGAATAATTGGAGGATAAGCATGATCTGGGACAACGATTTTTACTGCATCTATGTTGCTCTCTTTCTCAAGCATTTCCCTGAAATCAGAATAAGCAGTACATCCTGAATAATTGTTTGTATTACGTACTTTAGCATAGTATTTATTTACAAAACTCTGACCGCAGTCACGCCCTGCAGTTACATTTACTTCACCTCCCCAAGTTGAATCACCAAGCAGTTTTCTTACACTGTTCTTCAAACTGCTGCCTGGTCCCCACTGATGATATCCTATCGGATATTTATTAGGGTCACAAACAGATACTACCTGAATTCTTTCATCGGGTATTAAATTTACCAACTCTCCCATTTGCTGCATCCCGACTCCAATAAGTCCTATGTTTATTTTATCACTTGGAGCTACAAATCCAACACCACCCAATACATTTCTGGGAATTACAGTAAAAGCTAAAGCCGATCCGGTATAGTTTAAAAAATCACGACGGTTAATCTTATTCATCTCCTTTTAGTGTTTTCAAATTATTAAATCGTATTCAATTAATACACAGCTATTAAGGAATTTCAAAACAGATGAGACTATTAGGGTAACAATTCCAAAGATATTGAAAAATATATAGAAATAACAAAAAATGTAAAGGTTATATGCCTATAATAAACCGTTTAATTACAATTACCTCGTTCCAAATAAAAACGGAAATAAAAATGTGACTAAAAGTACCCATGCAGCATAGATTGGCAGATATTTGGCTATTGTAAGCTCAACCTTTTTTAAATCATGTCCTTTAAGAACTACTTTGTAAAGGTCAATTGCAATCAGAATCAGGTTGCCTAATATTAAAATGTTAGAACCCAGAACAGCTGTTCTGTTAGGAGTGAACCCATATTCACCAACTCTGTATAAAATGGCAGAAAGTGCTATAACATCAATTATCAGCGTAATGAGTGAGAGTATGAACAGAGTCCATTGGCTAAAGCCTTGTTTTTTGTTTACAGAAGTTCCTGTAACCGAGAAAACAATATTTGCCATTACCCCCAACAGCATAAGATTAAACACCAAAAGAAAATTTCTGTCACTGTAAGGGTCTTTTCCTGCAGGTATAATAAATATCAGAAAGATAACCAGCATTATAAGAACAAGCGGACTGAATATATTAGCAATTATTGGTGCAATTTTATTAGTCACAGCCTGATAGTTTCTGATTATATAAGTAGCGATAATAGGTGATGAGATTAAACCTATAAGTCCTACATTTTCCATATATACATTTTCAATGTTCATATCTATGGCAGAAAAAAGACCAACGGTTAAGATTGAAAGTACTCCCCCGGCAATAAGAATAATAGCAGT
>JAQVXD010000045.1 GCA_028709385.1 Fermentimonas sp.
CTTCGGATACTACTTGTAGCTTAAACGATAAACTGTAGTCTCTTTGAGTGCGTTTTACATAAAACAAATCATCTTCTTTTTTCATAAGTTCTTTTTTTATGTAACGGTATTGTAGGACGAGACAATATTGACAAATAAAAAAAGTGCCTGGAATTTTCAGGCACTTTTTTTGATTTTGCAGATTTATTTTAAGTATTATATTTTGCGGATTCTAACTCCTCTGACAAAATGGCGTTCGCTCTTTTCCAGAATAAGATGTGCCCTGAAACGGGTTGGGAGTATATTTTGCTCAAGGTTAGGGAGATTTATTTCATCCCATACCTGATTTGCGAACTCCATCAATTCATCCTCAGGGTATGAGGCATATTTATGGAAGTAGGATTCGGGATCACGAAAAGCGGTTTGCTGTAATTTTTTGAATCGTTCGAGATACCACTGCCTTAGATTTTTCTCACTTGCGTCAACGTAGATTGAAAAGTCGAAGAAATCGGATACGAAAACACGTCGACGTACTTTTTTTGCTGTTGAAACCTGAAGTACATTTATACCTTCAACTATCAGGATATCGGGTCTTTCGAATGTATGTACCTTGTCTTTAATGACGTCATAGTAAAGGTGAGAATATACCGGTGCTTCAAGGACATCGCGACCTGATTTTACTCCTGAGAGAAAGGCTAACAGTTTTTTAGCATCGTAGCTTTCGGGAAATCCTTTTTTATTTAATATGCCGCGACGCTCAAGTTCATCGTTTGGATAAAGGAACCCGTCGGTTGTAATTAACTCAACTTTAGGATTGCCGGGAGTCATGGAGAGGAGTTTCTGTAAAACCCTGGCTGTGGTGCTTTTGCCTGCTGCAACGCTTCCTGCAATACCGATTATGTATGGAATTTGGGTACTTTTGTTCTCGAAAAACTGATCCAGTTCGTTATGCAGATTTTTGTAATGCGTTATATGCAGCTGAAGAAGACTGATCATTGGTATATAAATATCTTCAACTTCATCAAGCGTAAGTGGTTCGTTGAGTGCCTGCAGTTTGGTGAGGTCGATATCAGAAATAGGAAACATTGGGTGTTCTTCCAGCATTCGCCATTCGTTTCGTTTAAATGCCCGAAAGGGAGAGTAAGTTACGTCGTAGACTTTGTTCATTGGGATTGAATATTAAAACATAGTACAAAAGTAAGATATTTTTGTATATAGATATAGATAAGTGATATTTTGAACGTAAAAAAACCGGCAAACTGTAAATAGTCTGCCGGTTATGATTGTTATTGCAAATCAGTTATATAATCAATCGGTTATTTAATCATATCAAAACTGCGTTTTACAAAATCACTCAAAGCTTCACCTTTGAGCATTCCACCCGAAAGTAGTGCGAGATCTACCATCTGTTTTAATTTTCCATCGTCGGTGGTCTCTTTTACAAGCTGTTCTTTATCTTTATCCTTGCTTGCTTCAATCAGGTTTTTTATGCCCGGATGCTGAGTGTTAAGTACTACCTGGTATGTGTCTGGCATTTCACCGTAGAAGGCCATCTGTTGTTGCATTGCTGCCATTTCTTTCATCCTGCGGGAGTACTCATTTTGTACAATCTGGACAGGTTTGGCATTTTCACCTAATGCTTTGAATTCAACTGAGAACTCAGTTTTTTCAATTGCAGGGAGTTGTGCCTTTACTGTTTGAGTGAGAGACTCTTTCTGATCGTCAGAAAGCTCTGCCTCTTTAATATCCTCTTTTTGGATGATGTGTTCGATGATGTCACTGTCTACTCTTACGAAGCGTGTCTTTTCAAGTTTCTGTTCGAGAAGACCCATCCAGTGAACGTCGAGCTGACCGTCCATAAGAAGTACATCGTAACCTTTTTCTTTAGCCGCTGCGATATGTGTATATTGCTCCTGCTTATCACTGCAGTACAGATTAATTATATCACCGTTTTTATCGGTCTGACTGCCCGAAATGAGCGTTTTATATTCATCGAAGGTGTAATATTCATTTTCGGTATTTTTCAGGAGAGAGAATTTTGCTGCCCTGTCGTAGAATTTCTCTTCAGAAAGCATTCCGTATTCGATGAACAGTTTGAGACTGTCCCATTTTTCCTGAAACTGAGTACGATCTTTCTTAAATAGTTCTTCGAGCTTGTCGGATACTTTTTTAGTTATGTGGCTCGAGATTTTCTTAACGTTATTATCGCCCTGTAAATATGATCTGGATACATTTAAAGGGATATCAGGAGAATCGATGACACCATGCAGAAGTGTGAGGAATTCAGGAACAATTCCTTCCACTGAATCGGTTACATAAACCTGGTTGCTGTAAAGTTGTATTTTGTTTCGTTGTAAGTCCAGGTTGCTCTTTATCCTTGGAAAATATAGTATTCCGGTAAGATTGAACGGGTAGTCAACATTAAGATGAATCCAGAACATTGGTTCTTCGTTGAATGACATAGGATAAAGATCGCGATAGAATTTTATGTAATCTTCATCTTTTAAACCGGCAGGCTTTTGACGCCATAGTGGATTAGTATCATTGATTACATTGTCTTCTTCAGTGTCAACCTGTTTGCCATCTTTCCATTCCTGCTTTTTACCGAATGTGATTGGTACGGGAAGGAACTTGCAGTATTTTGTCAAAAGTGACTGTATTCTGTCTTTTACGAGAAACTCTTTATATTCATCATCGATATGAAGTACTATGTCAGTTCCTCTGTCATCTTTTTCAGTTTCCTGCATAGTGAACTCGGGAGTACCGTCGCATGACCATTTTACGGCCGGTTCGTCCTTATATGATTTTGAAATAATCTCCACCTTCTTGGATACCATAAAAGATGAATAGAAGCCCAGGCCGAAGTGACCGATTATCGCGTTTGCATCATCTTTGTACTTGTCGAGAAATTCATTTGCCGAAGATAATGCTATTTGATTGATGTATTTGTCAACCTCTTCGGCTGTCATTCCTATACCACGGTCGGAAATTGTAAGCGTTTTCTTTTTCTTGTCTAATGATACGCGAACTGACAATTCGCCAAGTTCTCCTTTAAACTCACCTCTGTCGGAAAGTGTTTTGATTTTTTGTGTTGCATCAACTGCATTAGATACTATTTCGCGCAGGAAAATCTCCTGGTCGCTGTAAAGAAACTTTTTAATAATGGGGAAAATATTGTCAGTTGTTACCCCTATTTTTCCTTTTTGCACCATATATTTATATTTAAATTGATTGAATGTTTAATAATAGATTTGCAAATAGTATGCCATTTATAAGCATTTACAAGCTTTGAGCTATTTAGAATGTTTATAAAAAAACAACTTTACTCGGATATTTCAGGCAAAAGTAATACAGCACTTGATTTCATAAATATTTTTTATTGGGTATAAATACCCCGATTATTACCTTTTTTCTTTAATTAAATATCAGATAATCAGTGTAATTGCGGGGGTGTTTAATTTGTTAACACTAATTAATCGTTTTTACAGGGGAAAATATTGTTTGTTTGATAATTATTCGTTTATATTTGTAAGACACAATCATTTTAAAGTCAAAGCTTATGAAGACAAAAACCGGTTTCGAGAAACAGCTGTTAGGTTTGCAGGACAATATGTTTAACTTCGCACTTACACTTACAGCTGATAGAGAAGAAGCAAAAGATTTATTGCAGGAAACAACGCTTCGGGTATTAGACAACAGAGAAAAGTATTACGAGAATGTAAACTTTAAAGGCTGGGTTTTCACAATAATGCATAATATATTCGTTAATAATTATCGTAAGATTGTTAGAAGCCAGACCATAATAGATAAAACAGAAAATTTATATCATCTGAACCTTCCGCAGGATTCAGGGTTTGATACTCCCGACGGAGCCTACACCATTAAAGAGATTAATAAAGCTATAAACAGTTTTACGGATGAGTATAAGGTTCCATTTTCAATGCATGTTTCAGGTTATAAATATGAAGAGATTGCCAACCATTTGGGGTTGCCGATCGGGACTGTAAAAAGCAGAATTTTCTTTGCTCGTAAGAGATTAAAGGAGATGCTGAAAGATTTCAGATTTTATGCTGAATAGTATTATTAGAAAACATCATAAAAAAAACCTCCCTAAAAAAGAGGTTTTTTTTATTTCCAAAATTCTTACCTTTGCCAGTGTTTTAAAAATAGGTTATTAAATATTTAAGTTAGATGGAGATTGTTTGGTTATTAGTTTCATTGGTTATTCTTTATTTTGGTGCTGAGGGTTTGGTTTCGGGTGCATCATCACTTGCAAAAAGGATGGGGGTGAGTCCCTTAATTATTGGATTAACAATAGTGTCTATTGGCACCAGCATGCCCGAATTAGTGGTGAGTGTTAAAGCAGCATTAATTGGTCAGAGTGCATTGTCCATCGGGAACGTTTTGGGATCCAATATGTTTAATATTGGTCTGATATTAGGTTTATCGGCAATTATATATCCAATTTCTGTGAAACGGCAGCTGCTGAAGTTTGATGTCCCGTTCATGGTTTTAACTTCTGTACTATTTTTACTGCTTTTTCTTGATTCAAGTATATCCCGTATTGAAGCTGGATTGTTTGTATTGTTGTTTATTTCTTATATTTCTTATCTCTATATCTCTTCTACGAAAGGTCGTAAAAATCAGCCTGATCAGAAAAATCAGGATACAGATGAAATAAAAATGAGCAAACACTGGTCGATAGATCTGATCTTTATTGTGATTGGTTTGCTGGCGTTGGTTTATGGATCTGATCTGCTTGTAGTAAACTCAATAATAATTGCTGAGCGTCTGGGGATGTCGGAAGCTATGATAGGATTGACTATTGTTGCTGCAGGTACAAGTATGCCTGAACTTGCTACCTCTGTAGTGGCGGCTATAAAAAAACGTTCCGATATTGCTATCGGAAACGTTGTAGGGTCGAACATCTTTAATATATTACTGATATTAGGTGTAGCCGGATTGATACATCCTATTTCTACACCCGAGATAAATTATATGGACTCTCTGTTTGTTGTGGCGCTGGGTCTTGTGCTGTGGCTGTTTATGAAACTTGGCACCCGAATCAGACGCTGGCAGGGAGCTACATTTATCTTTATATACGTTTTATACTTCATTATAAAACTGTCAATTTGATTCCTTTGGTATTGTAAATACTTTTGGATTGCTTACTTTCTCTTCTAAGAGAGCCAATTCAATTACTTCTTTTACATCTTTGACATAGTGGAATGTTAATCCTTTCAGATAATCTTCCTTTATCTCTTCTATGTCTTTTTTATTCTCTTCACACAGAATAATATCAGATATCCCCGCACGCTTGGCAGCAAGTATTTTCTCTCTGATGCCGCCTACGGGTAATACTTTTCCGCGAAGTGTGATCTCTCCTGTCATTGCAAGGCTGGGGCGTACTTTGCGCTGGGTGTATAACGACGCCAGTGATGTAATCATTGTAATGCCGGCTGACGGTCCATCCTTTGGTATAGCACCTTCAGGAACGTGGATATGTGTGTTGTAATGCTCAAAGATCTCCGGGTTTATGTCCAGTTCTTCAGCATGTGAATGAATATATTCCATTGCAAGCATTGCAGATTCTTTCATAACATCTCCCAGGTTACCGGTTAGTGTTAGTTTGGATCCTTTGCCGCGACTCAGTGAACTTTCCACGAAAAGTATTTCACCGCCGACTGCTGTCCATGCGAGCCCTGTTACTACACCGGCATATTCATTGCCTTGATATTTGTCTCTGTTGAATTCTTCTCTGCCAAGATATTCATGCAAATCACCTACTTTAAGTGATTTAGGGTATGCTTCGTCTGCTGCAATCTTGCGTGCAACCTTACGCATGATTTTGGCAATTTTCTTGTTCAGCTCACGTACTCCCGATTCACGGGTATAATTCTCTATAATTCTCTGAAGCGTAGGTTTTGGAATGACGAATGATCCTTTCTTGATACCATGGTTTGCCAGTTCTTTGGGAACTAAATGACGGTATGCTATTTCTATTTTCTCTTCAGTGATATATCCGCCTACATTAATCAGTTCCATGCGATCGAGGAGCGGCTGGGGAATAGTGTTCAGATTATTTGCCGTAGCAACGAAGAGTACTTTAGATAAGTCGTAATCAATTGAGAGATAATTGTCATGAAAAGCAAAGTTCTGCTCCGGATCAAGCACTTCGAGCAATGCCGATGAGGGGTCGCCTCTGAAATCTGATCCTATTTTGTCAACTTCATCAAGTACAAATACGGGGTTTGATGATCCTGCTTTCTGGATGTTCTGAATTATCCGGCCGGGTATGGCGCCGATATAAGTACGACGGTGACCACGAATTTCAGCTTCGTCATGCAATCCGCCCAGTGAAACACGTACGTATTTACGGTTCAGAGCTTCAGCAATTGATTTTCCGAGTGAGGTTTTTCCTACTCCCGGAGGTCCGTATAGGCAGATGATCGGGGATTTGAGATCTCCTTTCAGTTTTAGTACTGCCAGATGTTCAATAATACGCTCTTTTACTTTATCCATTCCGAAATGGTCTCTGTCGAGTACTTTTTGCGCGTTGCTGAGGTTGAAATTGTCTTTGGTATATTCATTCCAGGGCAGTTCGAGTATTGTCTGAATATATCCATACTGAACTGAATAGTCGGGCGACTGTGGATTAAGACGTTCAAGTTTCTGAATTTCTTTCTCGAATGTTTCTGCCACTTCGGCACTCCACTTTTTGCTCTTACCCTTTTTTTTGAATTCGTTTATCTCTATTTGCTGAGTACTGCCTCCCAGCTCCTCCTGTATAGTTTTAATTTGCTGTTGAAGGAAGAACTCTTTCTGCTGCTGACTCAGATCTTCGCGGGTTTTCATCTGGATATTCATCTTCATCTCCAACATCTGCGACTCTCTATTGAGTATCATAAGGAGTCTGTACGCCAGGTCTTTCTCGTTGTCAATATTTAATAAATCCTGCTTTTCGCGACTTTCAATCGGTAAATTTGTTCCGCAGTAACTGATAAGCATGTTGGAAAATCCTTCGCTTTTTATAGTTTGCATAAGCTCTCTTGGTGGCTCGCCCAGCATTTGCAGCATTTGCAGCATGGATTCACGAATTGAATCGAGGATTGCCTTGAACTCTTTGTCATCTTCTGATGCTTTGACCGTTTCTCTCAGCTTATATGTGGCTTTCATAAACGGTTCTGTCTGTGTCATTTCAAGCCACTCGAACCGTTTCTTAGCCTGAACTATGATACTGAAGTTGTTATCAGCGAGTTCAATTACTCGAATTACTTCAGCTATAACTCCCAGTTTATAGAGATCCTCTGCTTCCGGATTCTCGATATTTGTATCTTTCTGGCACACCAGGCCAATATATCGTTGCCTTTTTCCAAGTGATTTTATCAGCTCCAGTGATTTTTTTCTGCCAACAGATATCGGTAATGTACTTCCCGGGAAAACAATAGTGTTTCTTAACGGGAGGATGGGCAGTTTTTCTTTCAGATGCTTGTCATCTATTTCAGTGTTACCATCAATAAAGTCACCCGTTATAAATGAGATAATGTTATCCCCGGTTTCTTTTTCGCTAAATTTATTTGTTTTGAATGGATTCATAGTTTTTGTTTCTTCGACATATGAACGGAAAAATGTCTACTTTTGTTTATTATTATGTATTTGGACAAATTCCGTGCCAAACAGTTTGAAATGCAAAATAAAATATCATTACTGAATTTAAAAATGTATCATATACTTTTTTTTGACGGTGAGTGCCGTTACTGCAACCGCTGGGTGCAGTGGGTAGTTGACAGAGATGAAAAACGTTGCTTCAGATTTGCATCTTTACAGTCTGAATTTGCAAAAGATGCATTTCAGTATTTTAATTCAGATAAAAATAAATTTGACTCTATAGTGGTTTTAGTAAACACAGAGTCGGGTTATAAAATTACTAAGAAGTCTGAAGCGGTTGCATTTCTCTTCTCACTTTTGAAGCCAGATGCTCTGTTATACAAATTAATAAAGCTTTTGCCAAAAATGATATCTGATTTGGGTTATGACATCATTGCTGCCATTCGCGGCTACTTACTAGTATCAGATTGCCGGCTTTATAACGAGGAGGGAAAAGGATTATTTTTAGATAATAGTAATTTTACTGAAATGTTATTTCGTTTTAGATATAAAAAATAGTAGTTTTGCACTTTAAAATTTTTTTAATGTGAAAAAAGTAATCGCTATCAATGATAAACAGTTTGAACTTCTTATCGAACAAGAGGTGATTGAGAACGAAATAAAGCGTGTAGCCAAAAGGATAAACAGTGATCTGAAGGATAAGAGACCACTTTTTGTTGCTGTACTCAACGGGTCTTTTATGTTTGCCGGTGAACTTATGAAGCAGGTAAACATACTCAGTGAAATAACTTTTGTAAGGTTAGCTTCGTATCATGGAACATCCACAACAGATGATGTAAAGACGGTACTTGGCCTTAATGAAAGTATAAAAGGACGGACAGTAGTAATTGTTGAGGATATTGTTGATAGCGGGAATACCATGGTGGCTTTGCTTGAGGAACTTGAAAAAATGGAACCTGAGGAGATTAAAATAGCAACTCTTCTTTTTAAACCGGCTGCATTGAAGCATAAATTAAATCTTGACTATGTGGCACTCGAAATTCCAAGTGATTTTATTGTGGGCTATGGTTTGGATTACGACGGTTACGGCCGAAACCTCAGAGATATTTACAAGGTAGTTTGATTACTAATTTGTTATGATTTTGTAGTTTTTCAACCTATTTTAAATGTTTTATCAGGTCAACTGTTATTTTTTATAACAAAATACAATTTGGATTTAAAAAAAACTATTTTCGAGAAAATTCATACAAAAAGCTGGGTAGTATTAAAAAAATAGCTATTTTTGCATTCTAAGCAGTCGTGTAACTAATATAATGAAGCAGATAAAAATTATTCACAATGGACAAAGATGAAGTAAAAAAATCACCGAAGGCGAATTTGGAAAAGCACAGAAGCACCTTTATTCTAATTGGATTGGTGTTTGCTGTATCAGTTCTTTTCTTCGCTTTTGAATGGACTTCAGCAACAGAAAAAGTTGACGAGGCCATTATCGTTCAAGATGTTCTGGCCGAGGAAGAAATTGAAATTACCCGTCGTGACGCAGAACCGCCACCACCTCCACCACCACCACCAGTTGAGGAAACACCGGAGATTATCCAGGTAGTTGAAGAGGAAGTACAATCCAGATTTGAAATCAACATTGAGGATGACCAGTCGCAGCGACAAATGCAAACATATGTGCCGCCTCCACCACCACAACCAAAAAAAGAAGAAGTAACTGAAGAAATTTTCGTGGTTGTAGAAGAGCAGCCTGAGTATCCCGGAGGAAATGCTGCAATGATGCAGTTTCTCAGTGATAACATAAGATACCCTGTAATTGCACAGGAAAACGGTATTCAAGGTAGGGTTATATGTAATTTCGTGGTAGAGAGAGATGGTAGTATAACTGACGTTCAGGTAGTAAGAGGTGTTGACCCTTCACTCGACCGTGAAGCTGTACGTGTTATCCAGCAGATGCCACGCTGGAAACCGGGTAAACAGAGAGGACAGGCAGTACGTGTACGTTTCACGCTTCCTGTTGTATTCAGACTACAGAATTAACCTGTTCAAAATATTAAGATTTAAAAAAGCTGCCTTTCATAAACTGAAAGCAGCTTTTTTTTTAGAATGACAAAGTTTAAATCATCTAGCCAATGACTAATAAAGTTACTTTTTTCAGAAATCAAATTGATGAGAAGCTCTCTGAAGTCATGAAAGGGTCTCAACCGGAAACACTATTTGAGCCGCCAAGGTATGTCATTTCATTAGGTGGCAAAAGATTAAGACCAATATTGACATTAATGGCCGTAGATCTTTTTGGTAAAGAAGTTGAAACGGCAGTAAACGCAGCTTTGGGCATCGAAATATTCCATAATTTTTCTCTTCTGCATGATGATCTGATGGATAATGCTGATGTGAGGAGAGGTAGTGCAACAGTTCATAAAAAATGGAATGCTAACACTGCTATTTTATCGGGAGATGCAATGGTGATTGAAGCTTATAAGTATGTAGCAAAAGTACCTGAGAAATATCTGGCAAAAGTTTTGGAGCTTTTTTCTGATACTGCAATGGATATATGTATAGGTCAGCAGTATGATATGGATTTCGAACAGCGCTGTGATGTGACAGAAGCAGAGTATATTGAGATGATACTTAATAAAACGGCTGTTCTTACGGGTTGTTCACTGAAAATGGGGGCTATTTTAGCTGATGCTGATGAAAGGGATGCAGAGGCTCTTTATCAGTTTGGCTTAAATTTAGGACTTGCCTTTCAACTAAAAGATGATCTTTTGGACGTTTATGGTGACCCGAAATGTTTCGGGAAAAAAATCGGTGGGGATATAATAAGTAACAAGAAAACTTATCTGCTAATTAAAGCGCTTAAGAACTCTGATCCGGTTCAACGAAAAGAATTGGATAGATGGCTGACAGCTGAACATTTTGATAAAGAAGAGAAAGTTGAAGCTGTTAAAAAAATTTATGATGAATTAAAACTGAAGGTTATCTCTGAAAATCTCATTGAAAAGTATTATCTTGCATCTTTGGATTGCCTATCATCAGTTAATGTACCCGATGATCGAAAAAAAGAGTTAATAGAACTTTCGGAAAACCTTATGTACAGAGACAGATGAGAATTGTTTAAAAAAAAATGAATGCCTTATAGAAGATTACCCAATACTGACGCAGCAAGGATTAAAGCTTTAAAAGTTGCAATAGAAAAAGCTGACAATACAGATTTTCAGGAGTTGCAGATCTCAACAAAAGTATTGAACGCAGCTAAAGTATCATTGCAGCATTTTGAAGGTTTATGTAGCCGATACCATCAACTGTATGAGATTCAGGTTAAAGCCAATAAGACATTTCTTGGGAAAGTGAAAAATGCAAAAATGTACATCTCTCATTTTGTGCAAGTATTATATATGTCAATTTTACGTGAAGAGATTAAAGAGAAACAATTAGAATTTTATGGTCTTGAAAACACAAATCAAATAGTTCCTGATTTATCTTCTAATGAGCAACTGATGGAATGGGGTCAGAAAATTATAAATGGTGAGAATAAACGCGTTTCACAGGGAGGAGTGCCGATTTATAATCCTTCTATAGCAAAAGTCAGTGTTATGTACTCACTTTTTAAGGAGGGATACCATACTCAAAAACTTCATCAGAAAGCCACTCAGAGAGTAATGGATGAAGTTGCAAAATACCGTGAAACTGTGGATAAAGTTATCTTCGATATTTGGGAAGAGGTAGAGAAAAGCAGTAGTAATATTCCTGTTGAAAAACGTTTAGAAAGAAATCGTGAATATGGTGTTGTTTACTACTATAGAAAAGGAGAGATAAGCTGATGGGAGTTATTGATACTCACGCTCATCTGTTTACAACAGATTTTGAAAATGATATTGATGATGTTGTAATACGTGCTAAATCTGCAGGGGTTGAAAAAGTATTATTGCCAAATATTGATGAAACAACTATAGTTAATCTGAAAGAGTGCGTTTCGACAGATCCTGCTTTTTTTATTCCTATGATGGGTCTTCATCCCACCAGTGTTAAAGAGGAGTGGAAACAACAATTGGAGCCGGTTTACTATGAGCTTATAAAATCTGAATATTTTGCAATAGGTGAGGTGGGAATTGATCTTTATTGGGATAAATCTCTTGAAAAAGAACAGGTTTCTGTTTTTGAGGAACAGTTGAAATGGAGTGTTGAAATGAATTTGCCTGTGTCTATACATTTTAGAAACGCTGCAAAAGAGGTTATAGACAGTATAAAAAGATTAGGAGAGAATTCTTTAAGAGGTGTATTCCATAGTTTTGGAGGTAATAAAGATGAGTTGGATGCTATTTTACAATTGAAAAATTTTATGGTCGGTGTAAACGGAGTGGTTACTTTCAAAAATTCCGGCTTAGCCGAAACTATGGTTCATTGTCCTTCTGACAGAGTGGTTCTTGAAACAGATTCGCCTTATCTTGCTCCTGTACCTCACAGAGGAAAACGAAATGAATCATCATATATTCGCGAAATAGTAAAGAGAATGTCTGAAATATGGCAAAAAAGTGAAAAAGAGGTTGAAAAAATAACAACTTTAAATGCAAAGGAGTTGTTTGGATTAAATAATTAACTAAAATAACTTAATCGTGCATGATAAAAAAATATTTTCTTATTGAATGTAGCTTATAATTGATAAATTCCTTAAATTTGCCCCACGAAATGAGCGGGAATGAAATATTTTTTGTAATTTGCACCCCGTTTCCGGGAAGTACCTCTTTTGGAGAGATGCTCGAGTGGTTGAAGAGGCACGCCTGGAAAGCGTGTATACGCCAAAAGTGTATCGCGGGTTCGAAT
>JAQVXD010000116.1 GCA_028709385.1 Fermentimonas sp.
AAAAAGCATAAAAATCCCCGATTCCCTGTCTTCCCAGGCCTATAAAACCTAATGTAATTCTATCACTAGGAGCAATCTTTATCCCGTTGATTGTCCAGCTTGGTAAAATGGTTAACCCTGTCAAACCCAAAGCTGACATTCCAATAAACTCTCTTCGCGAAACTTTTTTATTATTGTTTTTCATAAAATAAAAATTTTATTGAGTTAATATTTTTATTCATCATATTAATTATAAAGGGACTGAGGGATCTTTTCCCGGAATTGGTACCACACCTTCATGATAATCCGATAGGGCACCCATTTCGTAAGTTTCAGGTCCGTACCTCAATGTTGAAGCTATAATTTCATTCCAAGTTATCGCTGCACCCGTATAAGCAGCTTCTCTACCCAAAATCGCTACCATATTTGAGTAAGCCAAATCCTCTGCCTGATTAATCTTCTTCCCCATCCTTATAGATTCAACTAGATGTATATGTTCTTGATTATAGGGGTTGTTTACAGGTTTGTTTTCATAGTCATATTCCCATAGAAGGTTACCACTCCAATCCAGAATCTTTATTTCACCTCTGTCATTCAGTTGTGCAATACCTTTAGTACCAAACACCTGTTCAGATACATTTCCATCACACCCGTCAATCTGACGTGCAGTATGTAACATACGTTTATTGTTGTTATAGTAATAATCAACACTAAAGAAATCAAATATGTCGCCGGTAAGTCTGCGGGCCCGACCTCCAAAACCAACTGCTCTAAGTGGCATTTCGCCCATAAACCAAGTGACCACATCAATATTATGAATACCCTGATCAAGTATATGGTCTCCACTCAGCCATTTTATGTTAAACCAGTTGCGAATGCAGTACTCCATATCACTCCATTCAGGCAGATGTCGCTTGTTCCACCAGGCACCCTGATTCCAGTGAGAAGTTGCAGAAACTACCTCACCTATTATCCCATTTCTAACCTGTACATACGCTTCCCAGTAATCGCGCCTGTGCCTTCTCTTATTTCCCGTAATAACGGTTAAGCCTTTAGAAGTAGCAACTTTAGAGGCTGCTATTACTGTACGTATTCCAACCGGGTCAACTGCACAAGGCTTCTCCATAAAAATATGCTTTCCTGATTCCACTGCTGCCTTAAAATGCTCAGGTCTGAAGTGGGTAGGGGTGCACAACAGTACAACATCCACGTCTTTCATTTCCAGAATCTTTTTATAGGCATCAAAACCTAAAAAACATCTGCTGTCCTCTACATTATTACTGAATTTATCTGTAAGAATTTTACGACAAGTATCCATTCGGTCTGAAAACAGGTCAGCAAGTGCAACTATTGAAATATTAGGACCCGATTCCAAAAACTGAATTGCGGCACCTGTACCCCTGTCACCACATCCTATTAATGCAGCTTTAAGCGGTTCACCATCAGGTGCTATGTTTGCAAATGAAAACATCTCAAGCTCTTCCTCTGATAAGTTCTTAACAGCACTTTTATTATCACCAGAGCAGGAAACAGCAGTTGCAGGCAGCATAGCAGATGCACCCAATAGTGCAGAATTTGTTAAAAAGTCTCTTCGTTTCATGTTTATTATTTAGATATAAAAATCAATTTTCAAGTATTATGAATTAAGAAAATATTAAAGTCGAAAGTTTTATTAATTATCATCAATCAACCCAGGGAGTCCATTTATCACTGTCGCTCCAGCCAGATTTAACTACAGTTTCTATAAACTGCATACCTCTTACCCCATCATTTACATCAGGGAAGTCCAGCATCTCTGCAGATGGCTTCTCTCCAAACATACCGGCTAAAACGGTAAGTGAAAAGTTTCTGTAAATATTTGCAAAAGCCTCCATAAAACCTTCGGGGTGACCAGCGGGGGTTCTTACATTCCACAGTGCTTCAGGACTCAGATTTGAATTATTTCCTATGTGTATTATCTCTTCAGGTTTGCCACTTTGCATGAAAAAGAGGATGTTAGGATCCATCTGCTTCCATCTGAAACCACCCTTTTCACCATACACTCTTATATTTAAACCATTAGCTTCACCAACAGCAATCTGACTTGCCGATAACAAAGTCTTAACGCCGTTTTCCATTCTCATAAGTGCGGCACCATCATCATCTAATTCGCGACCGTCTACAAAACTGTTAAGCTCAGCACAAATTTCTGTAACTTTCAGACCTGTAACATATTCGCACAAATGCCATGCATGAGTACCAATATCACCCATACATCCTGCTTTTCCAGAAGTTGAAGGGTTTGTTCTCCAGCCGGCATTATTACCCTCTTGCAACTCAATTCTCTCCGATAGCCAACCTTGGGGATATTCAACATATACACGTCTAAGCTTGCCAAGATCTCCTTTAGTTATTCTTGATTTTATTTCCTTCACTGCAGGATAGCCGGTATATACGTGAGTAAGAGCAAGTACCAGCCCTGTTTCATCTACTTTCTTCTTTAACAATTTAGCTTCTTCAAGAGAAAATGTCATAGGTTTATCTAAAACCACGTGAATACCTCGTTCAAGTGCCATCATTGCAGGTTGAAAATGCAAATGATTAGGAGTCACAATAGCCACAAAATCCATTCGCTCACCTTCCGGCAGTTCCATTTCTTTATCAAACATTTCAGTGTAGGAACCATATATTCTGTTATCAGGCAAATACCATGAACGCCCAGACTCTTTAGATACCTCAGGGTTTGAGCTGAAACAGCCACACACCAGTTCCACCAAATTCTCCATTATTGCAGCACGTATATGAATAGCTCCAATGAAGCCAGTCTTTCCACCACCCACAATACCCATTTTTAGTTTTCGTTTTTCCATGTAAAGGCAAATTTATATTTTAGAAAAGAGAGATTCATTCCTTAAAAAAGAATGCGTCAAAAGCATGTGCAGATGTCTGGAAATCAATTCTCTTGGTGAAAGCGCATGATTCTCTGGCACCCTGTTCACGATCCATGGCGCTATCTTCCCAT
>JAQVXD010000117.1 GCA_028709385.1 Fermentimonas sp.
CCCATTAAAGGTGAGAATGCCGCCACAATGACCAGCGTTGCTGTAAAGATTGGGATTGTACATCTCTTGGTACCCAGGTATGCAGCATCAATCTTGCTCTTGCCATTGTTGAGATTGGTCTGAATGGTATCACAGACCACAATAGCGTTATCCACCAGAATCCCCAGGGCGACAATGAGTGCTGTCAAGGAGATCTGATGAATGGGGACTTTCATTAGATACATGACCAAAAAAGTCATCAAGATGGAAATAGGAATAGCAGTTGACACCACCAGGGCATTACGGAGTCCCATGCCCAAAAAAACCACCAGAGTAACCAGTAATATACCTATTATTAAATGCAGCATGAATTCATTGGTAGATTTGCTGACGTCATCAGGTTGGTAGACAACTTCCTGAATCGTCAAGTCCTGGGGTAGCTGCGCTTTGACCTCATCGATTGCTTGGCGTACATCCTTACCGATGATGACCACATTTTTGCCTTCCTGAAAATAGCCGGTTAATAATACCGCATTTTCAGCATTTTGCTTGAATTTCTCAACGCCTTCCTCAACTCCCATATGTACATCAGCAATATCACCCAGCTTGGTAACGATACCAGTTTCGGGCGATCCGATCAATATCGTATTACTGATATCATCTACTGATTTATAAATTCCCGGTGTAGACACTGTAATTTTGCCATCATTATAATCAATTGCACCGGAAGGAATCTCTATATTCTGCGCCTGCAGGATACTACATACATCACTGATCGAAAGCCCCAACTGATTTAGTTCAGCGGTATTTATATCCACTTTCACTTCTTTATTAAGGTCCCCTACAATTTCAAATTTAGATACGCCTTTTACATCAACCAGTTTATCTTTAAACAGCTCTCCAAATGATGCCAGTTGTTCATAGGTATAATCTTTTCCGGAGATGCTTATTACCATCCCGGCTGTTTCTATGAGTTTGGTATTGACTTGACTCGGTTGGCAACCTGACGGCAACTCATTCTGTACATCTGTTACGGCATTTCTGACATCCTGAAAAGCCTTATCCGGATCGACTTCATTGGTAAACTTAAATTGCACTACGACTATCGACACACTTTCTTTGGATATTCCATCACATTTATCGTATCCATCCAGCTCTACTAACTTATTTTCAATTTTCTTCGTAACCAGATCTTTGACATCCCCGGCGGAAGCTCCGGGGTAAGGAGTTATGACCATGGCTACCGGAGCAGAAACGTCCGGACTTTCCTGCTTGGGAAGGAGGTAGTAGGCATATAGCCCAATTATTGAAATAACGATAGTTAAAAACAAAATAATCTTGCTGTTTTTGATGGCTTGCAAAACCAATGAATTCACCTCTTGGCCTCCCTACTCTACAATCTTTACCCTGGTTCCGTCTTCTAAACTCTTCATACCGCTTGTGGCTACAGACTCTCCCGGGTTTAAGCCCTTTACCAGGATTTTGTTTTCAGATTGTTTTAAAATATCAATAATTCTTTTAAAGGCTCTGCTGTCTTTTACCGTATATACATAATCCTCCCCTCCATCGGAGAGCACAGTAGTGATTGGAATCCAAATACCACTTTCCTGACCAATATCAATAGCAGCTTTGGCAATTGAGCCGATTCTGTAATCATGGCCTTGAACCGTTACCTCCGCCTTGTAGGTTCGAGTGTACTGATCGGGTACGTCTGCCAGATTGGTAATAATCCCTTCGGTCTTCTGTCCGTCAATATCAATTTCGGCCTTGGCACCTATCTGTATATTTACCAGGTCTTGCTGGGGAATCCCTATGTAAACCACTTCTTCAATACTTCGAACCGCTATAACCGGGGCAGATTGATTCACACGCTCCTTTTCCTCGCTCATGATCGATACAACCATACCGTCTTGCTCTGCATAAATCGTTGCATCCCGTTCCAGCGACAATTGATACTCATAGTTGTTTTTTGCCTGTAAAACGTTGTTCTCTGCAATATCCGCCTCAAGTTTAACCTGCTCGTACTGACTCTTGGAAATTGCATCTTCATCGTATAATTCACTCATCCTGCTAAGATTAGATTGTAAAATTGTATGAGAATCCTCTGCCTTGATCATATTTAACCTGGCACTGGATACTTGAAAGGCTATATCAGTTTTGTTTAACTCAAGCAGTTTATCACCCTGGTTTACCTGATCTCCTTCGTTCACGAACACGCGGCCGATTTGTCCGCCGTTCTTAAAGCTATACTCGATAATTCTCTTCGCATCCAATGTTCCTACATAATTTAATTTAACCGGTCTTTCACTAATCTGTACTTTTTGCACTTTGACCGCCCGTATTTGTTCGGTTAATACAGTCTCGTCTTTTGAACAGCCGGTTACGTTTACAAGCAAGATAATTGTTAATAATAGGGTTAGATGTTTTTTCATATATCCTCCTCTTTATTAATTTATGAATGAAAGTTTTTTCATTTTTTTAAAATAAAAAATTTTACCTTATTGCATTTAGACACATTGTAGTTATTTTGATCGCTTCCTCCTTACCGAATTTTTTGTTTTCATTTTTAGTCAATTCCAACAATATATATCGAACCGGTAAAGTAAAAAATATCAGTTCAATATCATCCACAGTGCGTTTTTCATTAATTTCTCCTGTCTCTATTCCCAAGCGTAACGTCGCATTGGTAACATTTTCAGTTTCAATATCTTTCTTTTCTTCTGCCCATTTCGGTATATTTGTATCTAGCGCTAATATAGCAATAAATTTACCTAATATAGGATCGGAATTAACCAGCTCAAAAAGTCCATTTATCATGTTATATAAATACTCGAAAACTGTATTAAATGATTTGTCGCGCAATATAATGGTATTTCTTATAACTTCCATCTTTGATTCAATAATATCTTGTATCAATTCCTCTTTGCTGCTGTAATAGCGGTACAAATATCCGCTGAACACTCTTGATTTTTCACTA
>JAQVXD010000118.1 GCA_028709385.1 Fermentimonas sp.
GATTCAACGAACTTGTGGGTTTCACAACGTCTCTGTGGGATACAATAGTAAAAAAGAATAACAGGATACGCCTACAGTTCCATAAACTTTATGCAAAAAATCCCGTGCTCCTATGTCGCCCGCTGTAGGGTGTCCCTACAACCCAATTATCCCAGAAATTAAAAAAGCCAACTTGTGGCACACTGGACCACAAGTTGACAAAATGAAGTCTTTTCCTTTACAAGAATCCAAATTTATCATATATAAAATACTATAATGTATTGGTTACAGGTTGCGCTATAACTTTAAGATCATCCCATGAATCTGATTTTGAAAGATCATCTTCGTAGGCAATTAAATAACCCCATTTTTGATTTACATATTCTTCTACCGTTATCAGCCTCCTAACTAATGACTCTGCTGCCTTACGTTTTGCCTGTACTTTTTCATCGTCACGGCCTCTCTGATCCTTTCCTTCAACAATCCAATGTACACCAGCATCATCATAGGCCACAAAATCAGGAAAGTATCGATCCGTAGAATTATAATAGATAAACGCACCATCACGTGGATGTAATCGATGCCACCAAATAATATGTGGCGATGTATTCAAGAGTCTTGCAAGTTCGTATTCCCCGCTATATGAATCAAATGATTCCTCGGTATAAATCGACTTAAACCATCCGGAATATAACCGGCCACGTACAAACTGATCTCTTGAATCAATAGGCTCGTAAATTCTATCACCTAAAGGAAGCATATATCTACCGAAGTCCATCTCCTGTGGTTGAATAACCGGTATTTCCTTAATCGATCTCTGAACAGAGGCAATATAAGCCTTTACAATATCCTGTAATTGAGTTCTCGCCGAATCGAGCGACTTTACTGTCCATGTCTCAATAGTAACAGACTTCATAAACTTAGGCACAAGATAGTTCTCAATATAACGGGCCGTTTCTTTAGTTGAAGGGACCAACTGCATATACATAACAAGTCTGACCAATGCATCTGCTGCATCACTAGATCCAATATGGATTGAATCTATCTCAGCACTTTCTGCATCTACAGCACGCAGTTTTTTCCCAAGTGCGGCTACAATTTCTTTTCGGTAAAGAACATCGCCTGTTAAAGTAACTTTCTTTGCAGCCTCTTCTATATCTTTATCTGATATTTCGGACAAATCGATAGGTGGCTGTTCCAATTTCACAATCGTAACAGGGAATTTATAGGATACATCCTTGAACCGAGGATTTCTGTCTATAAAGACCGGTTCCAACGAAATTTCATTACCATTATTATCGATTTCTATTCCATTATCCCCAATTGTTCTTATACCAATCGTTGGTTTTTCCAAACCATCTGTCGATGCTCCATTGTCTGATAAACCTGAATCATTATTGTCTTCACGAACAGGATGGCTTTCTGTTGATAATTCCTCACCAGTTGGATAGGCAAAGCCTTCGCCATTGTTAGATTCCTGCCTATGATCTGTGTTGGTGCCATCCGATGAAGATGACTCTGTCTGTTCTGCCGCTCTACGAATTTCAGCATTTACCATGTCCTTATCCGTTTGGGAAACAGCATCCTCCAATCCAAACTGTTGCAGCACATTTTCTGCAGCAAGCAATTCCTGAAAAGATTGATGAGAAATAATATCGAGCTGATCAACCTGCCAAACATCAGTGTATTTTCCAAATGGCAATCTCAAGCCACGTCCCATAGTCTGTTGAGTCAAGACCTCTGAAGCCATGGCACGTAATGTAACAACAACTGCTATATTTTTTACATCCCAGCCTTCTTTAAGTTTATTAACACTTACCACCGCAAGAACAGGTGAATCGATTTGATCAATATTTTCGAGAAGACTCTGTGTTGTATCATCCTCATGCTTCGAATCCACCTGTAATACAGCCAGGTCTTTTCCAAGATATTCAGGTGTTCTAAGAAGCTGGGCGACCTGTGTAGCATGATCCACATCCGCACATACTACAAAAACAACTGCATTAATGTGAGCCTTTCCCTGCTGTTCAGCGTAGGCATCATAATATGCCTGTTTAATTCTTCTTAACTGCAATGCATCTCGTAGCTGCTGTTCTTCTGATGCTTGATCTGCTCCATATCCTCCTTTACGAAAGGCTATAACGGGTGCCTTAACATATTTATCCTGTATAGCCTTGTATAATGGATACTCATATATCACATGATCGTCTGGAAGCACAGATGCTGTAAGTCCAATCGAAGCCGCAGGGTCTAGTTCCTTAAGTGCCGCATTAAATGCAACTGCACTTGAAGAATACAAATGAGATTCATCAGCAATAACGACGAGATCATCCAGATTCTTCAGATAATCAAAGAGAACTCCCGCATTTTCATCAAACTTACGTGGCTTTCTTCTCTCGGCATCCTGTGATGCCCCATGAGTATCACCTTCCATATCCTTTGGAGCAATTAACTGCTGAATATTAAAAATAAAAGCTAGCACCGGAACCTCTCGACCATAAGAAAGCGTTGGTGCCCCGTTTACACGGGTGATCCATGCAGAATAATCCTGAGGTGTCACTATATCAGGTGGGACTTGCGAACCGGCAATATATCTCGAGTTACCTGGAGTAAAATTTTGCACAGTTTTAGATTGAACTATTTTTCCAGGTGTAACGATCATCACATTCCCTATTCCCTGTCTGCGCAAATACTCGATGAACGCAGCGATAAGATATGTCTTCCCTACGCCTGTTGCAAGATTAAGTACCTGCATAACATCCGGATCATAATCTCCATCGAATGTAAACACAAGTTTTCTCAATGCTTCTTTGTTGGGTATGCGAAGATCAAAATCAGCACTTATTGATTCTATCAAATTTGAATCGTATGAAATATTTAGCTTTTTTGCCACTACTCTTCGCCTCCTTCGTTATATTTGAAGATATTATCCGGTATAACAACAATTCTAGATCCTTTTCAAAAT
>JAQVXD010000119.1 GCA_028709385.1 Fermentimonas sp.
CGGATTTTAGCTGCTCCAGCGCCTTAGCTTGAAAAGACTTGTAATCAAAATCTTCCATAATGTAAACTGTTTAGTAAAAGTAATAAAAAAATTATTTATTCTTTGACACAGTTTAAATTACAGTCTCCAGCATTTTCGGTAATTTCGAGTGCAGCGTTTTTGGTAACAGCACTGCAACACTTTCGGTAACAATGATGCAGCATATTCAGTAACAATAGTGCATCGGTTGCAAAGATAATTTATTCGTTAATATTCTCATTCTATATTTTCGATTTTTGTACACTTTCATTTTTCTGTTCTTTTTAAAAAATAGTTTTCCTGTTTGTCATACGATAGCTGTTTCCGGACAGCTGCAAGAGCTCGCATTTATATAAAATTCTGTCTAGCAGTGCCGTTGCCAACACTTCATCATCAAGTGAACGTGTCCATTCAGCCGGTGATTTGTTGGTTGTGATTATAAATGACGTAGATTCATACTTACTGTTTATAAATACAAAGAGACGGCTTCCGTCTTCACGGCTGACAGGTATATTCATCAGATCATCTATTACTATAACATCAGCAGTGGTGATATTTTTATAATCCTTTTTTGCACTGGCAACTATATCTTTAAGTTTTAATGTGGTTAGTATCTCATCCATGCTCCTGAAGTAGGCTTTATATCCCTTGTCAATGGCATCTGCACAAAGACCGGCAGCAATAAAGGTTTTGCCTACACCGCAAGGTCCGGTGAGCATAAGATTATAGCTCTCATCAATCCAGTGGAGCTCCCTGAGTTGATTTAGCTGGGTAACACTCAGGCCATTTGATATACTGTAATCATATTGATCCAGATTATGTGCCAAAGGAAGTCTGGCTGCTTTTAAGCGTAAAAGCTTCTGCCTTTCTTCACGTCCCTGTATTTCCATTTGCAGTATATGGCTAAGAAAATCATCATAACTTGGCGATTCCTGTTGTGCTTTGAGTAGGATATCCTGAGCATGGAGAGTCAACCCCGACAGCCTTAGCCTCTTTGCATATCCTCGTATGACAGTTGTTTTATCTGCTGTCATATCAGTTGGTCTTAAAGAGGTTTTGATATACATCAATGTCTGATCTGTTTGGCTTGATATTAACCATTAACCTGGTTTGCGCTGTTCCAAGTGGTTTAATCTCCACCTCTTCATTGATTTCAATAATAGGAGTAACCTGAGAGAGTATCGATTTGAAGTCGGTAGCACTGAAAAGTCCTTTACTCAGGCATAGATCAAGTGCTTTATCGCAGTCCTGCAGTGTATATTTTGCAAGACAGTTAAGCATAACAGTCAGTTGGTCCCGTATATAACGGGGATAACGCTCTCGTAACTTTGCTACGAAGACCTCAGAACCTGATTTATCCGTAAACTGGTTTTTTACCTGATCGCAGAGTTTTTCAATTCTTGCAGATTTGTCACGCTGGTGATTATTATTGACAATGTTTTCACCACGGCCTGCTGCAATCAGGTGCTTTGCCAAATGCTCTCCATCCATGGTTTTAATAACCAGGGAGCCGTATTCTTCCTGAGCAAGAACTCTGGTCTCCTCACCACGATATGTACCAAAGGGAAGCGAGTAAAGATTTCCTTTATAACGGAGCTTGTTTGTGCTTAATACCTTATGACCTTTTTCAAGTGTTGAAGAGGTTACGGGTACATAGGGTTGCAGATCTTTACATTCTGAGCACCACACTTCGTAGGGAACTTTGCAGGTGGTATTATGAACCATTGCATTACCGGTTCTGTTCAGCCAGCTCTCTGCATCTTTATTAAGATTGTCAATGTTACTGTATGATCTGTTAAGTAAAAAGCTCTGTTTGACATACTTGACTACGTTTTCTATTTTGCCTTTGCTTTCAGGATCTGCCCTTCCGCAAAAGACAGGCTTAAACGGACGGCTCTTTACATAGCTGTCAAATACATCCGTCATGCGGTAATCTCCAATATTTTCATCGTAAAGGAATACAGAGTCCTGGTCATAAACGATAAACCCGGGTATCCCATGCAAGAAACGAAAGGCAAGTTCATGAGCGTAAACTGCATGTTCACTGGTGAATGGCTTGTCCTGGAACCATATAAACTTGTAACGGCTATATTCAAGTATCATGGCAAAGAAGTATACTTTGGTTCTTGAGCCATCTCCTTTGCGTAGTTTGTATTCACCGAAGTCGACCTGTGCATATTTTCCCGGTGGAGTATCGGGAAGAGGCCCGTACTCGCGTTCATTGACAGGTTTAAGTTTTGGCAGGTTATATTCCTGGCGGATCTTCATCACGTAATTGTAAACTGTTTTTGCAGATACCTTAGGAAATGAAGGATAGTACTCTTTTAACCAGTCGTGCATCTGTGCAGCAGGTGTATCCTGAAACTGATTAAGACGATCGACTATAAAGCTTTTGTAAGCGTCAAGAGAACACTTGCGATTGCTTATACTCTCGGAATACTTTTGAAACTCGCCTGAGTCCATCTCAAGATACTTTTGTACTGTTCTAAAATTTATACCAAGATTATCGGCGATCCATCGCATTGATTTGTGATGTACGTGATGAAGTTTGTGAATGGTGTCATGCATAATGTAACGGTCTAATAATTTCTTTTCCTTCTCTGTCATAATGCCTTTGCTTTAAAAATTATGACTCAAAGGTGGAATTAATTTATTAAAAACGATGTATTGTTGTTACCGTTTTTGATGCATCATTGTTACCATTTTTGTTGTACTCTTGTTCCCATTTTCGCTGCACTGTGATTACCGATTTTGTTGTATTTCTAATTTCTTGTTACAAATGTGTCAGGTTTTATTTTTATAGTTAATTTGGCAACTCATTTTAATGGGTAATGCTGAGACCTGAGTTTTAGTTGGTCAAAAACGGTTAGGGGTCGATCCCCTAATCGTTTTTAATGTTCAATGGTT
>JAQVXD010000046.1 GCA_028709385.1 Fermentimonas sp.
ATTACGTGGAGTATTGCTCATGCATGGCCTGTTAAATGGTCTGTGGAAGATCTTAATGCTGAAGAGAGTAAGGTTGTAATTGAATCTATAGAACTGGTATACAATTATTTTAATATAATTAAAAATGGCAATTGAGATTCAGGAATTGCATGTCAGGGTAAATGTAAATGAAAGCCAGGGTGAGCAGATAACTAACGAAACCGGAAGTGATAACCGTAATAGTATTATTGCTGCATGTGTAGAACAGGTATTAGAAATTCTGTCTAAGAAAGAGGAGCGGTGATATGAGTAAAAAATATTCAAAACTGAAGATTACGGCCTATAGTGATGAGAAATTCACTAAAAAGGTTAACGAAGGAGAATTCGAGACTTTACTGAATCCCGAAAGCTATATCTTCAAATATAAAGTCGAAATAAATAATACCCAGGCTGCAGGAACTAGTGCTAACGCAGTAAAATTCACTCGCATTCCTCCTGTTGACTTTGATCTTGATTTTTTCTTTGATCGCACAGGTGCCATAATGATTGAAGGAAAGAACAATAAAGATGAAGGCAAAGGAATAATTGACGATGTAGAGAAATTAAAGAAGGTAGTACTCGCCTATAACGGTGACGAACACAAACCCAATTATCTGAAAATAGCCTGGGGAACACTCCTGTTTAATGGAATTCTCACTGAAATGGACATAACCTTTAAACTGTTTAAACCTGATGGAACACCTCTGCGGGCAGTTGCCAAAGCAAAGTTTAAAGGTTTTATTGAGGATGAACTGAGAGTAGCAAAGGAAAACAGTCAGTCACCTGATCTCACTCACGTCCGTGAAGTAAAAGATGGAGATAAATTACCACTAATGACTTTCAGGATCTACGGTGATTCAAAGTATTATCTTGAAGTGGCAAGAGTAAATGGGATAACCAATTTTCGAAAGCTTGTAGCAGGTCAGCAAATTTTCTTTCCTCCAATTGAAGAATTATCATAATTATGTCCGAAAGAGTAATAAATACGGAGCGATCAGCGGATCTTGTCACTCATAAAATTTTTGTGGCAGGTGATGAGTTACCACAGAGATATCATGTGATTAATATTGTGGTAGAAAAAGAAATCTTCCGTATTCCTTCTGCAACAATCATATTACAGGATGGAGATATTTCTGCGCAGGATTTTGAATTGAGCAACAGTGATCTTTTTATACCCGGTAAAGAGATCGAAATTAAGGCAGGTTATCACTCTCAAGAAAGTATAATTTTCAGAGGCATAGTAATCAAACACAGTTTGAAAATCAGAAGAGGCCACTCATACCTCATTGTAGAATGTAAGGACAAGGCTGTAAAAATGACTGTTGGCAGAAAAAGCAAATATTTTTATGACAGCAAGGACAGCGAGATAATTGAAGAGATCATTAACAGTTATGCCTTAAGCAAAGAGGTTGAGAGCACTGACACCTCTAATAAAGAGATTGTACAGTATAATGTTACTGATTGGGATTTTATGGTTTCCAGGATGCAAGCAAACGGAAAGGTCTGCATAGTTGATGATGGAAAAATAATTATAAAAAAACCAGATATAAATCAGGAGCCGGTTGAGACTATTACTTACGGAGCAACACTATTGGATTTTGATGCTGAGATTGATGCCCGTAATCAGTTTCAGAAAGTAACCACTTACGGCTGGAATGAAGCTGATCAGGAATATATGGAAACCGAAGCTGACTCACCAGACTTAGAACTAAATGGCAATCTTTCTTCTGATGATCTTGCTCAGGTAATTGGATTAGATAATCTACAGCTAAGAAATGGCAATGGGAACAATTCTGCTCTGTCGGGATGGGCTAATGCCAGAAAATTATTTAATCAGTTATCAAAAACAAGAGGCAGAGTTAGATTTCAAGGTATTCCATCAGTAAAACCAAACTGCTTATTATTATTGAAAGGTGTTGGTAACAGATTTAATGGCAATATTTATATATCAGCATGCAGGCATGAAATATCAGAGGGAAACTGGACAATAGATGCTCAGTTCGGGATAAGCCCTAAATGGTTTACGGAAACCTTTGAAATCAATGAATTACCGGCATCAGGCTTAACATCAGCGGTTAATGGTTTGCAAATTGGAGTTGTTATAGGATTGGAAAACGACCCCGAAAACAGTGGGCGTATAGCTATAAAACTGCCTGTTGTGGACAGTCAAGGTGAGGGCATATGGGCAAGGGTTGCCACTCTTGATGCAGGTGAAAACAGAGGATCTTTTTTTCTACCCGAACCGGGTGACGAAATTATAGTTGGGTTTCTCAATGATGATCCTGATCGGCCAATAGTATTGGGTATGCTGAACAGCAGCGCGAAACCGCCTCCACTTACAGCTAAGGATGAAAATCATGAAAAAGGCTTTGTAACAAGAAGTGAAATCAGGTTTATTTTTAACGATGAGAAGAAATCGGTTACAATTGAAACACCCGGAGGTAAAAAAGCAGTACTTGATGATGATGCCGGGGCTATTCGTTTTGAAGATGAGAATGGAAATAATATAGCTATTGATTCAAGTGGAATTACTATTGACAGTAAGGGCGATATAAAAATTAAAGCTACGGGTAACATCAG
Source organism: Fermentimonas sp. (assembly GCA_028709385.1). Lineage (GTDB taxonomy): Bacteria > Bacteroidota > Bacteroidia > Bacteroidales > Dysgonomonadaceae > Proteiniphilum. Next base: position 2,599 of record JAQVXD010000046.1, read on the forward strand.
TATAGAGGGTATGAACGTGAATACAAAAGCGAATGCTCAGTTTAAGGCTGAAGGCTCGGCCGGAGCAGAAGTTTCATCTGGTGCAGTTTCAGTAATTAAGGGTTCGGTTGTTCAGATAAATTAAACAGGGGATAAATGGGAAAACCTGCTGCTAGAGTGTCAGATATGCACAGCTGCCCAATGGTAACTGGAACTGTGCCACACGTCGGAGGCCCGGTTCTGCCTCCGGGAGAGCCTACGGTTTTTATTGGCGGAATGCCTGCAGCCCGTATGGGTGACATGCTAACATGTGCAGGTCCCCCCGACACAATAATTGCAGGCTCTGCAACTGTTTTAATAGGTGGTATGCCGGCAGCCCGTATGGGAGACATGACCGCTCACGGCGGCACTATAATAGCGGGTTGTATAACCGTGTTAATTGGAGGGTGACATAATGAAAAATAACCGATTATTTTTAGGCAGGGGGTGGAGTTTTCCTCCAGAATTCAACATAGAGAGGCAGTCGGTTGAGATGCTGGAAGGGGAATCTGACATCATAAGCAGCCTGAACATATTATTGTCAACATGCTTGGGTGAAAGGCTAATGCTTCCAAATTATGGCTGTAATCTGGATGAGTTACTGTTTGAGTCGCTAAACCTTACTCTGGAAACCTATATAATTGATTTGATAAGAACAGCAATTCTGTATCATGAACCTCGAATTGATGCAAAAAAGATAGAAATTGACCAGACCGACGAAATAAATGGTGTTTTACTCATTAGAATTGATTTCGTTGTTCGCTCAACTAATTCACGAATGAATATGGTTTATCCATTTTATAAAAAGGAGGGCAGCGAAGTATAAAAAGTGACTTATGAGGGGTAACAGTAAAAACATAGTACTTAAAAGAGAGGGCAGTGATCAGAACCAGAGGTTTGTGAATGCTCTTGATCCATCGACTGTTAAACTGAACGACTTCAGTTTGAAAGAATGGATGCTGTTTGCATATAATTTTGCTTCGCATGTTAACTTTTTCAAAGAGCCTGACAATGAAGTCCCTTACGACAATTGGGAATTGTTCTTTAAAGATGAAGAAGAACTGGAAGAATTCCTAAAACAAGTGGATACAGGAAAAAACATTACACCTCATTTAGCCCTGTTTGTATGTTTTGTTAAGTTGCTTGAGCATTCAAAGAAAAGATTTAACCTTTTAACTAAGCGTCATCTTGATTTTTATTATAATGAAATTCTGAATATTGAAAAGCTTCCTGCTGTGCCGGATAAGGTAAATCTGATTTTTGAGCTGGCTAAAAAAGCATCAGACACCAAAATTGATACTGGCACCGAAGTAAATGGAGGGAAAGATTCAAAAGGGCAAAACAGAATATATAAAACAGAAAATGAATTAATAGTCAATAATGCAAAAGTAGTTAGTTTAAAAAGTCTTTATAATGATCATGAAAACAGAAGGATAAAAGCAGCTTATATTGCAAATTCTTTCGATGGCAAAGGAGGAGGCTTCCCAATTGATGAGATTAAATGGCACCCTTTTGGTTATTATGTAGTTACTGAAGAGAAAATCAGCCCTGAGTATCCCGAACTGGCAGATGCAAGCATCGGATTTGCAGTCTCTTCTGACATTCTGAAGCTAAAAGAGGGAAACAGGACCATAATACTTGATATTAAATTTACAGAATCATTGTCAGAGCTTTCAATTGATTATCTTAAAGATAATATTGAAGTTTGGTGTACCGGTGAAAAAAAATGGTTGGGACCATACAGGCTAATCTCTGTAATTCAATATGGACCAGGTAAGCTGGAGTTAAAATGTGAGATAAAAAATGGTGAGGATTCAATTGTTCCTTATAAACCTGAAGTTCACGGAGACAATTTTGATACAACTGATCCGATATGCAGGTTTCTGCTTAATACAAAAGAGGAAGGTCATAATATATACCGTGAACTAATAGACAAATCAGTTGAAGAGTTATCCATTAAGGTAAATATTGAAGAAGTTAAAAGTTTAGTACTGGAAAGTGACTTAGGAGTCCTAAATGCCGCAAAACCTTTTTATCCATTTGGCACACAACCTGTAAAAGGTTCCGGCTTCTATATTGGCTACCCTGAACTTTTTGATAAAAAATGGGATAAAATAAATATTAAAATCGACTGGAAAAATACACCCGATACAAACTTATCCGGTGATTCGTTCAAAGACCTATATTTTGCATACCGTCAAAAGCATTTATCCGGTTTGGGGGCTTCTGAATATATGTCCTCAATTTATATGGCTGCCGCGATGGAGTTTGAGTCAGCTAAGGAAAAGAATAACTACTTATCAAATTTAATTATAGATCCTGATAATCTGATTGTAAATTCATATAAGCACTTTCAGAGTGAAACCTCAATTATGCATAATAAAAAGTGGGAGCCTACTGAGGACAATCAGATACTTTTTATTCAGGAAGACGATGGAAGCTATTCATCTGAATTCAATCTAGAAAACTCAGGTTACAATACGGACAGCAGCACCCCGATTCGTATCTCATTGAAACAGTCATTCTATCATGAAATTTATCCGCGTATTTATGCACTTGCATTTTCAACTCAATCAATGAATAAGGTTTTGCCCAATGAACCATACACTCCAATGATAGAGTCAATCAGACTTGGATACAGCGCAACCTCATCTTCAAAGAATTTGAAGCTATTCCACCTCCACCCTTTTGGTCAGAGTGAACAAAAGAGAGATGAAGAAAAAAAGTTCTTTCTATTACCTGAATATTGTAATGGTGGTGAGCTTTATATCGGTTTGGAAAATGCAGAGCCCACACAGGTCATTTCACTTTTAATTCAGGTTATGGAGGGAAGTGAAAATCCCGAGGCAGAAACTTTTACAGGCAACCAAAAAATTGAATGGCTGGCACTTTGCGGAAATCACTGGAAGAGGCTTAACAGTAACTATTTGATAGCTGATAACACTGACAATTTTCTCAAATCGGGAATTGTGAGATTCTCCCTGCCAAAAGATGCTAATAACTATAACACCTTGCTTCCTTCAGGACTAACCTGGATAAAAGCTAAAATCCATAAGAGTTACGACTCCGTCTGTAAAGTAATTTCGATCATGGCGCAGGCAGTTACTGCTCAATTTGCAGACAACAATAATGATTTATCGCATTTAAAGAATGGATTGGAGGCAAATTCCATAGCAAAGCTTGTTCAGCGTTCTTCAAGTATAAAAAGTATCTCACAACCTTTCTCTTCATATGGAGGAAAACCTCAGGAATCAGATATGGAGTATTACCGCCGTATAAGTGAAAGACTGAGACATAAAAACAGGGCTGTCACCATCTGGGATTATGAACATCTTATTCTACAGAAGTTTCCGGAAATATATAAGGTTAAATGCCTAAATCACACATCCTATGAGAATAAAAAGGAATGTTTTCAGTCACCCGGCAACGTTTTAATTATTGTAATTCCTGACATAATAAACAATCAGATCTTCAACATATTCCAACCCAGGGTTAGTCAGGCAAAACTAAATGAAATAGAGAATTTTATTAACGAGAGAACAGGCATTCATCAAAAAACCGTTGTTGCTAATCCTAAATATGATGAGGTAACAGTCGAATTAGAAGTGAAGTTTCATAATGGATTAGATGAAAGCTTCTACCTGAAGAAGCTGAATGAAGACATAATTCGTATTCTTTCTCCCTGGGCTTTTAAAGAAACTTCAAAAATTGAATTTGGATCAACATTGCATAAAAGCAATATCATTAACTGGATAGAGAGACTTAAATATGTAGACTGGATAAAGGACCTTAACCTGCATAAAGATGGCAAGACATATTCGGCAATAAGTCCCGAAAGTCCAATATCTATCCTTGTTTCAGCGAGAAATCATAAGCTAAAACTTGTATCTGAAAGTTGTAATGGAATTATTGAAAGTGAAGAAATATGCAAGAAATAAACAGTCATATCACAATTCCTAAACATGTGGAAAGCAGAGACGATCTGGATTATTCATTTCTAAGAGAAAAAGGAATTGAATATATTGAGCAACTGGCAAGTGATCTGTGGACTGACTATAATAGTCATGACCCCGGCATTACTATATTGGAAATGCTGGCTTATGCGATAACAGATTTGGGAGCACGGATTGAAATGCCCATTCAAAATATTCTAACACCAGATAATTCAACCTCAACATCATACAAGGAGCAGTTTTATGACGCACGTGAAATTCTGCCTTCCAATCCTGTTACTGCAACAGATTACCGCAAACTGTTTATTGATATTAAGGGCGTAAAAAACTGCTGGCTGTCACCATATAGGAAAACTGTATATTTTGATTCAATGAATAACACTCTTTCCTACAATCGCGATGACTTTAAAAATTCAGACAGCTCTTTTATTTCAGAATTCACTCTTAAAGGACTATATTCAATATTAGTGGATTTTGATAATCTTAATCCTGATGGCCTGTTAAATGAGTCAGAAATAAATACTATTAAGGAGGGCATTTACGATAAAATAGCTGAAAAATTCCATGAAAATCGTAATCTTTGCGAGGATTTAGTCAAAATTACCGAGGTTGAAACTCATCCAATTGCCATCTGTGCCAGTATTGAAATTTATCCTTACATAGATGAAGAGCTTGTCCATGCAAAGGTTGTTCATGCAATAGACAACTATCTGTCCCCTTCTGTAATGTTTTACTCTTTCAGGCAAATGGTTGAAAAAGGGTACAGTACAGACCAAATCATAGACGGACCTTTACTTGAGAATGGTTTTATTGACAATAAGGAACTTAAAGAAGCCGAGCTTCGCACTGAAGTAAGATTATCTGATATCATCAATATAATCATGAACATCGAGGGTGTGAAAGTGATAAAAGATATCATAATTAAGGATTGTAATAAAATTGATGATAAAGGGGAATCTTGGGTAATTTGCGTGGATAATAACAAAAAGCCTGTAAGCTGCTCACATAGTGCATATAGTTATTACAAGGGTGTACTCCCTGTGAATCTGAATAAGGCTATGGTCCGTAAATATAAATCTGAATTAGAAAAAGAAGACATAGGATTACAGGAACAAGCAAGATATGATTTAGAACCCCGGATCCCTAATGGTAAATACTTTGACATAGGTAATACCACTACTATTCAAAACGACTTTCCCGACACTTATGGAATCGGTCAAAACGGCCTCCCTGAAAGTGTGTCTGAAGGAAGGAAGGTTATGGCAAAGCAATTAAAGGGATACCTCTTGTTTTTTGATCAGATTCTGGCATCATATTTTGCACATTTAAGAAATGTAAAAGATTATCTTACAGTAAAAAGAACTGAGAAAGTTGGTAACACAGAAGACTCCCCAACATACTTCACACAGGTTGTAAAGGATATAAAAGATTTTGATTTGCTGGTAAATGATTATCCGGATAAAGATGATTTGCTTACTGAATCATTGTTTGAGAAACTTGATAAAAAAACAGAGCGTAAAAATCAGATACTGGATCACCTAATTGCCAGATTTGCTGAAAGATTCAGCGATTACACATTCCTGATGAAACAGCTATATGGCTCTGAGTCAAGCAAAATAACACTTCATACTAAAGAGGCTTTTATAAGCAATTATGATAAAACCGGATTAGAGCGAGGCAGTGCTTTCAACTACTATCGCCAGCCTGAAGATAATCTTTGGAATAGTGAGAATGTTTCGGGTGCAGAGAAAAGAATAGCCCGACTCACCGGGATAAAAGATTTAAGAAGAAGAGATCTTTCTAAAACACCTGTTGAATTATATAAATTCAGTGATTCAGACGGGAAAACAGTGTATAGATGGCGAATCAGAGATCAGGTCAAAAAGATAGTTCTTACAGCGACTGAAAACTATCACAACACTATAATGGCAGAAAATGAGCTGGCTAAGACTGTTCTTAAAGTAATTGAAACAAATAAAGAGATAATAAAGAGGGGATTTGAAGACATTTCAATTGAAGATGAAACCATAATCGGCAACTTCCAGGTTCAGCAATCATCAATGGGTAATTACTCATTTAATGTAATAGATACTGAAGCAAATCCTAACAGTTCTAAATGGGTTATTGCCAGGCACTATATTTATTACGTATCTTTAGACAAGTTGAAAAAAGCAATGCTTAGCCTTGTGGATTTCACGACGAATATTTTTAATGAAGAGGGTATGTTTCTTGTTGAACATATTCTTCTAATGCCCGATGTTACCTCAGAAAAAGTATCTACGAAGCAGTATATGACTATTTGCGACAATAAAAAGGGTGAGTGCACTCCTGCTGACCCTTACTCTTTCAGGGTTACAATTATTTTACCTGGCTGGACTTACAGGTTCTCAAATAAAATTTACAGAGAGTTCTTAGAAAATCTGATTAGGGAAGAGCTTCCGGCGCATGTGTTAGCACGTATATGCTGGATTGGTTATCGCGAAAATTATCCAACATCAAATGAAAATGATATGGTAATGTTTGAACGTGCACTACATGAGTATTTATCATTTAAAACTGATTCAGGGCAGGCTCAGAATGAGGATCGACTAATTGACTTAATTGAGAATATGAATAGGCTGAACTCTATTTACCCTTCAGGCAGATTGTTTGACTGTGATAATGAGAATGAAGACAGTGATGGCATGATAGTACTTGGACGGACTAACATAGGAAATATTAAATAAGGAATAGCTATGGCATCAAAATTAAATAAAATAAGCACACAGTATAACACGTTCAAAGATGACCAGGTTCTTACTGCAAATCAGTTGAACAGTTTCATAAACTACTTTGAAGAACAGGACCGTATGTCAAGAGTTTTTCTTAATGGTGTTGGTATAATTTGCGGCTTTAAGATAAAAACAGTCAGCGATAAAAGTATTACCATTACCAATGGTATAGGTGTTACTACTGATGGCGACCTTATAGCTCTCAGGGAACCTGTCGGTGGTGATTCAAATAAAAGTATACAAATCAAAGAAGTTACATTCAGACACTACCTCAAGTTTGATGATAAGTCAGCAAATTATGATTTATTTAAAAGAGACAACGAGACTATTGAACTGTGGGAATTACTCCCTGAAAGTATAGAAAATTCATTTTCACTGGAAACTATGTCCGATCTGAAAGATAAAACTGTTATACTTTATCTTGAGGATTACATAAATGGTGGCAACCTGTGTACAACAATAGATTGTGATAATCAGGGGGAAGAACAAATAGCAAGACTTCGTGTACTTTTAGTCTCAAAAAAGGATGCTGACTACATTGTTAAAGAGGATAAAATGTATTCAAAGTACGATGCTGTGCATAAGTTTATACAAATGCCTGAACTGAATATCAGAAGAGTTATTCTAAATCAGCACAATACCACAAGCTTCGAATTAATAAGTAAAGAGTTTTATAAAGCAATAAACAGCGATGATCTCATCAATAATTTAATCAGTGGCATTGACAGTTTTTACACAAATTTCGCTAACTTACTACAGCTTGAATCCTTTAAATCGCAATTTGAAAAATTTCCTGATTCACTTAAAAAGCTGGTTGATTTCATACCTTCAAATATACCTGTTGACATTCAGTACAGATACGACCTTGTGAAAGATATTATTTTAACATGGAACGAAATCAGGAATTCATTATTTAAAATGGCCGGTGAATGTTTACCGGATACAGATTCGTTCCCAAAGCATTTGATGATTGGAAATATTGATGAAGCAGACAGTAATCCAAAACAAAATCGCCACTCATTCTACAGATCACCTGCACTTACTCTGGGAGTTGACAGAATAAAGGAGTGTCACAGTTTATTGCATAGACTGTTTGAAATGGTTAATAGCTATAATTTTTTCACAGGTGAGGTAAAACTAACACCTTCTTATGACACTCATAACCTGAGCAGCACATCAATACCTTTTTATTACAATGTTAGCGAGAAACTATTAAAAGTATGGGATTACGCAAAAAGTGAGAAATACAACTATACTAATAATTTGAGTTACCATCGTAAAAATCTTTCTCAACTACCACATATACAAGAACCACTGGATTTCAGTATCGATCAGTTTAACTTTATCAGGATAGAGGGTCATCAGGGGAAAGAATATAAAGATGCACTTAATGAAATACTTTATAAAAGGAATAAACATGGACTCCCATTTGATGTTAAAGCTCTTTCAATTAACGTGAATACAGAGAATCTGAATGTTGACGATTTCGAGTGCGAGTTTGAGGATTTAAATACATTATTGCGAGCATGGACAGCAGAGCAAAACTGTGTACTGGCCGAAACATCTAAGCTGCTTTCAGGATTTAGTATTGCCGAACCCGGAAAAAATATTGCCGAAAATATGGTGACCTCCGAAATATATTTAAACCCTCGTACAATAAGGTTTACTGAACCTGTAAATTTCAATTTACATAACGATAGCATAAAATATTCGGAGTCTTCTTATGGGAAAGACAATAGTTACAAAACCTACAATCTAAAAAGTAATATTATTGCAGATAATCTTATAACTGAAGAAAAGTCACTGGGAAACATTTTCAAAGAAGCGTTAGTAAAATCGGAAAACGGTTCTGTTAATGATATCATTGCCGAGTCAAATAAAATGATAAGAAAGGATGTGGATAAAAAAACCTGGGACAAACAGCCTGACATGAAAGAGTTTGCAATAGACCAATCTGTTGAACTGATGGCATACTCTCATATTTTATCCAGAGAAATACCATATAGGATTAGTGAATTAAGTTTCGAAAAAGTAAACAGGTATAAATTGACACTCAAAGAGCTTTGTAACAGGGTAGACAAAATGAAGGTTCAATATCAGAAAATAAACCTTTCACCTGAAATGAAAGCAATAATGAATGTCCTGATAAACCATCTGTCAGGTATTTGCTGTTCATCTAAAAAACTTGAAATCCTCCTGGAGGAAATTAATAAACGCAAAGAAGCAATCCTGGTTAATCTCAGATTATCTGAATTCGTGAAGCAGCACCCGGGACTGGAACACAGAGCCGGAGTGGTTCCCGGGGGGACTTTTGTTATTGTTTATCTTAATAAAAACCAGAGAGCAACTTCACGTGATGCTGCACCATCTTTATCAGAGAATGACAGGGATAAATCATCTAATATTCCTGCTGCAGATGCTAAAACTCCTGGCAACAGAGTAGTTGCCGACTTTTATTTACCCTATATCTGTTGTTCTGACTGTACTCCGGTTAATTTTATCATACAAAAACCACCGGTATGGTTTAGGTTAGAAAGAGACTACATATGTCTGGGTGATCTTAATGAGGTTCGATATGATGTGTCTCCCGAAAATGGTGAAGTCAAATCTGTGCCTGATATCAAAGGTATGAGCATAAGCAAAGGCAAGATAATATTTGATCCTAAAAAGATTATGCCGGAAACGATTGGCATACCCATCCACTTTACAGTTAACCAGCAGGTTACAGATGAAATATTGACATTATACAAAGTGCCCGAAGTAAACTTCAGGGTATTGGAATCACCTGAAAAAGAGAATGAGATCACATTTGT
>JAQVXD010000120.1 GCA_028709385.1 Fermentimonas sp.
GATGTCCCCCGGAGGATTGTGGCGGTGTACACGGATATCAGCGGATGCTGAAGATACTGAACGATCCGGATAATCCGGAACGGGAGGAGTATCTCTATTGGTTGGGTGGTTCTTACGACCCGGATGCATGGGGTTCGTCCGCACTTAATCTCAGCTTGCATGTTGATTTATTATAACCCACAGTCTATGGTTATTTTCGAGTATAAAAGAAAATAGCTGCATTTACACCAAATTATTCGAGTATGGAGGAAAATTTTGATGCTTTCTATAGAGGATAATTATGAAAAGTTCGTGGTTTCGAGTTTATGGGTAAACATGTCCGAAGTAACCATTACAGTGCAGTTTTTTATCTATTCCTTTTACGAACATGTATTAGCTTTACTTTGTAGAACCAATCCCATTACGGATACGGTGGAAAGAATAACAAAAAGAAGAATAAGAACAAGAAATAATAAACATACGCTTAATTTTTATGAAGAAAATTTATTTGTGCTCTTTTTTATTGGCGCTCGGATTTGCGTCGGCCCTGGCCGGAGGTTTGGTGACGAATACCAACCATACTGCGTCTTTTCTCCGGAACCCGGCAAGAATGGCCTCACTTGAACTGGATGCGGTCTATTACAATCCGGCAGGTGTGGCATTCTTGAAAAAGGGTTTCCATATTGGTCTGAATAACCAAAGTGCGTTTCAAAACAGGGACATCACTGCAACCATTCAGAACAACACGTTTGTGCCTCCATCGGCGATGGAGAATAGGAAGTATGAAGGAAAGATTGCCTCACCGGTGATCCCTTCTGTTCAATTCGCGTATGTATCCGACCGGTGGAGCATCAGTTCGCATTTTGGTGTACCGGGAGGTGGCGGAAAGTTGGATTATGACAACGGTCTCCCCATGTTTGATGTGATGGTACGGCAGATGATTTTTGGCAATGTATATAGTGCACTTGTCGGTGGTGGAGCTCCTCAAGCAACGGCTGCTGCTCAGGCTTACCAAATGGCCGGTGCTGCTGATGTGAGTTCCATTTTCTCCGGACAGACTTTTCTCTTTGGTTGGCAAGTGGGGGGTAGCTACAAATTGACGGATAACTTGTCGGCATATGCAGGTGCGAGATTCCTCATGGCGAAAGCAAAATATGAGGGAGGAGTGACCTACGCAGTGAGCGGTACAGAAAACAGCATGAACCTGTTGACTGAACATTCGGGTCTTGGGTTTGCACCCATTGTAGGTCTTGATTACAAATTAAAGAGACTGAACTTGGCAGTGAAATACGAGTTTGGCTCAAAGGTGGAGATGGAAAACAGTACTTCTAGCTTCCCGACACAATTTAACGACGTGCCATCGCTTGCTCGTTTTAAAGATGGCGTGAAGAGTCAGATGAGTCAGCCAGGACTTTTGACAGCTGGGGCTGCCTACGATCTGACTTCTGCCTTGAAAATGTCGGCCGGTATGCACTACTATTTCGACAAGAATACCGACTACAACGGTCTTGAGAAAGAGATCAACAGCAACACGGTGGAGTACCTTTTAGGTGCCGAGTATGCACTCTGTCAGAAATTGACCCTGAGTGCAGGTGCGCAGTTCACCAATTACGACGTGACCGATAACTACAACAGTAACACCGGCTTCATGATAAGTAGCTACTCGCTGGGGGGTGGTCTGAAATACAGTCCCACCAATAACCTGGATTTGAACCTGGGTGTGCTCTGGACCAATTTCGACGATTATGCCAAAACAGCCAACTACAACGGTATTGGTATGCTCGAACAGTATGAGCGCACAAATATAGTAGCCGGTATCGGCGCAGCCTGGAGTTTTTAAACCTCCTTACCCTTCTACCTGTGCATCGCCACCGCCACACGGCGGAGACCTATATGGTACTGCGGGGCAGCATCAAAGTGTTGTTTTACAACGAAGACGGGTTGTTGACGGAAGAGTTCCCGGTCAATCCGGATAACAAGGTATATGGGATACATATCCCGGCCGGTCAATGGCATACACTGGAGGTGTTGGAAAGTGGTACCGTGATCTCAGAGTAAAGTATTTGTAACCCTTATGTAATATGGAATTCAATGATTTTGTAAAGAAAATGATTCATAAAGGTATTCCGAGTGAAGTCTTTAAATACATGAGAATTGATGATTATTTATTTAATACTTTAGAAAAGGGTGAATTATGGTTTTCATCGCCACTCAATTTTAACGATCCTTTTGATTGCCAGCTAAATGATCAAACAGAATGGACATTAAGCGAAATGGTAGAATATTTAAATTCAATAAATATTCCGAAGGATAAAATGGATTTGTTTTTGAGTGAATATCACAGCCCGGAATTATTCTCCCAATATTTTACAAAACAGATGAAAAGTATTATTTCCACAATGGGGGTGACGTGTTTTACCATAAGTCCAAAAAATATGATTATGTGGAGTCATTATGGCAATTCTCATACAGGTGTTTGTTTAAAATTTGATATGAGAAAAGATTTAGATTTCTTTAAACAGTCGTTTATGGTTGATTATTCTTCAGATTACCCTAAATATGACTATATACAAAATAGAGGTTTTGCAACTGTTTTGTCGATGACTACTAAATCAGAGCATTGGAGTTATGAAAATGAAGTACGAACTATTAGAACGAAGGGAAATAAAGCATATGCTTTTGATAAGAATTCTTTGACTGAAATAATTTTTGGTGTTAAAGCTGATGATCAAAATATTAAATTGGTAATTGATAAATGCCAGAATAATGGATACAATAATCTGGAATTCAAAAAAATTGTTTTTAAACCTATGAGTTTTGATATTGAAATAATTAGTCTATAATATTTTAGCATAAATATATAGAGTGATAAATAGAGATTTTAGTAAATGTGTACAAAGAAGTAACGTTAAAAATAGAATAATGCAGTGTTAAAGTAAA
>JAQVXD010000121.1 GCA_028709385.1 Fermentimonas sp.
CTTGGTGATCTGCACAACAGACAAGGCAGCAATAACTGGGGATATTACTTTGGTACTAACCGCAACACTTCTCTTGGAGCAAGAGAGTCGTCTCGCAATAATCCATTTGTAACTTGGGAAAAGGCTTTCAAACAAAACTATGGTGTAGATTTCAGTATTCTAAACGAGAGATTAAGTACAAGTCTGGACTATTTCAAAGAAAGTAGAACAGACATTCTTCTTCGTGATGCGACTGCACCTAACCTGATAGGATTTACTACTCCCTACTCTAACCTTGGAGAAGTAGAAAGCTGGGGCTGGGAAGCTTCTTTAAGATGGAATGACCGCGTCGGAAGCGATTTCAGGTATAATGTAACCCTGAACTTGTCTAAAAACGAAAATAAGATTATTGAAAAGAAAGAAACGCCGCAGAACTACGACTGGTTGTATCAAAAAGGACACAGGATTGGGGCTAACCAACTATATGAATTTTGGAGATTCTATGATGAAGAAACACCTGATTTATACAAAGAAACTTTTGGTACTGAATTTCCCGATCATGGAATTGAACTTAAACCCGGAGATGCTGTATTTAAAGATTTGAACGGTGACGGAGTAATAAATTCGGAAGATATGAGTTATGCCAATGGATTTACAGATGACCCAAAATATCTGTTAGGTCTGATTGGAGGATTCAGCTATAAAGATTTTAGTTTTTCTATGCAATGGACAGGTGCCTGGGACGTAAGCCGTGTACTATCTGATGTTTTCATGAAACCCTTTACAAGTAACAGTAGCCAGTCACAGGGTGGTTTACTTGCTTACCACGTTTATAACACTTGGACAGAAGACAACCCTTCTCAAGATGCCAAATATCCACGTGCAACTTGGGCTGCATCCGCTAATAACTACAGAGGATCTACACTGTTTGAAGTGAAATCAAACTATCTGAGACTTAAAAGTATTGAACTTGCTTATAACCTGAACCTTCCCTTTATGGAAAGGATAAATATGAACTCCTGCATTGTTTCTCTAAGCGGATACAACTTGCTCACATTTACTGATTTTATGTGGGGTGATCCGGAATCAAGAGCAAGTAATGCACCGACTTATCCATTACAGAAGTCTTATTCGTTGAGTTTAAAACTTGGGTTCTAATATAAACACTAAACAGATGAAAAAAATAAATAAATGGCTGATAATAGCCTTAATAGGATTTACTACCTCTTTGGCTTCCTGTGTGGATGACTTTAAATTTGGAAATGAATTTCTGGAGAAGGCACCAGGTGGAACTGTTACCAAAGATACCGTTTTTAGTAGTGCTGAATATACACGTCAGTTTTTAACAGGCCTTTATTCGTTGCAATATTATGGACTTCCATTTGGCACAAATGATGGATTTCCATTTATGCATACAGGATGGGTAGGTAAATGGGAAAACCTTTCGGATCTGTGGCATACAAGCTGGGACGGACAGGCTATTCAACAAAGATATTATACCGGCATACATAATTCCGGATATGGTAAACGTCAGGAGAAGTTTGAATACAACAGAATGAATGTATGGGAAGCAGTGCGTATGGCTTGGCTGTTGATAGAAAACATTGAAAACGTACCGGGTATGGATAATGCGGAAAAGCAACAAATTGTGGCACAGGCCAAATGTATTATTGCTTCGCGTTATTGGGATACATTCCGACATTATGGCGGATTACCAATAATTAAAGCCTCGTTTTCAGGTACAGAACCTGAATATGATTTACCGAGAGGTACAGTAGAAGAAACAGTTGACTTTATGATTGAACTGCTTGATGAAGCTTCCGCGGTGTTACCATGGAAAGTAAGCGTACCGGCAAACGAGACAGGCCGCTGGACTAAAGCGGGAGCAATGGGATTAAAAACTTCAGTATTGCTTTTTGCAGCATCACCTCTTTTTAATGACTCAGCACCTTACTCAAATGCGGGACCTCAGGATGCAGTACAAAATCTTAATGTATGGTACGGAGGATATAAACCTGAACTTTGGGACCGCTGCTTAACTGCATGTGAGGAATTCTTTAATGAATTAAACAAAAACGGCGGTTATGAACTGCAGCAAGCTGACGGAACTCGTCCTTCTGATTATAGATTAGCATTTAGGAAAGCCTATTTCAGGCTGACAAGTCCTGAAGTACTTCACTCTACACGTGTTTTAAACTATGAGGGAAGTCGTTTTAACAGCTCCAGATATACATGGCACTCATGGCAGAAAAACAATAACCGTATGGCATATAATCCAACTCAGGAGTACGTAGAAATGTTCCCCTGGGCTGATGGAACACCATTTAACTGGGAAAAAGCAGAACAGGAAAACAAACTCGATGCAATGTTTATCGAAAGAACAGCTGATCCATCGAAAGGTGTCAATTTAACTCGCGACCCGAGACTGTATGAGACAGCAATGGTAAATGGATTACCAAGGACACTTGACTGGAGTACTGGTAATATGAGTGGCAATCCTTATGAGCTCTGGGTTGGTGGATATGACGCCAAACAAGCGCCTGAATCAGAGAACGGAAGATTTGCTACAGGCTATGCATTGATGAAATACTACCTGGATGATGATGCCGGTAATCAAGATACACACTGGTCATATATACGCCTTCCGGAGGTTATGTTTAATTACGCTGAAGTGTTATGTCAAAAGGGAAGATTGCAGGAGGCAATCAATTTGGTTGACGAGGTTCGCGCAAGAGTAGGCTTGAATGGTTTGGTTGAATCCAACCCTGATAAAAATCTCACCTCTGATAAGGATGCACTTCTTAAAGAGATTCTACGTGAAAAATCTTGTGAGCTTGGAATGGAAGACAGCCGTTTCTTTGATATGATTCGCTATAAAATGGAGGATCAATTTGA
>JAQVXD010000018.1 GCA_028709385.1 Fermentimonas sp.
TTGCTTTCATATTCGGTACCTTTGGTAATAGACAACAACTTTCCACAGCATTGGTTTAATTTTTACATAGTTGTGAATTGCTTTCATATTCGGTACCTTTGGTAATAGACAACAACGATGGCAAGAACATTTCGTTTACAACGACTGTTGTGAATTGCTTTCATATTCGGTACCTTTGGTAATAGACAACAACTAGATGATATAATTGAAAAAGAGGGGAAAGGTTGTGAATTGCTTTCATATTCGGTACCTTTGGTAATAGACAACAACTCCGCTTCTTTTTTGGAGTATCACCCGTTAGTTGTGAATTGCTTTCATATTCGGTACCTTTGGTAATAGACAACAACTACAGCAGGTTATAGTTTACCAACAACAGCGTTGTGAATTGCTTTCATATTCGGTACCTTTGGTAATAGACAACAACTATACGATTAATCAGTTACACCTCAGAATAGTTGTGAATTGCTTTCATATTCGGTACCTTTGGTAATAGACAACAACAGGATGTGTGTATTTGTATAGATAATCAGGTTGTTATAGTTGATTTTACAATTAAAAAAAAGTTGTTGTTGTAAACAAAAAAATCCTGTCATGTGGCAGGATTTTTTTTCAAAAGAAATAGTGCAGATGTTCTAAAAAAGTTCAAGTTGTTGATAAGGAGTTTGAACTTCAGTCTCTTTTTTTCCTATAAACAATTCCATGCTGCCAAATTGTTTATCAGTGACACATAGAATTCCAACTTGTCCTGCCGGTGGCAGTATACTTTTTACTCGTTTTATATGTACATCGGCATTTTCTTTACTGGCACAATGTCGTAAATAGATCGAGAACTGGAACATTGTGAAGCCATCCTGAATAAGTTTTTTGCGGAATAAATTGTAGTTTCTTATATCCTTTTTTGTTTCAGTAGGCAAATCAAAAAACACCATGACCCACATAACTCTATATTCACTAAAACGATTCATAAATTCTTACTCGAAAGAGGGGTATTTTATTTTTCTGACTTTACCCGCAAAGCATTTATAAAGAGAAGCAGTGGTTTGACCTACCGCATTCATCAAAGGACTTCTCTGTCCGTCCATTAAAACATCAAGAACAGGAATATTTAAGAGTTTAAATTTTATGTCCTGTGTAAGTTCTTCAATGTTTTTTTCCTCTTTTACAATATTGCAAACTAATTTATCTACAAACGGACGATATGGCTCCATTATATCGTCCGCAAGGCAATATGCGTTATATTTATTGCGGTGATAAATTCCAAGTGTTGGCAAAAGTCCGCTACCCACTAATGATCTAGCAACAACAGCTCTTAGAATTGCATAACCGTAATTGAGTAAGTTGTTAGGAGGGATGCCATCACGGTTTCTTGAGAATCCTTCTATTTCATCAAATAAATTTGCCCAATAATATACTGCAGCACGTGCTTCGTAATTATCCGGATCTCCACTCTTTACATATGTAGCCCATACAAGCATATTATTAACTACAGAGTTGTTTTTAATAGATAAAACATAAGCTTGGTTCCTGATTTTGTATTGAACTGTTTGCTGCCAGAGTTGCTTCTTTAAAGGAAGTGAAGCATTTATCTGATCACGGAATCTCTCGGTTTGTGTTTTATTTCCAGATAATGGTAACATTAGACCGACTGGCATCCGGGTACTGTCACAAGTTACTATTGCAGAGTTGTTTTCTAATAAAGCTTCGATGACTCCGTGAGTGATAGTTATACGTTTATTGTCAAGAATAATAACACCTATGTCTTCAATTGGAATTGTCCTTTTTGCTTGTTCCTTAATCTTGACAGGAAGATTCTCGTTTTTCTCTACTTCAGGTAATTTAACTACCAATTGCTTGTTACTTAAACTTAAATAGGTGGGATTGCCAAAGTACAGAGTTTTTTTGATCATAGGCTTTAAAATTAATATTCACCAATTTGTACAATTTTACCTAAATGGTTGATTCGTACTTTTATTATTCCTTTAAGATTATTTGGTGTATTTATCCTTTTGAAAGTAAAATTCAAATTATTAGTGACAGTTGTTTCAAGATGATGTCTGAATGTGTAATCTTTCGAACCAATCTTTTGGACTCTAAATAGGTTTCTACTTATTAGTTCGTGAGTTTCAGGATTTAATAGGTCAACTTCACTTGGTTCAAAATCATCTGAGGGGAAAATAAACATTTCATTCTGCTTCATTGTAAATTGGAACTTCCAGCCAAGATGATTATTTAATAATTTATCAATTACCGGCAGCCCCTGGTTAGCTCGCTCAACCGCTTCATAAAATGAGATTACTGATTCTTGTAAATTCCCGTCTTCATCTATATAAATTGCTACATGATGATTATTACCTGTCTGTACAAAGTCTGTATGAGATTTATATCCTTTACTGTTTAGAATCTCATTACCAAGATGATCTTTTTTAAAATGGAGTGGTGTAGCAGTGTTCACACCTGTAATTGTAACACGTTTTATTGAAATACCCTTATCTTTGTTCAGCCAAATCGGATTTTCCTCTATATTCGAAAATGCCTCTTTTGGATTACCTTTAAACTCCTTCAATCTTTCTTGTAAGACTTCCCTGATTCCATCATCAATCACTTTGTCAAGTTTTAATTCAGGAGATATGGGCTTACGAATAGTAAATATTTCTTCAAAGCATTTCACTTCTTTTAGATGCTCTCCGTTTAATAATATTGGATTGTTTTTCAATGTTTTTGAAGCAAATGCAACTTCACAATTATTTTCATACTTAGAAATGTGTGAGATAACAGCATCCCGTTCTTTTTTATCTATAATTAAATTGACTGTTTCTATGTTAAACTTGCTATTGAGTTTTATTGGTTTTTCAAGTGGGTGTAAAGATTTTCCGTAAATGGTCTCTTTGTGTAGTTGACCGCGCGGGGTTGATTGCAATATTTCTTTGTAACGTTGTCTTCCGGGTAGCTTTAACTTGTTGATATTATTTGTTGTTACCTTATTCTTAGCTTTATAAGAAACAAGTATTGATTCAATCTCTTTTCTGGCAGCATCACGCATATTTGGAATTGGCTCCTTGAAGGTGATTTTGCCATTGACTCTCTCTGTTATTGCATTCTCTATTGCATATATTATGCCATGCTTACTGTTATTTGTATCTCTACGTGCATTCAAGTTATTAATATATTGAATATGGTTGTGTGTGGTAAAAGCAACGGCTAATGCATCAACTGCATGATGACGGTGATCATTTCTTTTGGTCCAGTCTTTAATAACTTCAACATTTTTGATTTTTTCAGAGCCTAAATCAAATCGTTCTTCTATTTCGGTTAATCCTAATGCTCTGTATTTAGGTAGATTTAACTCCTTCATTAAGTTTATCAGACCCCAGTCCTCTCGTAACTTATCTGTTATACTGCCTGTTGTTGGTATAACTGTTCTGAATACCTCCAAAAGCATTTGTCTCGCTTTTTTTGAAATGTATTGTGTATTACGTAAATCACGTTCAATAAAGCCATCAGGTATATCTGAATAAGCCATAAGGAGTTTATTTCTCTTTGCTCTTGAAATGGATTTGTTATTATACCATGTTTCAACTCTATTGATGTATTCTTCTTTGGTGGTATTATATTCCTGACAAATAAAATCGTAAGCAGTTCGATTACTCTTTAATTGGTTCTCACTGTGATACGCTAATGTTTTATTTGAGTATGAATCATCAAAAAGTAGTGCCTGAGGTATTATATGTTCTATTTCAATATCTTTTGAGAATAATACTTCTTTAGGGATATACAAATCCCTGAATATTGTTTTATGCCCTCTGTAGCTTAACTCATCCCATAATCTGTATCTGACTATATCGCCTTTTGTAGGGTTTGGAATCCCGAAATCATTAATTATTAATTTTTTTATTTCTTCATTGCGTCTTGTTGCATCTGCAATATCCCTAGTCATTTTTTCTCGCTCATCTGCTGTCTTCTTAAGCTCACGAGCAAGTTCTATTCTTACCTCATCAGGTTTACCATATTCATCAATAACTTGATTAACAAGATTTACCATTTGGTTTAGGATTTTCTCAACTACAGGATTCCTGAGACTGTTTTTTGGTAATATATCAAGTTTGTCTTTTAAAATTTTATTCTGCAGATCTTCCGTAGTTTCACTTTTAGAGTGATTATAACCCGCTAATTCGCAAGCCCCGACTTCATTAACGTTTTCGCTGCTTCTGGCATATGGATGCCCCGCCTGCAAAAATGGAGTAATTTTACGCATTGCCCTGGCAGATAGATTACCGTAATCTTGTTGCAATGAAATGTTTGAAATCATTTTTGCATATTCCGGCTTAAAACCATATTTAGTGTGAAGTTTTTTACGAAGCTTAGTATCATTATTTCCGTATAAAAACAGATCTTCCTCGCTTGCTTTACTTCCATCTTCAGCAGAATATAACAAATGCCATAACTGATAGGATGGCTGCTTATCAAAATCATCGCTGTTAGAGTCAAATTTCAATATCTCTTTATTAACTCCTATCTCAATGAATATTGCTTCTAATTCTTCGGAAATATCTTTAGCAGATTTTTTATCCCAGTCAAATCCATAACCTTCAGCTTCAGCAATTTTCTGGTATACATCAAGAAGGGCTTTGTTTGTTGTGTTTCCTTCAATTTTTTCAAAATTACATTTCCATTCTGATATTTTATTTATGAATATGTACTTGGAAATGACTTGTAGAATATCTTTAGGTGTTAATGTTCCTTTAAGGTTGAGCTCGTTAAAGATTTCTTCACGGATATAATCTTCCAGATTATGTACCTCAATCACCTTGTTTTCTTTTTCATTTGTAAAGGTGATATTGTTTAAGTTCTGCCATATTTTAAACTCCTGAAAAACAGGTGAAGACTTAGGTGCAACTCTTTGTCCGATAGTCCTGGTTTTTGTTTTTCCTGTTGTTTTATCAATATATTCCTCTTTTTTACTTTCAAATTGACAAAAGTTTATGAGTCCTTTTTGAGATTTTAGTTTACGTTGATAAAATATTACCACGTCTCTTATCTCTACTTTTAATTCAGGAGTTAATATTTTTGGATAATGTTTGGCCTGTGTTTCCCAAATTTGTTCAAATTCGTCCAAGTAGTCTTGCCGGTAGAACACTTGATTTTTTAGAGATGTGTGAGGGTTCTTTTCTATTTGGTTATAAAGATATTCTCCAACGGTTATTTTGTTAAAAAACAGCTTCTTGCTTCTATCAGAAATGGCACCAAGATATCCACTTGAGTTATTGAGATTTCCATTGATTTCCTGTAGAACAATTGCTAGTTTTTCAAGTTCTATTTTTTCTGATAATGCCAGTTGCCTCCACTTATATCTTTCAAGATTTTGTTCTTCTCTTTTACCGGATTGTTTAAACCCTTTTAAATTCCACGGCTCTTCTAATATTTTATAGGTCTGTCCTTTGTTTTTATCTTCTATTGCATAGAAGAGTTCATTAGTAAGCTGAGTTGGATAGAATTCTGTTTGTTTGTCCCAAATCTTGTTTATCTCGTTGCGTAAGTCGGATTTGTAAAAGTCTGGAATATATTTCTTACCTGCTTTCAAAGTCTGATATACGTATTGTCCCGGTGTAATATTCTCTTCATACAGAATTTTTGCAACTGTCATTCCATCAATGGCAGTACCTTCATCGCTACTTTTAGATTTCCTGCTACTTTTATAGCCTCTTTTCTTGTTTATTGTTAGTAAAATTTTTGCAAAATACTCAAGTTCAACTTTATTGTGTGCTGCTTTAGCTCTTAACATTAAGGATTGATGTGTTGTGTCTTTGCCTATTTCAGTTAATGGTGTGTCTTTATAAATAATACCATGTTTTATAAGAATATCAATTAAGTTTTCACGACGAAGTTTGTATCTATGAAGATTCCGACGAGCCCCTCTTTTTAGAGTTCTATCAGCATTAGTTGAAATTGGTTTTCCTTTTTCAAAATTAGTTTGTTCATCAACTGTCAGAGGATTTACCCTAACTCCCAATCTAATGATCTCAGAAGTTTCAAACGTGTTTTCTGCTTCTCTAACCAATGCCCATCCTATCGAATTAGTTCCAAGATCAAGGCCTAAAATTGTTTTACTCATTGTAATTTATTTTGAAAATAAGGTGTTAAAACCCAAATATATAAAATATATTAACAAAAAAAGTGTAAAGTCTATAATATTTTTCATATATTTGCAATTGAAAGCAATTCACAATAAGGATTATTCCGTTGTGAAAACATTTAAAGCGGCCTAAGGGTCGCTTTTTTTTATTTTCCGAAAGAAATTTTACTTGTGATACAGTCGTATTTTCATGCAAAATTAAAGTCACACTTTAGATTTGCATCAATTTTATCAATATATCCCCCTCTCATTCAGCGCCCTCTGGTAAGCCCTTGCATTTCTCGCATGCTCAGCATGGGTAACAGCAAAATTGTGGCGCCCAGAGAGGTCGTCCTTGGCACACATAAACAGGTATTTATGTTCTGCAGGATTAAGCACTGCATCAATGCCTTTAATTGATGGTATTCTGATAGGTCCTGGCGGCAGACCGTCGTTCTTGTATGTATTATATGGAGATTCCACTTCGAGATGCTTGAAAAGGATTCTGCGCAGTGCCGGGTCGCCAACAGCATACTTGACAGTCGGGTCGGCTTCAAGGCGCATCCCCTTGTTTATGCGGTTTAGGTAGAGTCCCGCAACAGTGGCATATTCATCCGAATAGGTTGCCTCTTCTTCAACTATAGATGCAAGGGTTGATACTTCCACGGGAGTAAGACCAAGCGCTTCAGCTTTCATTTTTCGTTCTTCATTCCAGAAAGCGTCGTGTTCTCTTTTCATCCTGTCCAAGAGGTTTTTAACGCTTGTATCCCAGTAGATCTGATATGTATTTGGAATAAACATAGCACCAAAGGTTTGGTTGTTAAAGCCATAACCTGATGCCACGGCGGAGTCGTTCAGTACATTTATTAAGGACAGACTGTCAACCATCAGCTGATCTGACAGTCGGCCTGCAAGATTTTCCAAGGTGCGGATATTATTGAAAGTGAGATTAACAGGTTCCTGAACGCCAGAACGCAGCAGCCGGATCACATCAGGCATAGTCATTCCGGATTTTATGGCATAGCGACCGGTTTTGACCCTGTTGGGATAATTCATCCTGTCGGCCAGAAAATGAAAAATTCTCTCGTCGGGCAAGTCTGCTTTTTCTTCCAGCTGACTTACCACATAATCATACTCTTTTTCCTCATCTATATAAATATAAACCGTCTCAGGAAGATCGAACGGTTCGAAAATAGCATTGTAGATATATATAGTGGCTGAAATAACGATTAGCAGCAGGATGCCTGCAATCAGCAGAATGATTTTTGTTCTTTTCTTCATAATTTACCGTCACAAAAAAACAAAAGTATAAATATTCGGTTTGAAAAAACATGTTTTCTTTGAAAAGTTGAAAACAAACATGTATATTTGCATCCGATTTCAGCAAAACTGGCATAAGGAAGTGTGGGTGAGTGGCTGAAACCAACAGTTTGCTAAACTGTCGTACGGGTAACTGTACCGGGGGTTCGAATCCCCCCGCTTCCGCAAATCTGATTTAACGACTATAATTCTCTTATAACACAACACAACACAACACTTTCAATATAATCTTCATTTATAATCAGCTTTAATAATTATTATTATTATGATAAGACTGTTATCAGCTGTACTAATTGTCACCTTGCTGGTTTCCTGCGAATTTAACAGTGATAAAGAGTTTTTCCGTGAAATTGAAAAGCCGGGTGAGATAATGGTTGGGTTAGACCTTGCAGGTATTAATCCGGGCGATCCAATTTATATTTATGATGATACCAAGGTTTTCTTTACTCTAAACAGCGCAGGGAAAAAAGTTCTGAGCCAGGAAATATCGGTTAACGGTGAAATTTTATATCTGACAGGTGGTAGTTATTTAACCATTTTTAAAGATAACCTGGCAAGGAATGGCGAAAATAGTCTGAAGCTGACTTTCAGACTCAAAACCGGTTCGGGCAGTCTCGCTGATATAATGGATGCTGAATATTATGAAGGGGAGTTTGTTTTTCGGCTTATTCCTGTGGATAATGCTCTGGATTTGAGTATCAGGCAAGGAATTACCAATGATGGCCATTTTATGCTGGAGTGGAACAAGCCTTCTTTCGAACAGCTGGATATTGCAAACTATGTCATAAAATTTAAGGATTTCAGAGGTGTGGATCAGGAAGAGCTTCTGGATGGTTCAGCCACATCTTTTGTTGATAAGGATTATGTTGGCGGTTACAGGTCATACAGCATCACCATGAAATTTGAGGATGATAAGATAAAGGATAAAACTGTGTATTACAATATGAGCTACAGTGGTATGACAAGTGACGATATTAATATAATGTTTGAGGACCTTGTTTCTACTAAAATTTCATGGAAGGCAAATAAATACAGGTGCAAATACTTTATTTTACACAACAGAAATGACAAGGTAGTCGGATCTGCTCCTTTTGAATCTCCGGAAGTTGTTTTGCAGGCACCGGTTTTTCCTGAAGAGAGCGGATTTTATACTGTTATTGTGGCACCCTATAATTATGTTGATTCAGATATATCATACAGCTCCGGCGGAGTAGAGAAGTTTTATAAATATGAAGCACCGCCTTCGCCTCTGGGTATGACTGTGAATAGTTACAGTATTGAGGATGTGTTGATTTACGGTCGTACAGGCAACACGGTAAAGGTGGCTGATGCCAAAACCTTTAAAACAATAAAGAGCATAGATTCACCCTATTTTGAAAATATGACCTCTTTTTCGGTTTCCCCCAACAGCAATAAGTTTTTGCTGTTTATAGGTTATAACTGGGGGTATGGGATAGATAATCAGATTTATATGTATGATGATAAAAATAATATAACCGGTACCCCGAAAGAGGTAAAGAGTCCGAAAGCCGAATCAAGGTATCAGAGGGTAGTTCTGGTGGATGATAACCTGATATTTATTGCCAATTCACATGAGACAGACGGAGTGCATTCTTATTACAGTTTGATTAATGCTGACACCGGAGACAGTATAGAAACCCTGGAGACTAACCTGTATAATAATATTGATTTGTCATACGACGGGAGAAGGCTTGTAATGACCGACAGGGCAGGTTTTTTTGTTAATATTTATGATATAAAAGAGACGGGTTTTGAATTGTATAAGTCGATTCCTCTGGAGCATTTTTATAATCCTGATGATCTGCTGTTTTGTACAATTAATCCAAAGGATTCTGATCAGGTTATATTCAGTTCAACGACTGCAGAAAAGGTACTGGTTCTGGATATTGCAACAGGTGAATCGGTTTACATTAACGGCAGCTTTGAGTATGTGGACCCTTTTACCGGCAGGATTTATAGTTTTGATGACGACTGGGATAACAACAAGCTTATGAATGTTTATAACAGCTCGGATATTACGACGCCGGCTTTTAGTTTCAGAGCGTGGTCATATGATATAAATGCATATAATGACTTTATTATGATGTATCAGGGAGGTCTTAATATCTCAAAATATTTTTAATCATGAAGCGGCTTTTGATTGTTGTTCTTTGCAGTTTTTGCCTCTTTGGACTGAAGGCGCAGTTCAGACTGGATTATCATGCTTCTTATGCCTCTTATAATATGAGTGACATGAGTGATCTGATGCAGACTATCAAGTCGGGCGAGCCCTTTAAAAGTTTCGGGATGGAGATTGTGGAGGACTTCCCTGCATATATTGCACATTCTGTGAATGTCGGTTACAGACTCAATCGTCATGAGTTTGGAATTAAAAGCGGTTACTATTCTACAGGCGGGAAAATTTCGGTAGGCGATTACTCGGGGAAGATAAATGTTGCGCTCACAACCAACGGATACAGAGAGGGTTTGTATTACCGGAATTATTTATATACCTTTAAAGACAGATTCTCGCTGTGGGGTGAAGTGTCGCCGGCGATAATTATTTCCACCCTGAACATTGAAACCGTACTTACGGATGTTGATATCAGTGAGGTGATGGAAGAGGCTGATTATAATATGAATGCCTATTCTGTGCTTTTGCAGCTGGGAGGTAAATATTATATTAACAGGGTGATCAGTCTGGATTTATCAGGGGGTTACGAAATTTCGAGCCGAGGACAGAATGATCGTCTTATTGGTTCGCCCAGGCCGGATTGGAGCGGATTAAGACTCACTGGAGGAGTGGGATTTTCTTTTTAATAGATATTATTTATGGTGATATGCAAAGAATCTATCAATAATATGTTGTATAACATGTTTTTTGTTGTATCTTTGTATTGATTTAAATGGCAAGCGAGTTATTTAGAATCATCAATAGGTTATCAATTACATACTGAATGGCTTCTTAAATAGACGGTTGCCGATGAATCATAATCATAAATCATTAAATATGAAAATGAAAGGAATTATTATGACAATCAGAAACCTAACCACAGAAGAGATTTTGGGTCAGATAAAATATCTGGAACAAAACATTTCAAACGGGTCTGTTTCTTATCGTACAAACAGGTTGAACAGACTCCGTACGTTGAAAGCAAGGTTGCGCTACGCAAGCTGATTAACTTCAGAGCGTCTAACAGGAGCAGAAAGCAGGAAAGGCCTGCAAGTATGCTGATGCAGACGGGAGTTAATTAATTATTGAAGTTTGGTGATTAAATTGATCGCTGAAGCTTTTTTTTTGAACATACATTTTATAAAATATATTTAAAAGCTGCCCTTTGGGTGGCTTTTTCTATTTGTAGTCATTTTCTCATTTTTTATGACTTTATTTCACTAAACAACAGTTGTGAATGTGATTTTTGTTTATCTTTGTCTGAATTACTAATCAAAATAACAAAATTATGGATTTATTGTCTGCCCGATTATCTGCTTTATCGCCTTCTGAAACTTTCGCAATGGCACAAAAGAGCAATGAACTGAAAGCTCAGGGAATTGATGTTATTAATATGAGTGTGGGGGAACCTGACTTCTTTACTCCTGACCATATAAAACAGGCTGCCAAACAGGCAATAGATGATAATTTCTCGTTTTATTCTCCCGTAGCAGGATTCCCTGATCTGAAGAAAGCAATTTCTGATAAACTGAAGAGAGAAAATTATTTGGAGTATACTCCGGCACAAATTGTTGTTTCCAACGGTGCAAAACAGTCGATTTGCAACGTAATACTTTCCATTGTAGGAAAAGATGACGAGGTGATAATTCCCGCGCCCTACTGGGTGAGCTATCCCGAAATGGTGAAACTGGCTGACGGTAAACCTGTTTATGTTTATGCCGGGATAGATCAGGATTTTAAAATTACTCCGCAGCAGCTGGAGGAGGCTATAACTGACAAAACAAAGGCGCTGATTCTGTGTTCACCTTCCAACCCAACAGGAAGTGTTTATACTGCCGAAGAGCTGAAGGCAATGGCTGAGGTGCTTGAAAGACACCCGAATGTCATTGTTATTGCAGACGAAATTTATGAGCATATTAATTATATAGGAAAACATGAGTCAATAGCTCAGTTTGATAATATACGTGAAAGGGTAGTTGTAGTTAACGGGGTATCAAAAGGTTATGCGATGACAGGCTGGCGTATCGGCTGGATTGCAGCTCCTCAGTGGATCGCATCTGCCTGCAGTATGCTGCAGGGACAATATACCTCAGGCCCCTCTTCTGTAGCGCAGAAGGCTGCTGTTGCCGCATATAACGGCGACCAGACATGTGTGTCTGAAATGGGTGCTGCTTTCCACAGACGCAGAAACCTGATCGTGGAATTGCTTAAAGAGATTCCGGGACTGAACGTGAACAACCCGATGGGTGCATTCTATATTTTCCCCGAGTGTAAGAGTTTTATCGGTAAATCATATAACGGTAAAACTATGGGAAGTGCTACCGACATAGCCATGTATCTGCTGGAAGAGGCGCATGTGGCTTGTGTGGGAGGTGATGCTTTCGGGGCTCCGGGATGTATTCGTATCTCTTACGCAACTTCAGATGAAAATATTAAGAATGCTGTGGCAAGAATAAAAACAGCATTGGATAAATTATCCTAAAAGAATATTTTAGTATCAAAATAAAACCCGGTTCAACCAACGAGCCGGGTTTTCTATTTTTTATTATTACCTTTGCACATTATTTTTCAAAGGGTATAATTAATTGATGATGAGTAAAAAATTTCCTGAACACAGCCACTTAGATCTTTCAGAAGTGAACAAGGAGATACTGAAAGAGTGGGATGAAAAAGATATATTTAAACGGAGTTTAGAAATTCGTGAAGGGCAGCCTGACTTTGTATTTTACGAAGGTCCGCCATCTGCAAACGGTATGCCCGGTATTCACCATGTTATTGCACGTTCAATTAAAGATATATTTTGCCGTTACAAAACCATGAAAGGTTTTCTGGTAAACAGGAAAGCCGGATGGGATACTCACGGTCTACCCGTGGAGCTCGGAGTTGAGAAATCTCTGGGAATTACGAAAGAGGATATAGGAACTAAAATTTCAGTTGAGGAATATAACGCTGCATGTCGTACCGAGGTGATGAAATACACCAAAGAGTGGGAGGATCTTACACGTCAGATGGGTTACTGGGTGGATATGAGCGATCCTTATATTACATATGACAACCGTTATATCGAGACATTGTGGTATCTTCTTAAAGAACTGTACAACAAGGGTTATCTTTATAAAGGTTACTCTATTCAACCATACTCTCCCGCTGCAGGAACCGGATTGAGTACGCATGAGCTAAATCAGCCGGGTTGTTACAGGGATGTAAAAGATACTACCTGTACGGCTCAGTTTAAGATTGTTGAACCGCTGGCAGAATGGTCGGAATTTGGAGAGCCGTTTTTCCTTGCATGGACAACAACTCCCTGGACGTTGCCCTCAAATGTTCTGCTTGCAGTAGGTAAGAATATTGAATATGTGGCAGTTCAGACTTTTAATCAGTACACCGGACTGCCTGTTACTGTTGTGCTGGCCAGGAACCTTTTGAATGTTTATTTCCCTGAGAAAAACAGTAAGCTGTCGTTTGAAGACTATAAGTATGGAGATAAAGATATTCCATACCGTGTGCTTGATAAAGTATGGAAAGGCGGGGAGCTGTCGGGAATACATTATGAACAGCTGATCCCCTGGGTGAAGGCATCTGATAATGCTTTTAAGGTGGTTACGGGAGATTTCGTGACAACTGAAGACGGTACGGGAATTGTGCATATTGCTCCTACATTTGGAGCTGATGACATGAAGGTTGGGAAAGACAATGATGTGGAAGGTCTTATGCTAAAGGATAAAGATGGCATTCTTCGTCCGATGGTTGACCTGACAGGAAAATACTTCCGGCTTGAAGATCTTGATCCGCAATTTGTTGAAAAGAATATGAATGCGGATCTGTACGGTGAATATGCCGGCAGGTACGTGAAAAATGAATATGATGAGTCGCTGTCTGAGAAAGATGCAACTCTGGATGTGGATCTTTCTGTGATGCTGAAACTGCAGAATCGTGCATTCCGTATAGAGAAACAGGTGCATAATTATCCCCATTGCTGGCGAACAGATAAGCCTGTATTATACTATCCGCTTGACAGCTGGTTTATACGTACAACCGCCTGCAGGGAGAAAATGATTGAGCTTAACAACACGATAAACTGGAAACCGCAGTCGACAGGTACCGGCCGTTTTGGCAAGTGGTTGGAGAATTTGCAGGACTGGAACCTGAGCAGAAGCCGTTATTGGGGAACTCCTCTTCCGATCTGGCGAACAGAGGACGGTAAAGAGGAAAAATGTTTAGGTTCAGTAAAAGAGCTGTATCAGGAGATGCAGAAATCACTGGTTGCAGGTGTTATGACAGAGCTGCCCTGGGAAGGGCTTGATCTGAATGATTACGAAGATCTTGAGTATGATAAGATAGACCTCCACCGTCCTTATGTCGATAATATTGTGCTTGTTTCGGATAGCGGGAAACCGATGTATCGCGAAACGGACCTTATTGATGTCTGGTTTGACAGTGGTGCAATGCCCTTTGCACAGGTGTTTTATCCCCATATACCTGAAGAGGATTTTCATAAGGTGTTCCCTGCTGATTTTATAGCGGAAGGGGTGGATCAGACACGCGGCTGGTTTTATACACTTCACGCAATAGCTTCAATGGTAAAAGGGAGCGTTGCATTTAAGAATGTTGTTTCAAACGGACTTGTGCTGGATAAGAATGGCAATAAAATGTCGAAGAGGCTCGGTAATGCCGTAGACCCGTTTTCAACGATAGATAAATATGGTTCTGATCCGTTGCGCTGGTATATGATTACAAATGCTGCGCCATGGGAGAATCTGAAGTTTGATGTTGAAGGTGTTGAAGAGGCACGCAGGAAATTCTTCGGTACTCTTTACAATACTTATTCATTCTTTGTGCTGTATGCTAATGTGGACGATTTCCGTAATCAGTATCCTCAGATACCTGTTGAAGAGCGTCCTGAAATTGACCGTTGGATAATTTCGCTGCTTAACACGTTGGTGAAAGAGGTTGACCAGGGTTACGAAAATTATGAACCTACCAAAGCTGGCAGGGCTATAAATGATTTCGTGAACGATAATCTGAGTAACTGGTATGTGCGTCTCAACCGTAAACGTTTCTGGGGCGGCGAAATGACTGATGATAAATTGTCGGCGTATCAAACTCTTTATCAGTGTCTGGTTACAATTACAAAACTCATGTCACCTATAGCACCTTTTTATGCTGACAGGCTGTATCTGGATTTAACATCGGTAGCCAGCGAAAAGGGAGCAGATTCTGTTCATTTAACCGATTTTCCGAAAGTTGATGAGAGCTTGATAGATGAGCAGCTTGAAGATCAGATGTATCTTGCACAGACAGTATCATCTATAGTACTTGCACTGCGCCGAAAAGTAAATATCAAGGTTCGACAGCCACTCACAAAGATAATGATACCGGTTGCTGATGATAATCAGAAGAGCAATCTACAATCAGTAGAGCAGCTGATCCTCAATGAAGTAAATGTTAAGGAGCTGGCTTATGTTGATTCCACAAGTGAGATTCTGGTAAAAAGAGCTAAGCCTGACTTCAAGAAACTGGGACCCAGATACGGAAAAATTATGAAGCAGCTGGCAGTTAAAATTCAGGAGCTTGAAAATAAAGATATTCAGGAACTTGAGAAAACCGGTTCATATTCACTACAGATAGAAGGGCTGGAGGTAGTAATCGGTCTAGACGATGTGGAGATAATTTCAGAAGATATTCCCGGCTGGCTTGTAGAGAATGAGGGCAGACTTACTGTTGCACTGGATATTACTATAACGGATGAACTTCGCAAGGAGGGTATTGCCCGTGAGCTGGTCAACAGGATTCAGAACCTCAGAAAAGCGAAGGGTTTTGAAATAACTGACAGGATATTTGTAAAAATAGTGTCAAACAGTGCCACAGATGAATCTGTAACTGATTATTCAGATTATATCAGGAATCAGGTGCTTGCTGATGATATACTGATTGTAAATGAGCCGCTTGAAGATGAAATAGAAATTGATGATATATCATTGACTGTCAGTATTCATAAAAACAGTTGAGGATTATTTCTTTTATATGTATATTTGCGAAAGAAAAGGACACACAACCAAATAAATAATTTAATATGAGTAAAAAGACGAGATACTCAGCCGAGGAATTAGAAGAGTTCAGGGCTATTATTAATGAAAAACTAGAGGTGGCAAAACAGGAGTACGAAAATTACAGAGCTGCAGTAACAAATGCAGACGGTAATGATACTATTGACACTTCTCCAACTTATAAAGTACTTGAAGAGGGTGCTTCTACTCTCTCTAAGGAAGAAGCCGGCAGACTGGCACAACGACAGATGAAATTCATTCAGAATCTTCAGGCTGCACTGGTACGTATAGAAAACGGAACATACGGAATTTGCCGGGAGACTGGTAACCTTATACCCAAAGAGCGTCTCCGCGCTGTACCGCATGCTACTCTCAGTATTGAGGCAAAATCCAAAAAGAAGAGATAATACTCAAAGTATGATAGCATCAGCCATTTTTCCGGAATTAGGTATGAATAATTTGATGTATGAATAGTCGTAGAGATAAGACGCTTGTCGCTGTCTTAGTAGTTTTTTTGGTTATTCTCGTCGACCAGCTCACCAAGATATGGGTTAAGACACACATGGGTTTGTACGACACCATTCATATTACGGATTGGTTTAAGATCTATTTCGTGGAAAATAATGGCATGGCTTTTGGGATTGAGGCGGGAGGTAAACTGTTCCTATCTCTTTTCCGGATTATTGCTGTAGTTTTTATAATTATCTATCTGAACAGATTGATAAAGCGGGGTTATAAGAAAGGTTTTATTGCCTGTGTGGCATTAATTCTTGCAGGCGCATTCGGTAATATTATTGACAGTGTTTTTTATGGGGTTATATTTGATGCCAGTTACGCCGGACATACATCATCATTCGTTCCCTGGGGTGAAGGTTATTCATCGTTACTTCACGGAAAAGTTGTAGATATGCTCTATTTTCCCCTGTTTAGCGGAACATTTCCCGACTGGATTCCGTTTATAGGAGGAGAAGATTTTCTTTTCTTCAGATTTATATTTAATATTGCAGACTCAGCAATAACTGTTGGTGTGATTCTGCTATTGTTGTTTTACAGAAAAACTTTATCATATTCACTTTTGTCAGAATCTGAACGTGAAAAATATGATGAGGAGCATAAAGAAAAGGCGATTAGAAGTGAGACCTGATAATGTTTCAAATCTTTTACTGCTCATAATATTGAGTATTTTAATTTCTTCTTGTCAGAACAAACCCAAGGAGGTGTTAAACAGGAAAAGAATGGAACAGCTGATGTATGATGTTTATATAGCCGAAGCTACTATGGAAAACGATTATCAGAGTTTTGGCTCACCTGAAGAAAAAGAGGCTTACATAAAAAAAGTTTTTGATCAGCATAATGTGACTCAGGCTCAGTGGGACACTTCATTGTCATGGTATTCCGATAGAATAGACCTCTATCTTAAAATGAATGACTCTGTTAAAACCAGACTCAAAAGGGCTCAGACAGATATAGATTCTAAAATGGGGCAGCTAAGCATACAGACTGTTGAACCTGAGATATACTCTGCTTCGTATATTCCACGGATATATTCATTTAAAACACCCGGAATACAAAAAAGCGGATTCCGTTTTCAACTTGATTCTACTGAAATCTCCAGAGATATACCTGACGATTTATTTTCTTTCAACTTAAATGCAATAGGAATTCCACCGTCGGGTAATACCAACCTGACCTTGGCACTAACACTGGAATATAGTGATACAACTATTTACAGGGTTCAGAATATTGATGAGAACAGAAATTATGGTTTTCCTATTTCAAAGTATGTCGATAATAATTCACTTAAACAGATTTCAGGTTTTGTACATTTAAAAAATCTGAAGAGTAATACTCCGAATATTCAGTTATATGACATATATTTGGGTAGTCAATAATTAATCTAAACACATTTTTTAACGTATAATAATCATAACTAAACACCAAATGGAAAAGAAAAGAGTTTACACCTTTGGAAACGGAGCTGCTGAAGGTAGAGCAGATATGAAAAACCTGCTTGGAGGTAAGGGCGCTAATCTTGCCGAAATGAATCTGATAGGAGTGCCGGTGCCTCCCGGTTTTACGATAACTACCGAAGTTTGTACCGAGTATAATGAATTAGGTCGGGATTATGTAATCAATGCTTTGAAAAGCGAGGTTGAAAATGCTATAATTCAGATTGAAAAACAGACTGGTACAAAGTTTGGCGATAAGGATAATCCTTTGCTGGTGTCTGTTCGTTCGGGAGCACGTGTTTCAATGCCGGGTATGATGGACACAGTGTTGAATCTTGGCCTCAATGATGATGCTGTGGAGGGTATTGCTAAGAAATCGGGAAATGAGCGTTTTGCATGGGACTCATACCGCCGTTTTGTACAGATGTACGGAGATGTAGTATTAGGAATGAAACCCCATAGCAAAGAGGATATTGACCCATTTGAAGAGATAATGGAAGAGATGAAAGCTGCAAAGGGTATCGAACTTGATACTGAATTTACTACAGATGACCTGAAACAGCTGGTTAAATTGTTTAAGAAAGCTGTAAAGGAAAAAACGGGAGGAGAGTTTCCTGTTAGTCCCTGGGATCAGTTGTGGGGTTCAGTTTGTGCCGTTTTTGACAGTTGGATGAACGAGCGTGCAATCCTTTACCGTAAAATGAATAATTTCCCGGAAGAGTGGGGCACAGCTGTAAATGTTCAGGCAATGGTTTACGGTAATATGGGTAAAACATCAGGAACGGGTGTTGCATTTACCCGTGACGCAGCTACAGGTGAGGATATTTTTAATGGTGAGTATCTAATTGATGCTCAGGGTGAGGATGTTGTATCCGGTGTGCGTACTCCGCAGCAGATAACAACTGAAGGATCACGCAGATGGGCAAAAATGCAGGGAATTTCGGAAGAGGAGCGTAAACTGAAGTTTCCTTCTCTGGAAGAGGTGATGCCTGGGTGTGCTGCTGAATTGATAACTGTACAGCAGAAGCTTGAAGACTATTTTAAAGATATGCAGGACCTTGAGTTTACCATTCAGGATGGTAAATTGTGGTTATTGCAGACAAGAAGCGGAAAACGTACCGGTGCAGCTATGGTTAAAATAGCTGTTGATATGCTGCATGAGGGAAGTATTGATGAGAAAACTGCATTAAAGCGTTGTGACCCTGAAAAGCTTGACGAACTACTGCATCCTGTATTTGATAAAAATGCTCTGGCAAAAGCTAAACCTATTACACACGGTCTGCCCGCATCACCCGGAGCTGCGGCGGGACAGGTTGTTTTTCATGCTGATGAAGCTGAGGAATGGAATAAAGAGGGTAAAAAGGTTATATTATGCCGTATTGAGACATCACCTGAAGATCTCAGAGGAATGTCTTCAGCGCAGGGTATTCTTACTTCACGCGGCGGTATGACATCACATGCTGCAGTTGTGGCAAGAGGTATGGGTAAATGTTGCGTTTCTGCAGCTAATAATCTTATTATAGATTACAAATCACGTACACTTTCGATAAACGGAAAAGAGATTAAGGAGGGTGACTGGCTTTCTCTTGACGGATCTACAGGTAATGTGTATGAAGGTAAACTACCTACTCAGGATGCAGAGCTGGATGAGAATTTTGACGAGTTGATGACCATCGCTGAGAAGTACGCACGTATGGATGTCAGGACAAACGCCGATACTCCTAAAGATGCAATGGTAGCCCGTAAATTCGGAGCTAAAGGGATAGGTCTTTGCCGTACTGAGCATATGTTTTTTGAAGAGGATAAGATAGTTCCAATGCGTGAGATGATTCTTTCAAAAAATGAGGAGGGTCGCCGCGAAGCTCTGGAAAAGCTATTGCCTCTGCAAAAGAAAGATTTTAAAGGAATTTTCAGAGCAATGGAGGGACTTCCCGTAACTGTGAGATTACTTGATCCTCCTTTGCATGAGTTTGTTCCTCATGACGAAAAAGGGCAAATGGAGATGGCCAAGGTGATGGGTATTTCATACAAAGATATTCACGAACGCGTGGAAGGTCTTATGGAATCCAATCCTATGCTGGGTCTGCGTGGCTGCCGTCTTGGCAACCTTTATCCTGAAATTACTGAAATGCAAACCCGGGCAATCATGGAGGCTGCTCTTGAACTGAAAGAAGAGAATATTGTAGTAATACCTGAGATTATGGTTCCGCTTACAGGTATAGTTTTTGAGTTTAAAGCTCAGAAAGATATTATCGAGGAGACTATCCAAAAGGTGTTTGCTGAAAAGAATGACTCTGTTGAATATAAAATCGGAACAATGATTGAGATTCCGAGGGCAGCTTTGACAGCTCATAAAATTGCAAAAGAGGCAGACTTTTTCTCTTTCGGAACCAATGATTTAACTCAGATGACTTTCGGATACAGCCGTGATGATGTTGCTAAATTCCTGCCTATGTATCTGGATAAGGGAATTCTTAAACAGGATCCTTTTGCAGTATTAGACCAGAATGGTGTGGGGCAACTTGTGCGTATGGCGGTGCAGAAAGGACGTGAGGTGAAGCCTACTCTTAAATGTGGTATTTGTGGCGAACATGGCGGTGAGCCTTCGTCAGTAAAGTTCTGTCATACAGTAGGACTAAACTACGTATCATGTTCTCCGTTCCGCGTTCCTATCGCTCGTTTGGCAGCAGCTCAGGCAGCTATTGAAGGCTAAGGAGAAGTTGTAATTAATATAAATTTTGCAGAGACGCCGTGATTGGCGTCTCTGCGTGCTTATAACTACTTTTAACCATCGAGGTGTTTGGCTGTTAAGGGTATTATACCTACTTTTACATCTATATAATTTATCGTATGAAGTCTGTAATAAATATAATATTTCTTCTGGGTGCTTTAGTTACATCTCCGATTGTTTTGTCACAGAATAACGTGATAGACGAGATAGTTTGGGTTGTAGGTGATGAAGCGATCCTGAAATCTGAAGTTGAAGAATACCGTAAAGAGCTGCTGATGCAAAACCAGCGTATTGAAGGTGATCCTTACTGTTTTATTCCGGAGCAGCTGGCTATTCAGAAGCTTTTTCTGGATCAGGCAAAACTTGATAGTATAGAGGTACAGGAGGCTAATGTTACCCGCGAACTTGAATATTATGTAAATAATTATATCTCTTCAATAGGCTCTGTTGAAAGACTGGAAGAGTACTTTGGAAAACGTCTTTCCGCAATACGCGAAGATTTACGCGAACAGATCCGAGAGCAGCAGATTATTCAAGGTGTGCAGCAGAAGCATTTTGGCGATATTCAGCTGTCACCGTCTGAGATTCGTCAGTATTACAATAGTTTATCACAGGATAGTCTGCCTTTTATTCCGACTA
This sequence comes from Fermentimonas sp., assembly GCA_028709385.1. Classification (GTDB taxonomy): domain Bacteria; phylum Bacteroidota; class Bacteroidia; order Bacteroidales; family Dysgonomonadaceae; genus Proteiniphilum. The sequence continues at coordinate 20,969 of JAQVXD010000018.1, forward strand.
CGCTGGAGGTTCAGATTATTACAGTAGAGCCGGAAATTCCTCTGGAGGAGATTGACAAAGTTAAGGCAAGACTCAGAGAATATACAGAACAGGTTAACAGCGGAGAAAGAGAATTTTCAACACTTGCTTTATTGCACTCTGAAGATCCTTCTGCAATTCAGGGGGGTGAACTCGGTTTTATGTCCCGTTCAGGATTTGTGCCGGAATTTGCTAACGTGGCATTTGCATTGAACGATCCAAAGAAAGTTTCAAATGTTGTAGAGTCAGAATATGGATTTCACATTATCCAGCTGATAGAACGCAGGGGAGAGATGGCAAACTTCAGGCATATATTACTTAAACCGAAGGTTCCGAAAGAGTCTCTTGATACTGCAATTGTAAGGCTCGACTCAATAAGAACAGGGATTACAGATAAAAAAATAACATTTGATGACGCAGCAACCTATTTGTCGGCTGATAAAGATACCCGCAATAACAAAGGGATAATGGTAAACAATACTCAAAACAGTCCAAATGCAGGTACACCACGTTTTGCACTGAATGAGCTTAATCAGGATATTGCAAAGATTGCAGGAGAAATGAAAACCGGCGAGATTTCAAAACCATTTCTTATGATTAATGATAAAGGCCGCCAGGTAGCCGCAATGGTGAAGATTACCAACCGTAATGAAGGTCACCGTGCAAATATCAACAACGATTATCAGATTATAAAGCAGATGGCAGAGAATGCCAGGAAACAGGATATGGTTGACGAGTGGCTTCAGGAAAAGATTGAGAAAACGTATGTTCGTATTGATCCTGACTGGAGAAATTGCGATTTCAGATATTCAGGCTGGTTAAGGTAAAAAGTTTTTTTCAGGAATAATGAAAAAACAATCCTCTATATACTTAAAGGAAAGCACACTTGTTCTTAGTGTGCTGTTTCTTTTTATATTTTCTGCTATAGCCCAGCAGCCGGATTCCATAAGTTCCCCACAGAAAATAAGACCTGTTGCAGTTGAGAGTGATTCAGATGCAGCAGAGGGCGTTGAGCAAATAATCGAGTTAAGGCAAGCCGATCTTTGGAGTAAAAGAGCCGGTTTTGATGCAGAGGTTCTTACAGGAAATGTAGTTTTCTTTCACGAGGGGGCTTTCATGTATTGTGACAGTGCTTACCTTTTTCAGCAAACAAATTCGTTTGAAGCTTTCAGCAATGTAAGTATGGAGCAGGGTGACACTATATTTGTGTATGGTGATTATCTCTACTATGACGGAAACACAAGACTGGCGCGACTGCGCGATAATATCAGAATGGAAGATCAGAATGCTACTTTGTTTACAGACAGTCTGGATTATGACCGTATGGCAAACCTTGGATACTATTTTGAAGGCGGTATGCTTGTTGATGAAGAAAATGAGCTTACATCTTTCTGGGGTCAGTATGCTCCCGACACAAAAGAGGCTCTCTTCAGTGATAGTGTGAAGCTTGTGAATGAAGATTATACTATTTATGCAGATACTTTAAAGTATAACACTGAAACAAAAGTGGCAGATATACTTGGTCCTTCAAGAATTGTTTCCGACAGTGGTTATATTCATACTCAGAACGGTTGGTATAATACTGTGACAGAGGATTCTCGGCTTTTTGACCGGTCGGAAGTTTATAGTAACGACGGAACTAAAGTATTAATCGGTGACACAATTTATTATAACAGGATTACAGGCCAGGGTGAGGTTTTTGGCAATATGTATCTTGAAGACAGTGAGAGAAAAGGTATAATAAAAGGCAACTATGGTTTTTATAATGAAAAAACAGAATATGGCCTTGCAACTGATTCTGCTTATGCGATAGATTACTCAGGTCAGGACAGTCTTTTTCTGCATGGAGATACACTTATAATGAGTACAGATTCAACATTCAGAGACATCAAAGCATTTTACGACGTCAGGTTTTACAGGGCAGATATTCAGGGTGTTTGTGATTCGATTCATTACTCTTCACGCGATTCGATGCTTTATATGATCGGATCTCCTGTGGTCTGGAATGAAAACAATCAGATATCAGGATATCAGATTAATGTTCACATGAACGATTCTACTATTGAAAAGGCAATAGTAAAAGATTATGCAATGGCAATTCAGGACAGAAGGGAGGGTGATCAGTATAATCAGTTGAGCGGAAGAGATATGACAGCTTACTTCCGGGATGGTGAGATTTATAATGTTTTAGTAGAAGGAAATGCTGAATCTCTCTATTATCTTGTGGAAGAAGACAGTACTATCATCGGACTTAACAAAACTGAAAGTCCCTATCTCTCGATGGATATTGAGAATCAGAAAATCACTAGGCTGAAGTTATGGCCGGCAACTACTGCAGTTACAACACCTCTTCCTCAATTACAACCTGAACAAACTCGTTTGGAGAGGTTCGCCTGGCTTGATTATCTGCGACCGATAAGTCCTTCTGATATATTCAGAAGTAATGTTAGGAAAAGTGAGGATGCTGACAATGAGCCGCAAAGGCGTTTTGAGAGAGAAGACGTAACCCTTTGATTTAGCTGTTTTATTTAAGATTATCAAAGGTGAATCATAAAATCTAAAGCTGAATTAATCAGTTTTGGTGTTTTGTCTTTATTATAATGATTATTTATATTTGTAACTTTCAAAAATCTATCTACAATGGGAGTATTTTTTTTCTATAAAAATCGCAAACCACGTAAATTTAATTACAAACCAATTCTTTTTGATCCGGATGAGGAAGCACGTAAAGAGAGATTGCAAAAGAGAATTGAGTCTGTAAAGAGAGAAATGGGTGTTTTACCTGAAAGAACTGAGATTGATAAGAAAGATTTTAAATCTGAGTTTGTTTCACAGACACGCTATTTAAAGAAACGTAAAGACAGAGAGGAAGCAGGAAAAAATTCGTTTATTACTAATAATGGTTTACTGATAATTATTGCTGTAATTCTTTTATTGATTTTCATCTTTTGGCTTTTGCGATAAAAACGGTTTGACTAAAATATGACTGATATAATACATCTCCTTCCCGATTCCATTGCAAATCAAATTGCTGCGGGTGAAGTGATTCAAAGACCCTCTTCAGTGGTAAAGGAATTGGTGGAGAATTCTATAGATGCGGGAGCTGAACATATACAAATACAGATAAAAGGTGCAGGCCGTACTCTTATAAGCGTAATTGATGACGGTAAAGGTATGTCTGCAACCGACATAAGAATGGCTTTTGAAAGACACGCTACCTCAAAAATTAAAAGTGCGGATGACCTTTTCGCACTTACAACTATGGGTTTTCGGGGAGAAGCATTGCCATCTATTGCTGCAATATCTCAGGTTGAGGTAAAGAGTCGCAGAGAAGAGGATGAGTTAGGGTCATTACTGATAATTTCAGCATCCAGGCTCGAGAAGCAAGAGATAGTCAGCTGCGGAAAGGGTACATCGATCTCTGTAAAAAACATATTTTATAATGTTCCTGCCCGCAGGAAATTCCTAAAGTCTAATGAAACTGAAAGGCGGAATATTTTTAACGAAATTCAAAGAATTGCATTAGTGCATCCGGATATTGAGTTCTCACTCATTGAGAATGATTCAGAAACACTGCATCTTACTAAAACCGGATTAAAGCAGCGTATAGCACAATTGGAAGGAAAAAATATTCTTCAGCAGTTGATTGAAATAGAGGCTGAAACCACACTCGGCAAGATTTATGGTTATGTGTCCAGGCCAGAATATGCAAAGAAGCGTAATTCCAGTCAGTTTTTCTTTGTAAACAACAGGTATATACGTCACCCCTATTTTCATAAAGCGGTTACGACTGCCTTTGAACAACTTATTTCTCCTGATGAGAAGCCCAGCTACTATATCTATTTTGAGGTTGACCCTGAATCACTTGATGTTAATATTCATCCTACAAAGACTGAAGTTAAGTTTGAGAATGAGCAGGCATTGTGGCAAATTCTCATGGTAACTGTTAAAGAGTCGCTTGGGAAATTTAATGCTGTTCCCAGTATCGATTTCGACAGAGAGGATGCTCCGGAAATACCTGTTTACGATCCTTCGGTGCGTACACAAATGCCAAGAATAAATATTGACCCTTCGTATAATCCGTTTAATAGTCCAAATAATACCGGAACCGACAGATTGTCTGCAGCTGCCATCGGGTGGGAAAAGCTCCATAAAAGCTTTGAGAACGAAGCATCACCTTCAGAAAACTTCCTGATAAGTTCTGCACAAAATATACCTGAGACTGATCTTTATCCCGAACATTATCAGTATAAGCAAAAATATATACTGACTTCTGTAAAATCCGGTTTAATGATTATTGATCAGCATAAGGCTCACGTTAGGATATTGTTTGAAAAGTATCTTGTTCAGATCAGAAATAGAAAAGGAGTTTCTCAGCGTGTACTTTTCCCGGAAGTTCTGGAACTTACAGCTTCAGAATCCGCCGCCTTGCCATCAATAATTGACGACCTAGAGGCACTTGGTTTTGAACTGAGTAATTTAGGTAATAACAGTTTTGCCGTACAGGGTGTTCCAACAGAAATAGAAAATGCTAATCCGGGTCAAATAATAAAGTCACTGATAAATTTTAGTTTGGAAACAGGAAGTGATATAAAGTCCGAAATACAGGAATCTATCGCTTTATCGCTTGCCAGATTAACCGCAATATCTTATGGTAGGGCACTTTCCGGTGAAGAGATGCTTCTGATAGAGAGCCAGCTCTTTGCTACACCTTCGCCATCGTATACGCCTGACGGACAGAAGATTGTCAGTTTGCTGACTGATACCGAAATTGAAAAGAAAATGAATTAATTTTTTCACCATAAAAAACAGATATTATGATTTACTCTAATTGTGGAACAAGCGGACTGCAGCTACCCAAGATTTCACTTGGTTTGTGGCACAACTTTGGTTTCGTTGATGATTACGACACTGCACGGGAAATGATTCTTTATGCTTTCGAGCAGGGAATAACTCATTTCGACCTGGCTAATAATTATGGTCCCCCTCCAGGTTCAGCGGAATCCAACTTTGGGAAGATATTGAAGGAGAATCTATCTTCTCACCGTGATCAGATGATTATTTCTTCTAAAGCCGGATATTATATGTGGGAGGGTCCATACGGCGACGGAGGCTCAAGGAAGTATCTTATGGCAAGTATTGATCAAAGTCTTAAGCGTACGGGACTGGACTATTTTGATATTTTTTATACCCACAGGTATGATCCAAATACGCCAATAGAAGAGACTATGCAGGCTTTGGTTGATATTGTGCGTCAGGGAAAAGCTCTGTATGTAGGTTTCTCAAACTACCCGCCTGTTCAGGCCAGAAAAGGGCTGAATTATTTGAAAGAGAGAGATGTTCCCTGTTTAATTTTCCAGGATAAGTATAGTATGTTTAACCGTAAGCCTGAAGATGAGATTTTGAGTATTACTAAAGAGTATGGTGCAGGGTTTATAGCATTTTCTCCTCTGGCACAGGGAGTACTCACAGATAAATATCTGCATGGTATACCTAATGATTCGCGGGCTGCAAATCCGGCCGGTTTCCTTCGGGAAGAACAGGTTGCCCCTCATTTAATCGAAAAGGTAAAGCAACTGAACGAGATAGCCGGAGAACGAGGTCAAACAATGGCGGAGATGGCTCTTGCATGGGTTCTGAGAGACCCGAGAGTTACGTCGCTGATTGTAGGAACCAGAAATATGAAACAGTTGAAAGATAATTTAAACGCTTTGCAAAATCTCGAATTTACAAAAGAAGAGCTGATTAAGATAGATACAATTCTTGATGGCGCTACTTTATAATTCAGTTAAGCAGATACGTATGAAAAGATATTTTTTAATAGCTTTTCTGTTTCTATTTTCTTGTGTGGATAATTCCCCACGACTGACCATACCATTTGCGCCTGTAAAATTTACTATCGACCTAAATGCCTTTGATCATTCTCTGAGAGAAGGTTTGTCATATAAGATTTTTACAGAACCACGACTGAGTACTGACAGACTTGGTTATGCAGGTCTGCTTGCCGTAACAGATGCAACTGGCAGTAATATTTATGTATATGACCTGTGCTGTCCTTATGAAGATGACAGAAATATAAGAATTACACCCCGGGGAGACGGTAAAGCAGAATGCCCCGGGTGTAATTCTGTATTTATAACTATGTATGGGCAATCAGGACTTGGGTTTGGTACACCTGAAAGAGGTCCGTCAAAAGAACCGTTGCAAAGTTATCATGTTTATTCTTCACGGCCAGGTGTTTACGAAGTAATTAACACTTATAGGGGAAATAAATAGTTGTTTTTATTCACTAATATCTGAACAAAGATGCCCTCTTTTTGTTATTTTAGCACTCGAATTTTTAATTTAAAATGGTATGCTCTTTAAGATTTTCTTACTTACCATTTATTTAATTTTTTTTGATGAGAAAAGTCTATACGTTTTCTGTTTTATTGGTTATCGGTCTGGTTTTATCACAAATTTTGCCTCCTTTTTTAGGAGAAAGTTTTCCTGCATTTAAATTAGTTTCAAACTCCCTGCTCTATATTTCACTTGCCTTCATCATGATAAATGTCGGCCGTGAATTTGAGTTGAATAAAAAGCACTGGCGCAGCTACACACTCGATTATGGAGTTGCGATGGGTGCTGCAGCATTTCCATGGATTATGGTAGCATTGTATTACCTGTTTGCTGTTGCACCTCCTGAAATGAGGTTATGGCAAAATGGGGATGCATGGAAAGAAACCTTCCTACTGAGCCGTTATGCTGCTCCAACATCTGCCGGGATACTTTTTACAATGTTGGCGGCTGCCGGATTGAGACATACCTGGGTTTATAAGAAAGTGCAGGTTCTTGCTATTTTTGACGACCTGGATACTATACTCCTGATGATACCGCTTCAGATTCTGATGATAGGAATGCGCTGGCAGATGTTTGTAATTCTGATAGTTGCAGTACTGCTTATTTGGTTGGGCTGGAAGAAGATGAATACTTACAATATTAAACAGGACTGGAAGTCGATATTGCTATATTCCGTTCTTCTTTATGCTATCATCGAAGTTGTATATCGCATAACAACCCATTTTTACGGGCATGAGGGAGGTATCCATATAGAAATTTTACTTCCTGCTTTTATTCTTGGAATGATTATGAAAGGAGAGCATCCTCCGGTACCGGATGTGAAAGAAGCCAAAGTATCAGGCTCCATTTCTTACATTTTTATGCTGCTTGTCGGATTGAGTATGCCACTGTTTATAGGAGTAGATTTTAGTGCAGAGGCCGCACTTTCAACATCAGTTATTTCCAGGATACCCATGCCCGGTTGGAGTATAATAGTAATGCATGTAGTTATTGTTACTATTATTTCAAATATTGGCAAGTTATTTCCTCTGTTTTTCTACAAGGACAGAAGGTTTTCAGAGAGACTTGCCATTTCAGTAGGAATGTTTGCAAGAGGAGAGGTTGGCGCAGGTGTTCTTTTCATTGCAATAGGTTATCAAATTGGAGGAGTATTATTAGTTGTTTCAGTTTTAGCAATGTGTTTGAACCTCTTACTAACAGGAATATTCATCACTTATGCTAAAAAGTTGACATTAGCTTCAACAAGAGAGATAGCTTAATAAAGCCTGTAAACTTGAGAAATAAAAAAAAATAAAGATATCAGTAAAAATGTTTCTAAATTACTTTGTAAATTGAAGAAACATTTTTACTTTTGTAGTCGCAAAAACAAACTGTACTGGAGAGTATCGATTTGATTCCAACAGGAATTATAAAATAGGATTAAATATTGCGGAAGTAGCTCAGTTGGTAGAGCACGACCTTGCCCCAGGTAATAATGAGAATCCGACCTTGGCAAGATTAAGTAATAGATTGTACTTAAAAAATAGGATTAAAATATTGCGGAAGTAGCTCAGTTGGTAGAGCACGACCTTGCCAAGGTCGGGGTCGCGAGTTCGAGTCTCGTCTTCCGCTCTCATAAAATTTATTTGGTGAGGGACAATAATTACGATCCGTTTTTGTTACGGAGTCCCGCCTTGAACTAAAGGTCCGCTCGGATGGTGGAATGGTAGACACGCAAGACTTAAAATCTTGTGGCCATTATAGGCTGTGCGGGTTCAAGTCCCGCTCCGAGTACATAGGCAAATTAGCCCCAGCTGATATTCAGTCAGTTGGGGTTTTTGTTTTCCTTGTTTTCCAAACACAAGATTTATTTCACGTTTAACCGATTCCCCCTAAGTAGATACTCATCTATAAAACAAGTGACGAAGACTGTTGCGGTTGGACAACTGATCGAACATCATAACTAGAAACTGGCCCCAACAGCTGAAAAATGGAAAAATTACACCTGTTTATAACAAACAAAAAAAAGATTTAACTAAAAGTCGATAACGTATTAAGTTAACAATCAAGATTTATCCGAATTAAAGCAGTAACATTACATCAGCTTTACTTAAGCTGAGGAAATTAACCAAAATGAATGATAAAGATCAATTTAACTGCCGCAAAGCAACGCATCACGGGAAAACTTAAAGTGAAGGAGGAAACCCGAAACTTTTATAACGGTATATTTATCGATTTGGGAGAACTGGTATTGTTTACCGGAAAAGTGATAAGACAAATGTTTAAACCTCCCTTTGAGTTTCGAGAGTTTTTGAAACACGGGTTCTTACTGGGTAATAAATCGCTTGCGCTGGTATCAGTTACCGGATTTATTATGGGACTGGTTCTCACCATGCAAATGAATCCTGTTCTTACGGATTTCGGTGCGCAGACACTATTGCCGGGCGTAATTGCAGTATCAATGGTGCGAGAATTGGGTCCTGTCATCACGGGTCTTATATGTGCCGGAAAGATAAGCTCCGGCATAGCTGCAGAGATTGCAGCAATGACTGTTACCGAACAGATTGATGCTATGGAAGTTTCGGGAGCACGCCCCTTGAGTTATGTGGTTGCCTCACGTGTGATGGCTACTACGCTTGTAGTTCCCATACTGGTAATTTTTGCCGATGCATTTAGTCTCTTTGGTGCCTTCCTGGCTGTAAATATATTCGAAGACACTTCGGTCGAGCTCTTCATTAATCGCTCGTTTTCACTGATGGGTTTTGTGGATCTGTTCCCCTCCACTCTGAAAACGGTCTTCTTTGGTTTCTTTATAGGATTAATTGGCAGTTATAAAGGGTACACAGCCGGAAGAGGCACAGAGTCAGTGGGAAAGGCAGCTAACTCAGCCGTGGTGGAAGCTTCGCTTACCATTTTTGTGATCGATCTTATTTTTGTTTTAATAACAAGCATACTTTAGAATATGAATGAAGCCGTAGTCATGACTGTAGAAAAACTACACAAATCCTTTGGAGAGAATCATATTTTGAAGGGCATAGGCCTTACACTGCACAAAGGCGAGAATTTAGGTATTGTAGGGAAATCGGGAATCGGAAAATCAGTTCTAATCAAGTGTGTAGTAAGGCTGATTGAACCCGATTCAGGTGAAGTAGATGTGCTTGGAACTAATGTGCTCGAATGTAACAGCAACGAGCTGAATGAAATTAGAAAGAAGGTGGGTTACCTTTTTCAGGGAGGTGCATTATACGATTCAATGAGTGTACGTGAAAACCTTAATTTCCCCATACGAAGAACTAAATTTATGGATAAGCAGTACAACACGGAAGAGTTGATTGAGCAATCACTCAGAAGTGTGGGTTTGCTTGATGCTATTGATAAAATGCCTTCGGAGCTGTCCGGAGGGATGAAAAAGAGAGTTGCCCTGGCTAGAACATTAATTCTTAAGCCTGAGATAATTCTGTATGATGAGCCAACTACAGGACTGGATGCCGTAACATCCGGCGAGATCAGTGAACTTATTCTTAAAATTCGCGAAGAATACAACACCGCTTCCGTTATTATCACTCACGATATGAAGTGTGCAAGAATTGCCACTGACAACATAAAGATTATGGACGACGGAGTCTTTACGATTGAGGGTACGTATGATGAACTGAGCAACACAGAAGAGAAAGAGGTTCGCGATTTTTTTATTTAGCAAACAACAAGAAAAATGAGTAAAACAAAGAAAGCATTAAGGTTGGGTATTTTCATTGCAAGTGCCCTAATATTATTTATAGTGGCAGTATATCTTATTGGCAGCAAGAAGAATCTTTTCACCTCTACTACCGAAATACATGCATCATTCAAAGATATACGCGGGTTGATGTCGGGTAATATAGTCCGTTTTGCAGGAATAAATATCGGAACAGTAAATGACATTCGTATTGTAGCCGATTCATCTGTAATAGTAAGCATGACAATTAGGGATACTTACACCGATTTTATATATAAAAACTCGACAGTACAGATAGGACAGGAGGGACTGATGGGTGGTAAAATTGTTCTTATATCCACCGGCGATCCGGCTACAGGAAAAGTAAAAAATGGTGATTATCTGCCTGTGTCCGATGGCCTCGATATTCAGGCTATGATTGCTCAGGCAACCGGAATGCTTGATGAGCTGAAGGGAACTATTGCCAATTTGAGGTCCATCACCGGCAAGTTTGACACCGGGGATGGTGATATTGCACGACTATTGAATGAAAACACTCTTACTTCTGCGCTTGAGGAAGCAACCAAGAGCATGAATGCTTCGCTATCAGATGTGAATCATATAACCACTAAAATAAACAACGGGCAGGGAGATTTAGGTAAGCTGGTAAATGACGATTCAATTACGTTAAAAATGAATACGATTATGGCAAATCTTAGCTCAACCACATTGAGAGCCGACTCACTGGTGGATCAGCTCCACCGGACATCCTATACCATTAATCACGGCGATGGTGTGCTTCCACGACTTCTAAATGATAAGCAGTTTGGATTAAAGATGGATACTACCATCGCTTCTGTGGATCAAGGAGTCATAGAGCTGACTAAAGCTGCTGAAACAATTTCCGACAGCTGGATATTCAGGATATTCTCCAAGAACAGGAAAAATGAGAATGAAGAACCAGTTAAGACATTAGAGGTGAACCCGGGAGATACAATCATCATACATCCTCTTCGTTAATAAATGATGTGTTAAGTTTTAAACTATTCCACGAATCTTCTGTTATAATGTTTATATAACATTTTTTTATTCATTCCTTAAAATATCACAGATAATGAACAACCTGGAAACATCCTACATGGGAATATTTTTAAGCAGTCCTGTAATTTTAGGCGCATCTGAACTGTCGTCTCATCCTGATACCCTGAAAAGAGCAGAAGATGCCGGTGTGGCTGCAATAGTTTATAAATCATTATTCGAAGAGCAGGTGCAGCTTGAAAACCTCCAGCATGATGAAATGCTTGAGGAGTATAATGATATTCATGCAGAGATGATAACACTGCATCCTGAAATAGAGCATTCAGAAATTGAGCACTATTTGCATATTTTACGTAAAACAAAAGAGAGCGTTTCCGTTCCTGTAATTGCCAGTCTTAATGCTGTAAACAAATCCTCATGGATACGATATGCAAAGCTGATTGAAGAGACCGGAGTGGATGGAATAGAGCTTAACCTCTATCAGACACCTACACGATTTGACCGTGACGGTGTAGCGATTGAAAGTCTTCAAATTGATATTGTTTCATCAATAAAAGAAAGGCTGTCAATTCCTGTAGGGGTTAAATTAAGTTCAGATTACACCAATATACTCAATTTTGCACAGTCACTTGATGAAGCAGGGGTTGACGGATTAGTACTTTTTAATGCCTTCTTTCAACCTGATATTGATATTGAAAAGGAGAAACATCGTAAATCATTTAATTTCAGCAAAAGGGGTGATTATAAGAAATCACTTCGCTATGCAGGTATGCTTTACGGGCGAATTCGTGCCGATATTTGCAGTAGCCGCGGGATATTCAATGGAGAAGATGTTATTAAACTACTTCTTTCAGGTGCTTCGTGTGTACAGGTTGTGAGCGCTGTCTATAAGTACGGTACAGGAGTTATAACTGAAATAAACAAAACCATTACCGACTGGATGGAAAAGAAAGGGTATAATAGTATTGAAGACTTCAGAGGTAAACTCTCTGACAGTGTATTGAATAAGAATGACAGTATGCTAATTTACAAAAGGGCGCAGTATATTGACCTTCTTCTTCACTCAGATACAATTTTTGGAAAAGAACTCTGATCATTCTTTTAATTGCTTCTAAACAGTTTCAGGCTGTATAATCTCCTTATGTCTTACAGCTGTTGCTATTTTTATCCAGGTGTAACCAGTTATCATTGCAAGACCTGAGGCTATTAGTACTGATAATTTTGCTATATCCTGATATAATTTGTTGTCAGGAAATGCAAGATTGGATACAAATATCGACATGGTAAATCCAATTCCGGCAAGGATTGTTACACCAATAAGTACAAGCCAGTTTGTATTTGTAGCCAGCCGTACTATTTTAAGTTTAGTCAGCAGGTATACTGCAAGAGATATACCCAGAGGCTTTCCTAAAAACAGGCCTAAAATTACACCGATTGACAGTGGTGAAAGGAGTCCCGCTATTGATGATGAAGAAATAATAATGCTTGTATTAGCCAGAGCAAAAACTGGTATTATAAAGAAGTTAACAGGAATGCCAATCTTCTTCTCAAAAGCAGGCATCCTTTTTATTGGAAGGATAAAAGCAAGTATAACACCTGCAAAAGAAGCATGAATCCCCGATCTGTAAGTGCAATACCACATCCCCAAAGCCAATATAACAGTGTAAATGTATACTGATTTTTGCTGGTAGTAACGGTTTATCAAATAAATCACAACAGCTATTCCGGCTACCCCTAAGAGCCATAATACACTTGGCGCAGAACCATAAAAAAACGCAATAATAAGAATTGCACAGAGATCATCAATTATTGCCAGTGCAACAATAAACACCTTCATAGAATGTGAGACAGCTTTCCCTAACAGACTCAGCATTCCAATTGTGAAAGCAATGTCTGTAGCGGCGGGTATGGCCCATCCACTTGTGTAGACTGTATTTCTGGCAACTGCCATAAATATTAGTGCAGGGAAAGCTACGCCAAAAAGGGCAGATATTGCAGGCAACATCATCCTCCTTGGTGTAGAAAGTTCTCCTTCTGTGACCTCTTTTTTTATGTCGAGAGCGACGTGAAAAAAGAAAAGCGTCATAAGTGCATCGTTGATAAAATGCAAAATAGTGTGTGGCAGGTGGAGTTTACTAAAACCGGGAATCTCTGTTTCCCAGATGTTATAATAGTGAACCCCGACACCTTTGAGGTTTGTTAATATAAGCGAGAGAGCAGTACAGATTAGTAGAAGCACTCCCAGCGACCTGCTATCAGTTATAATTAGCTGAAATTTCGATCGCAATGAACCGGCAGCTGATTTACCTGTAAACATTAATGTTTTTTTATTGGTTCAGTTTATTTCAAAAGAAATCTGAAGTCATCTTCATTGGACAGTTCCTTAGGTTCTTGGCCATATTTAAAAATTCTGGCTTTGCGATTTCCCATAAGAACAAGATCTCCCTCTTCAAGCAAAAGCATTGTGCCTTCCCTCAATCCAACTACATATTTATCTTTGTTTACCTCAATAAATTCGTTTATTCTTACTTCTCTGGTTTCCCCGCCATGATTTGCAGGATTATCATCCAGATAATGTGGATTGATTTGAAAAGGAACCAGCTTTAGGGTTTTGAATTTAATAGGTTCTACTATTGGCATATCGTTTGTCGTTTTTAGTGTCGGACAAGCAATATTTGAGCCGGCACTCCAGCCGATATAAGGTGTGCCTTTTTTTACTTTTTTGCGTATAACTTTCATCAGACCGTTATCATGCAGCATTTTTACAAGTTGCCAGGTGTTGCCTCCTCCAACTACAATTGCGTCGGCATTTTGAATAGCGTCAACAGGATTTATAAAACGATGAATACTTGTAACATGATGGCCAATTTCAGCAAAGCGCCGGTTTACCTTTTCCTCATATTCTTCATAAGAAAAGGTTACGGCAGCATAAGGAATAAAAATTGCATTAGTTGCTTTTTCCCCAAGGAAATCTTTGATGTGTTGTTTAGGATATTCAAGATAACCTTCACCGGGATTAGTTGAGTTACTGATTAATAGAAGTCTCATTTTACAGGTTTTTTTCAATTAAAACACAAATGTAATGAAAAATAGATAAAAAAAATTTTAAATAGGATTGAATAGACTAATTTTGCTTTTTAATAGTTATTTATAAATCAAAAATGAAGGATATTCTAAGACAAATACGTACAGATCTGAGACTTTCAATGAATGGAGCTGTCTCTTCAAGTTTGCGTAACAAGGGGGTTAATTACAAAATGATATTTGGTGTTGAAACACCGCGGATTAAAGTGATTTCGCAAAAATACCAGCCGGATAAACTCCTGGCGGAAGCACTTTGGAATGAGGATGTTAGAGAAATGAAAATTATGGCAACTTTATTATATCCAAAGGAGCAGTTTGCTGAAGAGACTGCATTAAGCTGGATATCTGAAATCAATGATCAGGAGTTGCGTGAGCAGGTATGTAAAAATATATTACAAAAACTGCCATATGCAGATAAACTTGTCGAAAAAAACATAAGCAGGGAAAATGACAGTATTGTTACAACCGGGTTGTGGTTGTTTGCAAGATTGTGCATGACAGGATCAGATCTTGTGAATAAGATCGACACTGAAATGCTACTGAATATAGCGACACGAAAACTTAAATCAGAATCGATGTTACTCCGTCAGTCAGCATTGAATGCACTTAAGTACTATGGACGTTTATCCCGGGATAGATCTGAACTTATTTTAAATAAAACAGAGTTTTTGAAATGCTCACAGGATATTGTTGATAACGAGATGTATGATCAGCTTAAATTTGAGTTTGGCTATGAAGATTAAATAGTCAGCTCTTATAATTTTGATTTATAAAGAACATAGCTATCAATATATTAAGTATCAGGAATCCGCCGCTACCGGCAAGAAATATCCCTTTCCACTGAGGTAAAGCTATAAGAGATACAATAGAAGCTATTGCCAGAACGGCAATAATGATCCACAGGACTTTGAAAATAGTTTTCTTTTTACTCATTTTATATTTTCATTTAAATGTTAATCGCTTAATAGGTCTTTATCGGGTATGACAATAAATCTATTTGTCTTTTGAGCCAATCGGTAATATCTGAAAGTACCTGAGGCGAAAAAGTCTGTTCAATTTTCGCATACTCATCGGGCTGACCTGTTATACTTTCCTGGAACATGTGATTTAGTTCGGGATATAATTTAGTAACAACATTCGTATTACCTTTGTTATGTAATGTCTCCATTATAGCCGTAAGATTCTTTTCAGCCGGCACCTGAATATCATTTCCACCGTTTATTGCAAACACTGCACACTTGACTTTTTCGAGATATTCTTTAGGGTTTGAGGCCAGGAAACTGCGATATCCCGGAGTTATCATACCGTTGAATTGAGAACGAAGATAAGGTTCTTTTTCGATTTTCAGTTTAACCAAAATGGGAAGTTGTTCCCAAAGATACGAAAGTTTGTCGCGTAACGCCGTTCTGTCGTTATCTGATCCGTTCCATTCAAGCAAACTCTCAAATATTTCTTTATTAAGAACCTGTATTTTTTCAATTGTTTCAGGTTCAAACTTATTGTATTTCATCGAGTTCTCGTTTTGATCTAAAACAATCTCAATCCCGCTTGTGCCGGGGGCAGCCATGAGCACTATATATTTAACGTCATCATTCTCTACAGCGACCATAGGGGCAATTATACCCCCTTCGCTGTGTCCTATCAATCCAATCTTTGAACTGTCAATCTCTTTGCGGCTTTTCAGGTATTTAACTGCATTATTAGCGTCTTGCACAAAGTCATTAATAGTTGCTATTGAATAATCCCCTGTTGATTTCCCGACACCACGTTTGTCATAACGGAGAACAGCAAAACCATTTCGAGTGAGGTGGTCAGAGATTACGAAGAAGGGTTTGTGTCCAAAAACGGTTTCGTCTCTGTCGTTGGGTCCGCTACCCGCAATTAAAACGACAGCCGGAAATATACCTGCACTGTCTGGTAAAGTCAGTGTAGCAGAAAGTGAAATATCAGTACTGACATCTGTTATAACTATCTCCTCAGAAATATAGGGCAGTGGTTCCACAGGAGTCTGAGGTCGGTGAATTACAGGTTCTTCTGCTCTTTTTAAAGTTAGTGGAAACGGTATACCACCCTGACTAAAAGTGCCGCTTATTGAATCACCTTCAAAGGTTCCTCTATATAAAATCCCCAAACCTGTAGCAACAATTTCAACCTTATTGTCAGTGTGTGTAGTTCTCGTAGTAGGTAAACCAAACGCCCCCTGATCAGGACTATCCATTGTGGAAACGAGAGTTGAGTCGTTCTTTTCAATGTTAAAAACTATGCGCAGTGAAGTTCCCTGTATATTTAAGCTGCCTGACCAGATGCCTGTAACATCCTGAGAGAATATATTGCTGGCAACTAATAAAAAAGAGAGGCATAAAATTGTTCTATTCATGATGATATGGTTCATTATTTAAAATTGTCATTGCTCTGTATAGTTGTTCTGTAAATACCATTCTTACCATTTGATGTGTAAAAGTCATTTTTGAGAGTGAAATTTTCTCACTCGCAACGTCATATATTTTCTTTGAAAATCCGTAGGGACCCCCGATTAAAAATAATAATCTTTTTGGAACGGAGTGCATCTTTTTTTCGATGTACCTTGCAAATTCCACAGAACTGTAAGTTTTTCCTTTATCATCCAGTAAGACAATATAATCATTTGGTTCAATAATCTTAAGCAACTTTTCTCCTTCCTGATCTTTCTGCATCTCTTCCGATATGCTTTTTCTGTTTTTTATATCCTGCAAATAAATAATTTCAAAAGGAATATAATGATTTACTCTATTGCTGTAATCATCAATAATTTTCCTGAATAAACTATTATCGGTTTTCCCTACAGAAATTAAAGCTATTTTCATATGTATTTTATCCCTAAACAATTAAAAACCACAGTTTAATTACAAAAGTAGCCGATTATTTTGTATTTTTGTATTCATTATTTTAGTAAATTTATAACAAATCGGATATTTGCTTGTTTAAAGTGAAATGCCCTAACAAATAGAACCCATTAAATAATGGAAGCAGAAGATTTAATCAAAAACCTGATAGAACTGGCTTTTGCCGAAGATATAGGTGAAGGCGATCATACCACATTGTGCAGTATACCTGAATCAGAAACAGGAAGCTCAAAATTATTAATAAAAGAGGAAGGAATTCTGGCAGGCGTGAATATAGCTAAAGAAGTCTTTAATAAATTTGATCCTGAATTAAAAGTGGAAGTTTTTATTGAAGACGGGACTCACGTCAAACCGGGTGATATTGCTTTTGTTGTAAAAGGCAAGGTGCAGTCAATTCTGCAGACAGAGAGGCTTGTTCTGAATTTAATGCAAAGAATGAGCGGAATAGCCACAATTACCAACAAATATGTGAAGTTGCTGGAAGGCACGAATACAAAAGTTCTTGACACCAGAAAAACAACGCCTGGTATGCGAATGCTGGAAAAGCAGGCAGTAAAAATTGGAGGAGGAGAAAATCACAGAATCGGCCTTTTTGATATGATACTGTTAAAAGATAATCATGTTGATTTTGCCGGAGGTATTGAAAATGCTATTAAAAGGGCGAAGCAGTATCTGAAAGAAAAAAATAAAGATCTGAAAATTGAGATTGAGGTGAGAAACTTTGAGGAGCTCAATGAAGCACTCAGTGTAGGCGGTGTTGACAGAATAATGCTGGATAATTTCACTGTAGATGATACCAGTAGAGCAGTGGAGATTGTAAACGGGAGAGTTGAACTCGAATCATCCGGAGGTATTACTTTTGAAACAATCAGGGATTATGCTGTAACAGGTGTGGATTATATCTCCGTGGGAGCATTAACACACTCCGTCAAGAGTCTGGATATGAGCCTTAAAGCTGTATAAAATTAGAATGATAGAAAACGAAAACAAGCAGGAACTGCTGGATAAAAGATATATGCGCATGGCCTATATCTGGTCTGAGAATTCATATTGTAAGCGTAGAAAAGTAGGTGCACTTATAGTTAAGGATAAAATGATAATTTCAGACGGTTACAATGGTACTCCATCAGGTTTTGAGAACATTTGTGAAGACGATGATAATAAAACAAAACCTTATGTTTTACATGCTGAGGCTAATGCCATCACAAAAGTAGCCCGTTCAAACAACAGCAGCAATGATGCGACACTTTATGTGACATCTTCACCATGTATCGAATGTGCAAAATTGATCATTCAGGCTGGAATAAAACGGGTTGTTTACTCGGATTCATACCGACTGAGTGATGGAGTAGATCTCTTGAGCAGAGCAGGTATTGAACTTGTAACCGTGGAATTGAACGGATAATAAAGATAAAAGTTTTAAATGGGTACAGAAAAAAGAAGAGGTACATGGTTGCCACTATGGATTGCAATTGGTATAGCAATTGGTATATTTATAGGAAGTAAATACAGCATTTTTAATACTGCCGGTAAACTTGTCGGAACAGGTAAAATTGATGCTGTGTTAAACTATATAAATGAATCGTATGTGGATACAGTAAACACTTATCAGCTTGTTGAAGATGCATTGCCTAACATAATACAAGAACTTGATCCGCACTCTGAATATATTTCGGCAGCCGATATGAAAAGGGTTAATGAGTCTCTAGAGGGTCATTTTTCCGGGATAGGTGTGAGTTTCTATGTACTAAGGGATACTATTGTAGTGACCGGAATTGTACCCGGAGGTCCTTCTGAAGCCGCCGGAATAATGCCTTGGGACAGGATTGTAACGGTAGATGATTCTGTTGTTGCAGGTAAAAATATTCGGAATGACGAAGTTTTAAGAGTGTTAAGAGGAGAAAGAGGCACAGAAGTGAAGTTGGGCGTAAGGAGTGCAGAAAATAATTACATGCACGATATTATTGTAACCCGTGGTGAGATACCGGTTAACAGTGTTAATGCAGCATATATGTTGACTGACAGGATTGGTTTTATAAAATTGGGCATTAATTTCGGATTCAATACTTTTAGTGAATTTATTTCTGCGATATCCAAATTAAAGAACATGGGTGCCAGATCTTTTATTATCGATCTTAGAGGCAATGCCGGCGGTTCACTTGAAGTTGTTGTGGCAATGGTAAATGAATTTTTACAGAAAGGTGATCTCATAGTGTATGCTGAAGGTCGGAATTTTCCACGTAACGATAACAACGCAAATGGTTCAGGCACATGTAAAGAAGATGATATAGTAATTTTGATTGACGAGCTGAGTGCATCGGCAAGTGAAATTTTTGCAGGTGCTATTCAGGACCATGACAGAGGATTGATTATTGGCAGGCGTTCATTTGGAAAAGGGTTGGTACAGAGTCAGAGGAATTTTCCGGACGGATCAGCTGTAAGGCTTACTGTAGCAAGATATTATACCGCTTCAGGCAGATCAATTCAAAGAAGTTATGAGAAAGGCAGGTATGATGAGTATGAGATGGATGCCATCAATCGTTATATTCAAGGTGATTATGTAAATATTGATACACTGAATAATCTCACTGCGTTTCAGACTTTAGGGGGGCGTACAGTTTACGGTGGCGACGGGATAATGCCGGATATATTTATTCCACGTGATACTGCAGGTTATAATTCATATTACAATACTGTAGTGAACAGGCGTCTGGATGAAGAGTATGCAATGATGTATTCTGATATGAACAGAGACAAGTTGAGCAGTTTTAATAGCTGGCAGGATCTTTACGGGTATTTGCGACAACAACCGCTCTTGTTAAACCTGGTGAGTTATGCAGACAATAATGGTGTACGACGCAGGCCGTATTATATTCAGGAGTCGGCAGAATTATTTGAGACAAATTTATACGCATACATAGTAAGAAATTTCTTTGGTGAGGAGGCCTTCTGGGCGGCCTACTACAGAGAGGACCCGCTTTTAAATAAAGGCGTTGAACTAATTGAAACCGGTAAAACGGAAAAGGCAAATATTTTGAATGAGGAATTTAAATAAAAAAATTCTTTTACCTTTGTTCTTTTTGCGATCTAATGATTCATCAATATATTATTTATGAGTAAGTTTATCCAAAACTACCTATCACGCAGAGTCCTTTCCAGAACTGCAATTTTAGCTCTTGATACTCTGATGATTGTTTTTTCCTGCCTGTCTGTGTATTTCATCAGATATGGATTCGAAGGGCTTACAGCCGATGTAAGAAGTGATGGTACCACAGTATGTTTTTTATTGATCTTCTTTAATATTTTATCTTTTGTTACTTTACGCACATTCAGTGGTATTTTAAGGTTTTCCTCTTTTACAGATCTATTGAGGATTGTTTATGCATTGGTTCTCGGGTATGGTCTGACTTTTCTTGCAGTTGTTGTTCTCAGGAGATACAATGTGGATTTTCAACTTGACAATCTTACGTTTATATCAATATTCTTTCTGAATACATTTTTAATGATTTTCTCGCGGATTTTAGTGAAAGAGGTATATGAAACTATTACCGGAAGTGATATAAAACCTGTAAATGTGTTTATTTACGGAACAAAGAAGGCCGGTATCAGTGTTGCTAAAGCTCTCAAGGGAAACAGTGAGTTTAACTATCGGGTGCTTGGTTTCATCTCAGATGAAAGCCATATGATTGGCAAGGAGCTGATGGGTGTAACTATATATGAAAACAGTGAAAACCTTTTTAGGATATTAGAAAGCAAAAATGTCCGTACAATTATTGTCTCTCCTCAAAAGATGGAAGAGATAAAAAATTCTGCATTACTTGCCAATTTCGTTGATCATGATATTTCTCTTTTGACAACTGTTCCTATTAACGAATGGAACGGTTCGCTGAGGAGTAAGGAGCAGCTGAAAGATATACAGATTGAAGACTTATTACCACGAGATCCTATTAAGATTTCTATGTTAGATATCGCTTCAAATATTGAAGGTAAAAGGGTTATGGTAACAGGTGCAGCCGGCTCAATTGGCAGCGAAATTGTAAGACAGGTCGCATCTTTCAATCCTAACAGCATAATTCTCATAGATCAGGCCGAAACACCACTTCACAATATAAAGCTTGAACTAAAAGAAAACTGGAGAGATTTGCACACGGAAATTATTGTTGCAAATGTGAGCAATTATTCCCGTATGGATAGAATCTTCTCAAAAACGAGACCTCAGTATATATTTCATGCCGCAGCTTATAAACATGTGCCGATGATGGAGGTAAATGTTTCGGAAGCAATTCAGACAAATATTCTGGGAACAAAAACTATTGCAGATTTGGCTGTAAAGTATAATGCAAAAAAGTTTGTAATGGTTTCTACAGACAAAGCGGTGAATCCGTCTAATGTGATGGGATGTTCAAAAAGGATCTGTGAAATTTATGTACAGTCGCTTGCTAAAAAAATTGAGAAAAGTGGAGAGATATCAACACAGTTTATAACAACACGTTTTGGAAATGTACTTGGTTCTAACGGATCAGTAATACCACTTTTTAAAAATCAGATAAAGCATGGGGGACCTGTTACTGTCACTCATCCCGAAATTATTAGGTATTTTATGACGATTCCCGAAGCTTGTCAGTTGGTACTTGAGGCCGGATCAATGGGAAAAGGAGGAGAAATATTTATTTTTGATATGGGCAAGCCGGTCAAGATACTTGATTTAGCAAAAAGAATGATTCGCTTATCAGGCTCAAAAAATATTAAAATTGAATTTACGGGACTGCGAAACGGAGAGAAACTTTATGAAGAGCTCTTAAATCAGTCCGAATATACTAAGCCCACTCATCATGAAAAAATAATGATTGCTAATGTTCGTGAGTATGAATATGACGAAATAAGTCAAAAGATTGACTCACTGATCAAGGTTTCTTATGAATATGATGAAATGAGAACAGTTAGAAAAATGAAGGAAATTGTTCCGGAATTTCAGAGTATAAACTCGCCGTTTGAGGCGGTGGACAGAGTGTTGGATAAAGTTTCTAAAGAACCATTATAAGTCGCCCTGCATGTCACAAAGTTTGGTGTAGTATCCTCCTAATTTGTAAAGCGAATCGTGTTTGCCCTGTTCAACAATCTCACCCTCTTTCATCACATAAATAGTGTCTGCATTTCTTATTGTTGAAAGCCGGTGAGCTATTATGATAGTAGTGCGATCTTTCATAAGTTTATCAAGGGCATCTTGAACAAGCCGTTCTGAGTCTGTATCCAAAGCAGAAGTAGCCTCATCAAAAATAAGAATTTCAGGATTTTTCAATATTGCTCTGGCAATACTGATTCTTTGTCTCTGACCTCCTGAAAGTTTTCCGCCCCTGTCGCCAATATTTGTATTGTAACCATCTTCCGTGGCCATTATAAATTCATGTGCGTTTGCAATCTTGGCGGCTTCAATCACTCTGCCTTCTGACACCTCCTTCATCCCAAAAGCTATATTGTTATAGAAGGAGTCATTAAACAAGATAGGATCCTGGTTGACGTTACCCATAAGTGATCTTAGATCCTGTATCCTTACATCTTTGATATTTACACCATCCACAAAGATGCCGCCCTTTTGTATATCATAAAATCTGGGAAGAAGATCTGCAATAGTTGATTTTCCGGATCCAGACTGGCCAACAAGAGCTATTGTCTTACCTTTTTCGATAGTCAGATTAACTCCTTTAATTATCCAATCATTTATATATTTAAACCAGACATCTTTATATTCAATAATTTTATTGAACTTCAAGTCAACAGGATTTTCAGGATCTGCAATAGGATTTTTTGCATCCAGAATTTTATCAATTCTCTCCATAGATGCTAATCCGCGTTGAACAGCATAAGCCGACTTAGAAAATTCTTTAGCCGGATTGATAATACTATAGAATATGGTAAGGTAGTAAATAAAAGTAGCAGCGTCGATAGTACTGTTGTTGCCGAGAATCAGAGATCCTCCAAACCATAAAACTATTGCAATTGTTATTGTGCCTAAGAATTCGCTCATTGGATGTGCAAGCTGCTGTCTCCTTGAAATTCTGTTTGACATTCTCCTGAATTCATCACTGCCTTTATGGAATCTTTTTGATATTTTGCTTTCTGCTACAAAAGCCTTAATAACCCTAAGTCCGCCTAACGTTTCCTCTACCTGCGACATTAGCTCGCCCCACTTGTTTTGCGCCTCAAACGAACTCCTTTTAAGGTTTCTGCCGACACGTCCCATTATAAAACCCATTACCGGCAGAACAATCAGCACAAAAAGAGTCAGTTGCCAGCTTAAAACAGTCATTGTGGTAAGATAGATCAGTATAAGAATTGGATTTTTAAAAAGCATGTCAAGTGAACTCATTACTGAGTTTTCCACTTCGTTTACATCTCCTGAAATTCTTGAGAGTATATCACCTTTCCTTTCCTCAGAGAAAAAAGCTAACGGCAAAGAAAGAATCTTATCATTAATATTGTTTCGGATATCTTTTACTACGCCTGTTCTTATTGGTATTATAAAGTATGATCCAAAATATGCTGAAGCAGTTTTCAGAAGAGTCATGATAATCAATGTAACTGCCAACAGCAAAAGAGTGTTGCTGCTTCCGTGAGTCTCAATCAACTGGGTGATATACCAGTTTACATTGTTAAGTATAGTGTCTATAAATGAATATTCGGTACCTTTCCAGGGTATGAATTCAAATGTTTGTGTATTTATTTTAAATAATACCTGGAGTATAGGAATTATTGTGGCAAGAGAAAAAACATTCAGTACTGCTGTCAGAATATTAAAGAAAAATGCCAGAAACAGATGTTTTTTATATGGAGGTAAAAATCTTTTTAAGATATGTATAATACCCTTCATTGACTGCAAAGTTTGTTGTTAAGAAAATTACTTATGTTAAATTTGGCGCAAGATACGCATAAAATATGATTTTCCGGCAGGTTAAACCTTGTCGATTTTCTATGAAAGGTCGAGCGATATCTTCATACTTTGTTAAGACTTTACTCATACCTCAGTCCTACCTTGCTCTTTTAATCTCCAGTTATAACAGGAAAAATAAAGACCGGTATAAGTAAAATCTCAGGTTGATTTATTTTCTTTGCATAATCGGAATTGGAGGAAATTTAGCTTTTCTGATGCTTGTGATTAAAAAAGATGTTTTTAGTGAAAATGATATTTGTCTGATAATCTTGTTTTTGAAGGCAAATCGAAAAATAAAGTGGATGTTTTTTGAAAATTAATTGCGAAATAGTTTGCACGATAAAAAATAGTCCCTATCTTTGCACCCGCTTTTGGAAGGAACCCTTCCTTGAAGCAAAAAAAAAGAAGCGATCTTTAGAAGATTTACATACAAATTATTTTAGACAAAGCAAGTACAAGAAATATAATCAGATTATATTAAGGTACCCGTTCAATAGAATTTAAAAGGATATAAATCGTGAATCCGGGG